>CAZASQ010000021.1:35309-46524 GCA_964487905.1 uncultured Prevotella sp. | reverse complement strand
AAAAGGTATGGTTTCGGAAATCACGGTGCGAACCCTTGCAAAAGCGGACAATCCCTAACTCCGGGACTGTCCGCTGATATCATTCTGTAAGCCCACCCACGGGGCAAGCCATACGTCTGCTACGGGCGCACAATAGTGGTGCGGCCATTGACAACATACACACCCGGACGCAGCCCGGCCAGCGACTTGGCGCGCTGAAGCACGCGGCGGCCATCAACGGTATAGACATTGTAGTCCTCGGTCTGCTGGCGATTCTCCACCACGGAGATGCCATCGGCCAGCGCACCGATGAACACTTGGTCGATGTAGGCTACTTGCCAGTCGCGCATCGGCTCATCCACCACAACGCTAATCTCGGGAATGAAGTAGCGCGCGGCGAATACAGAGTCGGGCAAATCGAAGCGCGCCATCTGCCATTCCTCGTTCTCCGCCTCGGAGAGGTCGGCCTCCCAAATGGGGGCGGTCACTGTTCCATCGGGCAACTTGGCACGAACGGCAAGGCGCATGGGCACATCGCCCGGTGTCTTATAGTGGAACTGCATCACCGGACTATCGGCCGCCGTGGTGGAAACCTTGCCCAAGGAGATTATACCCGAGGCTGGTGCGGGAGCCGTAAGGTAGATGGAGCCATTGTCGTTATCGAACGTCTCGGACGTGGCGAAGCCCATTTGCATTCCGTTCATCATGCTGAACGCCACAAGATGTCCGCCTTGGTTGCTAAAGGGGAAACTCTGGAGGAACGGCAGCGCGTAAGGCTCACCCACAAGGAGCGATACTTTGCCGAAAGAGCTTGAGCCAAGCGAGTTGAAAGCACGCACAGCCCACCACTTGAAATGCTGTTCGCCCTCATCGGTGGACAATCCTGCCACGGTGTATTCTCTCGTTCCGCTGGCCACCACGCCTATTTGGTCGCCCACGGTGAACTCGTCCTCCAAGTCATAGATGCGGCAAGCCACCTCGCCTTGATAGACCACGCCGCCATAAAGTCCCTCTATTTCGTCCCAGTAGAGGCGCACCTGCGACTGCTGGTCATCGGTATGAACCACGGGAGCAGACGGATAGTCAAGTCCAACGTTGGCCTCGGCATCGGCACGAGCACCTTGACCGGCCTCATTGTAGCAGTAGACGCTGTAACGGTTCACCCCCTTCACAGCCATTTCATCGGTTACGGACACGGCTTGTCCAGGCTGGAGGTTTTCTTCCAAAGAGGCCACCATGCGATCGCCACTCAACACCTCGCAACGGGTGAGCTGCGAGAGTGTCGCGCCATCCATGCTGACCGTAGGAAGATTGAAGGCTATCGTGGCTTTAAGTTCTCCGCGCTCATCGGGAATGGCGCGCAGGTTGTCCACACCCGCAGGCGATGCAGGGTCGGAACCGTACCGCACGCTCACGGAATCAACGAAAATGTAGAACTCGGCAGCGTTGGAGAGGGCATGGAAGCCAAAATAATAAGCCCCGTCTTCGGAAGGAGAGATGGTTTTCTCGAAGAGTTTGTACTCGCTTTCATCCAAATCGGTCTCAGGAGTAATCACCTCCGTCATGGCCTCAATGGTGGGCGCGTTGCCCCAGCGAGCCTCCATCATCTCCGGATAACGCGTGCTGGCAGCCCGCGCCTTATAGCTCACAACGTAATAGCGTCCCGCCTTGAGGTTGATAGGTGGCGTAATGAGCCAGTCATCGGCATCATTCTCCTCGCTGTAGTTGTAGCGCGCCGCGCCCCACTCGCCGTCCCACGACCAAGAAGCGCCATCGGCATTGGCATCAATTACGGTATAGAGGTCTATGCTCTCCTTGAAATCATCGAAGAATGGCACTTCAAGCGCATCGCCCACCACAAGATTGTTGCTCACGGCGCGCTCGCTGTGCTGCGTTTGGTTGACCGCCTCCACGGCATAGACGTAGTTTTTCAGCCCGCCGTCCACAGAAAGCTGTATGGAGGTGCTGGTGTTGGTAAGTCCTTGACGCACTTGATCCTGCTTGTCGCCTTGAATACGATAGACGTTATAGGTCAGACTGCCCATGTAACCGCCATGAATGCCTGCCGATGGTGCATTCCATGACAGCGTGGCGGAGTTTCCCTCGCCTCTGACAAGCGACACTTGGGATGGCGGAAGAGGCTTGTCGTAGCCCACATAGGTGACAAGCGACACCCTCGGGCTTGCGCCTACATCGTTCCTCACCACCACCGCGATAGTGGCTTCGCCCTCTAAAAGGTTTTTAATATCTACGCTCATGGCCTCGCCAGGCGCACCTTTCGCAGTGGCCACCACGTTGCCATTGACGCTCACCTCGCAAGAGAGCTGCCCCGTAAGTGCATCATCGCCATCGAAAGTCTTCCCCGGAAGGGTGAAAAGCGCCTTGCCCGATGTGGACGGCCCCTCAAACGACACCGCAAAATCGGTAACGGCAGCGGGCGCTTTGTCCTCTGCGGCAGGCGGAAGCACGTTGAGCGCAACTTGCTGATAAGGCGATGAGCCTACGCGGGTGACTGATGCATCGCCAAGATCAACGGTATAGATGACACACTGGCGATTGGCATCGGTGCAAGCCCAAAAGAACGTGTCTGTCTTGGGGTCTATGGCACCGCCTTGGGTATAGAACATTCCATTGTCGTCCTTGATATTGACTCCCGTAGAGCCAATAAACGTCTCCTTGCCTGTCTTGCGGTCGATGGCGTAAAGGTGGCCGTCATCGGTGATGCCATAAGTCTCGCCCTTCGCCGTGATGCCCATTGCCACATAAAGGCGGCTGGTCGTGGAAACAACCGTGCGATCCATCTTGTCGTAATCCACCACTCCAAACTCCCAGCCTTGCATCGTCTGGTCGTAGAACTCGCCAAACACCTCGCCCGTTACCGGGTCGGTGGCGGTGGCAAAGGCGATAAGGCTCATGTCCTTAACGTTCTCCAAACTGCCGTCATACTCACCCGTGGCCAAGTCGAACCAGCCATACCAAAGGAATATCATCCCGTATTCCATCATCGACTGGTCCATATAGATGCCGCACAACTTACCATCCTTGATGGTGGAGCCAGCATTGAACACCGACTTATCGAACGGAACGTAGGTGGCAATGTCGTCTGGCGATGACGGTGCGTAGGAAATCAGCCCGTTATAGTCGCCCAAAGCGTTGGCATAGAGCACCGAATGAGCCGGAAGGCGCATCTCTCCCGCCCGGGGACGCAACTGACGGCCGGCCACAGGGGCGGCGGGAGACTGCCCGGCCGCACGCAGCGGGGCGGCCAACCGCGAAAAAACAAAGTTGCTTGGTACGCGCAAAGCCTGCGCACTCATGCCTTTTGCGCTGTCCGAGGTCTGTGCAAACAGCGGAACTGACATGATGAGAGCCATAATAAGGATGGCAAAACAGTTGAAACGTTTTCTCATGATGTATTGGTTTATAAGTATTTTCGTTTCATAGCTCCCCCACAAGAATGTAGGCACAAGCAAGCGGGGAGGCACCAACAATGGCAAAGTTACGCATTTATCACGACTTCACAAACATTTTGATTGTTTTTTTTTGTTTTCCAATACATTTTGTAGACCGCAAAACATTCCTTTTGGCTCAAAAGAAGGTCTTCACAGACTGCCACGTCATCACCTCACAACATATTCTTCCAGCGACATAAACAGACCAAACTGCACGTACAAAAAGACGAATGCGCGAAGCTCATCGTGCGAGTTCATACGTATGGATTTTCAAGGCCATACCTTTTGGCTTCCAAAAGCATACCTTTCGCGAGCCAAAACCATACCTTTTAAACGACAAAACCGTACATATTACCATGTAATACGTACGGTTTTGCAATTCGTAACATCAAAACATGCTATTCACTTGATAATCAAGTGTTAACATTTTCACCCATCATCAACTCCCACGCGCACGGCTTGCGCCCCACGAACAGCGTGCAGCGGAATGCATCAAATCAGCGTCAGCGTGTAAAGATAGACCACTGCGGCGGGAATAGCCATGAGGGAGGAGTCGAAACGGTCGAGCATTCCACCATGGCCGGGAATCACGTTGCCGCTGTCCTTGACCCCAATGGTGCGCTTCAACAGACTTTCCACCAAGTCGCCCCACGTTCCAAACACGCAGACAACAAGACCAAGCCCCATCCATCCCCACACGTTCAACACATGGGCATCGGCACCTTGGTTGACATACCAGCCGATAAGGCCGGCCACCAGCAGCGACAAGATGCCGCCGCCAACGCTTCCCTCCCACGTTTTGCCGGGACTGACACGCGGAAAGAGCTTATGTTTTCCAAACAAAGAGCCGGCACAATAGGCTCCCGTGTCGTTGGTCCAAAGCAGGACGAAGACACTCAGGGGCAACAGCATATCCACCGTGAGCGCACCATCGGGCGACATTTGGAAGGCCAACACATTGATCATAGAGAGCGGAAGGGCGATATACATCTGCCCCATCATCGTGTAAGCCCAGCTATGGATCGGGTTCTCGTTCTTCAAATACAGTTCGGCGATGAACAAATAGATAATGGAAAGGATGTAAGGGATGAAGGCACTGAAACCATCTACGAAGCCCATACGAAGCCCGGCCACAGCTACGAAGAAGTAGACTCCGGCCGCCGTGGAGATGAAACGGTTCACCTCAACGCCCTTCACCTCGTTGACCAACCCGGAATACTCCCATAACGTCATGCCGGTGATGATGGCAAAGAGTGTCACCATGTAGTGCGGGCGAAGGAATCCCGCCACCATAATGACTACAAAGAGTACACCAAAGACGGTGCGCATCACCAGATTCTTTTGCTTCTCGCTCATGCCTGCTCCTCCTTTTCTTTGTCATCGGCCTCCGAAGCCTTCATCCGTTCATGCTCCTCCTGCGCCTTTCGTGCAGCCTCGGGCATGTTCTCCAGCCTCAGTTCGTTCTTCTCCTCTTCCTCCATCAGCTCCTGCGTGCGGCTGACCCAAGGGCGTTTGCCAAAGATTTTTTCCACATCCTCGGCCATAATCACCTCTCGCTCCACGAGAAGTTGCGCCAGTTGGTTGTGTCCCTCACTGTGCTCGGAGAGTATTTGCTTGGCGCGGGCATACTGGTCGTTGACCATTTTCAGCACTTCCTCATCAATAATGCGCGCCGTAGTTTCGGAATAAGGCTTCTGGAAACTGTATTCGCTGTTGTTATAATAGCACAAGTTGGGCAGCTTGTCGCTCATTCCGGCGTAGGCTATCATGCCGTAGGCACTCTTTGTGGCTCTCTCCAAGTCGTTCATCGCACCTGTTGATATGTGTCCGGTGAACAAATCCTCGGCGGCACGTCCACCCAGAAGCGAGCACATCTCATCGAGCATCTGCTCCTTTGTAGTGATGGGACGCTCCTCTGGCAGATACCACGCCGCTCCCAAGGCTTGTCCACGCGGCACAATGCTCACCTTGACCAGCGGATTGGCGTGCTCGCAGAACCAGCTGATGGTGGCATGGCCTGCCTCATGCATGGCTATGGTGCGCTTTTCATCGGCCGTCATCACCTTGGTTTTCTTTTCCAGTCCGCCAATAATGCGGTCTACGGCATCAAGGAAGTCCTGATAGCCCACCTCGGTTCTGTCGTGGCGCGCGGCAATGAGCGCAGCCTCGTTGCACACATTGGCAATATCGGCACCCGAGAATCCCGGTGTCTGACGCGAAAGCAAGTCCAAATCGATGTTCTTGTCAAGCTTCAGCGGCTTCATATGTACTTGGAAGATGGCCTTGCGCTCGGGCAAGTCGGGCAAATCAACGTGAATCTGACGGTCGAAACGTCCGGCACGGAGCAACGCTTTGTCCAGCATATCAACACGGTTGGTGGCCGCCAGCACGATAACACCAGAATTAGAGCCAAATCCATCCATCTCCGTGAGCAGCGCGTTGAGCGTGTTCTCGCGCTCATCGTTGCCTCCCATGGCAGGATTCTTGGAGCGGGCGCGACCCACGGCGTCGATCTCATCAATGAAGATAATACAAGGCGACTTCTCCTTGGCCTGCTGGAACACATCGCGAACGCGACTTGCACCCACGCCGACGAACATTTCAACGAAGTCGGAGCCACTCATGGAGAAGAAAGGCACTCCCGCCTCGCCCGCAACGGCCTTGGCCAGCAGCGTTTTTCCCGTTCCCGGAGGGCCAACAAGCAGCGCGCCCTTGGGAATCTTGCCTCCAAGATCGGTGTATTTTTTCGTATTCTTGAGGAACTCAACGATTTCCTGCACCTCCTGCTTGGCTCCTTCCTGCCCCGCTACGTCCTTAAACGTGATGTCAAGTTCGTTGGCTTTCTCATAAAGTTTGGCCTTTGACTTGCCCACATTGAAGATTCCGCCAGACGCTCCACCCGATCCGCCACTCATGCGGCGCATCATCCACATCCAGAAAGCTATGAGAAGCACCCACGGAAGCAGACTCAAGAAGATGTCTTTGAGCACGCTTCCTTTCTGATTCTCGTAGCTGAAACCGCCTATACGCTTTTGCTTGACGGCCTGAGAGAGGAACACTTCGAGGTTGTCGACCGACCCAATCTCCACCGTAACATAAGGATTCTTGCCCGTCTGGGCAGTCCCTGCCTTGAAGATGTCGCGTATATGCTCCGGGCGGACGTACATCTTGAGCGAGCTTTCGGTCTTGTTGACCACCACACGCGTAGCCCAGCCCTTGTCGACATACTCCACAAACTGGGTGTAATCTTTCTCCACGCTCACCGAAGAGTTAGCCAAGCCGCCACTGCCATTCGCCGTAAAGAAAGTAACAGCCAAACAAATGATGACCAGCACGTAAACCCAGTTCATGTTGAACTTAGGCATCTTGGGGCCGCCGGAATTATCTTGATTGTCTTTTCGTTGATTTTTCATTGACATTATGGAATGTTAAAGGGTACGGGATGTTGCCTTACAGCACATCGGGAAGCCTCGTCAACTTGGCATCCTCCCACAAATGCTCCAAGTCGTAATACTCCCTTGTCTCGGGAAGGAACACATGAACCATCACATCTACGAAGTCCATGGCCACCCATTGTGCCGTTCCCAGACCCACGCAGCTGACAGGCTTCTCGCCCTCCGCCTCACGAACGTAGTCGCCCACGCTGCCTGCGATGGCCTCAACCTGCGTTGGCGAGTTGCCTTGGCAAATGACAAAATAGTTGCAGATGGAGCCATCGATATGCGTAAGGTCGGCAATGACGATGCCGGTGCCCTTCTTATCTTGAATTCCTTTGGTGATTGAATCTACTAATTTCTTGGTTTTGCTCATTCAATATAGGATAAATAATTATTACTTTGCAAAGGTAATTGAATTTGGGTAAACAGCAAAGGAAATAACTTTTTTTAGTTAAAGGCATTGGCGCGCCCCTTTACCGAAGCGCGCCAATGCCTTTTCCGCACACGCCCTCAACGCCTTGCGCCATCCCACCATGGCGGGCACACAAAGCCAAGGAAGCGGCAAGGCGGGAGAGAACGGAAGGGCGTGCGCCTACCCCTCGCGATACTCGCGGGGCGACTTGCCCACATGCCGCTTGAAAAAGCGCGTGAAATGCTGCGGATACTGGAACCCCAGACGCTCCGACACCTGATTGATGGTATAACTCTGGTCGAGGATAAGCTGCTTGGCCAAGGACGTTATCTTGGCTTGGATGTACTGCTGCGCGCTCATGCCCGTCTCCTTCTTGATGAGGTCGCCGAAATAGCCTGCCGAAAGACACGCCTTGTCGGCAAACCACGCCACAGAGGGAAGCCCATGCCGGCGCGCCGTTCCCTCGGCGAAATAGGCGCGCAGATTGTGCTCGAACGCCACGAGCACATCGCTGTTTTGCTTGTGACGGGTGACAAACTGCCTGTCGTAGAACCGCTGGCAGTAGTCCAGGAGCAGCTTGATGCGGTCTACGAGAATCGTTTGCGAATGGGCATCAACCGGCTGCTGCAACTCAAGATTGATGTTTTGCAGCGTATGGATGAAGAGTTGCTGCTCGCGCTCCGAAAGATGGAGCGACTCTGCCGAATCATAGTCGAAGAAATGATACTCGCCGATGCGGTCGCCCAAGGCCGTTCCATAGAGCAAGTCGGGATGGAAGAGAAGTCCCTGCACGTCCGAAGCCCGCTCCTCCTGCCCCGCGGTGGGCACAACCTCCACCATCTGCCCCGGCGCGAAGCTCACCACCGTGCCCTCCTGATAGTCGTAGTTTCTCCTGCCATAGCGGATGGAGCACTGCGCGCCGTGCTTCAGGAAAAGCGCGTAGAGCCCATAACGCCACTTGGCGTGAGTGCGGCGCGTGTTTTTGGCCTCGCGCAGGTCCACCGCCGTCACCAGCGGATGATAGGTCTCGAAGCCAAGCATCTTGTTATACATATCCACATTGTCCATACTGACAATCGGCACTTGGAGGTTCTCACTGTTTGCCATGACGTTTCCTTTTGTTATAGATTACGTGGCAAAGATACGTATTTTCTTTTTATCCGCGCCACGCCGCACTGCTTAAAAAGGAATCGGGGTAGTTTTTCCACGCATCCAAGCCTCCGCCGCCGGCACGCGGGAAACCGACAGCAAACAGGCGAAAAACGGCCGCCTTGCAAAAGGTATGGTTTCGCATTGTGAAACCATACCTTTTGCAAGGTGAAAACGGACGTTTTGCAAGGCAAAACCATACGTTTCGTTTTTGCCCCCGTCAAGCCCCATAACGGGCGGGGCGCAATGGAGGCGGTCGGAAACTGTTTTCCCTTTGAGGAGAGATGCGTCAGCGAGAGTCGTTGGCGGCCACAAGACCGTCCACATTGCGCTCCTCGCCCACCACCCAAAGCACATCGCCCGGGGCAAAACGGCGCGCAGGAGCCACCACGGAAAGACTCTTCTCGCCCTCGTCAAGCCCCACGGCCATGCAGTTATAGCAGTCGCGGATGCCGCTCTCCTGCATGGTTTTGCCCACAAGCGGGCTTCCCGAGCCAATGACGATTTGGCGCAGACGCATCTCGCGCTGCTCTATCTCCGCGTCTTCGGCATGCAGCTCCGCGCGCATGGAGCTGGCAAAGCGGGTAAGCTGCTCATCATCGCCAATCACCTGAAGTTGGTCGCCGGGGAATACGAGCACATCGCCATGGGGAATGTTGATGCGCCGGCTGCCACGGAGAATGCTGCTCACATTGACGCCAAACCTTTGGCGGAACGCCAGTTCCGACAGTGTGCGCCCAGCCCACAGCGAATCCTCCGGAATCTCGCAAAGGCTCATGTGTACATCGCGGTCAAGCAGCCTGCCCTCATAGAGTGGACGCTTCCGCCCCAACGCCTCGGCCTGTATCTCCCTGCTCCGCAGGTTTTGCACAAACAGCCGCTCCAGACGTATGCTGCGCTTCTTCAGCCGGCGGGAGAGCACCATGAGCACTATCGCGCCAAGGGCAATGGCCACGATGAGCGCGTTGGCAAAGCGCGTAAGATAATAGGCGATGTAGAAAACAAAGGAAACGGCCACCACAAGGCGGGCTATCACCGTGAAAACGAGCGGCAGACGGTTGATGAGCCGCTCCGTCCACAGTGCCTTGAACTCCTCGGAGTGGTTTTTCTTCATCACTATGGCGCGCAGGAATGGCGAGACGAGCAACACGGTGGCCACTCCGCAAACGGCATTTCCTGCCCAGTGGGTGCCCGTGAGGTCGGTGGAGAGCTGACGGCAGAACGGCAGGGCAAAAGTAAACATGACGGCAATGACGGCCAAAGAGAGGATACTGTAAATCAGCGTATTGAGCAGCATCGCCTTGACAAGCCGCTTCCACAGGCTGCCCGAAGCGGGCGTGGCGGGCACTCCTGCCCCTACGTGGTCGAGAATGCGCGTCCAGCGCCGGGGAAGACGAGCCACAAGGAAGTCGTGACACGGCTCAGCGGCACGAATCATGTAAGGAGTAAGGAAGGTGGTGATGACCGAGACGGCCACCACAACGGGATAGAGGAAGTCGCTGATGACACCCAGCGAGAGTCCCAGCGAAGCTATGATGAAGGCAAACTCGCCTATCTGTGCCATGGAGAATCCGCAACGCATGGCGTTTCGCAGGTTTTGGCCGCTGAGCAGGTAGCCCGTCGTGGAGAAAAAGGCGTTGCCGCAAAGGATGGCGAGCACAAGACAGAGGATGGGGAAGGCGTAGGAGACGATGATTTTGGGGTCTACGAGCATGCCCACCGACACAAAGAAGATAGCACCAAAGAGGTTCTTGACTGGCTCAACAAGACGTATTATCTTGTCGGCCTCCACCGTTTCGGCCAGAATACTGCCCATGACAAACGCGCCGAACGCACTGCTGAAGCCCACCTCTGTGGAAATGACGGCCATCAGGCAGCACAAGCCCAGCGAAACCACAAGCAGCGTCTCGGCATTCATCAGCCCGCGCACGCGGCGCAGCAGCAAGGGGATGGCAAAGATTCCGATAACGAACCACAAAACAAGGAAGAAGCCTATCTTGAGCACGCTGCCCAGCAGCTGTCCGCCGTCCGGCGATGTGCCATTGGCTATGGCCGAGAGCATCACCATCATCACTATGGCGAGTATATCCTCCAGTATGAGCACGCTCATCACTGTTGCGGCAAAGCCTTGCTGGCTCAGCCCCATGTCGGAGAACGCCTTATAAATAATGGTAGTGGACGACATGGCGAGCATTCCGCCAAGGAATATGCAGTCCATACGCGCCCATCCGAACGCGTTGCCCACGACAACGCCAAGTGTCATCATGCAGAAGATGATGGTGCAGGCCGCTATGGCGGGGCTAACGCCCATCCGCAGTATCTTCTTGACCGAGAAGTCAAGACCCAAAGAGAACAAAAGGAAGATAACACCGATGTCGGCCCATGTCTGCACGTCTGCCCTGTCGACCACACTCATTGTGTAGGGCATGTGCGGAGATACCAAGAAGCCGGCTACAATATAGCCCAACACAAGGGGCTGGCGGAGCTTCTTGAACAATAAAGTGACGATTCCGGCAACGACAAGTATCAATGCCAAGTCGCTGACAAGTGGTGGCAGGGAACTGATGGAGACCTCTCTTTCTTCTTAAAACCGACAAGCGATGCCTCCAAACTGGCAGATTTACGTTTCTCAACCAATGGATCGGCGTCTCCCTTCAGTGGACTGACACCTCCATGCCGGTGAGTTAACAATTCAAGGAACGGGGTTCTTGTCCGCAACGAACAAGAAAAAAGCGTTGGCAAATGGACATTCTCCTCCCTTGGAGTGTATCTTTTACGAACAAAAG
>CAZASQ010000021.1:25227-35209 GCA_964487905.1 uncultured Prevotella sp. | reverse complement strand
CAAAAGACTGCCAAACGGGATGGTACTATGCATTTTTTCCACTCTCGGTACTAACCTCTTGCAGCGCACACCGTGCGCCATGGAAACACAAAATTTCCTCTGTCAAGAACGTCTTCTGTGCTGAGAATCAGCACGGCAAAAGCTATGGGAGCACAAGGCTTCCTCTGTCAGCCCAAGCGGAGGCACGTCCATCTGCCAACGCGTTATCGATTAATCTTTAAAATACCAATTATTAATCATTGAACTCTGCGGTAAGCTCGCATATTTTCACAACCACCTGCATGGCTTTCTCCATCACCTGAACGGAAACAAACTCATAAGGGCCGTGGAAATTGACACCTCCCGCGAAGATATTCGGACAAGGCAGACCGCGATAGCTGAGCTGGGCACCGTCAGTACCACCACGGATAGGCTCCACCTTCGGCGTTACGCCCGTCTCGTGCATGGCTTTCAGCACGAAGTCTACTACGTGCATGTTCGGCTCTATCTGCTCTTTCATATTATAATACTGGTCGGCCAGCTTGATTTCCACCGTGCCCTCGCCATACTTCTCGTTCATCTTGGCCACGCACTCGGTGAGGAATCGCTTGCGCGCCTCGAATCTCTGGCGGTCGTGATCGCGGATAATATAGCTCAGTTTGGCCTCCTCGCAATGGCCTTCGATGGACAGCAGGTGATAGAACCCTTGGTATCCCTCTGTGGTTTCGGGAATCTCGGTCTCCGGAATCATGTCGTTCAGTTCGCAGGCAAGGCGAGCCGCATTCACCATCTTGCCCTTGGCGTAGCCCGTATGCACACTCACACCGTGGATTGTCAGCTTGGCCGAGGCTGCATTGAAGCACTCATACTCCAAATTCCCTATGTCGCCGCCGTCCATGGTGTAAGCCCATTGGCAACCAAACTTCTCCACATCGAAGTGATGGGCACCCATTCCAATCTCCTCATCGGGATTGAATCCAACGCGAATCTTGCCATGCTTCACCTCGGGATGGTCGCGCAGATAGCACATAGCCTGCACTATCTCGGCTATTCCCGCCTTGTCGTCCGCGCCAAGAAGCGTTGTTCCATCGGTAACAATGAGATCTTCGCCCTTGTGCTCCAAGAGTTCGGGGAACATTTTCGGCGAGGAGACGATACCGGGCGACAGCTCTATGTCGTTGCCATCGTAGCCGCGAACAATGCGCGCCTTGATATTGGCACCGCTTGCATCCAGTGCCGTGTCGTAATGGGCTATGAAACCAATGGTGGGAATGTCCTTATCGGTATTTGCCGGCAGCGTTGCGTAGATGTAACCCATGTCGTCCATCTCAACGTCCTTAAGCCCCTCGCGCTCCAATTCCTCCTTGAGGTAACGTGCAAAGATGAGCTGCTTCGGCGTGCTGGGCACGGTTTGGGAATCCTCGGCAGACTGTGTGTCGAACTTAGTGTAGTTGATAAATCGCTCTGATATTTCCATAAAGTCCTTGGATTTTAAGTTTTTTGTTATTGAATGCAAAGATACGTTTTTTCTTTGGAACGCCAATGGTGCGCCGTGGTAAAACTTCTTAAATTCATTATCGTAGCCACCTTCAGTTCGCATCATCCCTTCCTTTATTCATTTTCACTGCCATTCAAGTTCATTATCGCAGCCGTCACTCCTATTACCATCACAGCGAGAACCACAAAGCCATGCCCTTAAACCCAAACGCCCCCTGCCTTGACGGGCAGGGGGAAAAGTTATGCTGTTCTTAGAAAGCCTTGCTATGCTTAGTCTTGCGGCTGAGCCTTGCCTGCCGGAGCTGCCGGCGTAGTGCCTTGAGCTGCCCCCTTCTGTGCAGGAGCAGCTTGCTTCTGCTGCTGGCTTGCGCCAAAGTTGGGCAGATTGTTAGGATTAGCCGTGCCACCATCGGCCGAACGCTCAATTACGCTCGCATCGGTGTTGGCCGAAGGAGCCACATAGGCGCAGACTACGCTGAGCACCACCATGGCTGCGGCAAGTCCCCAAGTGGCCTTCTCAATGAAGTCGGTCGTCTTGCGCACACCCAGCACGCTGTTAGACGAGGAGAAGTTTGAGGCCAAGCCTCCACCTTTGGACTCTTGAATCAGCACAATGCCAATCATCAGAAGCGCGGCAAGAACGATAAGAATCACAAATAACGTGTAAAGTCCCATTTTTTATCTTTTGTATTTGTTTTTTATTGCTCGTTGATAATCAATTTCTTCAAGAAACGGATTTGGTCTGCAAAGTAACGATTTTTTTTTGGATATTCCAAATTTAATCGCTGAATAATTTCCAATGCCTTTGAATATCTTCCCTGCTTGATGTAGATTCGCGCCAAGGTTTCGGTGAAATAGCTTGTCTCCTCGCCGCTGTCGGTTTCCGTCTCCGGCTCGTACTCCGTCTCATCTTGTAGGGATATTTTACCCTTACCATTGTTAATGAAATCATCAATGAGTGCCTGCCCCTTCAGTTGCGGCGCGTCTTCACCTCCATCGCCGTCCTCCGTCTCCAAGAGATAGGCCACATAGTCCACCGCAGCATCAGCCGGCGTGGGCTTTCGCTTTGTCCGCTGCGGCTCGGCATCACCATCACCGGCCGTCATCTGCCCCAGAAAAGTGTCTATGAGCGCGGCCGTGCGGTCGCCCTCCTGCTCTTTCGGCCGCTGTGGCTCACGCTGCGTGGCCGCCGGCTTCTCCGTGCGCAACTGGTAATGCGCCTCCTCCACCAATTCAAACAGCCTACGGCGATCCGTCACATAGATGGCCGCGCGCCGCAGTTCCTCATCAAACGTTGGGTCGTGGAGCAAATAGAGGTTCTTCAGCAGCAACAGCCGGGCGGGCTGATAGTAGGGATAGCGGGCTATCAGGCTGCGAAGCTCGTACAAGGTGTGCTTGCCCAGTTCCTCGGGATGTTGTGTCAGCGCGGCAATGTCCATACTTCGTGTAGTCTGTCTGTTTATGATTGCGTGGGCATTTGAGGGAAGGGATGCCTACCAGTTGGCCACCGTGGCATTGAATATCTGGTCGGTCAAGTCCTTGACCATCTGCTCCACCAGTTCCTCCTGCACATCGGCGAGATTGCGCGTGGTGGGATAAGAGGCCGTGGCCGTAAACTGCCGCTCGAAGTCTTCCGCATGATTGACGTTGTTGGTGAAGCGCACGTTCACCGTCATCGACAACTCGGTCTGCGCGGCATAGCCCTCACTCGACACCGACTTGTTGCGCTGCTGATATTGCGTAATCTCGCCCGCTATCTTCAAGTCGCCATTGCGCCTCACTTGCTGCAAGCGGGTGTGGTTGGCAAACTGGTCTTTGAGCGCGTTGTTGAACATCGGGGCCATGGGGCCCCACACATAGTTGGAGCGAATCGGGAAATCGGCTATCTCGATGGTCTTGGTCTTCGTGTAGTCGATGCTCGCACCATTGAACGTGTATTTGGGAACGCACCCTGTCACGGCCACGGCCAGCAGCAAAAGACACACGGCCAGCAAGCCGAGAGCCGAGCCGATGCCGGGGCCGCGCATGATTGCGGGGCGATATGTTTTCTTTTTTGTTTCCATTTTTATTCTCTCAGACGCTTCCTGAAAGCGTTTTATTAACTCATTGAGCAGCAACCGCTTAGCAAAACGTCACCTTTCACCGTGCAAAACCTATGGTTTCAGCCTGCAAAACGTGACGTTTGACCGCGCAAAAGGTATGGTTTCGTCTGCGGAAGCACACCTTTCGGAAAACGGAAGCACATCCGCCACCGCCGAAACGGGATGCCAAGAGACGGCAAACCGCCCTTTTGGGCGCGGCATGGCGGCCTCACTCGCGATCCAATCCGTATTGCTTGATGCGCCGATAGAGCGTCCGGTCGCTGATGCCAAGCTCCTGCGCGGCCTTCTTCCGGTTGCCATCGTTGCGCTCCAAAGCCTTTTCCAGCATCTGCCGGCCAAGGTCGTTGAGGTTCAGATTTTCGGGTTCTTGTATCTCTTCCGCCTCCGCGTCCTCCACTTCTTTCTCCTGCGGGGCAAAGTTGTCGCGTGTTGTGGCGGGCAGATGGCGGTCGCCTTCCGCGGCCAAGTTGCGGTATCGCGCTGTCTCGTCAAGTTCCCGGTAGGTCTCCAGCTGCTTGCGCACGTTGTTCAAGTCGCGCCGCAGGTCGCTCACATTGCCGCGCAGTTCATACAGAATCTTGTACAGCAACTCGCGCTCGCTCTCATAACTGTACTTGCCCTGGGCGTTTCCCACGAGTGCCAGTTCGGTGCTCTCGGGGTCTTGCGGGATGAATCGCAGCAGCGTTTCCTTGTCTATCTCGCGCTTCTCGCTCAGTACCGACATCTGCTCAGTGATGTTCTTCAGCTGGCGGACGTTGCCCGGCCACTTGTATTTGAGCAACACCTCCTTGGCATCATCGGTAAGGGAAATCTTGGGCAGGTTGTACTTCTCCGCCATCTGCATGGTGAAGAGGCGGAAGAGCAGCAGGATGTCGTTGCCACGGTCGCGCAGGGGCGGCATCTGCACGGGTATGGTGTTGAGACGGTAGAACAAGTCCTCGCGAAACTTGCCCTCGCTGATGGCCTTTTGCATATTGACGTTGGTCGCGGCCACGATGCGCACATCGGTTTTCCTTATCTCCTGCCCGCCCACGCGGATGTATTCGCGCGTCTCCAGCACGCGGAGCAAGCGTGCCTGCGTGGCCATGGGCAGCTCGCCCACCTCGTCCAGAAAGATTGTACCTTTGTTGGCCACACCAAAATAGCCCTCACTCTCGCCAATGGCACCCGTATAGGCACCTTTCTCATGGCCAAACAGCTCACTGTCGATGGTTCCCTCGGGGATGGAACCACAGTTGATGGCGAAATATTTCTCACGCCGGCGGGGCGAATTGTCGTGGATGACACGGGGAATGATTTCCTTTCCCACGCCGCTCTCACCCATGATGAGCACGGAGAGGTCGGTGGGTGCCACCTGCAATGCCACGTCCAAGGCACGATTCAGCGCATCGCAGTTTCCCACGATGCTGTATCTTTGCTTGATTCTTTGCAGTTCACTCGTATTCATTGGCTCACAAAGTTAGTCATTTTATTCGGTATGAGGACATTTCCCTTGCTTTTTTAAGGAATAATAATCTAATTCCCGGATGCTTCTTCTGGCCTTCCCGCTCGGTCTGTCTTGATGAGCAGCAGGCCGATGGCCGTCCAAATCAACTCGCGGACGCGCACGATGAGAGCCACGAAGATGCCTGCCGTCGCCGTGAGGCCCAAGCCCGAGACCGACATGAGGAATCCTCCCTCGCGGCCACCAAGCTGCAACGGCATGAAGAAAAGCATATTGGCAAAGAGCGTGGTGAAGGCTATGATGAGGATGCAGTCGAGATAATTGACGCCGGGATAGAGCACCAGCAGGACGAAAAACACTTCCAAGGCCGAGCATACGCGACAAGCCACCTCCAAAAGCACCACGGTGACAAATGTGCGGGGGCTTTGATTGTGGAGCGCGGCCACTTGGCTGTCGATAACAGCCAGTTGCTCGCGGTGGTTTTCTATGAATCCGCGTGCCCACTTCTTGACGCCCGGCACGCAGCCCAGCACCTTCATGCCCCTCACAGCCAAGCCGCGGCGGTAGCCGGAGAGGAAAAACCAGATGGCCAGCAGACAGAACGCACCCACAAGCGCGAGCATGACGCCCATAAAGAGGTTCAGCGGCTGGGTGACCAAGTAGAGAACGATGCTGAGAAGCCAAAACCAGATGTGGCTGAAGATGTGGGTCATCACATAAAGGAGCACCGACGACGTGGCTCTCTCTGCGCCAATCTTCGGCTTCAAGGCCATCACGCGGTACGGCTCGCCACCCATCAGCCCGCCGGGCGTGGCATAATTGAGCGCGAAACCGGAGACGGTGATTTTGTACAACCACCAAAAGCCCACCCGTTCTCCACGGGGCTGCCCCGGCGGAACCTGTTTCTCGCCGCTGCGGATGATGGTATACCATGCCGCCGTGTTGAAAATGTAGAGGAACGCCCAAAGCAGCACAACGGCAAAGAACCAATATCCCGCACGCTGAAGCCCCTGCCACACTTGGGCAAAGTCGAGCTGGCTCACCATAACGGCCAGCACGGCGATGCCAAAGATGAAGAATGCGTTCTGATACTTCTTTTTCATCTACCCTATCTCGTTGCCCTTGTTGGCGGAAGGTGCTTTGGGGTCGCGCTTTTTGGGAATGGCGAAACGCACTTTCTCGCTCTCATCCTTCTTCTCCTTGTAGAGTTTGGGCAGCGGATGCGCCCCTGCCTCATCATAGTCGGTGCGGTTTCGGAAAATATCGATGGCCAAATAGATGGCGTGGCGCAGCGGAAGCGGGTCGGCAACGCCTTTTCCGCCAAGCGAAATGGAGTTGCGCAGCTCCGGCGCGGTACGAACGAGCGGCAAACCGATGGTGTAATTCACTCCGCCATTCTGGCTCAAGGCACGGAACGGAGTAAGTCCCTGGTCGTAATACATGGCCAGCACGGCATCGAAGCAAGTGTAGTCGCCAGCCGCAAAGAGCGCATCGGCAGCATAAGGGCCGAACGCTTGCACACCCGACTCGGTGAGCGCGTCAAGCGCCGGACGGATAATCTCCTGCTCCTCTGTGCCCAGCAGACCATTGTCGCCGGCCTTAGGGTTGATGGAAAGCACCGCTATGCGGGGATTGGAGATGCGGAAATCGCGCCTCAGGCTCTGCCACAGGGCACGGCAATTCTGCTCTATGCCACTCTGGCTGACGCACTCCACCACCTGCCGCAAGGGCAAATTGCGCGTTGCAAGCGCAATGCGCAGCCCCTCATCCACGAGCAATGTCAGCCCGTGGCCTTCGGCTTCCATGTGGTCTTCGATATATCTGCTCTGCCCACTGAAGTGGAACTCCGCCGTATTGTCAATGGGATTGGTGACCAACACATCAAACAGCCCCTCGCGATAGTCGGCCAACGCGCGGTCAAGGGCTTTGAGGGCAGTCTCTCCCGAAGTCTCCGTGGCCACTCCCGGCTCCACTTTCACCTCCTCCTCAAACGCCGTCAGCAGGTTGACCACGCCTTCGCGGGCTTCCCGCGCATCAGAAATGATAGTGAAACTGGCCTCCACATCGAGCACATCGCCGTAGTATGCCGCCACCTTGGGCGACCCATAGATGATGGGCGTGCACAGTTCGAGCATCTCCGGCTCAGAGAATGCCTTAAATATCAATTCGTATCCGACACCGTTGGTATCGCCTTGGGTGATAGCCACCCTCACTTTTGCATTATTGTCCATAGGTAATATTATCATTGAGAACGACAGCTTGCAGCTGCCGCATAATGTTTCGTTTCTTTCTTTCGGGCGCATAGGCAAATGCCAGCAGCACTATTTCCTCTCTGGCTGTATGCCTTGCGGAGGCCACAAACGCCCCGCCCATCGCATCGCCGTCCATCTCCCACTGCCCGCGAAGCACCGTCCTGCCCTCATTCACGGCCTTTCCCACCGTAGGCAGCAGCAAGTGCATACGCACGGAGGCGCTTTCGCCATGGATATTGTGTGCCAGCGCACTGTCAACGGCTTCGGCCAGACGCTCCCCATCCGCATTCCGCAGCCTCATCACGCACAACCCGCGCACGTTTTCCGCCCCATTTGTCGCCATCCAGAGGAAGTCGCACCCGGCCTTACTGGCTTTCATCTCCTCCGGAATGGTCATGCTTACGCCGAACTGCCGCCTCACCTTTGCCTCCATCTCGGCATTGGGATGCCGCCGAAGCTGCGCCAAGGCCACGCTTTCCTCGAAAGCAAGCAAATCGCGCAAGACGCGGACGGAGTCTGACAGCTGCGCGCGGACAACCAGTTGCGGACGCGCATCAAGGTCGCGCCCCACCTTATAGCCGCCACGACCCACCACCACGATGGCGCGAGCCAGCAAAGCATTGCCCGAAAGCTGCTCCGCCGTGACGCGGCGCACATCGAACAGCGGCTCTTCTTGCGGCAATCCCGGCACGCTGCAGGAGAGAAAGGCCGAGAGAAGGCCACTATCATCGCCCACCACCAGCACCTCGCCCGCCTTGGACGAGCTTGCAGGCTTCACGCGGCGCGCACTGCGGCAACCCGCAAGCACCACTGCCAGCAAGAGCAGGGGCAGCAACCTAAGCATCGCCGCGCTGCCGCTGCCTCACAGTATCTATCTCCTTGCTCGTGGAGAGCAAGCCGCAGGCCGCAAAGATGTCCTGTCCGCGCGATGCCCGAATGGTAGTGAACACGCCATGATGGGTGAGATAGTCGCGGAACGACTCCATCCTGCCCTCCTCCACCTCGCGCAGGGGCACATCGGGAATGTGGTGGAAGCGTATCAGATTGACCCTGCACTCCAGCCCTTCCAGCAGTTTGATGATGGCACGGGCATGGGCGGGACTGTCGTTAAGCCCTCCGAAGAGGATATACTCAAACGAAAGGCGGCGCTGATGCGTGAAATCGTACTCCCGGAGCAACGCCACCACCTCCTCGATGCCCATTCCGCGCTCGGCGGGCATGAGCTGCGCCCGCTGCTCGGGCAGCGGCGAGTGAAGGCTGATGGCCACATGGCAGTCGCTCTCGTCGAGAAAGCGGCGCAACTTGCCCCGCACGCCAACGCTGCTCACCGTGATTCGCTTCGGCGACCATGCCCAACCGTAGTCGGCGGTGAGTATTTCCGTTGCCCGAAGCACGTTGTCGAGATTGTCCATCGGCTCTCCCTGTCCCATAAACACGATGTTCGTGAGCTTGTCTACCTCCGGAAGCGCGTACACTTGATTGAGAATGTCGGCCGCCGTGAGGCTTCCCTCAAAGCCTTGCTTGCCCGTCTGACAGAAGAGACAGTTCATCTTGCAGCCCACTTGCGACGAAACGCACAGCGTGGCGCGGTCGCCATCGGGTATATAGACCGTCTCAACAAACTCATGGCGCAGCTTCTCGCGCGAGGCACCAGCCTTGACGGGGAAGAGATACTTGATGGTGCCGTCCTTGGAATACTGCGCATCGATGGGCGCATGGCACCCTACGGTGTAGCGTTCGGCCAGTTTCTCGCGGTTTTTCTTCGATATGTTGGCCATCTCGTCAATGCTGCGCACGTGCTGCACATAGAGCCAGCGCGCCATCTGTCCGCCCACGAACGCGGGCATGCCCAGTTCGCGAGCCAGCGCGCGAAGCTCATCAATAGTCTTGCCTATCAGCGGTTCTTTCTCCTCTTCCATCGTCTTTGCCTGATTGTATTGCGCGGTGCACCGTCTTTCGAGCGGCAACGCGATATTTGGTGCAAAGTTACCTAAAAAAAACGGGAATACTGACGATTTGCCACGCTTTTTGGCCAAAATGGCACACGAAAGGCCACCCGAGGGCAATCCTGCCGCCCATCAGACCACCCACAACAGGGGGCGCGCCCGTCTATCCACGGACATGGGAAAGTGTGCAAGCCGCACCAGTTAACACACGTTTTTTCTTGACAATTTCACCTTATCGCACGGCAACACAACCACTACAAGAAAGCAACAGGTATGGTATGGCAAAGTAAAACGTCCGCTTTCGGGCGGCAAAAGGTATGGTTTTACAACAAAAATTAAATTAAAAATATGGGATTTTTAATTTAATTTTCTGCGATTATTAATCCATTTTCTCCACAGCACATATCCTTTTGATTCCCAGCAGATTAAGCAACATAAACAGAAAGCCATTACCTTCTTGAGACAAACAAAAGAGAAACTGATTGGCAAAACAAGCGATGCCAAAGCGGAACCAGCGGAGGAATTGAAAAATACGGAAAAAAACACCATCCAATAAGCACATCGCATACACGCCAACACTCCCCAAAGGCCAACCATACGTGCTGCGAATCTGGCGTGCCCTACCCAATGACCACTTCACGGAATCCCCCCAAAGGCAACCGCACACGCAACAGGCCGCACTCAAAGAACAAAGCATGAAAACGCCAAACACACAAAAAGGGAATGCCCTACACGCAAAGAGAAGCACCAATTGCACAAAAA
>CAZASQ010000021.1:0-25127 GCA_964487905.1 uncultured Prevotella sp. | reverse complement strand
CACCAATTGCACAAAAAAGGGGCTGAAAACCAGCTATTCGCGCCAGTTTCCCGCCCCGTCTTAAATAGGAGAAAATAACTTTCTACTTGAACATATCCTTAATTCCGCCGATAGACCCCATCAGATTGGTGGCCTCATAGGGCAGATAAACGGTCTTCTGATTGCCGTTCTGAGCCAGCTCAGAAAGCATCTGAATATACTTCTGGGCAATGAGATAATTGGCCGGATTGGTGCTCTGCCCCACCGCCTCAGTAATCTTGGCTATCGCGATGGCCTCGGCCTCGGCCTTGCGGATACGTGCCTGCGCCTCACCCTCGGCTATGAGGATGGCCTGTTGCTTGTCGGCCTCGGCGCGGTTGATGGTCGATGTCTTCTCACCTTCCGACTGCAGGATGGCCGCCTGCTTCTCTCCCTCGCTCGTAAGGATGGTTGCACGCTTGTTTCGCTCCGCCTGCATCTGCTTCTCCATGGCCTGCAAGACGCTCTCCGGCGGCGTAATGTCCTGCAACTCTACACGGTTCACCTTGATTCCCCACTTGTTGGTGGCATCATCAAGCACTGCACGCAGCTTGGTGTTGATAGTGTCGCGCGAGGTGAGCGTCTGATCAAGCTCCATTTCGCCTATAATGTTGCGCAAGGTGGTCTGCGTCAGCTTCTCAATGGCGTTGGGCAGGTTGTTGATTTCATAGACGGCCTTGAACGGATCAACGATTTGGAAATAAAGCAGCGCGTTGATTTGCATCTGAATGTTGTCCTTCGTAATCACATTCTGCCTGTCGAAGTCGTACACCTGCTCACGCAAGTCGATGGTGTTGGTGTAGGCATAGCGTCCGTTTTTCACCGACACAATCTCCTTGGCATGGTCGATGAAGGGGATTATGACGTTGATGCCCGGCTGAAGCGTGGCAAAATACTTTCCAAGACGCTCAATAATCTTGGTCTCACTCTGCGGAATAATCACGATGGCTTTCTTGGCAAAGAAGATAACCAAGAGGACAATGCCGATAAGCACGTAGGTTCCGATGTCCATAATCTTAATAAAGGATTAAATGATTTATAAATGTTGGTTGCAATTCTTACGCTTTCTCCACCGTGATGATGATGGAGTCGAGACTCAGCACGCGCACTTTGGTGTTCTCCCCGGCACAGCCGCCATCCTCCATGCGCGCCTTCCAGCTGTCGCCGTCTATCTGCACACGGCCATAGCCATTGGCTTCGATAGGCTCTGTCACGCGCCCCACGCGTCCAATGAGTGCCTCGGCGTTGCTCACTCGCCTGTCCTCGCCACGATGGAGGTACTTCAAGGCGAGAGGACGCACGTAAAGGACGCTCAGCACCGTGAGAACGGCAAACACTATTGTCTGGATTATCAGACTGTCGGTGAACAATGTGGAGACAGAAGCTCCCAGGCCGCCCACTGCAAAAGACATGATAAAGAAGTCGCCGTTGGTCAATTCCAATATCAAACAAAAGAGACTGACCAAGAGCCAAGCCAGCCAAAGGTTCTGAACAAAGAAATCCAATAATGTCATATGCGTTTTAGATTATTTGATTTACCATCTGCCGCAAAGTTAAACAAAAAATATGAAAACGCCATACTTATTTATCGGTTTTTTCAACTCTCAAGAATAAAAAACGCCTTATTAGCAACACATCAACAAATGTTGCCATATCAAAAGACTTCTCCACCACCAAAGCGAGGCGGAACGTTACATTCCCCATTGTTTTGGCGGCGGAAAAGTCACTTTACTTTCGCAGAACCCATGCTCACAAGTGGATGTTCTCAACGGCCACTTCAAGTTCGCCAAGCTCCATCATCGCATTGATAAGGCTCACTTTACGAGCCTTCATTAAGTCTTCCAAAGTGATGTCGGCCTCTTGCAAAATAGATTTCTCAAGCAAACAAGCCCGTTTCACCCCCATAAGCAATGGATGCCGTGGGGTAATCCATCGTTTGCCATCGAACACAGCTATGTTGGAGAAAGAGGTGTCTGTTACCAAGCCATCCCTAACAATGACGATTTCGTCACACTTTTCTTTTTGAGCTGCAAGGCGGTTCAGCTCGGTTCGGTCAGTGCTTTTGAAAGAATAATCTATCTTATCGTCCCTCACAATCTTCAAAGTTCGTATCTCGCGCAAAGCATAGGGAGCATACTGAACTTCCTTTACGCCCTGCGAGCCATACACAACCCTCGCCTTGCACGTGCCAAAGGTGGGTGCAGAAGCCAAGAATTCTTCGAGCGAAGGAGGCGGCACTTCCACAAAGAAATGCCGAAAAGTTCTCTCCAGTCTCGCTTGATGAGAAGAAAGGTTCACCGGCACACCATCCATCACCTTGATGGTTTCGACAAAACACTGTGCCATTGCTTATTCGCCCACTGCCACAATGGGAAGATACACCTTTCGCAACATCTCCTCATACTCTCTTCTGCACAGGCTTTTGGAAGTAACACCGCCACCAGCCTTAAACACTTTGCCGTCTTTTTCTTGCTCAACAAACCGAATCATCACAGAAGAATCGAGCTTTCCATCCTCATAAATGCCCATGATCCCGGTGTAAAACCCTCGCACATAAGTCTCAGCCTCTTGGATAATCCGGCAAGTTTCGTCTTTTGGTGCTCCCGTAATGCTCCCTGCCGGTAACTGAGCAGCAAGAATATCGCCAATGTGATGGCAATAATCATCCGGCAGTTTGCCACTAATCTCCGAGCTGGTCTGTAAAATGTCGCCCTTGTTTGTATGCAACAGGTCTACATAACGATACCTATCCACTCTCACTTCGGAAGAGACCTTGCTCAAATCGTTGCGAATCAAGTCTACAACAGAGGCGTGCTCTGCGGCTTCCTTCTCATCTTCCATCAACACCTTTTCGGCATTTTGCAAAGCAGCATCAATGGTTCCTTTCATCGGATAGGAATAGACTCGCCCGCCTTTTATCCGCAGGAATATCTCGGGAGAGAAGCATACGAACGGTTCTATGTTCTCCGCCGCAGCATTCAAGAGAATCTTGTACTTGCCTTGGGAATGAAAAAAGATGTCCCGAAGCGACAGATTGCAACGGACGGGAACCCTGCAAGTGAGATTGACAAGGCAGCTGTTGCCCGCCAGAAGATTACCCATCACCTTGCCAAAGCTCCTCTCGTAGTCCTCATACTGAGGCGCATCCACCTCCCATTTGACTTCAGACGGAAGCCCGGGAATGCTTTCCTCACTAGCGTTTGTCCTGCCATTAAAATCAAAAAGGCACTCTTTCGGGTCTATTTCCGACAGTTTCCGGATGTACGCCTGGTCACCTTGATAGTTGATTACGAACAAGAAAGGCTCTCCATCGCCTCCCAGTTTGTTGATTTGCTTAATGATTTCCTTATCCATACAGTTTGGTATTTGTAGTTCTTATCATAGATTTAAGTGCGTCTGCATATCAGCGGACAAAGTTAGAACATACCCAAACAAAACATATCAGATGCCTAACATTATTATGTTATATTAACTATGAAAGTCGACAAAAGCCCCACCTCACATTCCATGGAGTACAAAATCCACAAGGAAAAGGAACGGCCAGAGTTTCTTTTTTGCCTCTTTTCCTGCGTGATTTCAGCGGGATGTTCGTAACTTTGCAACTTGTACGAATACAGAGAGTCATGATACAACGGGACTATTTCATACGCATCGTGGAGGAATTCATGGCCGCCGTGGCTCGGTTCTTGGAGAAAGACGAGGGCAAACGGAGAGATGAGGAGCTGCAAGAACTCTACCGCCAGTATGTGGGAAGCCATGAGGTGCTGCGCAATCTCACCGTGGAGGAAGCCATTGCCTATGCCAACGACCAATGGCAAACCGACCAGCGGGTGCAAAAACTGGAGATGCTGGCCGAGCTTTGGTATGCCGAGGGAAGCTACAAGCAGCAACCCTTGCGCGGCATATTGCTCGACAAGGCGTTCCACCTCTATGACTACGTAGAGTCGCACAGCAGCGATTTCTCACTCGTTCGTAAACAAAAGCTGGCCATCATACAAAGAATGGCCGCCGCAGAGGCTAATAAATAACAAGGTAATCTATGCTTCGTCAGGAAGAAATCAAGGATAAGCGCATCGCCGTATTGCTGTCTGGCGGTGTTGATAGTAGCGTGGTGGTCTACGAACTGTCACGTATGGGATTGCACCCCGACTGCTTCTACATCAAGATAGGGCCGGAAGAGAAAGAAGAATGGGACTGCAACTCGGAGGAAGACCTCGAAATGGCCACAGTCGTAGCGCAACGCTACGGCTGCAAACTGGAAGTGGTGGACTGCCACAAGGAATACTGGGAGCAGGTGACACGCTACACGATGGAGAAGGTTCGCGCCGGTTACACGCCCAATCCCGATGTGATGTGCAACCGTCTGATTAAGTTTGGCGCGTTCGATGCCAAGCGGGGACACGACTACGACCTCATAGCAACGGGCCATTATGCGCAAACGGAGTGGATAGACGGGCGAAAGTGGCTCACCACAAGCCCCGACCCGGTGAAAGACCAAACCGACTTTCTCGCCCAAATACACCAATGGCAGCTCAAGAAAGCCCTCTTCCCGATAGGCCATTACCGAAAAGGCGAGGTGCGGGAGGTGGCCGAGCGCGAGCGGCTTATCAACGCACGCCGCAAAGACTCGCAGGGAATATGCTTCCTGGGCAACATCGATTACAACGAATATGTGCGCCGCTACCTCGGAGAGATGCCCGGCAACATCGTGGAACTGGAGACGGGACGCGTCATCGGACAGCATAAGGGGCTGTGGTTTCACACCATTGGCCAGCGCAAAGGACTGGGACTGGGCGGTGGGCCGTGGTTTGTCATCAAGAAAGACGTTAGCGGCAACATCCTGTACGTCAGCCACGGCTACGACCCGGCTACGGCCTACAAGCGCGATTTCGCCATCCACGCATTCGATTTCCTCACCGAGGGCATCACAGCACTGCCCCAACGCGTGACGTTCAAGATTCGCCACACGCCCGAATTCCATGCCGCCACCGTGGAAGAGCTGCCCGAGGGCAAGTTTATCATCCACTCCGACGACCCCATACATGGCGTTGCGCCGGGCCAATTCTGCGTTATCTACGATGGCAACCACCACCGCTGCTACGGCTCGGGCGAGATAACCATTGCCGAAAGCGAAGCCGACACGCTTCCTTAATAAAGCCTTCACAACGCTGAAGTTGCGAAACCGACCCCACACATCTTCTCGGGCGCGCAACAAGAAACTACCCAATCCAACAAAAACAAGACTCCCGAAAGGCCGCAAGGCCAGCACGACAAGACGAAATGAACGAGGCCAAAGAAAAAGACCACACAAAGGCCGGCACGATACGCCGGCTTTTGCGCAGCAAATGGTTTTGGGGCGCATGGGCATTGCTATGCCTCGGCACGCTCATCGTGTGGCAACTCTCGCCCGTATCGCAAGAAGAGAAGCAGCGCAACAAACTTTCCGTGGAAGTAAGGTCATGGTATGAGTTGCGGGAAGACAGTCTTGTGGTGCTCACTTTCAGCAACATCGATGGCGACTCGCTGCTTTCGGGCGCAACCACCGACACGCTGCACCCCGTGGCACACCTGCAACAATCCGATGGATACTGGGTGAACCGCTACCGGCGCTTCCCTTCCTGCCAAGGACGCATTGCCGTGGCCACGGCACCCAAACCCTCTAACCTTATTTACGCCAAAAGCAGCGACCTGCACGATGTTGTGCGCCGTCAAGCCATGCTCCTCGAAGACAAGCTGGCAGGACTTGAAACGCAGCAAAACGAGCTTCATTACTACCGAAGAACACACAACGTGCAGGACTTCGGCTACAACTCCATCGCCAAATACTCCGTGAGCGTGGACAGCTGCGCCGACTCCCTGCGCACCATTGTCAAACGGTTGTTTGCCATCAAGCCCCAGTCGCACCTCTCCCTCCACCATATCACACGCTACAAGCTCATCAAGTCTGCCGACGGGAAGCGAAAATTCAATCAGGAGTGCCATCTTCTGCACGACTACGAGGACGGTTTCGCCGTCATACAGCTGCCCCACCGCCGCACGCCAAAGGGCATCGTCAGCCACATGAGCATAGCCGACGGCAAGGAAGCCTTGCGGCAAAAGGCGAGGAAAACGGCAAAAAAGCCGGGCGAGCACGATGACAAGACCGTACAGGACTCGCTCGGCACCTACGTGGGACAGGTGGACTCGCTGCGCCGTCCCGATGGTTATGGCAAGCGGTTTGGCCTCGACGGCTCCTACCATGAGGGACACTTCAAGGCCGGACTGCCCGAAGGCTTCGGCTTCCGCATAGCCCCGAGACAGTACTTGCAAGCCGGCGAGTGGCGGCAGGGCGTGTTCAAGGGAGAGAAACTCACCTACAACGCAGAGCGAATCTACGGTATTGACGTGTCGCGCCACCAGCACGAGCAGGACGGACGCTACTATCCCATACAGTGGAAGAAGCTCCGCATCACCAACCTCGGCACGCTGAGCACCAAGCGGGTGAGCGGCAAAGTGGACTACCCCGTGAGTTTCGCCTACATTAAGTCTACCGAAGGCTGCACAGTGCTCAACGGATACTACGAGACCGACTACCGGGAGGCGCGCGCCGCAGGCATCGTCACGGGCACATACCACTTCTTCTCGCTCACAAGCGGCGGACGCGAGCAAGCCCGCCACTTCATGCAAAAGAGCCAATACCAGAAAGGCGACCTGCCACCCGTGCTCGACGTGGAGCCAACAGACTGGCAAATAGAGCAGGCGGGAGGCGCGGAGGCCATGTTCCGGCAGGTGCGGGCGTGGCTGAAAGCGGTGCAGGAGCAGTGGAAAGTGCGCCCCATCCTCTACATCGGCCAGTCGTTCGCGCTCAAATATATGCCGCTCGCCCCCGACTTGAGTGCGAATTACTTCGTATGGATAGCCCGTTACGGCGAGTATATGCCCCACTTCAAGCTCACGTTCTGGCAACTTTCGCCCGATGGAGGCGTGAGCGGCATACGCGGCGACGTAGACATCAACATCTATAACGGCTACAAAGCCAAGTACCAGCAATTCCTCGACAAGCACTGCAAAAAGTAACGCTTTGCGAAACGTTACGTTTGAGGGTGCGAAAGGTAACGTTTAAGGACGCAAAACGTCACGTTTTGGAGAGCAAAAGGTAACGTTTTGCGCCTCCGTTTTCAGTCATTCACAATCCATTGGCTATCAATGCGATGCGCCGCACATCCCTTTCCGCTTTCTGACAGCCTTGACATCGCGGCCATCTTCTTCCCCTAAGCGGCCATCTTCTTTCCCCTAACAGGCGGCCATACAAGAAAAGCCCATTGCCATTTATGGTGGCAATGGGCTTTTCCCGTAGGCATTCCGCCAAGCCTTGCACGCGGCAAGGCCATTCGGCGGCGCGTTATTTCACTTTCACTTCGTCCGTGAACACCCACTCTCCGGGGTTCTCCTCCTTGGCCGTAACGCGAATGAAGCGTGCCTTGCGCTTGCTTCCCTTGAAGGTTACGGTGCGCGTTCCCACCACGCTCAGGCGTTGACGCTCAAAGGTTTGTGTCTGCACGGGCACAAAATTAACGCCATCCTCAGACGCACTCACGCTCACCTGGCTCGGATAATACACCCATGCGCCATCGCTTTGCATGAAGTCGAGGGTCACGGTAGAGAAGCTCTTCACCTCGCCAAGGTCTATCGTCACATCAAACGGAGCCACCGTGGTGTCGCGCCGCTGCATGAATCCCTGCCAACGGCCGTCTCCATACGACCATCCGCCGCACAATCCGTCGGTGAGCGTGCCATCTCCGGCACCCACATACGCATGTGAGTAAGGACGGGCGTAGGTCACTTTCGCGCCAACGGCCAAGTGTTTCGTGGGCTGGGCTTTCTCCTTGCGGTCGCCTTTCTCCTTGCGCAGGTCGAACGCGTTGACCTGCTGCGACTGCAACCACGGATATTGCGCCGTAACGGCCTTGGCCAGCTCCTCATAAGAGCGGCTGTGGCCACTCCATCCCATCTCGGCTATGGCCAGCTCGCGGGGATAAAGCATATACTCGGCATAGTCCTCGGTCTTGATAAACTCCGTCCAGAGGTTGCCTTGCACGCCCAGCACCCTTCCCGCACCATCGCAATTGCTGTACGGGGCAGGGTCGAAGCGCCACAGATTGCGCAACGGCTGGTAGCTTCCGCCGGCAAACGGCTCTGTGGGAGGTGCGTCCTGATAACGATCCAAATAGTAATCGCCGGGCGAAAGGATCACATTGTGGCCACGCTGCATGGCTCGCTGGGCGGCCTTGATGTCGCGCCACACCATCACATTGACGTTATCGCCAAGCGACGGGGCATGGGCGGGCAGGCTGTCGTCGAGAACTTCGTCCCAGCCAATGACTTCCCTGCCCTGCAAGCGCATATAGGCAGCAATGCGCTGGATGAGGTATCCTTGCAGGTCGCGGGTGCTCTTCAAGCCCAGCAGAGCCGCCTTGCGCTGGCAGCGGGGGCAGTCTTTCCAGTGGGTCTTGCCAGCCTCATCGCCTCCAATGTGAATCCACGGCGACGGGAACACCTCCATCACCTCGTCAAGGATGTTGTGGAAGAAGGTGTAAGCGGCCTCGCCAGAGGGACAAACATCGCCCTGCGCGCCGTCATTGCCCTCACATTTCAGCTCAGGATAGGCGGCGGTGATTTCCTCACTGTGCCCCGGCATCTCTATTTCGGGCACCACCGTGATGCCCTTACGTGCGGCATAGTCCACCAGTTCGCGCAATTCCGCCTTGGTGTAGTATCCTCCATAGGCAGCAGGATCGCCCTCTTCGAGGTATCGGCGGTCGTTGTCTATCCACCATTTTGTCCAATCGCTCTCGGTGCGCCATGCTGCACGGCGCGTGAGCAAGGGATAACGGTCTATCTGCATACGCCATCCTCCAGCATCGGTGAGGTGCAAATGCAGACGGTTGACCTTATAATGCGACAGCACATCTACTTGCCGCTTGAGGAAACTGATGGGGAAGAAATGGCGCGAGATGTCTATCATGCAGCCACGCCACTCGTATGACGGCCAGTCCTCTATGTCGCAGACAGGCAATCGGTCGCCTTTGCGCAGCTGACTGATGGTCTGCGTGGCATAGAAAAGTCCTGTTGAGTCGGCAAAAGCCACCACCATTGAGTCGGGAGTGATGTGCAAACGGTAGTAATCCTTGCCATGTTGCGCCGTTGTATCCTCACTAACCACGACAACACCTTTCTTGTTGTCGAAGAAACCTTTGCCAAAGACCGCTTTCTTGGGCTTCGGCAGCAGTTCCTGCGCACCCAACGGCATGGCAACACCTAATAACAGGGCCGCGAAAGCGGCCATAATCTTATGCTTTCTCATACTTTATTCAATGCTGAAAACTAACTAACGGAAATCAATCAATGAAACGGCGGGTGATGTCGGCATAGGCATCAATGCGCCGATCGCGCAAGAAGGGCCACCAGCGGCGCACCTGCTCGCCATGTTTTAGGTCGATGTCGAACACCAACTGTTCTTCCTCGTTGTCCGAAGCCTGATAAATCAACTCTCCTTGTGGCCCCGCCACAAAGCTGGAGCCCCAGAACTGGATGCCACCGGAGCAGGCCTGCCCCTCCGTTGCACCCGTTGGCGATGGCTCAAAGCCCACCCTGTTGACCGCCACAACGGGCAATCCGTTGGCCACGGCGTGTCCGCGCATCACCGTTGTCCACGCCGTGCGCTGCCGTTGCTGCTCCTCGGGAGTGTCGGATGTCTCGTAGCCGATGGCCGTGGGATAGATAAGCATGTCCGCACCCTGCAAAGCCATCAGCCGCGCAGCCTCCGGATACCACTGATCCCAGCACACAAGCACGCCCAAACGTCCCACGCTGGTGTCGATAGGTCGGAAACCGAGGTCGCCGGGAGTGAAATAGAACTTCTCATAGTAGGCCGGATCATCGGGAATATGCATCTTGCGGTACTTGCCGGCTATGCTTCCGTCGCGCTCTATGACCACCGCCGTGTTGTGATACAGCCCCGGCGCGCGCCGCTCGAAGAGCGATGTGACGATGACAATGCCCAGACGGCGCGCCAAATCGCCATAAAACTGCGTGGAAGGGCCGGGAATAGGCTCGGCCAAATCGAACTTGGCGACATCCTCTGTCTGACAAAAATAGAGCGAGTTGTGCAGTTCTTGCAGCACAACAAGATCCGCTCCGCCTTGGGCAAGTTTCTCTATGCCCTCGGCAAGACGGCGAACGTTGTCCTTGATGTCCGCCGTGTTATGTTGTTGCAAAAGTCCTATTTTCATTGAATATAAGGTGTTATGGGATGAAAAACGAGTTTTCCTCTTTCGTCTGTTTGCGCCCCTCGCTTACCGCCCTTTGCGATGCGGCCTTGCAATAAAGCCTGCCAGACACGCGAAACAGCCACTACGAGCCACCATCAGGACATGCCTTGGCACGTGCCCTTGGGCATCTGCATGGTCAGACAGTGAAGCGAACCATGCTGGCGAATCACCGTGCGCGCATCGATACCAACAATCTCCCTGCCCGGGAAAGCCTCGCCCACCACGCGCAGTGCCTCCGCATCGTTGTCAGGCTGGCCATACGTGGGCACAAGCACCGCCCCATTGATGACAAGGAAATTGGCATAGGTGGCCGGAAGCCGCTCGCCGTCATCGTAGATGGGCGATGGCATGGGCAACCGGAGCAGCCGATAAGGGGCGGAAGCGCGCTGGCTGATGGCGCGCAAGTCTTCCTCCATGGCCCGAAGCTCGCGGCCTTGCCCGCCGTTCTCGCCACCGCTGCCCACATAGACCAGCGTTCTGCCCGGCGCGCAGCGCACAAGCGTGTCGATATGGCCATCGGTGTCATCGCCCTCCAAGTAGCCATGACCTATCCAACACACCTCGCTCACGCCGAGTTCGGCACACAAACGCCGCTGCAAATCGGCCTGCGTGAGCGGCTGATTGCGATGCGGGGCAAGCAGACAGGGCGATGTGGTGAAGAGAATGCCCTCATCGCCTATCTCCAAAGAGCCACCTTCGAGCACAAAGTCATCGGCATCCGTCATCGGACAGGCAAATACGCCCTGCCCGTGGAGACTACCGTTGAGCGCGTTATCGCGCCGCGCGCTGAACTTGTCGCCCCATCCGTTGAAACGGAAGTTGACCAGCCGCAAGCCGCCGTGCCCATCAGAGAGCGTCAGCGGGGCTGTGTCGCGTGCCCAAGTGTCGTCATACTCGGCCTGTACCAGCCTCACGGCCTCCATCGCCGCACCGCTCACCCGCCCGGCAAGCCACTCGCGGGCGGCGGCAGGGTCGCGAGCCACAAGCAACACCTGCTCATGGCGCGCTATGGCCTCCACCATTTCGGCGTAGACTTGGCGAATTTCCGCCAGATAGGGTTTCCAGTCGGTCTGCTCATCGGGCCATATCAGCAATACGGCCGACTGCTCTGCCCACTCGGGGAGCAGCCGCATGAGTGCATTGTCGTGTGTGTGCATCTTCGTTGTCTTGGGTTAGCCTTGCGGCCGTCGTTGTTCTGTGGGCACAAAGATAGCACAAAATGGCGAAATGGCCAAACATTCGCTGCATAATCCCGCACCCAAGGAAGCCAAACAGCGAGGTTTTCCCCATGCCGGGCACGCGCCACAAGCCACCGTTTCATGCCATTTCGTAAGTATCTGACCAGCATACATTTACCAAGAGGTAACATTTTGCGCCGCAAAAGGTCACGTTTTACACTGCGAAAGGTCACGTTTCGCAGCCCGAAACGTGACCTTTCGCCATATCATACCATACCTATTGCCTAAGCCCGCCGCCCTGCCCCACTGGCAAGACCACCTTTGGGGCACGGCAAGGGATCAACGGATAGTGGCCACGACATACTCCGACTGCGTGCCGATGCGGAACTTTCCGCCCCAAATGCCAAGACCGGAGCTTACCCAATAGCGGGTGTCGCCCTTTGTCAGTGCGCCGTGAGACTTCTCATAGATGGCATCCGTCACCCAAGATATGGGCCACACCTGCCCGCGATGGGTGTGCCCGGCAAACTCAAAGTCCACGCCCGCGCGCTGCGCCTCGTCCAGGCGATGCGGCTGATGGTCGAGCAGCACGACATACTTGCCCTTGTCCACTCCAGCCATCAGCTTGGCCAGTGGCTTACGTGCGCCATTGGTGCGGTCGTCGCGGCCAACGATGGCCACATCGCCCAGCATGGCCACGCTGTCCCGCAGCAATGTGATGCCCGCTTCGGCGCAAAAACGCTCCACGCTGTCCACGCCCGCATAGTGGTCGTGATTGCCCAAGACGGCATAGACGGGGATTCCGAGCGAGCGAAACTCCGCCGCCGACTGCTCCAAACGCACGGGGCGCACGGCTCGGTCGATGATGTCGCCGCCTATGAGCAGCGCATCGGGCTTCTCGCGCATGATCATCTGCAGCCAGCGGCGCAGGTCGGCGCGGCGGTTATGGTAGCCCAAATGGAGGTCGCTCACCATCACCACGCGCAACGGACGCGCCACCTTGCCGCCACTTTGGAGCGTAAGGGGAACGCGCGCTTTGTGCTCGAAGCGCAAATAGCCATAGCCAAACAGCATTGTCATGACAGCAAGCACGCCAAGCGTGCCCGCCCAGCTGGCCTTGTACCACGCGGGAGGCAGCACGTGAGCCAGCACGAGCAAGTCGGCAAGACCGTAGAAGAGGGCAAGATAGAGCAAGACGAAGGGCCACGACATGCCCACCTCGTAGAGGAACGTGCCCACAGGCAGGGAAAACTTCTCGCCCACGCCGCCCATGACGAGGAAAAAAGTGAGGAAAGCAGCCGTCATCATTCCCACAACGGCCACGCGCAGCGGCAAAATGGCTGGCAAGAGCTGCCAAGTGCGCCAAGAAACGTAGGCCTGCCCTGCAAGTGCAAGCAGGACATAGACCAATAACACTACTATTTTCATTAGAAATAACGTTTTGCCAGAACCTTTCGGCCAGCCCCAAAAGCGGGATCTGCGGCGCGCTCCAGCCTTGTCCGCCCGGCCAAAGGTGGCCGCCCAGACATACAAAACAACCCGAAACACAGCAAAGACTTCCTTCATCATGGGATGTCTCCGTGTGTTCCGGGTTGAGTATTCAATCAAATAATTACCTAAGGGCGAATCGCTTAGTACTCGTCCTCGTTGAAAAGGAAGTCCTCCTTGGTGGGGTAATCGGGCCAAATGTCCTCAATGCTTTCGTACACATCGCCCTCATCCTCTATCTCCTGTAAGTTTTCAAGAACCTCCAGAGGCGCGCCCGAACGCGTAGCGTAGTCCACCAACTCTTCTTTTGTTGCGGGCCAAGGCGCATCTTCCAGCTTCGAAGCCAATTCAAGTGTCCAGTACATAGTCTTAGTCTCTACTTTTTAAATTTTACGTGCAAAAGTACTATATTTTATTTGATTCACAAGTGTTCTCCCATGTTTTTTCTTCCACACCGTCAACAAAGTTTAAATGACGTGCCAAAACGAAGAAATAATCCGACAAGCGGTTGAGGTAAGGAAGGCAAACGGCCACACGCGGCCACTCCTCGGCAGCAGCACAAACTCTCCGCTCGGCGGTTCGGCACGCCGTCCGGCACACGTGGGCAAGGGCGGCGGCACGGCATCCCGCAGGGATAATGAAGCCTCGGAGGGGCGGCAATTGCGCGGTCATGATGTCGATGCGCTCCTCCAGCAGCGTGGTGTCAGCCTCAAAGGGGCGCGTTCCCTGCGAGGCTACGCAGGCTTCCATACTGAGCAGACTGCACTGGATGCTGTCTGGCAACACATCGGCTGAGCAATGGGCAGACAATAGAGCCACGAAACTGCCCAGCTCGTCAAGTTTTCCACAAGCCTCAATGAGCGGATGACTCTTGCTCACGCGTCTGCCGTCCACAAGGGAGGTGCTGCCGTCATCGCCCGTCTTCGTATAGACCTTCATTTCTCAAAAATTGATTTTGTAGCTTTGCCTGCTTTTCTTCTTGTCGAAGAAGATAATGCCACAATAATAGAGGTCGAACGTCTGGCGCACGTGCTCATTTTGGCGCATCCTCGTCCAGCTTCTCTTGGCCTCAGCATCCTTGTGTATGCCCTCAACGATGAGCAGGGAGTCGGCCGAAGCGCGGCAGATAAGCCTCGCCACCTCCCGTTCTGTCTCCGAACAGTGGGCTACAATGGCCAAAGAGAAGGGCTGCGCGGCATCGGAACAGCCCTGCTGTATGGCCATCTTGCGGCAACCGGCATGGAGATAAGCCCCCACGGAAGCCGGGAACTGCCCATACAGTTCCGCCACAGCGGCTTGCCGGTGATTGGCGATGCGCAAATAAAGCTCACAAAGCTTACGATTCCTCAACGACAGGTGCGGAAAGCGGGCGCACAAGTCCTCGTAGGCGTAGTAAGGATAGTGCTCATTGATGACATAACGCACAAACCTGTACGCCCACGGCGACTGTACGCCAAAGCCGCGGCAATACTTGATGCGGCTAACCCACAAGATGCTCCGTCGCAATCGGGAAAACACTGGCCTCTTGCTTTTCGCGTTTCAGTTACAGACAGTTGGCCTTGAGCCACTCCAATTCTTCCCCGTCAAGATGCGGCGACAACCTGTCGTAGACCATCCGGTGATACTCCGCGAGCCATTCTTTCTCTTCCGCCGTGAGCAAGCTGAAGTCTATGGGTGCGGTATCGATGGGGCAAAGCGTCAGAGACTCCATTTCGAGGAACTTTCCGAACTCCGTCTCCTTGTAAGACTTGATGAGCAAGGTGTTCTCAATGCGCACTCCGAAGCGTCCAGCCATATATATGCCCGGCTCATCGGTCACCGTCATGCCCTCACGGAGCGGCGCAGGACGATGCTCCATGCGTATTTGGTGAGGCCCTTCGTGCACGCTCAGATACGAGCCTACGCCGTGTCCCGTGCCATGGAGGAAGTTCAAGCCCTCGCGCCACAATGGCTGGCGTGCCAATGCGTCTATCTGCGTGCCGCTGCATCCATCAGGAAACTTGGCCATCTCTAACTGAATGTGCCCCTTAAGCACCAGCGTGTAGACCCGCCGCTGCTCTTCCGTGACCGGACCGAGGGCCACCGTGCGGGTAATATCGGTGGTTCCGTCTTGGTATTGGGCACCGCTGTCTATCAGAATAAGGCCGCGCGGCTCAAGCGGGATGTCGGTTTCGGGGGTCGCCTCGTAATGCACGATTGCCCCATGCGCCTCATATCCCGCGATGGTGTCGAACGAAACACCACGGAACAAGTCCTGCTCGGCACGCAACGCAGTCAGTTTGCGGTCGACAGACATCTCCGTCTGCCCACCCGCCTCTACGGCCGGACGCAGCCAACGCAGGAATTTCACCATCGCCACACCATCGCGCACCATCGCACGGCGGAAGCCTTGTATCTCCGCATCGTTCTTTATGGCCTTCATCGAGGGAATGGGCGACGACAAGAAACGCACCGATGCACCCTCCGCAGCACAAGCGGCAAGATAGCTGTTGGTCTCTTGCGCATCCAAGAGTATGCTCTCACCCCGGTATTCCTCACGCAAGAAGCCCGCCACATCGCCATACGGGCGCACGGCCACATGGATCTGGCGCAGGTATTCGGCCACATCACCAGCCACCTTCGCCTCATCGACAAACAAAGTCGCGCCGTCTTGCTCAATAATAAGATAGGAGACGAACACCGGATTGCAATGTACGTCGCTGCCACGGAGGTTCAGCGTCCAGGCAATATCGTCCAAGGCAGACACCAGCATACCGTCTGCACCTTGCTCGCGCAGCACGGAGAGAATGCGGCTCACCTTGTCTTGCGCCGCCTCGCCCGCATATTGCAGCGGCTGAATCTCCACCTTGTTCTGCGGAACGGGCGGACGGGAAGTCCAAATCTCGCCGAGCGGGTCGAAATCGGTGCGCACCTCAAGCCCCAGCGGAGCCAGTTCGGCACGCAAGCCCGACACCTCCGCCGCGCTGTTCACCCATCCATCAAGACCCACCACACGAGCCTCCGCACCACTCAACTGGCGCGAAAGCCACTCGACAACGCTGGGTGTGCCCTCCACGCGCAGCCTCATCAACTCTATGCCTGTGCCTTGCAGCTGCGCCTCGGCGGCGATGAAGTAGCGCGAGTCTGTCCATAAAGCCGCGCCCTCCTGCGTCACCACCACTGTGCCCGCCGACCCGTCGAAGCCCGAAATCCACTCGCGCCCCTTCCAATGGTCGGCCACATACTCACTGTTATGGGCATCGGTGCTGGGGAAGATGTAAGCCCCCATGCCCTCGCGCCCCATCACTTGGCGAAGCGCGGCTATGCGTTCCCTTATCTTGCTCATCGGTTATGTTCTTTCTTCTTGGGATTTTAGCACACCTTCTCCAGCTTCTTCATGATGGCGAAGATGAACACACACGACACCAGACACAAGCCCACAAGCACTCCCCACACCATGGGCAGGGGCACGGCTTTCCACAAATAGGCGGGAATCTGTACGAGCATATTGCCAATGGCGGTGGCGCCACACCAGCAACCCATCATCAGGCCTTGGTATTTTTGCGGAGCTACCTTCGTGACAAAGGAGATGCCCATGGGCGAAAGGAGCAGCTCGGCAAAGGTGAGGATAAGGTAAGTGTTGATGAGCCAATAGGGAGAGACGCGCTGCGCGTCGCTCAGCGTGTAGCTAAGTCCCACGGAAGCCACCATCATCACCACGTAGCCGCAAGCGGCCATGAGCATTCCGTAGCCTATCTTGCGCGGTGCGGAAGGCTCTTTGCCGCGCCGGGCGAGCCATCCGAAGAACGCCATGCTCACCGGCGTGAGGCCAATGACGAAGCAGGCGTTGAACTGCTGGAAGATGGGGGCAGACAGCGAGATGCCCTCGGCGGGCACACGGGCGTACTTCACCGCAAGGAATGCCAGCGCAAGCACAATGACCGCCACGGCAATCACCTTTCCGCGGCGCGTCTTGTTCTGGAAAAGGGCAAACAAGGCGTAGATGATGAAGATGCAGGCCACAAGGTTGGTCACGTCAAACCACATGGCTTGAGCACCATCGGCATGCATGGCGGTGAAGTCGCGGGCAAAGTATGTCAGCGTGAGACCGCTCTGATTGAACGCCATCCAGAAGAAGATGACCACGGCAAACACCAAGAACAGTGCCACCATGCGCGAGCGCACGTCGGCCGGGTCTTCCGCCACGGCCTTGGTTTCTGCCTCCGCCTGCTTCTTCACCTGCTTCGTTGTGTTGTCCACTTGGGCAAAAGTGCTACGGAAACCATAGTAGATGCCAATGGAAAAGATGAGCGAGATGCACGCCACACCGAAGGCATAGTGATACGCATCCTGCTCGCTTGCGCCCAGAGAGGTGCGCGCCCAGTCCATCATGGCCAAGGCGGCGGTGGGCGCAAACATAGCCCCTATGTTGATGGCCATATAGAATATGGAGAAGCCCGAGTCGCGCTGGGCGGCATAACGTGGGTCATCATAGAGCTTACCTATCATCACTTGCAGGTTGCCCTTAAACAAACTCGTGCCCACGCACACCATCAGCAGCGCGCAAGCCATGACGGCAATGGCCGTTGTGCCAGCCCCGGCGGGCACGGCGAGCAGCAAATAGCCCAGGAACATGACGAGGATGCCGATGGTGACGCAGCGTCCGTAGCCTATTCTGTCGGCCGCAGTGCCGCCCACGATGGGCAAAAAGTAAACAAGGGTCATGAAAACGGAGTAGACAGTACCGGCCAAACCCTCGCCCCAGCCGAAGTTTGACTGGAGGAAAAGCACGAAGATGGCAAGCATCGTGTAGTATCCGAAGCGTTCGCCCGTATTGGCAAGGGCCAACGCGTAAAGCCCTTTGGGTTGGTTTTCAAACATGGTGTTATTCTTTTTTATTACGATTTAGGCTACAAAGATACGGAAGTTTTTCCATTCACGTAAGCCTGCGGGGGCAAAAAATCAGCCGCGCGGGGGCTTTCGGGCTGCCAGCGGGCATCAACATACTTGACAAAACCATGCACAACGGAAGCGGCGAGAGCACGCAACGAGACATGACGCGAGGCAACGGCAAACGTTTCGCGAGGTGAAAGGTATGGTTTTGCGGAGATTTTTAAATTAAAAATGCGGGAAAAATAAATTAAAAACTTCATGTTTTTAATTTATTTTTCCCGCATTACATAACGCATTGCGCGTCAACAGCTTACATTCCGCCCCGCCACTGCTTTCGCGCCATGCGCGCAAAGCATCGCCTCCTCGTGCCCGCAAGCAAGCACGGAGAAACAAGGGAGCGAAAAAAAACGACACGTATACTACATATTGTAGAACGTAGTGAACGCACGGACACAATACTCATGGTCGGCCACGCTGCCCGTCTCGCGGCAACTGTGCATCGCCAGCACCGCATTGCCCATGTCTACGCCCCTCAATGGGATGGAGGAGGCAAGGATATTGCCCAGCGTGCTGCCGCCCGCCACATCGCTGTGGTTGACAAAACGCTGGCAGGGCACGCCCGCCTTGCGGCATATCTCGGAGAAGACAGCTGCCGAAAGGGCATCGCTGGCATACTTCTGCGAAGCGTTAAACTTGATTACCGGCCCGCCGCCCAACATGGGATGATTGGTGGGGTCGTACTTCTCGGCATAATTGGGATGGAAACCATGCGCATTGTCGGCCGAAATCATGAAGGCGCGCTCCACAGCCTGATGGAACGCCTCCTCCGTGCCGTCTTGCACGAGGGCTATGCGGCGCAACATGGAGGCAAGGAACGGACTTCCCGCACCCTGCTTGGTCTGCGAGCCGGTCTCCTCATTGTCGAATATGGCCAGCACCTGTGTGGCATCGCTCTCCGAAGCGGCCAGCATGGCCTCCAAACCGGCAAAGCACATCGACAGGTCATCAAGCCTTCCGGAGGAAATAAACTCATTGTGGATGCCAAACGTGCAGGCGGGCTGCGTGTCGGCAAGGTAAAGGTCGAAGTCGAGGATGTCTTCTGCCTTCACTGGCTGCTCCTTGCTCAGTTCCTCCACGATGGCATTGATGAGCAGGTTGCCACGTTCCAGCTCGTTGGTGAGCAGTCCCAGTATGGGCAGCACGTCCTTTTGGCGGCTCAGCTTCACGCCGTCGTTCACCTGACGGTTGAAATGGATGGCGAGATTGCTGATTTGCAGCAGCGGACGGCGTATGTGCAGCAGGCGGGTAACGGGCTGAAGCGGACTGTCGCCACGCAGTATGACACGTCCTGCAAGCGTCAGCGGACGGTCGAACCATGTGGAAAGAATCGGGCCGCCGTACACCTCGGTGTTCAAACGCACCATGCCGCCCTCGCCACACATCTCGGCATTGGGCTTCACACGGAACGTTGGGGAGTCGCTATGGGCACAAATCATGTGGAATCCCGCATCGGCAAGCGGCTTGCGGCCTATGCGGAAGGCATAGACGGAGGAATCATTCTTCGTGACGAAGAACTTGTCGCCCGGCGGAATGGCACCAAGGGGAAGACTGGGGTCTACCCGGCGGAAGCCATTGGCCTCCAATTCGCTGACGATGTTGCGCGTCGCGAGGAAGTTGACGGGCGATGCGTTGAGGAAATCCAATAAGCGTTGAATCATGTTTCTGTCGTTTAAGATATGTAATATGTTTTCGGCCACAAACTTACATAAAAATTCCGAATTACCATCAAAAGACATCTTAAAAGGTGTTTGAAAAGAGTTTTTGCGGAAGCATACGCCCTTGGAGGCGCCTCGCCCTATCCTTTACTCCCGCCTGTTTTTATCTCTCGCTACCCCAAAAGATGGCTGCAAACCACGCATACTCGCCCCTTGCAAGGGGCAAAAGGCGTTCAGAATAGACAAAACATCAATAAACTACACTTTAAAGCATCACTTTTCATGACAACAATCAAGCTCAAATTCAGACCATCGGCCACAACAGACCAGCCAGGACGACTGTTCTATCAAGTCACCCACCAACGCACCGTCAGGCAGATACGCACAGGCCATCGCCTGTTTCGCAGTGAATGGGACAGCAAGCGAGGCCGCATCTGCACCAGCGGAACAACCGGCGCACGGCAGAAAGCCCTCTGCCTCATGGCAGAGAAAACCAAGTGGGAGTTGCGGAAAATGCGCGCCGTGGCGGCGGAATGGAGACAGCAGGGCAAAACGTTCACCGCCGATGAGCTGACGGCAGAGCTGGCCACGCTTCCAACGTGCCAAACAGTCTTCGCGCTTTTCCGCTCGCTCATCGCCAAGAAGCTATCGTTGGGGCAAACGTGCTCGGCACGCAACTATCAGACCGCCCGCAACCGCCTCTATGAATTTCTCGGCGGACAAGACCTCATCTTTCCGATGCTCAACAGCGACACGCTGGAGCTATTTGAGCAATGGCTGCAAAAGGAGCGGGGACTTCGGCGCAACACCACATCCAGCTATCTCCGCATCATACGCACCGTGCAGCATACTGCCGTCAAGGCGGGACTGGACAGCACACGCCCTTTGTTTGCCCACGTCTACACGGGCATAGACCGAACCCGCAAGAGAGCCTTGGAGAAACGGGACTTGCAGGCCATCAAGTCACTCAACCTCGCCGCGCGTCCGCACCTCGCCATGGCGCGCGACTTGTTTCTCCTGTCGTTCTATCTGCGCGGAATGCCCTTCGTAGACATGGCTTTCCTAAAGAAAAGCGACCTCCGGGGAGGTTTCGTACACTACTGCCGACGCAAGACGCACAAGCCCATGGAGGTGAAATGGGAACGGGAGATGCAGGAAATCGTGAGCCGACACGCCCACCTCACGGCCAACTCGCCCTATCTCATGCCCATCATCACACGCCAAGACGGCACGGAGCGCAGCCAGTACGAGCGCGCCATGGGGCGGCAAAACCGCAATCTGAAAACCATAGGCCGCCTGGCCAACGTGGCCGCACCGCTCACACAGTATGCCGCACGCCACTCATGGGCAAGCCTTGCCTACAACAGCAACGTACCCATCAGCATCATCAGCCGCGGCATGGGGCACAGCTCGGAGCGCACCACGCAAACCTACATCAAGTCGATAGACACTTCCGCCATCGACCGCGTCAACCGCAGGCTCATCCGTCTCTGACATCAACCTGCCCGCAAACGCCGCGGGGTGCGGCGTTTGCACTTTTCCCTGACGTGCAAACAATGATTTACACTGTCAAGCACTATGCGCACGCCATGCAGAGCCTCACAAAAACAATTCAGAAAAGCATCATAACGAAAAAGCAACAGACGGATTTAGGGCACTAAAGGTCACTAAAACAACATAGAAAAACACAAGGTTTGGCTTCGGACGCTCTTCAGCTTCTCTTCCGTTGTCACTAAAACAATATAGGAAAAATCAGGTTTGATTTCGTCTTGCCCTTCGGTTTCTCGTCCATCGTCACTAAAACAACAAAAAGAAAGCATCAAGCGGGTACGGCAAGCCCCCCTACCCTCACTTTTTCCTTGCCCTACTCTTGGGCAACGGCAGCACCTTCTCCAAGATGCTGACCACCTCCAGCGCGTGGCTCTTATGCCCCACATCAAGCACATAATGCTCCCGTGCGCCCTCATAGGGACATCCCCGCTCCGCATTGCCCATCAAGTGGGCAATGGCGGGATGTTCCTTCACGTACGCCACGTCATCGCAAGCCAGGACAACGGGCTTCCCATTCACGTATATCAGCCAGTCGCCAAACATCTTGCGTCTGCTCACGCATCCCGTCTCGGCTATCTGCGAGCATACAAACTCTATAAAACCTTCCGAACACGCCATACTCCATCCGTTCTTTCATCCCACGCTGCAACCTGCCACGCAGCCTTCACCATATAAAAAACACCACGCCCGCCACCCATCGGGTAGCGGGCGTGGCCGCAAAGTTACGAAGAATATCTGTCACCAAGACACGACAGGGCGTTAATGTTCCCGCCTTTTCGTGAGTCTTCTTTGCAAACTGTCTATAATAATCCGCACGGTCAAGTCTTGATACTTCAAAGTCATGGCAGGATTGATGTAGACTTTGTCAAATCCACGTGCAGCCATCTGCCTATAAAGGCTGTAGTGCTCGCACCGAACCTCCACGCGTTCATCGGCATTGGGCAGCGTTTGATAGCGCAAGCCGCGGATGGCGGCAAACTTGTAGACAGCCAGTCCACCAAAGGCAGAGAACACCCGCGCCCACCTTTCCTGCCCAAACAAGTGCGCATACTTGCTGGCAAGGGTTCTGATTTTACACTCAGTCTGCGGGGCGCCCTCATCACCCCACTCCGTCAGCGCATACGTATCGTGATAGCGCCGCCGCAAGCGGGGCGAAGTGGAGTAGCCGAAAGCGGTGACGGCATCCCATTCTGGGGCATCAAGGGAGAACGAGGAGAGGATGCCCGCAAGGTAAAGCCGCGCCACATCCAAATCAACAACAAGCAGATAATCCGCCTCCCAATGGTGTCGCTCCACAAAATCAAGATACTGATTGCGCAGGAAAGCCATCTTGGAGATGCGCCTAATGGAGAAGAACGGATTGCACGGCACACTGGACGCCGATGGTATCACAGGAGGAGACACGCCATCGTTCATCATACAAAAAACATTGTCCTCATCCTCTTCCATCCACGCCCGCAACAGAGCTTTCGTACCATCAGTACTGTCATTCTCATAAACCACCACCTTGTAAGAAGCAAACTGCCTACAAAGTTCCTTTACAACGGGAATATTCCGCCGCAGCCCTTTCTCGGCATCGCGTACAATGGAACAAACTATGATGGACTTCTCTTTTAAGTTCTCCACCCTACCCCTTGATTGCATTAAGAAAATCCTGCCGCATATTCTTCACGGCCAAGCGTTCCATGTCTTGGGCTGTTTTCCACAGCTGCCCTTTGTCCAGCGAGAGGGCTTTCTCCATAGCCTCGGCAAAGTGACGCGCATCGCGGTCGTGGAGCACAAAGCCGTTCACGCCATCCGCAACCATCTCCGCTGCGCTACTGAAATCAGTAACCACACAGGCCGCACCGCAGGCGGTGGCCTCCACAAGCGAGGTGGACCACCCCTCCTTGAACGACCCCATCACAAAAAGGTCGGCCATACAAAGCCACTCCGAGATGGTGGCGAGGCTTTGCTGCCCAAGGAACATCACTTCATCCCGGGCTGCATGCGAACGCACATACTCCTCAATCCTTGGCCTGTCCTCGCCATCGCCAATGAAGACGAAGCGCGCCCCCTCATGCCTTTTCCTAAACAGGAAGAAGGCATCGAGCATCAACTGCCACCCTTTGAACCAGTTCAGCCTCCCCGTGGTCACAATCAGCTTGCCGCCTGTCGGAATGCCTTGCCTTTCCCTTAGCATCCCGGCTTCCCTTACATGAAAGATATGCTCGTCATAGCGCGTGGGGAACTGTAACACCTTGCCAGCGGAGACTCGGCCACGGCCACGCGCCACAAACCCGGCCACGGCCTCCTTGTCGGCGGCAGCCAGCAATCTGCGCACCCTGCCCGCACGGCGGAAGAAGACACGGTCGTAAAGCCACGCCAACTTGCGCGCCCACGGATAGCGGGAAATGGCGAGCGGATTGCCCACGCCGGGCATAACAAGGATGACGCGGGATAACACGGCCTTGGGGACGGCGAACAATATCTCGGGCGTTTGAACAAGAATGACCGGATACCTTCCCCACTCTATGCGACTTGCAAACCGCCGCATGAGGAAATAATTGGTGACGCGCGCCGGCACAAGAGGCCGCTTGCTGCTGGGCACAACCCGCGCCACGTTGAGCACGCGATACTCCGCCCCCTCAACAATCTTTGTCCGCCACTCGCCCACAGGCTCTTCCGCATTGGTGGTCAAGCCCACCAAGTCCATCCCGCCCGCCATGGCGCGGGTCAGATGCTTGGCAAACGAGAGATGCCCGCCGAGCGGATAGTCCGTAAAATTGCAAAGTTCTATGAAGAGTATCCTTTCCCCGTCCATCATCTCCCTCCCAGCCGTTTCCGTACAACCTGCGCGCTGCCAAGGCACAGAGCCAGCAGCATAAAGTAGCCCATGCCCTTTCCCGACAGGTAGGACGTGTCGGCCGTACTCTCCAGAGCAAGGGCGGCAATGCACATCAGCCCCACCTTGTAGCATTGCTCGTTGGGGTGGCGGAGTATGGCCAGCAGCCGCCTTCGCCAGAAGATGATGAAGAATATCAAGCCCACGATGCCAAACTCGGCCAATGTGGGATAATAGGCATCGGCCATGAACACATTGAAGTCGGGCGACAGTCCCCAAACGTTGTTGAGCTTGTACTTGTAATACAAAGGCGAGTAATACTGCGCTGCCGCATTGGTGGCGAAAGAGCCCAGTCCGCTCCCGAAAGGCACATAGTCATGGAACATGATCGTGGCGGCGGTCTTGTAGCTCTCCGGACGCGCCATGCGGTATTCGTATGTTCCCCGCATGCCTTCCACATAATACTGGTTGAACTTAGTCCATGTGAAAAACAGCACCGTGGCCGTCACCGCGGCAAACTGCAGGTAGGTCTTGACAGAATTCAGCCTGATGCGCTTCCGCAAGAATACGAACAAAGCCACGAACACCACCATCTCGCCAAAATACTTCGACTTGCCGCCAACCAAGCCAAGAGCCATGATCACGGTACAGATAACAATATTGGTTCTTGTCTGCGGTTTGAACAGATACCACGCCAAGGCACAGGACAAGGCCAGCTGTCCAAGGATAACGCTCTCGGTCATGGAGACCATCTTGGTTACCAAGGCGGGATTGTAAAGGAACGCGGCAAGGTAAAACAGAAACGATACAAGCATCACGCCAAGCATCCAATTCTTCTGTCGGTTCGAAAACTGCGGCCGCAGCAGCCACGTACAGTAGAACACGGCATAGGGCCTGACCTGTTGCTGCAGGTCGAGCCACACGGCATCGCTCACATTCACAGCCATTGCCAGCGAATAAACGACATAGAAGACCATCAGCGCAATATAGACAGCCACCTCTTTCATGACCATCTTGTTTCGCATCCGCCCCAGTCTGGCGATAGTGTAGAGTATCATGACCAGCGTGAGTATCTCATCGGAGTACTGCAACTTCGGCGTGGCATCGTAGAACACCATACACAAAGGGAAGTACAGCGTCCAAAGGATTGTGAAAAAAGAACTTGGAGACA
>CAZASQ010000020.1:37938-47623 GCA_964487905.1 uncultured Prevotella sp. | reverse complement strand
AGGGGGAGAGCCGTGGGCGGAAGAAGCCTCTCGTGATGTTTGTAGGCTCATCGGAGACCACTCTGGCCTTGGTCAGGAAGAAAGCCGCCAGCCAATATCCCGCTCTTGATGTGGCCACCTATTCCCCGCCATACAAGCCCGAATTCTCCGCAGAGGACAGCAAAGCCATTATACGGGCTGTCAATGAGGCCAACCCCGACCTGCTCTGGATAGGGATGACCGCGCCAAAGCAGGAGAAATGGACTTACCGCCACTGGGACGAGCTGCGCATAAATTGTCATGTGGGCACGGTGGGCGCGGTGTTCGACTTCTTTGCGGGCACAGTGGTGCGCGCGCCGCTGTGGTGGCAGCGGAAAGGGTTGGAGTGGCTTTACCGCCTGCTGTGTGAGCCGCGGCGGATGTGGCGGCGATACATCATAGGCAACACCCTGTTTCTTGGCTATATGCTGGGCGAGAAGTGCGGCCGAACATGACCATTGGAGAAATACACTAAAACTGAAAAACCGATGACACACGACGAACGTTGGCAGCAGATGTGGCAGACGTGCTTTGACTTCATGAGGAAAAACAAGCGGAGACCGTCAAAATATGCTCCTGCAGAGCGGCCTCTTGTGAACTGGCTGAAGCACAACCGCAAACTGCTCAATCATGGCAAGATGCCCGAGCGGCGCAAGGCTGCGTTTGCCCGCTTGCTGGCCGAGGCTGGTAAGTGCCGCCGCATCAACCAGTATGTTCGTGCCAGCCAAGAAAACTTGCTGCCGTTGTTTGGCGAAGAGGAGGTGTAAGTCCCTTTCTTTTAGTTGTTTCCCTTTTGTTTGGGTGCGTTCCCTTTTGCCTTGACGCGTGCGCTGCTTTTCCTATGTATGCTTTCGACTTGCAAAACCATACCTTTTGCCTTGCCAAACGTATGCTTTTGCGAGGCGAAAGCATACGTTTGGTGCAGGGTTTGGTGCAAGTTGCGTAAGGCATGGGGGGATGACGGGCAAAAAAGAAGTCCCGCAGTAGCTCCTACTGCGGGACTTCTGTATGGCGTGGAATGCCAGTGTTACTTCTTGATTTTCTGGAAACCTAAGCCGTAGACACCACTCACGGGGCTTTGCGAGACAAAGGCGTGCGGGTCTACACGGTTGATAACCTGCATCAGCTCATGGCTTTTGCGGCGATGGGCGATGATGAAGAGCATGCCTTTCTTCTCGCCCGAATAGAATCCTTTGGCATCAATTACGGTGCAGCCACAGTCGGCATCCTCATTGATGGCTTTGCCCAGAGCTTCCCAGTTGTCGGAGACGATGAAGAATTGCACGCTGGAGCGCATGCCATTGATGACATAGTCGACCGACCAAGACATGACCACGAGCGTGATGTAGCCATAGATGACTTTCTCCCAAGAGTCTAACACGAGGTAGCTGGAAGTGATGATGCAGAGGTCGCAAACAAGGATGACGCGGCCAAGGGAGATGTCGCGGTACTTGTTGACAATGGCCGCGATAACATCAGAGCCGCCAGTGGAGGCGTTATATTGCAAGGCCAGTCCCATGGTGACACCCATAATGACACCGCCCACCACGCAGGCCAGGAATGTTTGGCCAGCAAAGGGCACGTGACCAGCAAACAGCTGCTGGAAAAGACTGACGCCGAAAGAGAACACAAGCACGGCAAAGATGGTGCGGACGCAGAATTTCCAGCCCAGAATTTTCAGGGCGATGGCCATGAGGATGCCGTTCACGACAACATAGGTGTAGGGGATGGGGATGCCTGTGCCCCAAAAAAGCACGGACGCAATGCCGCCCAAGCCGCCCAGCGTGATGTAGTGGGGCAGGAGAAAGGCGCACCATCCCAAGCTGCCAACGAGCATGGACAGGGCAATGATGCTGAACTCTTTGATTTCTTTTTTCTTGTTCATAAATCCTTTTTTACATTGTAGACGCCGGGGTGCGTTGCGCATTTTTCATTTTTCGCGGTGCAAAATTACAAAGAAAAAACGAGACGGCGCACGCCCTTGCCCCAAATCTTAGAAAGGCAGCCCCACGGCGAAGTGCAATGTCTGGGCATCCTTGAAGTGGGCTACGTTGTAGAACCCGCTGTGGCCAGTGTCGTAGGGCACGTGAAGCCCGATGCCCCAGTCAAGACGTATGATGAAGAAGCCCACATCGTAGCGCAGGCCAACTCCCGTGCCCAGAGCCATATCCTTGAAGAGGCTGCTTGCCTTGAACTTGGCGTTGTCGTTGTCATCGTTCATCATCCAGACATTGCCCGCATCGAGAAAGATTGCCCCATAGAGCGAGCCGAGCAGGTGGGGGCGATACTCGAGGTTGGCCACAAACTTCAGGTCGCCCACTTGCTCCACGTAGGAGTAGAGCGGCGAGGAGGAGCGGTAGCGGCCCGGCCCGATTTCGCGTGCGTTGAAGGCGCGTATGCTGTTGGCACCGCCCACGAAGAACTCTTCCGTGTAGGGGGCGTACTTGCTGTTGCCGTAGCTGAAGATAGCTCCCGCGCCCACGTGAGCCACAAGCGATGACTTGTCGCCCAATTGCCATTGTTTGGTGAGGTTGCTCTCCACCTTCACAAACTGTGCGAACGGGTTCTTGAAGAGTTGCTTGCCCGTCTCGTTCCATTTCTTGCCCGTGGCCATGTAACCCAATGCCAGAAGATTGGAAGCCTCGCTCACAGTGGTCCACCACTTGATGGGGTTGGGCGTGCCAGCCTTGCTCTGATAGGTGTGGCTGAACTGCATCTTGGGGATGAACTGGTCGGCAAAACTCATGGCCAGATAGGGGAGGTCGGCCGTCATTTGCTGGAAGCGTTCGGTGGAACTGGGCATATACTCATAGGTGAGGAGCAGCGGTGAGAAACTGTATTCGTGTGTCTCTGTGGGTTTCCATGCGTATGTAATTTCCCCAGATACAACGTGCCGTTTGAAGTATTCTTTGCGGTTGATGACGCTTGATGCGGCTTTCAGCGTGGTCATTGGCGTCTCGAATTGCGTCTTGCGCTTGGGTATCTCGCCTCGCGCGATGGCTTTTTGGCTGCGTTTGTGTGCCCTTTCGCGCCGCTGTGCCGCTGTGCCGCTGAAGGGATTGAGCAGTCGCGGCAGCTGCAGGCTCACCTCGATGCCGTAGCCATAACTGCTCACGCCGCTGGATTCCTGCCCGTCGGATCTGCCTGTGGTCCACTCATAGGAGCCGTTGGCTCGCACGTTGAGCAGCTCGCCGCCCCGGAAGGCGTTGCGTTTGGTGAGGCCGACTATCAGCTCGGGGCCAAACTTGCCGCTGGTTTTGCCTTTTCCGTAGGCTTCCACGTAGAAGTCGTAGGGCTTGTCGAACACGCAGTCGGCCACAAGGTCGAGTTGCTGGCAGCTGTCGGTGGTGTCGGCGGGAGTGAAAGAGAGGCGCGTTTGGGAGAAAATGCCCGTGGCGTTGAGGCGTTGCTGGGTTTGCTCTTGCAGGCTTGCGCTGTACAAATCGCCCTTCGACAGGCGCAGCTGGTTGCGCAAGACGCGCCGGCGAACGGGCGACTTGCTGCCGCTGTAACGCAGGCGCAAGGTGCGTCCGTGCGGCGTGGAGTCGGGCTGCTCGAAGAGATTGCGGCGCAAATTGACATCAACGTTCCGTATAGACCATGTGCGCAGTGCGCGTGGATCAATGGAGTCGGCCAACTGCAGGTTCACTTTCACCTTGCCCGGCATGGACACGGTGTCGGCCAGATAGCTTGCCATGGCCTTCTCATAGTAATAATAGCCATTGTCGCGGAATAGCTGTGTGATGCGCTGGCGTTCCGATTCGAGCGTTGCCACGTCGAATGCGTCACCTGGATTAATGTCGGTCAGGCTGGCATTGGCGCGTATCAGGCTGTCCTGTTCGGGGGTGAATCCGATGTGGCGCAGGGTGTCTATTGTCCATAAGCGTCCCATGTCGACAGCATATTGCAGCTTCATCTTCTTGGGATTCTTCTGCGGGAGCAGCGAGTAGGTGATGTTTCCGTTGAAGTAGCCGCGCTTTTTGAGCAGACTTTCGCCCACGCTGACGTGCAAGTCGGGGTTGGCGTAGCTCATCAGCACTGGTTTTGTGCCAAAGGCGTTCACCATCCAGCGGTCGAAGGCGGACGTTCCGCGCGAGAAGGCGTTCCATATCCACAGCCCCATCTTGAGCGGTGACTGTATGCTTGGGCTGCCCAGCAGTGATGCGTTGGGCTTGGTGGCAAGCACCACGTCCAGCTCCTCGCGCACGGCAGCGGCGTGTTTGGAGTTGTCTGTCTGAGCGTACTCAGTGGCTTTCATGCCCGTATAGAGCTGCTCGCCATCGGGAATGGCACTTGTTGTGCTGCATGACGATATGGCGAGGCTGGTCGCTGCGAGGGCGATAAGGCTCGGTAAGTGTCGTTTCATTGCTTCTTTCTTTGGGTTGAGTCAACGCGCATCACGGGGACGGAGGCGTCATCGGCCGTCTTGAACTTTAAAATGTCCTTGAGGTGGAGCAGTTTTCGCCTCCAAGAGAAGCCTGCGCCAAACTCGCTGATGTTTCCTTCCAGCCAGTCATAGGCTTCCCGCTCGTAGTAGAGCTTGAGGTATTGTGTCTCCTTTTGGTTGAGGCGGTATTCCAAGGAGAAGTTGTCGAAGTATGCGCCGTTGTCTTCGGCCGTTGTAGCTCCAGTGGAAACCCTTCCGCCCATGCTGATTCGCAAACGGTTGTTGAGCACGCGCTTGGAGAACTTGAACGTATAGTCGGTGTGGAGCGAGCCTGTTGCATCGGCTGTGCTTTCCATGTTGGCTGTCAAGTCAAGTCCCATGGAGCGGAATGCGCTACCCGTGATCTTGTTCACTTCCGTTTGCAGGAAGCTGGCCAAGGCCGAGTTCATGGCGAAGTTGCCCACGTTGTTGTCGAGATACATTCCCGAAGCCAGCATGGAGACGGCCAGTTTGGAACGCTCCTCTTCGCTCTTCATGTTCAGTTCGTTGCCCATTTGCACATCTTCTGGGGCGTTGATGATGAACTCTATACCCATGTTGGGGAAGGTTTTGGAGAGCCTTACACCACAATCGAAGTCGACAATGCGGCCTTGGGAAGAACCCGATGAGGCCACAGCGGTCTTCACTCGCTCGGTGGCCGTGATGTTGAGGGTGGGCTGCATGGGTTGTCCTGTGAACTCAATGTAGCTTCCGTCCTGTATCTGGAACGTTCTGAGGGGAATCACGGGGAGTGAGTACTTCATCTCACCGTTGCTCAGCGTGTAGCGGCCGCGCAGCTGCAAGTCGTTGGTGGGGTCGTAAGAGAGGTTCAGGGTGCCGCCTCCGATGAGGTCAATGTAGTTTGAATGGTCGGAGGTGAGGTAGCACATGATGCGCGCTTGTTCGTCCACGGACACGCTGAGGCTCATGTTCAGACCAGTGATGTCGGGTCGGCTGATTACATCGCCCACGCTGTCGCTGAAATTGGTGAATTGCACGAGGTTGTCCAGCTCGGTATCGGAGGTCAGTTGTGCATCGCGCATCACGTAGGCCATGTCTGTTGCCCCCAGCACGTCTATCTTTCCGCCCATTTGGAGTTGGCTTAATGGCCCTTGCAGGATGCCTCGGAAGTTGATGAAGGCTTTTCCGTAAGCCTCCGACCGTGGATTTTCCTTGGCATCAATCAGTTCAAAATTGTCGGCGCGCATCCTCACATCAAGGTACATATCGCTCATGTTGCTGAAGTCTAAGTAGCCCTGCACGTTGAGCGGGGAGTCGTTGTTGGCGAACATCTCGAAGTTTTCGAACTTCACTCTGCTGTGTTCGATGGTCACAGGGTCATCGGCGAAGCGCATGGAAACACCGTAAGGCACGCTGACAAGATAGGTGGAGTCGAGGAAAAGCTCACCGTTGACATCCAGTTGGTTGAGTTTTCCTTTGAGCGAGAGCGTGCCCTCGCCAGTTCCTTGCAGACCTATGAGCTGGTCGGGGACGAATCCATTGATGTAGTTCAAGGGGAAATGGTTCATGTCCAGTTGCGCTTCAAGGTAGCCGTCACCCTCGTTTTGGTATGTTCCCGTTAGTGTTCCCACCTCTTGGTCGTCTTTGAGGAAGATGGCGTCTACGTAGTGTGAACCATCGCTTTGTGGCATATAGACCAGCTGTGTGCCCACGTTGCCCATCGGGGAGTGCTCGTAGATGAGATTCTTCACGGTCATATCGCCCGAAATGGTGAGGTCTTGCTCGGTCTGCACAATGTGGTAGTCGCCATCGAGCATTCCCGAAACGCTGGGCATGAACGGCAAAACGGCAAAAACTTTCTCCAACTCAAACTGGTGCATGGACAGGGTTACGTCTTGCAGGGCAGTAGTGTCGGCATCGTTGGTGTAGAGCTGCACGCCAGCACCATCGGCGGCTTGCAGACGCATATGTGCCGACATACGGCGGTTTTGGCCCAAATAGACGTAGTTGCCATCGTTCACTTGGAACGTCTTGTAGCCGAGTATGGCGGTGGGCGTGGTGATGTCCATCTTCACTCCGTTGTTCTCCATTGCGGCGCGCAGCCCCAAGTCGAATCCCGTTTTTCCGTTCTTATCCTTGATGAGTGCGTGGGTGATAATGCCTTTCTCGAAGAAAGAACCGTCTATGCGTCCTCGGTAGGGGTAGCTGTTGGATGGTGAGTTGGATACGGCAAGGGCGTAATTCAGCGTGTTGCCATCGCTTTTGAGGTTCATTCGCAGCGTGTCCACCGTGAAACTGTTTTGGTAGACCAGCGAGTCAACGTTGATGTAGCCATTCAGTCCCGTGGATGGCGAAGAGGTGATGTCGGCTTGTGCCACTCTCATGGCGTAGCCGTTTTGCTTGAGTAGCTGACAGAAGAAGTTGTCTGTGCCGCTGTTTAGGAAGAAATGGCCGTTGGGCAGCTGACCGAGAAGTTCCTTTTGGTCGATAACCTTGTCGGCCATTTGTTGTTTTAGGGTGGTGGCGATGCGTGTTCCCACGTCTGCCAGCTGCTTGTAGCTCCCGTCTATGTCGGCGCGCAAGTTGAAGTCACCTCCGCTGATATGGGCGTGGGTGGTGTCGCGGCGGCTGATCAGGTCGAGCGTCAGGTCGCCCGGTGAGTAGGTGCGGCTCTTGTCGCGCAGTTGCAGATCGCCCACCAGACCGCGTGCGGTGAGCAGGTCGCCTTGGTCGGTCGACACATCAAGGTTGGCAGTGAGCGTGGTGGTGAGCGGCTGATCGGTCACTCCCAGCTGATAAAGATCGGCGTGGCCTACGGCGGCATTGATGTGTCCATCGATTTGCTTGCCGTTCATTCCGCCGTCAACGTTGAAGTTGCCGGCAAGGAGATGGATGCTTGTGGAGTCGCGCCGTTCGTTGAGCGACAAGTTGTTGACCGTTCCTTTCACGCTGTGACGGCTCTTCATATCCGATTGCAGGGCAATATCGGCATCGCCCCGCAGGTGATAGTTGCGGTCGATGAGGCCCAGTCCGTGCAGATTGGCGTGCTCCAAGTGTCCCTGCAATTGCGCCGTGAGGGCGTTGCCGTGCAGGTTGGCCATGATGTCGAACGTTCCGGCCAGCAGGTTGGTGCTGCCGTTGCCGTTTGTGCTTGTCAGGCGGAGGTTGGTGAGCGGCCCTTTCACGTAGTGATTGCTGGCCAAATCCGACTTAATATCTACATCGGCATAGCCCGAGGCAATGTAGGGGAAGTCTTTGATGCCCAGTTTGGCTAAGTTGAGGTGCTGGATTTGTCCACGGAAATGTCCGTCGATGTTTTTCCCGCCAATGCTTCCGCTGAATCCAAAGTCGCCTCCCATCATCGGGTTTTGGCTTCTCACGTTGGTGGAGAGCTTTCCGCCGTGCAGCAAGAGGTTGGCGTTTATGCCGTTGAGATTGTAGCTGGCGTAGCTAAACTGATGTATGTCGGCCTTTACGGAAGCCGTGGCGCGTGGGCTGAAGAAGTCGGTGCCGCGTCCTTGGGCGTTTATATTGCCGGTGAGTGCCCCCAGCTCCATCTTGGGGAGGAAGTGGCGCAGCTCGAAGTGGCTGGCTTGCAGGGCAACGCGATAGTCTTCGGATGCCGTGTCGAATGTTCCGTCCACGTGCATTCGTCCGCTCCCCTCGGTCACTGTGAGGTTGGCGGCATAGCGTGTCTCATTGATGCCGATGGTGCCGTTCAGCCCGATACCGTGGGGGATGCACAGCATTTCGTTGACGCTCTTCGGCATCATGACGGCAAGGAAGTCCAAGTTGTCTGTGCGTCCATTCAACTTTAGGCTTGCTTTCATTCGGCTGGGCTGTGTGAGATTCTTCACCCACCCCGAGGCAGTGAGGTCGAAGTGGGAGGGCATGGCCACGTGTAGCCGAGGAATGGTGACATGATGCAGGTTGCCGTTCAGCTTGCCCGACAGTGTGAAGGGTGATGCGGGAATGGCGCGAAGCACATCCTTGGGCAGACTGGTGAGGAAGGGGCGCAGGTCGGCCAGCGATGTGTGGCCATCCAGTTGAGCCTGTATTTGTCCCGGGCGCACGTCGCTGAATGCGTTGAGATCCATCGTGAAGTGTCCCTGCAACTGCGTTTGGGGCATGGACAGATGTAAGTTTTGCAGTGTAATGCGCGTGCTGTCCATCCGGAAATGGCCTTGGAGGCCGTTCACGGTCAGTCCGCTTCGTTCCGTGAAGTTGGCTGCGCGTATGTTGGCTGCGAGGGTTGTGCCCGCGTAGCTGAATCCGTCCATGCCAAGATTCAGCTTGTTGAGGCTGATGTGGGCTGCGTCAAAGCCTGTGGGGGCTAAGGTCTGGTAGTTTTGGTCGTATTGCAATGCGCCGCCGTGCCAGTCGAGTTTGGCCACCTTGTAGGTGTTGTCTTTAAGTTGCAGCTGTGTTTTTTGGGCAACGGCATTGCCAAACTGCGCGCGCACAGACATGGTGTCGCCGGGCAGATGAAGCCGGAAGTCGGTTTGGGAGAGTTGCAGCTTGTCGATGTTGATTTGCCACAGGGTCTTCGATTGTGCCGTGTCTTTGGGTACGGTGTCGCCCAGTGCGATGTCGATGTAGCCTCCGCGAACCTCCGCAAGGTTCACGAGTGCCGTTTCTGCGGGCAGGTCTATGCCGTGGCTTTGCAGGTGCAGACGTTCCAAGTCAGCCTTGATGCGCAGGTCGCCGATGAGGTTCCCTGTGCTCATTTTCAGCTGTTTGAAAGTGAGCCAGTCCACTTCCACTTTTCCTTGAAATAGCGGTAGCAGCTGAATGTGTGCCGTCAGGCTTCCCACATTGGCTATGGTGTCTTGTTGTTGGAGGATGGAGTCGTTGGCCTTGGTGGCTTTGAGGTTTTCCAGTCGCAGGTCGAGCGGGAAACTCAGCCGCAGTTCTTCCGCCGAAATATTCATTCCAGTCTTTTCCGATGCCACGTCCGTGGCCTTGCTCACCGCCCATCGCTGTATGGGAGGGCAATAGAGCAGCAGGGTGAGAATCAAGAACAGGGCGATGGGGGCGCAAACGATGGCCACCAATGCTTTCAGTATTTTCTTCATGAATGGATTTTCTGAGCAACTATAAGGTCGAATACTTAACCGTGCAAAGTTAGTGAAAAAAATGCGAGAAAGCCGTTCAATGGCTTCCTTTTTTGAGGTTTTGCGCTTAAAAAAGAAAAATTTGAAGTTGTGTGGGCGTGGATGCGTGGACGCAAGATGGAAGTATGGAGGCGTTGAAAGGGCTGCCTGCAGATAGTTGTTAATG
>CAZASQ010000020.1:15124-37838 GCA_964487905.1 uncultured Prevotella sp. | reverse complement strand
CGCAAGATGGAAGTATGGAGGCGTTGAAAGGGCTGCCTGCAGATAGTTGTTAATGAATTTTGCGCAAGTGATTGATAGTCAATTGGTTGCTGAAATGCAATATGCGGTCTTGCAAAAGGATACCTATTGGTATGCAAAACGTACGCTTTTGCCTTGCAAAAGGTATGGTATTGCAAGGCAAAAGCGTACGTATGAATTAGTGAGGGAAAAACGTTAGAGCTTATTGATGACGTTTTTCATCTGCTCGCCAAGACCAATGGTGTAGCCCTGCGAGGAGAAAACGACACGATTGAAGGTGTCGGCGATGAAGAAGACGGGGAGCTGTGTCTTGCTGGAAAGTTTCAGATTCTCCACTGCTTGCTGACGCAGCGCACCATTGGTGTCGATACCGTAGATGACATTCTCGGGCAGTCTGCCATAGAGCGAGGCATCATATTTCTTGGCTTCCTCGGCGTTTTCGAAGAGCAGCACAATGGGGCGACCCCAGCGATTGAAAGCCTCTGTCTCTTTGGCAATGTCAACGAGTGCATGGTTGGTAGGCTCTTGTCCCACTCCGATGAGGCCTACGATGTAGTAGCCGCGACCAGTTTGGGAGAGCAAACTCACTTGTTTGCCGTCTTTCTCAAACATGCTTTCCGAGTTGAACGAGCCAATCACCTGCACCTCGTCTTTGCTTTCGCGCATCACAAGGGGTACGGATGTCGTCTCACCCTCGCGGATGGTGAAGAAGACGTTGTGTGCCAGCACGCTTCCATTGGCCAATCTGGTGCCGCTCGTGAGCAGGTAAGTGCCCGCCTCAAGTTGGCAGCCGTCCTTGAAAGTGTTGACCCAGCTGGTCTGTTCGCTGCTTCCTCCCTCATCATAGTTGAGCAGAATAGCCGTGCCATCTTCCAAACGGCTGATGGAGAAGTGGTTGTAGTAGAGCGGATTGTCGAGGTGTGCCGTTGGCGTGTAGGTCAGCTTGAGCGTTCCCTCATGCGGCGTTACCGTGCCTTTGGCCTCAAAGTCCACCGTGGTCCAGCGTCCGTCCTTGCGGTACATGAGCGTTCCCGTCACGGTGTCGCGCTTGGCTTCGATGTTCAAGCTGCGTGCAATGTCCACGAAGAGCACTTTTCTTGACCGCTCATCAGTCATCTTGTATTTCATTGCGCCTACGGGTGTCTGGGCTATTTGCAGGGCTTTCTTGTCGGGATTCAGCCTTATGTTCTTCTTAATCCAGTTGGCAATCTCCATCGGATTGTTGCGGAACTTCTCGGTTGTGGCCTTGTTGAAGTACTGCTCAATGTAGCACTTGAACGGCGTAATGAGCATCTCGTCCTCCACGCGCGGGCTTACCTGCTCGCTGTTGTTGTTGAAGCAGTCTTCCAGAATTTGGGGAAGAATGTCGCGCAGGTCTTTGTCGCTGAGCGTGTTGAGGATGCGCAGGGCGCGCGCCTCGTTGTCGCTGTGCTTGTTGAGGAATGCTTCTATGGTGCGCCAGTTGCCCTTGGCCTTGATGAAGTAGGGGGCATACTTCGATGTTCCGTCCTTGGGGTAGAAGGTGTTGCGCACGGTGGCATTGCGAATCTCGTCCTCTTGGGCAAAGCGGGCTTTGTTGTGGGCGGCTTGCTCGGCCGTCACTTCCGGCACGTTGGGCGATTCTGCCGGGGGAACGATGGTCAGGTCGGCTTCGCCCGTGTCGCTGTTGTTGCGGTCTATCGTGATGGTGACGTTCTTGTCCTTACCGAATGTCACCTTCTTGTAGCCATATTTCCCGTCCTTTGATGCCCAGACGAGCATATCGCCCAGTCCTGTGGTGAGGAAGGTTGCGCCTTTTGCATCGGTGTATTTGGTCACAGCGGTGTAGAACTCGGCGTAGTTGTAAATCTTGAAGTCTACGCGGGCATCGGGAACGGCGTTCCCCTGCGCGTCAACCACCTTCAAATCGGCTCTCGCAGTCTTGGCATAATTGCTGATGAGGTTTATCTCTGTGTAGTTGGTTGTGTGCAAAACCACCTCTTCTGGGCCATCGTAGTCGCCGAAGGCTCTTGTGTGCATGAGCATGGCACGCGATGCGGGAGCATTGAACCAGCCCAAGTTGAGTACGGCCTCGGGCTCGCACGCGCCAAGGAAGTACCATTGGCCGTCTGCCCAAGCCTCTACCCACGCGTGGTTGTCATCGGTGTGTGCCCAACGGGGCGTATAAACCTGCCGGGCGGGGATGCCTACGGCACGCAAGGCGGCCACGGCGAAGGTGCTTTCCTCGCCACATCGGCCTGTGGTGGTGCGCATGGTGGCCATCGGCGCGGATGTGCGGGCGTCTGCTGGCTGATAGGTGACGTGCTCATGGCACCAGTGGTTCACTTCAAGTATGGCATCTTTCATGCTCAAACCTTTGACGCGCTCTTTCAACTCTTGATAATATACAATGCGGAAGCTGTCCAAATTCTCGTTGTTGATGCGGATGGGCAGCACGAAATGGCGGAACTCGCGCTCTGGCACGCGGCTTCCCCATGCCATTTCCTGACGTGCTTGCAGCGAATGGCGCACGTTGGAGAGGATGAAAGAAGTGGAATAGTCGGTCACATCGGCCATGGGCATATAGGCATAGAGGAATTGCAGTGCCTCGGTTTCCAAGGGAGTGGCTTTCAGTCCTTTGGTGTTGAGGAGGTTTTTGCCCATGATTTTCATGCGGTCGTTGAATGCCGCCGTCACTTTTTGTCTGTAAGCGTTATCCTGAAGGAAATGCTTGGTCTCTTGCGCCGACATATATGATGAGATGAGAGCGAAGAGAAATAAGAGTGTTTTTCTCATTGTGATAGCTGTTTACTGAAATGTTGATAGCTTTACTTTGGAATATTGATAGCTGTTTACGGAGTTATTAATAGCTGTTTTCTGAAAAGTTGCTGGCCTTTTTCTGAAATGTTGATAGCTTTTCTCTGAATGAGTTGAACCAAAAACGGCACAAGCGCCCAACCGATAGCTGTTGCGCCAGTGCCATTTTATTACTGATGGGGTGGAGAGGGGTTATTCCTCTTTCTTGCAAACGGGAATTTTGTTGACCCTGCGCTCATGGCGTCCACCCTCGAAATTGGCTTTGAAGAAAGCGTCCATGATCTTTCCAGCCGTCTTGTTGTCGATGAAACGTCCCGGCAGAACAAGTACGTTGGCATCGTTGTGCTGACGTGTCAGCTCAGCAACGTCCTTGTTCCACACCAATCCGGCACGTATGCCTTGGTGCTTGTTGAGCGTGATGGCCATGCCTTCGCCGCTTCCGCAGATGGCAATGCCTACTTGCACCTCGCCACTCTCAACGGCTTCGGCCAATGGGTGGGCATAATCGGGATAGTCACAGCTTAGGTCGCTGTTGCATCCAAAGTCTTTATACGGGTACTTGTTCTCCTCCAAGTATTGGATAACATACTGCTTCAATGGGAAACCTGCGTGGTCGCAGGCCACTCCTACTGTCTTAATTTCCATAAGCCTTTGTTTTTAGAAGCTCCCCCGCAGCCAACGCTTGCCCACGGGGGAAGCCCGTTAGGTGAATATTATGCTAAAAAGTCCTTGACTTGCTTGTATACGTTGTCGGCGGTGAAGCCCAGCTTCTCATCAAGCACCTTGTAGGGGGCGGAGAAGCCAAATGAGGTCATGCCGTGGATGCGACCGTGGCAACCTACGAGGCCTACCAGCGTGGTGGGAAGTCCGGCCGTGAGACCGAAGACTTTGGCCTCCGATGGCAGCAACCGCAACTGATAGCCCACGGGCTGACGGCGGAAGAGACCCTCGGAGGGTACACTGACAATGCGGCAGCGCACTCCGTCCTTGCGAAGCAACTCTGCACCATCGACCAGTGTGGACACTTCGGAGCCGCTGGCGAGAAGAATCACATCGTATTGCTCATCGGAATCCTTGACGATATATGCGCCCTTGCGTGCGGCCTGATAGTCGTTGCCCTCGGGCAGGCTCTTGACGCCTTGACGGGAAAGGATAAGCGCGGTGGGAGTCTTCATGTTCTCCATGGCCATCTGCCAGCAAACGGAAGCCTCATCGGCATCTGCGGGGCGGAATACGCGCAGTGCGTCCTCTCCATCGTGGTTCTTCAGCTTCTCAAGGAGGCGCAATTGTGCCTCGTGCTCTACCGGCTGGTGGGTCGGCCCGTCCTCGCCCACGCGGAAAGCATCGTGGCTATAGATGAACTTCACGGGCGTTTTCATCAGCGCGGCCATACGGATGGCGGGCTTCATATAGTCGGAGAAGACGAAGAACGTGCCCATGGCGGTGATGACACCTCCGTGGAGCATCATACCGATGCACATGCAGGCCATCGTCAGCTCGCTCACTCCTGCCTGGAAGAATGCTCCGCTGAAGTCGTTGCGTGCGATGTTGTGGGTCTTTTTCAAGAAACCATCAGTCTTGTCGGAGTTGCAAAGGTCGGCGGAAGCGCAAATCATGTTGGGCACTTGCTCTGCCAGCAGCGACAGACAGGCCGATGATGCGGCGCGTGTGGCGGCATCGCGCTTCTGCGTAAGTCCGCTCCAGTCTATCTTGGGTGCGTTTCCTGAGAACCACTCCTTCAGCAGGGCGGCTTTCTCGGGATTCTCGGCAGCCCACTTTTGCTCCTCCTCATGTCGCTTGGCAACGATTTGGCGCAGCTCCTCGCGGCGCTCCTCGTAGAGCTTCTGCACTTCGGGGAAGATAACGAATGGATTCTCGGGATCTCCGCCAAGGTTCTTGATGGTGTTGGTGTAAGCATCGCCACCCAGCGGTGCGCCGTGCGTCTTCACGCTGCGCTCGTAGCTGGAGCCATCGGCTTGGCGTGCGCCCTTGGCCATGATGGTATGGCCGATGATGAGCGTTGGACGCTCTTGCTCATTGTTGGCATCGGTGAGTGCCTTACGTATTTGGTCAACGTCGTTTCCGTCGATATCGATGATGCGCCAGCCCCACGCCTCGTACTTCATGGCGTAGTTCTCGGTGTCCACCACGCTGCATTCCGTGGAGAGCTGAATCTCGTTGCAGTCGAAGAACATGATGAGATTGTTCAGCCCCAGCGTGCCTGCGATGCGGCCTACGCCCTGGCTTATCTCCTCTTGAATGCCTCCATCGCTGATGTAGGCATAGATTTTATGCTGCATGGCGGTGTGTCCCAAGCGGGCTTCGAGGAACTTCTCGGCCACGGCGGCACCGGCCGCGTAGGCGTGTCCCTGTCCCAATGGGCCGGAGGAGTTCTCAATTCCGTGGGCGATGTCGCGCTCGGGGTGTCCCGGCGTGATGCTTTCCCACTGGCGGAATTGCTTGATGTCGTCCATGGCAAACTTTCCCTGCAGTGCCAGTGCGGCGTAGAGCATTGGCGACATGTGTCCGGGGTCGAGGTAGAAGCGGTCGCGACCTGTCCAGTCGGGCTGGTCGGGGTCGTAGACCATGAATTCAGAGAACAGAACATTGATAAAGTCTGCGCCGCCCATCGCACCTCCTGGGTGGCCGGACTTGGCCTTTTCAACCATCGAGGCAGCCAAAATGCGGATGTTGTCGGCTGCGCGATTCATTATTTTCTTGTCGTTCATTGATAGGTGTTAGAATTGATTGATGCAAAAATAGTGAAAAAAAAAGAATGGGCAAAATAAAAGGGCATTTATTTTCTTCAATCTTGTGGTATGTATGGAAGATGTAGCGGAAATAGTCCTTTTTTATTATAAAACGGAATGTTGTTGGCTGTAGTTTTGTGGTTATGATTTGAATTTGTGCGAAGTGCTCTTTGCTTTGTGCCCTTGCTTCGTAGACGGGGTGGGGAGGTGCTTGGAATGGAATGGTGAGTGGGGTTTTAGTGCCGAAAATGTAAGCGTGTGGAGGATGGGGAAGAGCGGGCGAAAGGGGAGGGGGGATGCTCTTGCTTTGTGAAACGTTACCTTTTGTCTTCTATTATGTATGCTTTTGTTTGGTGAAACGTATGGTTTTACCAAGCAATATGTATCCTTTTGCAGAAGTATAGTTTTGTGGTTTGTATGTAGTTGGCGGCCAATTGATTATGCTTTGAGAAGAATGGTGCTGGAAGAATAGGGCGGTAGATACGAAAAAGGGTTGGCAGTCATGCGTGTTGATGACTTGCCAACCCTTTATAAATGGTAATGGCCTTTTAGCAAACCTTGTGCGAGCCTTCGCCGATAACCACGGGATAGACCTCGGGGGCGTGGCCGTACTTCTCCGCGAAGCGGCGGCAAGCATCGTTGATGAACTTTTCGTACAACTCGTCCTTCACAAGGTTGATGGTGCAACCGCCGAAGCCGCCGCCCATGATGCGCGAGCCTGTCACGCCGTTTTCGCGAGCCACATCGTTGAGGAAGTCAAGTTCCTCGCAGCTCACTTCGTATTCCTTGCTCAGTCCCTCGTGGGTCTCATACATTTTCTGTCCCACGGTCTCGTAGTCTCCTCGGTTGAGGGCCTCGCTTACGGCAATGACGCGGTCTTTCTCGCCCAGCACGAAGTGGGCGCGCTTGTAGTCTTCCTCGCTCACGGCGTTGCGCACGGCCTCCAAGTCGCTCCATTCAGCATCGCGAAGTGTCTCGAAATGGCGGTCGGGGAAGTGCTTGCCAAGCTCTTTTGCTACGTTCTCGCAACTGTTGCGGCGGTCGTTATACGGGCTTCCGGCCAACTCGTGCTTCACCTTGGAGTTGATGAGAACGAGCTTGTATCCCTGCGGATTGAACGGGAAATATTCAAATTCGCGGCTTCGGCAGTCAAGGCGCATCAGCTTTCCTTCTTGTCCGAAGACACTGGCAAACTGATCCATGATGCCGCAATTCACGCCGATGTATTTGTGTTCCGTGGCTTGTCCGGCCAAGGCGATGTCCCATTTCGACACCGTATTGTTGGCAAAGAGGTCGTTGAGCGCGCATCCGAAGCAGCTTTCCATGGCTGCTGAGCTGCTCATGCCAGCTCCGAGGGGCACATCGCCTGCGAAAGCGATGTTGAATCCCTTCACGTCTACGCCCAGCGCGCGGAACTCCTGCACCATGCCATAGATGAATCTGGCCCATGTGGCACGCGGTCCTTCTGGGTCGTCGACCTTGAATTCCACGCGGTCTTTCAAGTCAATGCTGTAGCACATGACTGTGTTCAGCCCGTTGGGGCGCACCTCTGCCATGATGCCTTTGTCCACTGCGCCCGGAAAGACGAAGCCTCCGTTGTAGTCGGTGTGCTCACCGATGAGGTTGATGCGACCCGGTGAGAAATAGATGTTGCCCGTCTTGCCATCAAAATGCTTGATGAAGCGGCTTCTTACAAACTCTATGTCCATCATAACAATTTCGTTTAATTACGATTACTCTACGGGAATGTCCTTGTTGACGTTCTTCGAACCCCACTGGGCGTAGTAGAAGATGTAGGCTGCGGCCAGCAATACCACCACAAAGCTGTTGATGTAGTTGTGGGTAAAGTCGATAACGTAGCCTTGGAGACCAATCATTACGGCGAAGCCAGCCACCATCATCATGAAAGCACCAGATGCCTTGGCGGTGTATTTGCCCAATCCCTCGGTGGCGAGGTTGAAGATGCCGCCCCACATCACGGAGGCGCAGAAGCCGATGAGCATGAATGCGAAGATGCCCACGGGGATTTCACCCCAGATAAGGCTCATGGAGACGTAGTCGATGCCAGGGAATTGGATGGTCTGCTCCACAGGAAGCAGCATACCGGCGGCTACCAGCAGCATGGCCACGAAACTTACGGTGGAAATCATGGCCTTGGGCGATACCTTGCCACCTACCATTCCGCCAACGAAACGGCCAATGAGCATGAAGATGAAGTAGACCGCGCTGAGCGTTCCCACATAGCCTGCATCCATTCCGAGGCCGGGATTAGTGGCATCCTTGGCGGAAGTGAGGTAGGCCAGAATATAGGTCGGGGGGCAAACCTCTACTGCGCCGTAGACGGCAATGGCAAGCATACCGAGCTTGAAGTGGCGGAAGGAGTAGCAGCTGTACTGGTCTTTTGCGTTGGCATCGGTCTTCGGCTGCTGCGGCTCTTGTATCTTCGTGAAGAAAATAACGATGAGCGCGAAGGCGAAGATGGCGAGGGCAATCATCAAAGCGGGCGTTGCGGCCGATACGGTGGCCTTGCTGGCATCGCCGATAAGCGCGCCCATGAGGATATAAACGCAGACTGCGGCTGCCGAATTGAACACGCCGCCAATCTGAACCAACTGGTTGCCACGGTTTCCGCCACCGCCAAGGAGGTTGAGCATGGGGTTTACAACGGTGTTGAGCATACACATGCAGAGACCGGAGATGAATGCGCCGATGAGATAGACGACAAATCCGGCAGTGCCGCTAAGCCATTGGAAAAGCAAACCGATGATGCCGACAATCAATGCGGCAAGGGCGGTCTTCTTGTATCCATACTTCTGGATGAGCAAACCGGCAGGGACGCCCATCATGAGGTATGCGCCGAAGTTGCCATAGTTGCCCACTTGTGAGAGGAAGTCGGACACGTTGAAGTTGTTTTTTAAGATGACGGCCATCGGTGAGCACAGATTGGTCACGAAGGCAATCATAGCGAAAAGGAATATCATGGCCAGAATGGCAATCATGTTTCCTTGCTTTTGAGAGGATTTTTCCATGTTGATAAGTTGATGTTTTGTTTCTTTCTTATTGTTAGTTGACTTTTTCGATGCCTGTATCTTGTGGCTTGATGCGTATTGTGGGCGCTTTTTTTACTCCGTATGACACTAAAAAGCATGTCTCACTGCACGGAATGTGAAGGAAAAGCCTTGTCTTCTCAAGGTTTCAGCTATGTCCTGCCATTCCGTTTGGTGGGCTAATGCCTTTCTGTATGGCTCTTTATGCCATATTTCTGGTGTGCACTCGGGGAGTCAAGTGGGATGTGCCCTTACGCTTCAACGCCAAATTGATAAATCGTTTTTTGCGTGTACTCCTCGCCGGGGTTGAGCACCACTGATGGGAAGTAAGGGTGATTGGGGCTGTCGGGGAAGTGCTGGCACTCCAAGCAGATGGCGCTGCGGCGTGGGAACGTTGCGCCGTGCTGTCCCGGGTAGCCGTTTGCCCAGTTGTCGGTGTAGAGCTGTACTCCCGGCTCAGTGGTATATACGGCCATCGTGCGTCCGCTCTTGGGGTCTTTTACGCGTGCGGCAAATGTCAGCTCGCCTTCCTCGCGCTTGTTCAGCACAAAGCAGTGGTCGTATCCCGCACCGTTACGCAGTTGCTCGTCATCGTTATCAATGTCTCTGCCAATGGGTTTCAGTGTGCGGAAGTCGAACGGCGTGCCCTCAACTTTCAGTATCTCACCTGTGGGGATGGACGTCTTGTCGATGGGGAGGTAATAATCAGCGTTCAGCTCGCACTCCATTTCCTCGATGGATGGGGTGGGATTGCCGATGCCCGAAAGCGAGAAGAAGCCATGATGGGTGAGGTTGATGATGGTCTTCTTGTTGGTTGTGGCGCGATACTTCACGATAAACTCATTGTCATCGGTCAGCGTATAGGCAACCCAAACCACCAGCTCGCCCGAGAAACCCTCTTCGCCATAGGGGCTTGTGTATTTCAGCACAACGGCACGGTCGCTCACTTGCGTGGCATCCCACACTTTGGCGTTGAATCCTTCCTTGCCTCCGTGCAGACTGTTTGGACCATTGTTGATGGCCAGACGGTACTCCTTGCCATGCAGCTGGAAAGCTCCGTTGGCTATACGGTTTCCGTATCGGCCAATGAGCGTTGAGAGATAAGGCTCCGGCGAGTTGATAACGTCTTGAATATTGTCGTGTCCTTGGATGATATTGGCGTAGTTGCCGTCTTTGTCGGGCATCATGATGGCTACCACCGCGCCACCGTAGTTGGTAAAAGCAATCTCGTTACCCTGTTTGTTTTTTATGACGTATAAATCGGTCTCTTTGCCGTTGATAGTGGTCTGGAAGTCTTTACGCTTCAAGCCACAACGCAGTTGCGTCTCTTCTATCTTTGTCATTAGCTTTAATGTTTTTAGTTATTACCCATGTGCAAAGTAACTAAAAAATGACGACTTATGCAAATAAATATAAGGAAAAAGGGAATGGTTGCGTGTTAAAATGTTTTAACTGCGCGTTCCATTGTTGCTGTTAGCCGCGGGTTTGCGGAATGCTTCTTAATAGTGGTTCTTCTGTCTATGCGTGTTTTAGCTTGTACGTGGCAAAAGGTATCCTATTAGGTTGCGAAACCATACCTTTGGCAGGGTAAAAGGTGTGGTTTTGTGATGTGAAATGTAATGTATTGCTATGTGTTTGATTTACAAAAGGTTATTGAAAGCTGTTTCGGGAGTTAGTGTAAGGTGGTGTTGTGAGGGGAAATGACGAGAATACTCTGGCTTGAGGCGTGGTGGAATCGGTTGGAAAATTGTGGGGAAAATGAGGGGAAACGGTGTCTTGCTGCTTTGCGGAATGAAAGGCAGTAGGCACCCTGTTCCCCTTTGTTTTGTGTCAGAATTGCTTTATGCGCTTTTTATGTGCTTTTATGCGTTTTTGCCTTGGGGCTATTCTGATAGGAATGAGGCTAAAAGGTCGGCTACGACATAGCTTGAGCCGCCTACGAAGATGAAGTCTTCCGCATCGGCATCGGCCAAAGCGTGCTGATAGGCTTCATGAACAGTTGGGAAAGAGTTGCCGTCAAGGCCGTGCTTTTGTCCGCATTCGGCCACTTTTTCCACTGGATACGCGCGCTTGGAGGCGGGGCGCGTCCAGTAGTATTCTGCGTCTTTGGGCAGCAAAGCCATTACTTGCTCCATGTCTTTGTCGTCTACCATGCCGAAGAGGATGCGCTTTTTTTTGCACGGTTGCGCCTCTATTTGCTTCGACAGGTATTGCCATCCGGCCACATTGTGCCCCGTGTCGCAAATGGCGAGTGGCTTCGTGTGGATGGTTTGCCAGCGCCCCATCAGTCCGGTAGATTCGCAAACGTTGGCGAAGCCTTTGCCAATACTCTCCGTATGGCGTATAATGCCTTTGTTTGTCAGCAGCATGGCCGCCGTAAGCACCGTGTTGGCGTTTTTGATTTGATAATTTCCTCCAAGCTCCCCGTGGATAACGCCCAGAAAGCGTGTTTTGTAGTCGCGCCCGTTGAGTGATGCTTGGGATGAGATGACGGCGGGAATGTCTTCCGCAAAGGTGATGGTGGCATTCTCTTTTTGTGCCTTTGAGGAGAACACAGGGCGCGTCTCGGGCAATGCTTCGCCCACCACTACGGGCACGCCGTGCTTGATGATTCCTGCCTTTTCGTGGGCTATTTCCGGCAAGGTGTGTCCGAGGAATTGTGTGTGGTCTATCGAAATGTTGGTGATGATGGAGAGAATGGGGGTGATGATGTTGGTGCAGTCGAGGCGTCCGCCCAGCCCTACTTCGATAATGGCTATGTCAACGTGCTGCTCGGCAAAGTATTTGAAGGCCAAGGCGGTGGTCAACTCGAAGAAAGAGGGGTGAAGTGGCTCAAAGAAACTGCGCTCTTGCTCAACGAAGTCTATCACGTATTGCTCTGGCATCATCTCCCCGTTGATGCGTATGCGCTCACGGAAGTCGGCGAGATGTGGACTTGTGTATAGTCCCACCTTGTATCCATCGGCTTGAAGGATGGAGGCCAGTGTGTGCGAGCAAGACCCTTTGCCATTTGTTCCTGCCACATGGATGGAGAGGAAGTGCGTGTGTGGATGGCCGAAATGCTCGTCCAAAGCGAGCGTATTCTCCAAACCGTCCTTGTAGGCTGCTGCGCCTGTGTGCTCAAACACGGGCGTACTGTTGAAGAGATATTGAACTGTTTCTTGGTAATTCATCGTTGGCAAGTGCTCAAAGATAAGGGATGTGGGCGTTCGTAGGGTGGGTAATAGAAACTTGCCCAGCCGATGAGTTGGCGAGTAGTGTGTCGTTTGGTTGTGGAAGAAAGCGGAATCGCATGGTGGGGGATTCCGTTTGGGATGTGCGGCACACTTGGCTCATCAACTCATCGGCTTGCCATTGGTGGGGCAAATTTAGCTAAAAAGTTTCTTGAAGTTCTCGAATATGGAGCGTTTTGTATGGTTGTCGCCCTTGAAGTTGTCGCTGTCTTGGAAACTTTCAATGGCTTTTTTCTCGCTCCGGCTAAGCGTTTTTGGGATGAATACGCTCACTTGAACAATCAAGTCGCCCGTTCCGTTGCCATAGCCTTTCACTGCGGGAAGACCTTTGCCGCGCAAACGGAGCGTCTTGCCGGGTTGCGTTCCTGGCTCAATCTTGATTTTCACGCTTGAGCCATCAATGGTGGGGATGGCAATCTCGCCGCCCAAGGTGGCTGTGGGAATATCGAGCAGCAAGTTGTAGACCACGTCTTGCCCATCGCGCACGAAGGTGTCGTTGGCCTCTTCCTCGATGTAGACTTGGATGTCGCCAGCTATTCCGTTGTGCTTGCCCATGTTTCCCTTTCCGGGAACATTGACAACCATTCCCTCGGCCACACCTGCGGGAATGTGAATCTCAACAACTTCCTCGCCTTTTACTACGCCAGAACCGCCGCAGGAGGTACATTTATTCTTGATGACAGTGCCCTCTCCGCCACAAACATGGCAGGTTGTCTGCGTCTGCATCATGCCAAATATGCTCTGCTGGGTGCGCACTTCCATGCCGCTGCCTTGGCAGTTGGGGCACGTAGTGCTTCCGCTGCTGCCTTCTGCGCCTGTTCCGTGGCAGTGGTCGCACGTCACGTCCTTGCGCACTTTGAACTTCTTGGTCACGCCTGTGGCGATTTCTTGCAGCGAGAGACGTACTTTCAAACGCAAGTCGGCTCCCCGGTAGCGTGGTGCTTGACGTGCGCCACTGCGCGCGCCGCCTCCAAAGCCACCAAAACCTCCTCCGCGTCCGCCGAACACATCGCCGAACATACTGAATATGTCGTCCATGGAGAATCCACCGCCGCCAAACGGGTCGCCGCCGAATCCTCCGCCGGGCGCGTTGAATCCGAAACGGTCGTACTGCTCGCGTCGCTTGGGGTCGTGAAGCACATCGTATGCCTCGGCAGCCTCTTTGAATTTCTCCTCTGCTGTTGTATCGCCCGGATTGCGGTCGGGGTGATATTTGATGGCCAGCTTGCGGTAGGCTTTCTTGATTTCGTCCTCCGAGGCTTCCTTGGTGAGGCCAAGCACCTCGTAATAATCTCTTTTAGCAGCCATAATCTATTATTGTCCCACGGCCACTTTTGCGTGGCGAATCACCTTGTCGTTGAGTGTATAGCCGTTCTGCACGCAGTCAATGACTTTTCCTTTCTTCTCGTCTGCGCCTGGAACCATGGCGATGGCTTCGTGGAAGTCTACATCGAAGTCTTTCTCCTCGGTCTCAATCTTCTTCACGCCAAGTCCTTCTAAGGTCTTTATGAGCTTTTTGAAGATCAGTTCGAAGCCCTCGCGCACGGCGTCAGCGTCTTTTCCCTTGTCGGCGAAAGCGCGTTCGAAGTCGTCAAGGACGGGAAGAATAGAGGTGATGGCTTTCTCGCCGCCGTTCAGAATCAGCTCCGCTTTCTCTTTCAGCGTGCGTTTCTTGTAGTTATCGAACTCGGCATACAAGCGAATGTACTTGTCTTTCCACTCTGTGGCCTCGGCTTTTGCCTTCTCCTCTGGTGTCAGTACTGGCTCGTTGGACTTGCCGTCGGCTGCTTCTTCCTTGTCGGCTGCGCTCTCTTGTTCGCATTCCGGCTTCTGCTCATCGCTATTTGGCACTTCTTGAGTGTTGTTTTCCGGTTTCTCGTCCTCTATGTTTCTTTTCTTTTCCTTGCTCATGATAGTCCTTTTGTTTTGATGAAAGGGTGTGCAAATAGTGTGCCAACGGGGTGTTGGCACACTATTGAATTGCTGTTATGAATACATTTTCGCCCTTTGCTCCTTGATTTGCTCGTTGTGGATGTATTCGTCGTAATTCGTGAGTTTGTCTATTGTGCCCTGCGGTGTCAACTCTATCACGCGGTCGGCAACGGTCTCAATGAACTCATGGTCGTGAGAACTGAAGAGAATGTTGCCCTTGAACTGCACCAAATTGTTATTGAAGGCTTGGATACTCTCCAAGTCGAGGTGGTTGGTTGGTGTGTCTAAGATGAGGCAGTTGGCATTTTGCAATTGCATTCTCGCAATCATGCAGCGCATCTTCTCGCCTCCCGACAACACATTTACTTTCTTCTCGACCTCCTCCTGACGGAAAAGCATGCGGCCAAGATAGCCCTTCATGGCCACCTCGTTGCCTGGTCCGTATTGCGAAAGCCAGTCTACGAGGTTCTTGTCGCTCTCGAAGAACTTGGTGTTGTCGAGCGGAAGGTAGGCTGTGGTGATGGTTACGCCCCACTTGAACGTACCTCCATCGGCCTCGCGGTTGCCGTTGATAATCTCGAAAAGAGCCGTCATGGCCTTCGGGTTATGTGAGAGGAAGATAACTTTCTGTCCTTTCTCCACGTTGAAGTTGACGTGGTCGAAGAGTACGGTTCCATCGGTGTCGACGGCTTTCAGGTCTTCCACCATCAGAATCTGCGTGCCCGGCTCGCGATCCATTTGGAAAATGATGCCAGGATACTTGCGGCTGGAAGGTCTGATTTCTTCCACATTCAGCTTTTCAAGCATCTTCTTGCGCGAAGTGGTCTGCTTGCTCTTGGCCACATTGGCTGAGAAGCGGCGTATGAACTCCTCCAACTGCTTGCGTTTTTCCTCGGCCTTCATGCGCTGGTTTTGCTGCTGGCGCAGGGCGAGCTGGCTTGACTCGTACCAGAATGAGTAGTTGCCCGCAAATACGGTCACTTTGCCAAAGTCAATGTCGATGGTCTGTGTGCTCACAGCGTCAAGGAAGTGGCGGTCGTGACTGACAACGAGTACGGTTTGGGTCTCGTCTATGTCGCTCAGATAGTCTTCCAGCCACTCCACGGTCTCCAAGTCAAGGTCGTTGGTAGGCTCATCAAGCAACAGGTTGTCGGGTTTTCCGAAGAGAGCCTTGGCCAGCATCACGCGCACTTTCTCGTTGTTTGACAGCTCAGACATCTGCTTCTCGTGCAGCGTCTCCGGCACACCAAGGTGTTGCAGCAACTGGGCTGCATCGCTTTCGGCTTCCCAGCCGTTCATTTCGGCAAACTTCAGCTCCAAGTCGGCTGCACGGTTGCCGTCCTCCTCGGTCATTTCGGCTTTGCCGTACAGTGCCTCACGCTCCTTCATGTTGGCCCACAGTGGCCCGTGACCCATGAGAACGGTGTCGAGCACCTTATATTCATCGTACTTGAAGTGGTCTTGCTCCAAGACCGAGAGACGCTCGCCGGGGCCTAACTCTACCGTTCCCTTGTTCGGCTCGAGGTCGCCGGAGATGGCGCGGAGCAGGGTTGACTTGCCCGCACCGTTTGCGCCGATTACACCGTAGATGTTACCACGGGTGAACTTGATGTTGACATCCTTGTAAAGAACTCGCTTGCCAAACTGAACAGCAAGGTTATTGAGTATTATCATGTCCTTTTCTTATACCTTATTATATAATGGCTGCAAAGGTACGAAGAATTATTGACATGGCAAAGTGGGCTGCCCGAAATCATCGTTTTGGCTCATGACCCATGCAAAGCCTTTGGCTGTGCGCAAGCCGTTGTCTTGGAAATGATTGCCTTCGTTCCATTCCAGTTTGACCTTGGCCGGACTTTGAAGAAGCAGCTTGTGCTGTTGCCGCATACAAGAACTGACGGTTGTCATGATGGGCGTGCGCGATTTGTCTTCTCGGTCGCCAAGGCTGAGGTAGATGGTGGACGTTTGCGGGACGTGCTGGCTGGCGTATTCAATCCATAGGGGATACCAAACAGAAGGTGATGCGGCCACAATGCCATCGAAAGCGTATTGGTAGGCCGCCCATAGGGCGAACAGTCCGGCAAGTGAGTAGCCGCCCAAAACAACCTTGCAGCCTTGGGCGGCGAAGCTGTCGGAGGATTTCAGGAGGGTGGCTGTGCGGCAAATATCGCTCAGAGTTTGTGGTGCTCCGTTGCCGAAAGGCTTCTTGCCGAAGACGGGTGGTGCCGGCCAAGGCGGAAGCTCGTCGAACCAGTGGTCGATATGTATTGCTGCCAGCACAAAGGCCTTGTCGCACGCCTGTTCTATGGCTTTTACCTCCGTGTCCAGTTCTTTGCGGTCGTTGGCATCGGTAGGTTGGATAAGCAGGTATTCTGCGTTGCTTTCCGAATAAAGGGTGCAGCTGTGTCCTGCTATTGTTTGTTCTTCTTTGAGATGTGTCATTGCTTGTGTAGAGTGAAATTGTTGTGGTGAAAGTGAGGATGTTTTGCTTCTGTTTGGGAAGCTCTGCTTTCCCGCAATGCGAAACGTATGGTTTTGCTGATATTTTTAATTTAAAAATGCTGAGTTTTTAAATTAAAAATACAGAAAAATAAATTAAAAATTTGAGTGAAATGAATTGAAAATAAAGACAGCTCGCAACGTATTGTATTTCAGTAGGTTGTCTTTTCTCCCGATGGTGGGGAGGGACGCGTGTGGGAGGCGTAAGCGTGGCTTACTTGTAGTCCACGTATTCCCCCTCGTTGTCCTTGATGATTTTTTTGTTTCTTTCCGTTTCGCTTCTGTTGTCCACGATGGTATTGTCTCCCACTTGTGTTGTCGTTGTGTGCGATGTGCTTCCTTGCGGGTTGCTGAAGCCGTTGTCTTCGGGACGGAAACGGCGCACAACGCGATGTACCTGCTTATAGAACGAATAAGCAATCATGACTATGGCTACAAAAGCCAGTACGAAAAGAACCAAGGCGAACTTAATGAATAGCATAAAGCGTGAGGGGTATGGTGAGAGGAATGGCTATTTTTTGACTAAAAGCGACAGAATCACATACCATGCGATGATGATGGCGAATCCTGTTACGCCGAATATGGCCAGCAAGGGGATGCAAGTGATTAAGAATATGTACTTGACTTTGTTTTCTTTCCATCCCCATTGCTTGAATTTCAAGGCAAACATGGGTATCTCGCTCACCAATAGGCCGCTGCTGGCAAGCACTCCCGCAAGGACAACGAGCATCCACAGGGGCGAGCTTTCCATGAGGTGGGATGCGCCTACTAAGAGCGCGCCCCAAAAAAGTGCGTTGGCGGGCGTTGGCAGGCCAATGAATCCGAGGGCTTGACGCGTGTCGAGATTGAATTTTGCCAATCGCAGTGCTGAGAAGGCGGCCATGATGTAGGCGGCGAAAGGCAGCACGCTGCGCAGTGGCTCCAAGGCCGCAGGGTAGGCCATCACTCCAAGCTCGGAGAAAATCATGGTGGAGGGTGCTGCTCCGAATGTGATGACATCGGCCAGCGAGTCCAACTCTTTGCCAATGGGAGAACTGACGTGCAGCAAACGGGCAACCATGCCATCGAAGAAATCGAATATGGCTCCGATGATAATCCACATGAGAGCCATGTCGAAGTTGTGTCCAAAAGCGAAATAAATGGCGATGCAGCCCGAAATGAGGTTGCAGCAAGTGATGCTGTTGGGTATATGCTTTTTGATATTCATGAGTTGGCACATGAAATGTTGGAACTTCCCGTCCGTGTGTCCTCTTTCGCTGTTGCGTGATTAGGCCTGTTTCTTGTTGTCAACGGGCTTCAGTCTTGCAATGATGGTCTGGTCGCCAGTGGTGGCTTGTCCCATCTTGACGCAAACCTCCGTGCCTACGGGAAGGTATACGTCAACGCGGCTTCCCAGTTTGATAAATCCAAGGTGCTCATCGATGTAGCAGTCTTCTCCGGCTTTGGCGTAGGTGACGATGCGGCGCGCAACGGCTCCTGCGATTTGGCGGCAAAGCACATCGCGGCCGTCAGGCAGCGTAATCATCGTGTCGGCATGCTCGTTCTCTTCGCTGGCTTTGGGAAGCCATGCTTTGTGGAAATTGCCGTTGAAATGCTTGACAAACTTCACTACGCCATCCACGGGAAACCAGTTGGCGTGTACGTTGAAAAGGCTCATGAAGATGCTAATCATCAGCCGTCGGTCGTGGAAATACTCGTTCTCTTCCACTTCTTCTATCACCACTACGCGGCCATCGGCCGGCGCGACGACAATGTTTTCGGTGTCATCAATGTTGAGATAGCGGATAGGGCAACGGTAAAAGTTGAGTACGATTCCATAGATGGGCACTAATATAATAAGGAATACCCAAAACGGAATCTTTGTTGTAAAGGCAAACCAAAGGATTATGGCAACAAGCGTGATGCCGATGCCGCTATAAAGCAAAGTGTTGGTGCCCTCGCGGTGTATGCGTATCTTCTTCAGTTTTTTGATTCTATTTCCCATTTCGGCGGTTTATGTGTTCATGAACAGTGTGCAAAGTTAAAGTTTTTTTGTTAGCCGTGCAAATTAACCATGCAACTTTTCCATGGAATAGGCTGTGATTACGTTTTTTTTGTCTACATTTGCACGTGAAAACTGAAAACGATGGAAGACTTCATACATTTGCACGTCCACACGCATTATTCCATTCTTGACGGCCAGGCCAAGGTGTCGAATCTTGTCAACAAGGCCATTAAGGATGGAATGAAAGGCATGGCCATCACCGATCACGGTGTCATGTTTGGCATTAAAGAGTTTGCCGACTGTTGCGCTAAGGTCAACAAGCAGCGGAAGAAAGACGGTCTTGCACCCTTTAAGCCAATATTCGGTTGTGAAATGTACGTGGCTCGCCGGCGCAAGGAAGACAAGGTGCGGGAACAAGGCGACAATAGCGGCTATCACCTTATAGTATTGGCAAAGAACTATCGTGGCTATAAGAATCTGGTTAAGCTGGTGTCGCGTTCGTGGGTCGATGGCTATTATTACAGGCCGCGTACCGATCGTGCGGACTTGGAAAGGTTTCATGAGGGCTTGATTGTCTGCTCCGCTTGCATAGCGGGCGAGGTGCCCCGCAAGATTCTTGACGGTGATTTGCAAGGGGCGCGTGAGGCTGCGGCGTGGTATCATCAGCTGTTTGGCGATGATTACTATTTGGAATTGCAGCGGCATGAGGTCAAAGATCCCACATTGCTGGCCAATCGTGAGGCGTTCCCTTTGCAGCAGAAGGCAAACCGTGAGCTGATCAAGATAGCACGGGAGCAAGGGATTAAGCTGATGTGCAGTAACGACTGCCATTTTGAGGACAAGGAAACTGCGGAGGCACACGACCACTTGCTCTGTTTGTCCACACAGGCCGACCTTGATGATCCCAACCGTATGCGTTACTCCAAGCAGGAGTGGTTTAAGACGCGCGAGGAGATGAACGATGTGTTCGGTGATGTGCCCGAGGCGTTGTCCAACACGCTTGAGATACTCGACAAGGTGGAGATGTACGACATCAACCACGGCCCTATCATGCCTTGCTTTCCCATTCCAGAGAGTTTTGGAACGGAGGAGAAGTGGAGGCAAAAGTTTTCCACGGACGACTTGTATAAGGAGTTTACCACCGATGAGAATGGGCAAAACCCTCTGTCGGCTGAGGCTGGGCAGAAGGTGATAGACCGATTGGGAGGCTACGATAAAATTTACCGCATCAAGTTTGAAGCCGATTATCTGGCAGAGTTGGCGTATCGTGGGGCAAAGGTGCTCTATGGCGACCCTGTTCCGGAGAATGTCTGCGAACATATCAACTTTGAGTTGCACGTAATGAAGACGATGGGCTTTCCCGGCTACTTCCTTATCGTGCAAGACTTCATCAATGCCGCTCGTGAGGAACTTGGCGTGATGGTGGGGCCTGGCCGTGGCTCGGCGGCGGGTTCTGTTGTGGCTTATTGCCTTGGAATCACGAAGATAGATCCATTGAAATACGATTTGCTGTTTGAACGTTTTCTCAACCCGGATCGTGTGAATCTTCCCGATATTGATACAGACTTTGACGACATTGGGCGTGGAAAGGTGCTGCGCTGGGTGATGGACAAGTATGGTTATAACAACTGTGCCCACATCATCACCTATGCGACGATGGCTACGAAGAACTCCCTGAAGGACGTTGCCCGCGTGGAGAAGTTGCCGCTCGACCGCTCTAACGCGCTTTGCAAAGCCATTCCAGATCGTCTGCCTGATGGTATGAAGATGAATTTGCCCAACGCCATCAAGTGTACGCCAGAGCTACAGGAGGCCGAGGTGAGTGAGGACAAGCGTGAACGCAACACCATCAAGTATGCCAAGATGCTTGAGGGTACTATCAGAGGTACGGGCTTGCACGCCTGCGGATTCATCATTTGCCGCGACCGCATTGATGATTGGGTGCCCGTGTCTACGGCAGACGACCCCGACTTCCCCGGTTTGAAGTGTAATGCCACCCAGTATGACGGCCATGTCATTGAGTCGACGGGCTTAATCAAGATGGACTTCCTTGGGCTGAAGACACTTTCGGAGTTGAAAGAGGCATGCAAGGTTATCAAGCAGACCACTGGCGATGTGATAGACCTTGACACGCTGCCCATTGATGATGAACTGACATACAAGTTGTACCAAGATGGGCGCACCGTGGGTACGTTCCAGTTTGAGTCGGCTGGTATGCGGAAGTATTTGAGGGAGCTTAGGCCAACCGTTTTTGAGGATCTCATCGCCATGAATGCCCTCTACCGTCCGGGTCCGATGGACTATATCCCTTCGTTTATTGCGCGCAAGAATGGCCGTGAGGAAATCAAGTACGACATTCCTTGCATGGAGAAATACCTCAAGGACACTTATGGCATTACGGTCTATCAGGAGCAAGTGATGCTTCTTAGTCGCCAGCTTGCCAATTTCACACGTGGACAGAGCGACTCCCTGCGTAAGGCGATGGGTAAGAAGCAGAAAGCCATTGTTGACGAACTGAAGCCGCTGTTCATAGAGGGCGGCAAGAAGAACGGCCACGACCCGAAGGTGCTGGAGAAAATCTGGTCTGACTGGGAGAAATTTGCCAGCTACGCATTCAATAAGTCTCATGCCACGTGCTACTCGTGGGTGGCTTATCAGACAGCCTACATCAAAGCACACTATCCGGCCGAGTTTATGGCCGCGCTCATGACGCGCCGTTTCAGCCAGATAGAGGAGATTACGAAACTCATGGAGGAGTGCAAGGCGTTGAAGATCGCAACGCTTGGCCCCGATGTGAACGAGAGCCAAATAGGATTTGGTGTAAATAAGAAAGGAGAGATACGCTTTGGCCTTTCTGCCATCAAGGGAATGGGCACTCCTGCTGCGCAGGCCATTGTGTCGGAGCGCGAGAAGAACGGCCCCTACAAGGATGTGTTTGATTTTGCGGAGCGCGTAGACCTGGCCAATGTCAATCGCAAGGCCTTTGAAAGCATGGCCTATAGTGGTGCGTTTGATGGCTTTGGGCTGATGCGCGAGCAGTATTTCACCCCTATCAATGCCAAGGGCGAACTGTTCCTTGACGCGCTTGTGCGCTATGGACAGCGTTTTCAAGCCGATTCGGCCAATGCCGGACTATCCCTTTTTGGTGCGGACGCGGTGACTATTGTCCATCCTATGCCGCCCAAGACCGACAAGTGGGCCTCTATAGAGAAGCTGAACAAGGAACGTGAGCTAGTGGGTGTCTACCTTTCGGCTCATCCGCTCGATGAGTATGCTGTGGTGCTCAACGATATGTGTAACACCAAGTGTGAGGAAGTGGGGCGTGATGGCGACATGACCGCCTTGGCGAAGCGGGGCGATGTGACCTTTGGTGGCATCGTGACCAGCGTGAAAGAGCGGTTCTCGCAAAAAACGGGCAAGCCTTTTGGCTTTGTCACGATAGAGGACTTTGACTCTTCGGGCGAGCTGGCCTTGTTTGATGAAGACTGGTTGCGCTGGAAATCTCAGTTGGGCAAGGACTTTGCCGTGTTTGTGACGGCAAAATGCCAGCCACGCTTCCGCAATAGCGACTCGTTGTCGCTGAAAGTGCAGAGCATCGACCAGCTTTACAATATTAAGGAAACCCGTTTGGAGCGTCTTACCATATCCCTACCCGTTGAGAAGATTGATGACACGGTGGTAACGGACTTGGTGACCGTCATGGAAGCGCACCCCGGCGATACGGAACTCTGTGTCAGACTGCGGATGCCCGACCATACCAGCGTGCTGCTGCGTAGCCACAGCCACAAAGTGGACGTTGACAAGATGTTGCTCGTGGAACTGAAAACGATGGGAATAGAATATCACATCAACTGACGCGTACGCGTTGGCACGTAATTTGTTGTTTATTTGTGAAATTATCAACTATAAAAGAATTAAAGAAAAATGGAAGTAGAAATCACACAAGAGAATTTTGAGACCTACAAGAATGGTGAGTTGCCTTTGGTTGTTGACCTTTGGGCCACATGGTGCGGTCCCTGCAAGATGATTGCTCCGCTTGTTTCGGAGTTGGCAGAGGAGTACGATGGCAAGATTGTCGTTGGTAAGTGCGATGTGGAGCAGAATGACGACATCACGATGGAGTTTGGCGTGCGCAACATCCCCACGCTGCTCTTCTTCAAGGGTGGCAAGCTCGTAAACAAATTTGTTGGTGCTGCCAACAAGGCTAAGTTGCAGGAGATGTTCGAGAAGCTGCTCTAAGCGGCCGCTCTCTTACAGTTAGGCAATGGCATAGCGTGTTTCCCGTTTTCGGGGAGCGCACTATGCCATTTTTTTTGTTTGCTTGTGCAGAGGTAGGGCAGGGGTGTGGTTGCGTCCCATTTGCTGTTTTGGCAGGGGGAAGAGAACGTTTTGTGGAATAGTAGATGTGTTGGCGCGTGAACTGTTTTGACTGGTGTCTGAGGATACCATACGTTT
>CAZASQ010000020.1:0-15024 GCA_964487905.1 uncultured Prevotella sp. | reverse complement strand
TAGATGTGTTGGCGCGTGAACTGTTTTGACTGGTGTCTGAGGATACCATACGTTTTGCAGGGCGAAACCATACCTTTTGGGCGGCGAAACGTATGGTTTGGCAATGTGAAACCATACGTTTGGTTTTCGCGATAGCGGTGTGTCGCGTTTGCCTGTTTGTCAGTGGGGCGGCGTTGGTGGCGGTTGTGGTGTGTGGGTTTGTGAAGCTTTTGCGCTATATAATTAATAAAAATCAATTATAAACAACTTGTTTGGTTAATTACAGTTAAATTAAACTTGTTTTTTAACGTTTGAGTGTTAACGGTTTAAGGAAAAACTCTATCTTTGCAGCAAATCAATAAAGAGGAAATGAAAAAGAAAACGATTTGGACAACTGCCATTATCATGGGGCTTTCGTTCTTGGCCTTGTTGCTGCTCCAACTCAACTACATCGAGGAGATGGCGGAGATGAAGCGCGAGCAGTTTGATGAGTCCGTCAATCGTGCCCTGTATCAAGCCTCCCGCAACATGGAGCTGAACGAGACGCTTCGTTATCTTGAGAAAGATGTTGAGGAGACAGAGCGTCATGCCAATGCCGGAACAGCCTCATCGCGGCGGTCGAAAGGCGGAAGGCGGGGGCGGAGCTATTCCTCTTTTGAGTCGAAAACCATTGTGAACAAACCATCGCAAACCCCCAAGGCGATGATTCTGAGCAACGACAGCAACTCCATCTCGGCAACGAAGAAGAGCCTTCAGGAAATAGTGCGCAACCGCTATGTCTACCAAAAGAGTATGCTCGATGAAGTGGTTTATAATATTCTCTATTCCGCATCAGAGAAACCTCTGAAAGAGCGTGTTAATTTTAAGTTGCTCGATCAGGACTTGAAGGCGGAGATGATGAATAATGGCATCAACATTCCTTATCATTTTGTGGTGATGACGCAAGATGGACGCGAGGTGTATCGCTGTCCCGACTACGATGATGAGGGAGTGGAGAGTAGCTTCAGCCAAGTGCTGTTCCGCAATGACCCGGCCACCCGCCGGGGAGTAGTGCGGGTGCATTTCCCGGAGATGAACAGCTACATCTTCTCCAGTGTGCGTTTCATGATTCCATCTGTCATATTCACGCTGGTGCTCCTGGTTACGTTCATCTTCACTATCGTGGTCATCTTCCGTCAGAAGCGTTATTCTGAAATCAAGAACGACTTCATCAACAACATGACGCACGAGTTGAAGACACCTATCGCAAGCATCTCGTTGGCTTCGCAGATGATGAATGACAAGAGCCTGACGAAGTCGGCGCAAATGGTGGAGCATCTTGGCGGAGTGATTTATGATGAGACGAAGCGTTTGCGCTTCTTGGTGGAGAAGGTGCTGCAGATGAGCATGTACGACAACAAAACAGCCGTGCTCAAGAAGAAATATGCCGATCTGAATGAAGTGGTGGAGACCATTGCCGGATCGTTCACCCTGCGTGTGGAGCACACGGGCGGAAAGGTCTATACGAGCATAGAGGCTATCGACTCGACAATATATGTTGACGAGATGCATTTCCAGAATGTCATATTCAATCTCCTTGACAATGCGGTGAAGTATGCGAAGGCCGATGATCCGCTGAATGTGTATCTGCGAACATGGAATACGGAGCATCATCTCTGTCTTTCGGTGCGGGACACGGGCATGGGCATCAAGAAGGAGAATTTGAAGAAGATTTTTGAGAAGTTTTATCGTGTCCATACTGGCAACGTGCATGACGTGAAGGGCTTCGGCCTTGGGCTGGCCTACGTGAAAAAGATGGTAGACCTGCACGATGGCGAGATTAAGGTGGACAGTGAGTATGGTAAGGGAACTACGTTCACCATCAAGTTGCCCATCATTCGCGATGAGGATGTGCAGGCGTGATGGGGGCTGTGGATTGAGAATTTAAAAATAAAAAGAGTATAAACAAAGGGCGTGGTCTGGCATAACAGCTTTCAGGCGTTGCCGTGTCGCCCGCAAAACGATTGGAAATTATGGAAGAGAAACTGAAAATCCTGCTGTGTGAGGACGATGAGAATCTGGGAATGCTGCTTCGCGAGTATTTGCAGGCTAAGAATTTTGAGTGCAAGCTTTGCCCGGATGGTGAGATTGGCTATCGCGAGTTTTTCAAGGAAAAGTATGATATTTGCGTGCTTGACGTGATGATGCCCAAGAAGGATGGCTTCACGTTGGCTCAGGAGATTCGTCAGAGCAATGCCGAGGTGCCCATCATCTTCCTTACGGCCAAGACTTTGAAGGAGGATATCCTTGAAGGATTCAAGATTGGGGCCGATGACTATATCACCAAGCCTTTCTCCATGGAGGAGCTGGTAATGCGCATTGAGGCTATTTTGCGCCGCGTGAAAGGAAAGAAGAGCAAAGAGAGTACGCTCTATCATATCGGCCGCTTCACGTTCGACACCCAAAAGCAGCTGCTCACTATCGGTGAGAAGCAGACGAAACTCACGACCAAGGAGAATGAGCTGCTTGCCTTGTTGTGCTCTCATGCCAATGAGATTCTGCAGCGTGATTATGCGTTGAAGACCATTTGGATTGATGACAATTATTTCAATGCGCGCTCAATGGACGTTTATATCACGAAGTTGCGCAAGCACCTCAAGGATGATGATCAGATAGAGATTATCAATATCCACGGCAAGGGATACAAACTCATTGTGCCCGATCAAGATTAATTGATGTTCGGCTGTTATGCTGTTGTCTAAGTCGTTCGTGGATAGTCCGTACAGATCAAGGTTAATTAATGTTTGGTTGATTATCGGCGTTCGGTAAGGCAGATAAACCATGCCCGGTTAAGGGAATATAAAGAAGTTTCGCCCCAGTCTCTTATGCATTGAAGAGGCTGGGGCAGATGTTTAGTATTGGCTGTCGTGCTTGGTTTTGGCAACGTAGAGTGCCACTCCGGCGAGTACGAGGAAAAGTGCCGACAGCAGGACGAAGTTGTTGCCGCGTGCGAAAGCGGCATGAATGGCAAAGAGTATGATGCCAGCCACTATGACGCATGGCCCAATATGTTTGGTGTGCTTTCTAATCATGCTGGCAAAATTACTACAAATAATTTGGTAAATCGAAAAAAACTCCGTACTTTTGCACCGCATTTTGAGTGGATGGCGTTAAAGTTTTGAGGCTCAGTGCAAAAGTTTAAATATTTAACTTATCAATTTTTTATCAATTAAGGGTAGTATGAATCAATACGAAACCGTTTTCATTTTGACTCCCGTTTTGTCTGACGATCAGACAAAGGAAACGGTCGCTAAATTCAAGAAGCTGCTCACCGACAATGGTGCTGAGATCTTGAACGAAGAGGCCTGGGGTCTGAAGAAGTTGGCTTACAACATTCAGAAGAAATCGTCAGGTTTCTATTTCCTCGTGGAGTTCAAGGCAGAGCCGACGGTCATTGATCGTTTGGAGACAAACTTCCGTCGCGACGAGAAAGTCATTCGTTTCATGACCGTCAAGCTTGACAAGTACGCTGTTGCTTATGCAGAGAAACGTCGTAACAAGTTGGCATCTAAAGTACAGGAGGCATAATCATGGCAGAGCAGAGAAGATCAGAAATCCGTTATTTGAACGCTCCTTCCATCGACACGAAGAAGAAAAAGTATTGCCGCTTCAAGAAGAGTGGCATCAAGTACATCGATTATAAGGATCCAGAGTTCTTGAAGCGTTTCCTCAACGAGCAGGGAAAGATTCTTCCCCGTCGTATTACGGGAACCTCGCTGAAGTACCAGCGTCGTTTGGCACAGGCTGTAAAGCGTGCTCGCCAGATCGCTTTGCTTCCTTATGTGACCGATTTGATGAAATAATTAGAGAAGGAGGCAACGATTATGGAGATTATTCTGAAAGTAGATATTATCGGTCTGGGTTACAAGAACGATATTGTAAACGTGAAGAACGGCTATGGCCGCAACTACTTGATTCCGAAGGGACTTGGCGTTATCGCATCGCCGTCTGCCAAGAAGCAGCTCGCCGAGACACTGAAGCAGCAGGCCGCAAAGCTCGCTGCCATCAAGGCTGCAGCCGTGGAGCGTGCCAAGCAGCTTGAGGGCGTTGAGCTTGTCATTCCTACGAAGGTTAGCGTGACGGGTGTTGCCTATGGTTCTGTTAACGCAGCTCGCGTTGCTGAGGAACTGAACAAGTTGGGCATTGAGCTTGATCGCAAGATTGTCACGATGCACGATGCCAAGAAAGTTGGTGTCTATGAGGCTGTTGTTCACTTCCACAAGGAAGTTGAGATCAAGGTGCCTGTGACGGTTGTTGCTGAGAACGCTGAGGAGCTGAAGCAAGAGGAAGAGGCTGCTAAGGCACTTTATGCACAGCCTGCCGCTGAGGAAGCTCCCGCAGAGCAGCAAGAGGCTGCCGCAGAGGAGGAGACTCCTGCTGAGGCTTAATGAAATAGAGCGCATTTTAGCACTGTAAAGCAGCATTTCATGATAAAGTCCCCATCGTCCGAATGGATTGATGGGGATTTTTCTTGTCTATAAGGTATGTTCATTGTGTTTTTCTTCAAGGATTAGTCTTTTAATAAGCGGCCTCTGTGGCTTATGCGCTTTTTTATGAGCGGTTAGGGGCTGGTAGCCTTAGAGTGGGGGAGTGTGCTTTGGGAAGACCAATGCATACAGGTGGTTTGTCAATGATGCGGTGGGGAATATTGCTTGTCAACGGCAATGGGCTGCGAAAGGATACATATTGCTTTTCAAAAGGTCACGTTTCGCATTGCGAAACGTGACCTTTTGTTTTGTAAAACCATAGGTTTTGTCAAGGCGCGGTTTGATGGCGGGAAAGGAGGGGTGGTTACGTGTGTATGTGGAGCTATAAATTTTAAAAGTGGTTTTACATGTGTTGCTCTGCCATGTGAGTGTGAATGTATGGCAAAAATCTTCAACTTTCATGTGAAATCAAGAAATATACGATTAATTATTTCTGTTTTTGGTCGAAAATACGTACCTTTGCACCATAAGGTAAAAAAGGTTTAAGAATTTAAAAATTATAGGATGAAAGCATTTGTTTTTCCCGGACAGGGCTCGCAGTATGTAGGTATGGGTAAGGAACTCAATGCCAATAGTAATCTTGCGGGGCAGTTGTTCCGTCAGGCCAATGAGGTGTTAGGTTTCGATATTACTTCTATCATGTTCGCTGGAACGGACGAGCAGCTCAAGGAAACCAAGGTTACGCAGCCGGCAGTGTTCCTTGACAGCGTCATTTCGGCTTCTTGCCTTGATGAGGACTTCAAGAAAAGCATGATGGCCGGTCATTCTCTTGGCGAGCTTTCTGCGCTTGTGGTTTCTGGCGCATTGGCTTTCGAGGACGGTTTGCGCTTGGTTGCCGCCCGTGCCAATGCCATGCAGGAGGCGTGCGAGAAGAATCCGGGCACGATGGCCGCCATCATTGGTGTGGAGGATGCTGTCGTTGAGGAAGTATGCGAGGATGTTACGAAGGCTGGCAAGATTGTTGTACCGGCCAACTATAACTGTCCCGGCCAGCTGGTTATCTCTGGTACGATTGATGGAGTTAACGAGGCGTGCGAGAAATTGAAGGCCGCTGGTGCCAAGCGTGCTTTGGTGCTGAACGTGGGTGGCGCATTCCACTCTCCGCTCATGCAGCTTGCCAAGGACGAACTTGCCGAGGCCATTGAGCGTACTCGCTTCTCTGCGCCCAAGTGCCCTGTGTTCCAGAATGTTGATGCCAAAGCTCATACCAATCCGGAGGAAATCAAGGCTAACTTGATAGCACAGCTCACCAGTTCTGTACGCTGGACGGAGAGTGTGCAGAATATGATTGCCGCAGGTGTTGACGAGTTTGTTGAGTGCGGTCCTGGAAAAACTTTGCGTGGCATGATTGGCCGCATTGACAAGACTGTGAACGCGCATGGTCTCAACGACTGATAAGATTGTACTTTACCAAGTCTTTACCCGCACTTTTGGCAATAAGAACCTTGCCCGTAAGGAAAATGGCTCTTATGTTGAGAATGGTGCGGGAAAGATGAATGACATTGATGCCCAGGTGTTGCGCCAAGTGCGCCGTCTGGGCATTACCCATGTATGGTATACGGGCATTATTCGCCATGCTACCACCACGGATTATAGCCGTTATGGCATTCCAAAGCAGCATCCGGCGGTGGTGAAGGGCAAGGCTGGTTCGCCGTATGCTATTGCCGACTATTACGATGTCGATCCCGATTTGGCTGTTGATGTACCACAGCGCATGGAGGAGTTCCGTTCGCTGGTGAGCCGTACGCACGCAGAGGGATTGAAAGTGGTTGTTGACTTTGTGCCCAATCATGTTGCGCGCGAGTATAAGAGCGTGAATAAACCTTCGGGCGTGCTCGATTTAGGAGAGGAAGACGATGTGTGCTGTCATTTCAGCACGCAGAACAATTTCTATTATTGTCCTAATGAGCACTTTGAACCGTATTTTGACAAAGGCGATTACGATGAGTTTCCAGCTAAATGCACGGGAAATGATCATTTCGACTCTCATCCAGGAGCGAATGATTGGTATGAGACCGTCAAGCTCAATTATGGAATAGACTATACGGGAGGTGGTGCGCGCCATTTCAATCCAGTCCCCCCAACGTGGAAGAAGATGGTGGACATCTTGCTTTTTTGGTCGGCCATGGGTGTGGATGGATTCCGTTGCGACATGGTGGAGATGGTTCCCACGGAGTTTTGGGCTTATGCCACGCGGCGATTGAGATCGGAATATCCGGAAATGTTTTTCATAGGCGAGGTCTATAATCCCAGTTTGTATCGGGATTATTTGGCTGCAGGCTTCGATTATCTTTACGACAAGGTTGGAATGTACGACTGTGTGCGCGGAGTAATGTGTGGCTGGTGTCCCGCTGGAAACATAACGGGGCAGTGGCAGGCCACGGACGACATCCAAGACCGTATGCTGTATTTTTTGGAGAATCATGATGAGCAGCGTATTGCGTCTGATTATTTCTGTGGCGATGCCCGAAAGGGTGTCCCTGGGTTGATAGTCAGTGCGTTGTTGCGTACTAACCCTGTGATGATTTACGCAGGACAGGAGTTTGGCGAGCGGGGTATGGACAAGGAAGGCTTCTCTGGTTGTGATGGTAGGAGTACGATTTTCGACTATTGGACGGTGGATGCTGTCTATCGGGGATACTTTGAGCGTGCGGCACTGACGGAAAGTCAGCAGCAATTGGAAAGCGTTTATGCCCAAATACTGAATCTTTCCCGCAAGGAAAAGGCATTTCGCGAAGGCGAGATGTTTGATTTGATGTATGCGAATGGCGCAAGTGGCGATTTCAATCCGCATCGTCAGTTTGCGTTCTTGCGTAAGAAAGACGATGATCTGATACTGGTTGTGGCTAATTTCTCGGCCGAAAAGGCTTCTTTACGTGTCGTTGTTCCGAGTCATGCTTTCGATTTCTTTGGCATAGAGGAGGGAGCGCGCATGGGTGAGGAACTTCTTTCGGGGTGCGCCAGAACAGATGAATGGAAGCGGGATGGCCACATTTCTGTGGATGTGGATGGTTATAGCGGTGCTATTATTAAGTGTAAAGTCTGAATGGAGGATACCGATTTCGTGCTCAATGCACATAATAAGGAAGAGTTTCCGCCCGCTCATACGGCGGAACATTTGTTGAATCAGCTCATGATTCGGATGTTTGGAACGGAGCGGAGCAGCAATGCCCATGTGGAACGGAAGAAAAGTAAGATTACTTACAAGTTGAAGAACAAGCCTACGGGCAAGGAGGAGAAGGCGATAACGCAAGAGATGAACCGTCTTATCGCCCTTGATATGCCTGTAACGTATGAGTTTACCGATCGCGGCCATCTTCCTGATGGTGTCTCTTCCGACCGTTTGCCGGCCGATGCATCTGAAACGATTCGTCTTGTGCGCATTGGCGACTACGATGTTTGCCCCTGCATAGGCAAGCATGTGCGAAGCACGGCGCAAATAGGTCGTTTCGAGATGCTTGGTAGTAATTGGAATGAGGAGAAGCGTGAATATCGTATTCGGTTTAAGATAGTGCAGTAGAGACGGAAAGGGCAGAAACCTTGCGCAGAAAAACTTATTTGGCACATAAAAGAATGCGGCCACAACAAGCGAATGAGTTGCTCGTTGTGGCCGTTTTCTTGTTTTTACTGTTCCTCTGTCAAAAAAGTGCGGTGTGAGGAAGCCGTTTCTACTTGTCGTTTTCCTCTTTCATATCAATGAATTGGTGCTTGCTGTCGTAGAATTCATACTGCAAGAAGCCCAATTTTTGTGAGGGAACAACGTGTATGCCCATACCATATTTGAGCTGCCATCTCAACTTGATGCTCACAAAACCTTTGTTGATGTAAGCGGCAACATAGGGGTGGACATGCAAATGAAATTTCTTCACCCCGATTTTGTTGACCAGGCGGTCAATTTTTCGCTCCAATTGATCCGTGAAAAGAATGCTGGAACGGATCTTTCCAGTACCAAAGCAGGTGGGACAGGTTTCGTCCACATCGATGTCCATTGCGGGGCGAACACGCTGTCTTGTAATTTGCATCAGGCCAAATTTGCTCAATGGCAGGATGTTATGCCTTGCGCGGTCATGCTGCATATTTTTGCACATTCGCTCGTAAAGCATTTGTCGGTCTTCGGCAAGGTGCATGTCAATGAAGTCTACTACGATGATTCCTCCCATATCACGTAGTCTGAGCTGCCGTGCCAATTCGTCTGCGGCTCCAAGATTGGTGTCGAGGGCGTTTTGTTCCTGACCTTTTTCCTTCGTTCGGTTTCCGCTGTTCACGTCAACCACGTGCATTGCCTCGGTGTGCTCAATGATAAGGTAGCATCCGTGTCCATAGTTGACGGTCTTGCCAAAGCTTGATTTGATTTGCTTGGTGATGTTGAAGTTGTCAAAAATGGGCACATTGCCGTTGTATTTCTTGACGATGCTCTCCTTTTCGGGTGCGATAAGCGACACGTAGTGCTTCACGGCCGTGCATATCTCGTCATCGTTGACGTAGATATTTTCGTAAGATGGATTGAAGAGGTCGCGCAGCATGGCAACGGCGCGTCCCGTTTCCTCGAATGCGAGTTGCGGTCGCTCCTGCGTTTTCTGTGCTTTCGTGATGGCTTGATCCCATCTGCTCAGGAGAATCTTCATTTCCGCGTCAAGCTCGGCTACCCGTTTTCCTTGCGCTACGGTACGCACGATAACTCCGAAGTTCTTCGGCTTGATGCTTTGGATGAGTTGTTTCAAGCGGGCGCGTTCTTCCGCGCTTTTGATTTTTGACGAAACGCTAACCTTCTCGCCAAAGGGGATGAGCACGAGGAAACGTCCTGCAAAGGACAGCTCGGCAGTCAGTCGCGGGCCTTTAGTGGATATAGGCTCTTTGACCACTTGTACGAGCACCTCTTGTCCTACGGTGAGTGTCTGTTGCACGCTCCCGTCCTTCTTTAGGTCGGGCATCCGTGAGGCTTTGGTGATGGGGTAGAGGCGTTTGCGGTCGCTTTGTACCTGCTTAAGGTATTTTGCGTAGGAGTTGAATTGACTTCCCAGGTCCAGATAGTGAAGAAAAGCGTCACGCTCATAGCCTACGTCCACAAAGCAGGCGTTCAGGCCGGGCATCAGTTTTTTAACCTTTGCCACATAGATGTTGCCCACAGAGAAACTTGCCTGACGGGGTTCGCGCTGGTATTCCACCAATCGCTTGTCCTCCAGCAGTGCTATTGATATTTCTTTGGGCTGTGCATCAATAATTACTTCGCTGGTCATTTTTCTTCTGTCTTTACCTTTTGAAGTTGTTAAAACAAAAATGGGCGGGGCTTGTCAGCAGCATTCCAAGGGATATGAATCGTCGTGGTGACAGGCTCCGCCCAAAATCAAGAATGGAAAGACACTGGCTTTCAGCCACTGTGTGTGGGCTTACTTGCTCTTATGTCTGTTCTTTCTTAATCTCTTTTTACGCTTGTGCGTAGCCATCTTGTGTCCCTTTTTCTTTCTTCCGTTTGGCATTGCTAATAATTTTAAATTGTTTTACAATATATGATATTTGGTTTTCTGCGTAACACTTTTAGCCCTTCATGCGCTCAATGAAAGACTTGGCGGGCTTGAAAGCCGGAAAGTCGTGCGCGGCAATCACAATTGTTGTGTTCTTCGAGATGTTGCGCGCGGTCTTTTCGGCACGGTGCTTGACGACAAAACTTCCGAATCCGCGGAGGTAAACGTTCTCCTTGCGGTTCATCATGCTGTCTTTGATGCAAAGCATGAATTCCTCAACGACGGCTGATACGTCTTTCTTCCCAACGCCGGTCTTCTCTACGATTTCGTTAATGATATCTGCCTTTGTCATTCTTTTGTTGTCTTATTTGTCTTGTTTTTGATGTTACTACCTCTAATCGGACTGCAAAGATACTCATTTTCAGATGAATAGGAAAATATATTTGCAGTTTTTTGCTAAAATATCTCTAACGCGGTTGCTTTCTCCTTTTTATATATTACCTTTGCAGCCGAAAAATAAGCATAGATGATGAAGATAGCAATCGGCATCGATGTGGGTATCTCTACAACAAAGATAGTTGGCGTGTGTGATGGCAAGGTGGTTTCGCCGCTCCGCATACGTGCCACAGACCCTATTACCTCCCTTTATGGTGCTTTTGGCAAATACTTATATGACAATAAGATAGCTCTTGATGATGTGGAGCAGGTTATGCTCACGGGCGTTGGTGCGGCTTATGTGGACAAGCCTGTTTATGGCTTGCCCACGATGAAGGCCGAGGAGTTTATTGCCGATGGCTTGGGCGCGCAGTATGAGTCGCGTTTGAGCAAGATGATAGTGGTTTCGATGGGTACGGGAACATCCATTGTGCAGTGTGATGGCGAACGGATTGAGCATATCGGGGGCATTGGCGTTGGTGGCGGAACGCTGTCGGGCCTTTCGCGCCTGCTCTTGAAGACTGATGACATCAATCAAATTGCAGCCATGGCCACCAAGGGTGACATCTCCAACATCAATCTTCTGATAGGCGACATCTCGGCGCAGCCGCTTCCCGGCTTACCTATGGATGCCACGGCGTCGCTCTTTGCCAACGCGCAGGCCAACGCCAGCCGCGAGGACATAGCCTTGGGCTTAATCTGCCTTGTGCTGCAGTCTATCGGTTCGGCCACTATTCTGAGCGCGCTGCGCAGCGGCATTCGCGATTTCGTGATGATAGGCAACCTTACGCTGCTTCCCCAATGCAAGGTTATCTTTCCGATGATGGAGCGTTTGTACAATGTCCACTTCATCATACCCAAGTATTCGGAGTTCTGCACGGCCATTGGTGCTGCGCTCAGTTATGTCAACAAGCGGACGGAGGGCGTGCTTTAGTCCTCTTTTCTCCCCGTTGCGGGTAAGGCTTTTTGGATGTTTGGCCGGGGCTGGTCTTACCTTTGATTTTCGGTAGAAATTTAATCGTTTTTCGTTATGTGCGCTTTTGTCCTGCAAAAGCGCACATATTGGTTGGTAAAACGTATGCTTTCGCGTGGTAAAACGTATGGTTTTGTGGTGCGAAACCATATGTTTTGGTAAGTGATTTGATAATCAGGATGTTGTGTTCTTTTTGTGGGCTGCGCAGTAAACTTGGTTTTTGCGTGCTGCGTTCAAGGGGCGGGGATGTGCGAATGGTGTGTATGGGTGATGTGTGAGGGCTAAGGGTTAGTTGTTTCTGATGCAGACTTCTCCCCGGTAAGTGTCCTCTTGCTTTCTGCTCACGCCGTAGCAAGTGGTTCGGCGGTTGGCTATGAGTTGTTCGTAGAGTTGGGGTTGTGAGGCGATTTGTCCGCGTGGGATGCCGTTTTCGTCTGCTATGAGTATGCTTCCGTTGTGTTGCGGATCGGCTGTGGCGTGCCCGATGAAAAGCCCCAGTTCGTTGTCTTCCACTGCAAATGTGCGCGTGAAGGCGTAATGTAAGAAGCCGGGCTTGCACCTTAGTTCCTCCTCATCGGCATAAGCCTGCACCTCTTCGCGTGTCAGTGGTTGGTTTTCGGGCTTCGGAGCTATGTAGGGCTTGTGCTGTGGGAGCTGCCGCGTGTGGCGAATGGTCCATAGGATGATGGCCGTGGCGGCGAGTATGGCGGTGAGGGCAATCAAAATGTTCATGCCGTGGGTGTTTTTGGAATGGTAGGGAGGGGATGTAAAGTAAAACGCTCCCTTTGCTTGTGAGGGCAAAGGGAGCGTTTTTTGAGGGATTATTTCTCGATAAGGATGCGTGCATCCACTGCCGTCACATCGTTGTCATCGGCGAGCAGCGGGTTGATGTCCATCTCCTTAATCTCGGTGGCAAAGCGGAGCAGCGTTGAGAGACGCACAATGATTTCGGCATAGCGGCGCTCGTTGATTCCCTTTTGGCCTCGTGTGCCCTTGAGAATCTTGTAGCCGCGCAGCGAGCGAATCATCGACTCGGCCTCGTTCATCGTCAGCGGGGCAAGGCCGCTGGCTACATCTTTGAGTGCTTCCACAAAGATGCCGCCCAGTCCGCAGAGTACCACGTGGCCGAAACGGTTCTCATACTTGGCGCCGATGAAGAGTTCCGTGCCCTTGATCATCTTCTGAATCATCACGGATGTGGCGTCTGGAATCTGCATCATGCGGTCGAACTCAAGCGCAAGGTGCTCTTTTGAGCGGATGTTGAGCGTTACGCCGCCCACATCGCTCTTGTGAACGGGGCCTACAACCTTGGCCACGATGGGATAGCCCATCTTCTCGGCCTCGGCAATCAGTTCCTCCTTGCTGGCCGAGACGTGCTCGGGCACAGTGGGAATGCCGGCGCATTGGAGCAGCGCACGTACCTTTTCGGGGGCGATGTAGCCGTTCTCCTTGATGCCGTCAATCACCTTTCTGATGCCCGGAACATCAACGCCGTTGAGCGCAATCTCCTGTTGGGCAGGCTTGGGGGTGTTGCGCACCTGTGCCAAAGCGGTGGCAAGAGTCACCTCATCGGCAAAGTTGACGTGGCCTTTGCTGATAAATTCGGCCACCTCGGGGCCAGCCGTGTTCAGGCAGGGCAGGATGGGGAAGATGGGTTTGCGGCACTCGTGAATCTTCTTGTCGAGCATATCATAAGCCTCATAGAGCTGTACGAGCCCCGGCGAACCGAAGATGACAAACATGGCATCGGCCTCAGGGAAGTCGCGTTCGCAGGCATCAAGAGCCGTTCCGAGGTTTTCGGGTGTGCCAGTGGCAAGAATGTCGATGGGGTTTTGTACGGCAGAGCCGGGCAGGAGGTTAGCTTTCAGCTGGTCAGCCTTCTCGCCCGTGAACTGCGGAATGTTCATTCCGCCTTTCGAGAGCGCATCGGTGAGCATCACGCCTGGGCCGCCAGCGTGGGTGACGATGGCGAAATTGTCGAGCTTCGGGTTCTTTTCCTGTCGCAGTTTGGAGTCTTCTTCCAGCACCCAGAAGATGCAGCCAACGGTTGTCAGCTCCTCGCGGCCATAGCAACGCACGATGCCTGCCTTGCGGAAGAGTGCCTCCACGGCAGAGTCGCTGGACGCAATGGCTCCCGTGTGGGAAGAAGCTGCGCGCGATCCGCTGGCCGAACTGCCCGCCTTGATGGCGGCAATGCGGCATCCTTTATGAATGAGGCTGCTGGCATGGAGCAGGAATTTGTCGGGGTTGGAGATGTTTTCGATGTAGAGCAGCTTGATGTGGGAGTCGCGCTCGGGGTCGAAATTCTCGTCCATATATTGCAGTACGTCTTCAATACCGGTCTGTTTACCGTTGCCAATGCTCCAGACGGAGCTGAATTGCAAGCCTTTCTGCACGGCTGACTCAAGGATGAACACTGCCGTTGCGCCTGAGCCGCTGATGAAGTCGGCACCTTTGGGGTTGAGCACGGGCACGGGCTTGGTGAAAGTGCCGTGGTAGCTGCTCGTCATAACGCCGATACAGTTCGGGCCAATGAGTGCGGCGTTGTATTTCTCGCACGTGTCGAGAATGCGCTGTTCAAGCACGGCACCGGCTTGGGTTTCCTCTCCGAAGCCAGCTGATATAATAATGAATGCGCGTACATTCTTTTCCTTGGCGAGATACTCCACGTAGTCGGGGCAGAACTTGGCTGCAACGACAAGGATGGCCAAGTCTGTTGGCGGCAATTCCTTGGCATCGTGGAATGCCTTGATGCCCTGCACCTCGTCCTCTTTGGGGTTGATGATGCGCAGCGTGCCTTGGTAGTTGCCTTGAAGCAGGTTGCGCACGATGGCGCCGCCTGGTTTATGCACATTGTTGGAGCCGCCCACAACGACGATACTCTCCGGATGTAAAAGTTGTTGGTTAATCATAAATATGATTCAGTTAAGAAGTTATGTCGCAAAGGTAGTCATTTCTGTTGAGAGCAACAAATAATTAAAAGTTTTTTATGAGAGCCGCGCAAAACAAAACGTCACCTTTTGCCCGCCGAAAGGTAACGTTTCGCGCGGCAAAAGGTGACGTTTCACAAGGCGAAAGGATACGTTTGGCGGACACCCTCTTTAAGGGCTGAACATTCTCCCTTGAGAATCAGCATGAAGAACCTGTTTTTCTCCTCCATTCTCTTGAACGTTACCAATTCATCAGCAGTTCCGTTGTTTCTCTCTTTTATAAGAATTGGCAACTCGTTCGCTTTGTTGTTGCATAGCCGATAGCTTGATTTTTTGAGGCTTTGCAGCTGTTTTTCAATCTCTTGAGCTTCCTTTGTAGTTTCTGTGGAAATGATGAGCATCGTGCCTTCCTTGATGTTTTGGACGATTCCTTTTAGTTTGTTGGTGGCAGACTTACCGATCATGGCTTGCATTATCGGAAATGCGTTAGCCCCATTGAGTGATTGCTTTAACTCGCAACCTTTGATGTGCTCTATGATAGTTCCGCTTCGGCGTTTACGATGATTTGTCTAATAAGGCGTCAAGTAATTCGTTTTTAAATTTGTTTTTAACGTGATGCGGATTGCTGGGATGGAATCTTGTGTTGTAAAAGTTTGTTGGGGATGGTTTGAAAAAGTCGAAAAAAGTATTCTCTGAAAGCGAGTTTTCGGATGAATTAG
>CAZASQ010000019.1:0-49241 GCA_964487905.1 uncultured Prevotella sp. | reverse complement strand
AGCCCCTTGACAGGGAAGCCGTGCTTCACCATGCGCGGTATGAGTTGGTTGTTCACAATGTCGCGCAGCATATCGCAGTCACTCTCCACCAAGTTCTGGAATACCTCCAAGTGCGTCTCCGACTGCGAGAGGCTGCTGCCGTCCTCTATGGTCATTGTCTGCCCGATGATGAGCTTGGAGAGTTCTGAGTTCGCCCGGTCGATGCGCTTGTCATAGACATTGAAGGCATCACCCTTGCCATTTTGCCTCACCAAACCTATGGTTTTGCCCATCAAAAGGTATGCTTTTGCCCGCCAAAAGGTATACTTTCGCCACGGCGCGCCTTACAAAACCATAAACAACAGATTATCAACCCTTTAAGAATACCTCAAGAAGAAAACGGGAAAGAGTGGAAAAGACATTCTATCTGCTTCGGCGCGGCGCGGCAACGAGCGAAACAAAAAGGGGAACAGCTCACCGTCACTACGGCTCAACTGTCCCCCCGATATATTACCTGAAATCTTATTTACCAAATTTACGTCAACCTGATGAGTCAACAATTACACAATAGATACACAAAACACTAATAAAACTAAACAATAGATACACACTCTCTTGTGCTTAACTCACTTTCTTATCTCTTTTTCCTGATGGTCTGCCCATCCTATTCTTCTTATTCCATATCCTTCATGCGGCACTATCCGCCACCCTCCCCCTTTCTTCCGCAGCACTACTGCCCCGAAAAGTCGAGCAGATGGCGTTTGTTCCACAACCCATGCACCTGACTAACGGTGTCGGAAGTCATAAAGGAGCGTATCTTCTCGTTGTGCATGAAGTCCACCAAATCGGAGAACTCATCTTGCGTGAGCACCACCTCTATCTGCATTTGCTGCTGGTTGCTGTAGCCGCCATAGACCGGATGCAACGTCATTCCGCGCTTCATGGTGTTGATGACATAGTGCTGTATCTTCTCATAGTCCTCCGTGATGATGAACACACGCGTCTTTTGGTTGATGCTGGCCATGAAATAGTTGAGCACAAGCCCATTCATCCACGTGCCAATCAGTCCCACGATCACCATGCTCACATCGTTGACCAGAAACGCCAGCGAACAAATGACTCCACCGCAGAGCATCACCGAAGTTCCCAAATTGAGATGGAAGAACTTGTTGATTATCTTCACCACAATGTCAAGTCCGCCCGTAGAGGCGTTGATGCTGAAAAGGATGCTCTGCGACAAGCCCAGCACCAGCACGAAGCAGAGCAGGTCGAGTAACGGATTGAGCAACACCTGCCCACTTCCTTCCATAACAACGGCAAACAACGACTGCTTCATGGGCACCGCCCAGTTCAGAAAATCAACCATGGGGCCAACGATGAGCGAGGTGTATACCGTCTTCGCGCCAAACTCATTGCCCAACAAAATGAACGACAGAATGAGCAGCACGATGTTGATGAGCAGTAAATACGTACCCATCGAGAAGACCGGGAGCAGCTGATAGGCCACCAACGCCAAGCCCGAAAACGACCCGATAATCAACTTACTGGGCATTTGGAAGAAGTAGACGGCACTGGAGGCCACAAACATTCCAACGGTCATAACGACCAACTCTACCCAAAACTTCTTTGTACCGAGCGCGTGACAGAACGACTGCAGCATTTCCTGCGGCCTGAAGCCTCTCCGCTCGCTCTCTGCTGATGCTTGTCCCATTCCGTTTAAGAATTTGTGGTTCTTCCCGATTTAGGTCTTTGGTCACTCAGTGGGGCTACGCCGCCTTGCCAGCAGTCGTTGCCCTCGCAGGCACGTTTTTCATAATGCCCTCTGCAGTGGGTGCAAAGTTACGGCATTCTTATGAATTTGCAAAAATATATAGGAGGAATATCATCCAGCGTATGTTTTTTTCACACACGCGGCAACAGCAGGCACACCCGCACTCCTCTCTACTTCTTGTTCCACTCCAAGGGCTTATCGCACTTGAAATCGTAAGTCAGACGGCCACTCGTGAACGTCTCACAGGCTATCTTGATAGTGCTTGAGGCACGGAGATTGTAAAGAAACGCCTTGTCGTAGATGAATACGGTGTCGGCGGCATTGCCCGCAGGCACTTGGTAACGATACTTCCCCACCATTTGCCCGTCGCTATAGACGCTCACCACGCAGGAAGTGTCGTTGTTGACACCCGCAAACCGCTCGCCATCGCGCAAAACCAAGAAAGTCTGCGTGCCTATGCCCTTGCGCAAACGCACATTGACGGCCATCTTGTTTTGCGCTGTTATCTGCGACTTACGGTTGGGCTTGCTTTCAAGCGAGGCCAAGGTGGAGTCGCTCGCATAGACCCAATGCAGCAACGCATCGTCCTTGTCGTTGTCGCTGGCTGGGTTGACGGCAATCATCGTGTCTACGCGCGTTGTGTCGTAGTGCACCCCATGAAGGCTCTTGTTGCCACAAGAGAACTGCGACAGCACCGCAAGGGCGGTAAAGACATAGAAGAGTTTACGCATATTCTTTGGTCTCAACGTCACAAGCAAGCCGCAAGGAGAAAGCGGAGGCACGGGAACTTCATTGCGGCGGCAATCGTTCCGCATTCCTTTCCCCGCCATCTCCTTGCCAGCCTGTGGCTTATCAATACTCACTCCAAGCCTTGATGCCGATATTTTCTTTCGGCACGGTGCAGAAAGCGCGGATAAACGCGCTTGCCAAACGGCTGTTGGTGATGAGCGGCACATTCAAGTCGATGGCCGCACGGCGCACCTTATAGCCATTGGTCAGTTCATTGGGGGTGAGGTCTTTGGGTATATTCACCACCATGTCTATCTTCTTCTCATGCAGCAAATCGAGAGCCTGTGGCTGCTTCTCTGCATCGGATGGCCAGTAGACGAGCGTATTCTCCACGCCGTTCTCGGTCAGATAGTGTGACGTACCTTCCGTGGCAAAGAGGTTATAACCCTTTTGCTGGAGCAGACGGGCGGCCTCAAGCATCTCCGCTTTCTGCTTTGCGCCACCCGTAGAGAGCAGGATGTTCTTCTCGGGAATGCGGTGTCCCACAGCAAGCATACTCTTCAGCAGTGCCGTATTGGTGTCATCGCCCAGACAACCCACCTCGCCCGTGGAGCTCATGTCCACTCCGAGCACGGGATCGGCCTTCTGCAAGCGGTTGAAAGAGAACTGGCTGGCCTTGATACCCACATAGTCGAGGTCGAAAAGATTCTTCTTGGGCTTCTCGACAGGCACGCCCAGCATAATCTTGGTGGCCAAATCAATGAGATTCAGCTTCAACACCTTCGACACGAATGGGAACGAACGGGATGCGCGCAAGTTGCACTCAATAACCAAGATGTCGTTCTCGCGCGCCATAAACTGAATGTTGAACGGGCCGTTGATGTGCAGTGCCTCGGCAATCTGCTTGCTGATGCGCTTCACGCGGCGCACCGTCTCCACATAAAGTTTCTGTGGCGGGAACTGGATTGTGGCATCACCAGAGTGCACACCCGCAAACTCAATATGCTCAGAGATGGCATAAGCCATGATCTCACCATCGCGGGCAACGGCATCCATCTCTATCTCCTTGGCGTGCTCAATGAACTTCGACACCACCACAGGGTGGTCCTCGCTCACGTTGGCAGCCAGTTGCAGGAAGCGTTTCAGCTCATCATAGTTGGAGCAGATGTTCATCGCCGCGCCGGAAAGCACGTAGGAGGGACGCACAAGCACCGGGAAGCCTACGCGCTCAACAAACTCATCGATGTCGTCCATGCTCGTCAGCGCGCTCCACTCGGGCTGGTTGATGCCGCGCTCGGTGAGCATCTGCGAGAACTTGGCACGATCCTCGGCATTGTCAATGTCCTTGGCGGCAGTGCCAAGAATGGGCACATTCTGCTCATCGAGGAACATGGCAAGGTTGTTAGGTATCTGTCCGCCGGTAGAAAGGACAACTCCATGCGGGCGTTCCAAGTCGAAAATGTCCATGACGCGCTCAAAAGTAAGCTCATCGAAGTAGAGACGGTCGCACATATCATAGTCGGTCGATACCGTTTCGGGGTTGTAATTGACCATGATGGAGCGATAACCCTGCCGGCGAATGGTCTGCAATGCCTGCACGCCACACCAGTCGAACTCCACGGAGCTGCCGATTCGGTAAGCACCCGAGCCAAGCACCACAACGGAATTGCGGTCGTTTTGGAACTCCACATCCGACTTAACACCAGCGTAAGTGACGTAAAGATAGTTCGTCTGAGCAGGATACTCGGCTGCAAGCGTATCAATTTGCTTCACCACTGGCACAATGCCGTAGCTCTTACGCAAGCGGCGCACAGCCATATTGGCCTGATGCATATTCTGGCATTCCTCCTCCAAGCCGATGGCACGGGCTATCTGGAAATCACTGAATCCATAGACCTTTGCCTCACGAAGCAACTCCTTGCCCAGCGTGTTGATGTTGTGACGCTTCAATTCCTCATCAATGTCGATGAGATGCTTGAGCTTATAGAGGAACCAACGGTCGATTTTCGTCAACTCATGGATTTGATCCACCGTGTAGCCTTTATGCATTGCCTTGGAAATGACGAACACACGCTTGTCGGTAGGCTCACGCAGAGCCGCATCGATGTCTTCTATCTCCAGCTCCTTGTTCTCCACATAGCCGTGCATACCTTGGCCTATCATGCGCAAGCCTTTCTGGATGGCCTCCTCGAAGTTGCGGCCAATGGCCATCACCTCGCCCACCGACTTCATCGAACTGCCCAGTTCCTTGTCCACACCACGGAACTTACTCAAGTCCCAACGGGGTATCTTGCACACCACGTAGTCAAGTGCTGGCTCAAAGAAAGCCGATGTGGTCTTCGTTACGGAGTTTTTCAGTTCAAAGAGACCGTAGCCCAAGCCGAGCTTGGCGGCAACAAAGGCCAAGGGATAGCCCGTGGCTTTCGATGCCAAAGCAGAAGAACGGGACAGACGCGCATTGACCTCAATGACGCGATAATCCTCACTTTGTGGGTCGAAGGCATACTGCACGTTGCACTCTCCCACGATTCCAATATGACGAACTATCTTGATGCTCAACGCCCGCAGCTTGTGATACTCGCTGTTGGTGAGCGTCTGAGAAGGCGCAATCACGATGCTCTCGCCCGTATGGATGCCCAACGGGTCGAAGTTCTCCATATTACATACGGTGATACAGTTGTCGTAGCGGTCACGTACCACCTCATACTCTATTTCTTTCCAGCCCTTCAGGCTCTTCTCCACAAGCACCTGAGGCGAGAAAGAGAACGCTTTCTCACAGATTTTTATCAGTTCTGCCTCATCATCGGCAAAGCCACTGCCCAGTCCGCCCAGCGCGTAAGCCGCACGAACAATCACAGGATAGCCCAGCTCTGCGGCGGCCTTGCAGGCTTGTTCCATATTCTCGCAAGCCTCACTCTTGATGGTCTTAACATCAATCTCATCGAGTTGCTCCACAAAAAGCTCACGATCCTCAGTGTTCATGATGGCCTCCACGGGAGTGCCAAGTACTTTCACGCCATACTTTTGCAGCACTCCGCCACGGTCAAGTTCCACACCACAGTTGAGCGCAGTTTGTCCGCCAAACGACAAAAGAATACCGTCCGGACGCTCTTTCTCGATGACGCGCTCTACAAAATAAGGCTGTACGGGCAGGAAATAAATCTGATCCGCCACGCCTTCCGATGTCTGCACCGTGGCAATATTCGGATTGATGAGCACCGTCTTGATACCCTCCTCACGCAAAGCCTTCAGTGCCTGACTGCCGGAGTAGTCGAACTCGCCGGCCTCACCTATCTTCAGCGCGCCGGAACCAAGAATTAATACCTTTTTAATATGCTGATCAATCATGATTACTTCAGTGTTTCAACAAACTTATCGAACATAAACTCCGTATCGACAGGGCCTGAGCAGGCTTCCGGATGGAACTGCGAGCTGAACCAGGGGTTCTCCTTGTGGCGTATTCCCTCATTGGAAGCATCGTTCATATTGACAAACAACTCCTCCCAGTCGCTTCCCAGCGTGCGCGCATCAACGGCATAGCCATGGTTCTGCGATGTGATATAGCATTTATTGGTACCCACGAGACGCACTGGCTGGTTGTGTCCGCGATGGCCGTACTTCAACTTATAGATGGACGCGCCTGCCGCCTTGGCCAGCAACTGGTTGCCCATGCAGATGCCACATATCGGCTTGCGGCTGCGGCTCATCTGCTTTCTGATTATCTCCACGGCATCGCCGCACATATCGGGATCGCCCGGGCCGTTGGCAAGGAAAAGACCGTCGAAGTCCATCTCCGTGTAATCATAGTTCCACGGCACGCGAATCACCTCCACGCCACGGCCTATCAGCTCACGGATGATGTTGGCCTTCACGCCACAATCGACAAGCACCACCTTCTTTCCCGCGCCCTCGTTATAGCGCACAATATCCTTCACCGACACCCTGTCGACAAAGTTCACGCCCTCATAGTCGGCCTCGGGAACATTGTTTGGCTCATCATCAAACAGAATCTTGCCCATCATCACACCATGCTCGCGCAGCACCTTGGTCAGCTCGCGCGTGTCGATGCCCGTAATGCCCGGCACCTTCTCGCGCTTGAGCCAGTCGCCAAGGCTCTCCACGGCGTTCCAGTGAGAGTTTTGCTCACTATAATCTGACACTATGATGGCCGAGGCGTAGATTTTGTCGCTCTCCATGAAGTCGGGAAGCCCGCCGTTCTTGGCAAAGGTGAAAGGCGGCACGCCATAGTTGCCCACAAGCGGGAACGTCACCGTGAGCATCTGCCCCGCATAGGATGGGTCGGTAAGGCTCTCCGGGTAGCCCATCATGGCAGTGTTGAACACTACCTCGCCAGCCACGGGTTGCTCAAAACCGAAACTCTTGCCGTGAAACTCAGTGCCATCGCTGAGCCGTAAGGTTACATTGCGCATATCAAGTGTTTTGTATTTTGTTCTTATAAAAGTTTACATAAGCCTCGCACACGCGGCGCATACCTCCCTCGGTGGGATAATCGCCCGTGAAATACCAGTCGCCCTGATGGTTAGGAATAGCCTTATGCAAGCCATCAATGCTCTGGAACACCAGCTCCACGGGGGTGGTCATGCCCTGCGGACGGAGCATCTCCACAATCTTGCGGTTGATTTCCTCCACCGTGAACGGCTTGTAAACGCCCTTCACGGGATTCTCCGTCAGCTCGCCCTTGGGCTTCCGCAACGCCTTGAGACAGTTGCTGTATACCTCGCCAAGCACATCTTCCATACCACGCTCCTCAATCAGAGCCACCGTGGCGCGGAAAACGCAGAATTCCTCAAGCCGTGCCATGTCTATTCCGTAATAGTCGGGGTAGCGAATCTGCGGTGCACTCGACACAATGACGATCTTCTTGGGGTGCAAGCGGTCGAGGATGCGGAGGATGCTCTTCTTCAAAGTCGTTCCCCGCACGATGGAGTCGTCGATGATTACGAGGTTGTCCTCGCCAGCACAGATGCTCTCGTAAGTAATATCATAGACGTGGCTGGCCAAATCGTTGCGCGAGTTGCCCTCGGTGATGAAGGTGCGCAGCTTTATATCTTTCCACGCCACCTTCTCCGAGCGCACATGCTGGCTCAAGATGCGGCTCAGCGCGTCTTCATCCTCACCCGCACAGTCGCCCAACTGCTTTATCTGCTCTTTCTTCTGCTCCGTCAGCCAGTCCTCGCAGCCCTGCAAGAGACCATAGAATGCCACCTCGGCAGTGTTGGGGATGAACGAAATCACGGTGTGATTGAGGTCATAGTCGACCGTCTTGAGCACGGGAGCGGCCAGCTGCATGCCCAGCTTCTTGCGCTCGCTGTAGATGTCGCGGTCGCATCCGCGCGAGAAATAAATTCGCTCAAAGGAGCAAGGACTGTCGCCTCGGCGCGGGATAATCTGGTGCATGGCACAGTGGCCGTCGCGATTGACGATGATGGCCTGGCCGGGCTGCAGCTCCTGTATGTCCTCACATTCCAAGTCGAAGGTCGTTTGCAGCACCGGGCGTTCCGATGCCACCACCACAATCTCGTCGTCCTTGTAGTAAAATCCCGGACGGATGCCCCACGGATCGCGCATGGAGAAAAACTCGCCGCTGCCCGTAATGCCGCACACCACGTAGCCGCCATCGAAGTCGGTCATTGTTGTCTTGAGCACGTTGGACATCTCCACATGCTCCTCTATGTAGCGTGTGATTTCCTGGTCGTGCAGGCCGCCATCGCGGGCAACGACAAAGTTGCGCTCCACTTCGCGGTCGAGCCTGTGCCCCATCAGCTCCAGCATGATGTAGGTGTCGCTGTATATGCGCGGACACTGTCCTTGCTTGGTGAGCTTATGGAATATCTCCTCGATGTTGGTCATGTTGAAGTTGCCACACATGCACAGGTTCTTGGCCTTCCAGTTGTTGCGGCGCAGGAACGGATGCACATAGGACAGGCCGCTCTTGCCCGTAGTGGAGTAGCGAAGATGGCCCATGTAAAGCTCGCCGGCAAAAGGCATGTGCTTGCGGGCGTAGTCTACGTCGGCAAGCTGCTCGGGCGTGTACTCGGCCAACTGACGGTGTACCGCGCCGAAAATGTCGGTCACGGCGTTCTTGCCCTCGGCGCGCTCGCGGAACATATACTCATTGCCTGGCTCCGTGCGCAGCTTCACGGCGGCCATGCCGGCACCCTCCTGCCCACGGTTGTGCTGCTTCTCCATCATCAGATAGAGCTTGTTGAGCCCGTACATCCATGTTCCGTACTTCTGCTGGTAGTACTCCAGCGGTTTCAGCAAGCGGATCATGGCCACGCCACAATCCTCGTGAATGTTATTCTCCATATATCTTTTCTGTCCTCCCCTTGAGATGGAGGGCTGTTATTGTTTCGTTATCTTCCCCTGTCCGCCTCAACCCCAAGGGCACACGCCTCCCCGGCGGGCATCGCGCATGGCGATGCTGCCTGCAAGGAACGCGCCAGAGATGCCGCTACCGTGGCATCCCAGCCGTCGCAAGCCCGTGGCGGGTGTTGGACAAAGCTGAACATGAGTTCCTGTGTGTCCTACTACGCCACGCATAACTGCCTGAAAAACTTATGATTTAAGACGGAAAACAGAATATGGAACGACTTGCCTATGCCGCAAGCTGTGCCGCGACCCTCCCCTAAGACGGATGCCAAGGGGACAGCATTGTACAATGTTTTATAGTCTGCCATATTCTAAGGTTGGTGCAAAAATACAACTATTTCTTCAAAACCGCAAATTTACGGCGGTAAATATCGCACTGCACCTTATCGAAAGGTGCCACCACAGACAGCCGCGCGCCACAAGCACGCCATCCGAAAGCAGCCCTCCCGAAAGCCGCGCCGCGCCTTTTAATCCACAAACCACCTCCCCACCACATCCAAGATGATGCGCGCCGCAACCAGCTGTGTGCAAGCCGCTTGGCAAAAGGTATGGTTTCGCACGCCAAAAGGTGTGGTTTTGCACGGCCAAAGGTAAGGTTTCGCCATGCCATACGTTACCTTTTGCCTTCGTGCAAGACGAAGCCCTGCCCATGGAGGGGAACACACTCCACGGGCAGGGCTGCTGTTTCCAAACAAGAGACTTGCCACATCGGGCCTACAAGCGGCCTTTCTCCTCTTGGATGGAAGACTTGGAATGGCTCTTCGCCTTCGACTTTCCAAACATATAGCGCAACGAGACGCTGACCAAACGCGAGTCTTCGTCTGTCGCCATCCGAATGTTGGCAAACGGCAAGTTTTGCGTCCAGTGGTTGCTCTTCACGCTTTTGAACAAGTCTTCCGCCCCAACCGTCAGCTTAACCTTGTTGCCAAACAGGTTCTGAGAGAGGTAAAGGGAACTGTCAAAATAAGATTTCATGAAAAAGAAGTTGCTGTATCGCGCGTTCCGATACCGCAATGTCATCATGAGCGTGGCTTCCTTCCACAAGGGAGTTTCGAGGCTGGTCTTGGCATACACACTAATGTCGCCGTAAGAGGCATATTGCTTTTGCCCATACTTCATGCTCGACGAAGTCAGCATGAGGGTGGAGTTTCCCCGCATCTTGCCAAAGTGATAGTAATATATCGCGTAAAGCTGGAACGCGTGCTGATGTGGTATGTTTTCATACATGAACTTGACCCTCTGCATATCACCCTGTCCCTCGTCAAGCATGGCCACCTGCGCCCTATTGTTGCCGTAGTACATATAGCTCAGCGTGCCAATGAAGTTTCCTTTCTGCACCGAGAGCGAGAGAACGTCCGTCAATGTCGACTTCAAGAGCGGATTTCCAATACTGTAAGACAACGGGTCGATATACGAACTCTTCATGATGAGCTGGCCATACGAGGGTCGGGAGATGCGGCGGGAGTAAGTCAAGGAGCTTCTGAAGCCATTTTTGTTGTAGCTCACCGAAGCATAGGGGAACAAGTTGACGTAGGTTGTGTCCAAAGCCGTCACGCTGTTGTTGGCGGACTTTATGCGCTCGCTCTCAAATCTAAGTCCGGCAGCAAAATAGAAAGGCTTCACGGACTTGCCCGCATTGAGGTAGGCCGCATAAGAGAACGACTCTTGCGAAGAGTATTGCAAATCGGCACTGCCCGATGCATACTCACCATTGTCCTTGATGTAAGAGAACTTACCTCCGGCGTTGTATGTAAGGAATGAAAGCGTGCGCGAATAGTCTACCTTGACACCCCCTACGTGATAGTGATCCGAGAAAACGTAAGGTGCTTTGCGCTCCCCGCTCTCCGTTATGTCCTGCGTGCTCTCCGAAGACGCGCCATAATAGTCTGCATACACATTAAGGCTGCTTTTCTCTCCCTTATGAACGAGATAGAGCGTGGGATTGTGCCCCACTGAGTTAGCCTTGGTACGAGAAGTCATCAGGACGCTTTCCTCCTGACCAAGACTGAAAGCATGGAAGTCTTGGGTCTTGTTTTGGTTCTGATCGCTCATAGAAAAGTTGTAGCCAACGCCCAAAAAGGTCTGCGGCCGTAATTGATACTCAAACGACTGACTAAGTCCGAAGCTCTGACCTCTCAACGCAATCTGGCTGTGACGGAGTGTTTCAAGGTTCTGACTTTCCGTCCACAAAGCCTTTTCCTCCGTGTCATACTGCTGCGAGCCTCCATTCACATAGCCCATGTTGGTGAAATAGGACAGCTTCTTGTACTTTCCATTGAACGTAACGCCCGCGCTGTTGGAGACTTTGCGGCCAAAGGTGGCGTTGTCCGTTACTGTCAGCAGCATATAGTCCTGAATTGCATCAACAGTTGTCACATTGACCACCGCATCATACGAAGAAGCGAATGCCACAGAGGGATTTCTGTCTATCGATATGCTCTTGATTTGGTGGGATTGCAGGGCGGTAATCTCCGCCATAGAGCGAATATACCTCCCGTTGAGCGTGATCAGCAATCGCGGCTTGCCCATCACGGAGATGCCACCTCGCCCCGACACCTCCAAGCCGGGTATGCGACGCGCCACATCAATGAACATTCCCGCCTTGGCCAAGTACGTTTTCGAAACGTCCACTATATAAGTGTCGCCGTCAAGCCTCATCTGCGGACGCTGCGCCTTCACCACCACCTCATTCAGCGTTACCGATTCCGCCGAAAGCTTGATACACCCCATGTCCACTATGCTGTCCTGCGCAGCCCGCGGAATGCCATGAAAAGCCTGCTGGAAGCCCATTGAGCGAACCCGGAGCAGTGCCGCCCGCACCGTATCGGGAACGGTGATGCCAAAGCTGCCATTCATAAAGACCGATGCGGCTATCACCGATGAGTCGGCACGCAGCACGGCCACATCAAACACATCGATGGCATTGCCCGACTCGTCCGCAACAGTTCCCTGTATTCTCGTTGCTTGTGAGTGGGCACTCACAGAGAAGCAACATAAAAGGAATGCTATCAAGAGATTTTTCATCCCGCATACTTGCCATTTTTTAAGAGGAAGAATTTCCGCAAGTGCTTTTTGCGGGGTCGCAATATGGGCAAAGGCAAATGCGGCAGGCTTTTCCACAGTGACAAAAGGGAGACAAAGGGGCTGTGTCGCGCCCATATTGCTTAACTTCTTGTTGTGCATGATTCTGTGTTGTTGCGCCTATCCCCCAAAGGAGAAAAAGCTGTTGGACATTAGCAAATGCTTTTAGGTCTTACGTTATTTTGCAAAGTTAATAAATAAAACCCACATTTTACCCCCCCTAAGTTAAATTCCATTAAAGTGCCGAAAGAATTTAGGCCATCAGAATTTTACAAAACAGCAAAAACCGAGCAACATGATGCACGGGAAAAGGCTCAAAGCATAGAGAAGACAAAGAAAATCTTACCAACTCACTACGAACCAACGGATTAGCAAACCACACCAAGAAGCCTTGCAAAACGTAACCTTTTGCACGACCAAACCATACCTTTTGCCATGTAAAAGGTATGGTTTCAGGCGGCAAAAGGTATGGTATGCTACAAGCAGGAGGGACTGCGAGACAGAATTAGAGGCCATTTTGGGACTGCAACGACCTATGCCACCCGCACAGCGGAACAAGGACGCACACCCAAAACAGCGGATACGGACAAAAAAAACATCGGGCAGCCTTTGCGCGAAAGACTGCCCAACAATCTAATACCCTTGCGGGGGGGGTTACTTCACCACCGTTTTCTTTCCATTAATAATATAGATGCCCTTGGCAAGCTGCGAGGGAGCAGCCGTCACCTTGCGGCCATCCACCGTGTAGATGTCACCCTCCGATGCCGACACCACTGGGGCGGCAATGGAAGAAGTGAGTTCTTCAAGATAATCGAATGTCACCACGCCATCCCTCTCGGCAATGTTATACAGCGGCTTCTCGGCCGTTGTCTCGTTCATGGCCACGCTGAGCAGCTTGGTTACGTTCTGCGTGCCAGGGAACGGGTCGGCGGCCTGACTGTTGTAGTAGTCCTGCTCGGTGTAGGTAGTGCCAACGCGGCTCAGACTGAACGAGCTGATGAGCAAACCATCGGCGGGCACTACCGTCATGGCAGGCTTGCCGGCCACATTGTTGGGATAGTCGCTCGAGCCTACCACCTCATTGGGATAGGCCACACGGTAAACAAGCATACCGTGACCCAGCATCTGCGTGGCCCAGCCAGTGTTCTGAACATTGTGGAGGATAAGATACTCGTTGCTGTTAGGGAGGCTAACCTTGTAGGCATCGCCATCGGCCATCGTCACCTGCGCGGCCTCATCGGGCAGCTCGGCCAGCTCCTGCCAGCCCATCACCTCTTTCTCCCACGGCGTGTAGGGAGTGGGGGTGTAGCCATTGTCCACGTATTCTCCGCCGTCCATGAGATCCCAGTACTCCATACCTTGATTGTCGATTTGCGCGCTCGACACCGTGGGATAGAAGTCGGGCAAGCCAAGGGTATGGGAAAACTCGTGGCAGAACAGGCCAATGCCGTTCATGCGCTTCGTAATCTCGGGGTTGGTGCGGAACTCATAACCCGGATAGTAATTCAGCTCGCCGTTTACGCCATAGCGCATGATGCGCTTGCCATCGGCACGCGTAATCACCTTCGATGCGCCAGAACGCGGCCAGATGCTCTCATCGGCCGGTGCGCCATTGCTCTGCGAGTAGCCGGCATAGATGAAGTAGACCAAATCAACAAAGCCATCGCCGTCGTTGTCGTACTCGGCAAAGTCTACATTGTCGTCAACAGCCTCAATGGCCTCGCGCATCATCTCATCGAGATTCACATCGCGCTGACCCGACAAGTCCTTTCCATAGTAAGAAACCGACTTGGAGAGCTTCACTGGGCCAACAATGTCGAACTGGGGCTTGAACTTTCCGCCGCTCATGTCGCTGAAATATTTGCTCACGCTGCCATAGTTGCGCGTAGCGTTCACGTTGAATGCATCTGTCTGCGCATCAGCGTTGAGATACTGGTTGAAAGCGGCCACGGGATCATTCACAGTGAAGGTGGTGTCGGAGAACTCCACAAGGATGACCAAAGCCTTCGGCGTGCCCTCATGCGGGAAATAGTTGGGGGTGTCCGTGCCTATGGAGATGCGGCGCGCCGCGTTGGCTGCACGCTGCTGCTCGGCCTGACGGAAGAAGGTGGTCTTGTCGACCGTCATGGGCATGAAACGGTTGCCAACGCGGTTCAAGAGGTTGCCTTGAAGGTCGGTGTACCAACTGAAATCCTCGTCACCATGCAACAGTACGGTGATGGTTGTGCCGTCTGGTTGCTTCACCTTGATGGGCGAAGGGTTGGCTTTCACCGCCCAAGAAGCCGTAGCAATTGCCATAAGGCCAACAATGCTAAGTAAAAATCTTTTCATCTTTTCTTATTGTAATTGATTAATTCTGATTGTCGTTGCACGTAAGTGGCAGCCTTTACTTGCGCCGCCCGAAATAATACTGTCCCTTGTGGCGCGTACGCGCTCCATATTCTATGGCATGGGTGGGACAGTGGTGATAGCAGGAGAAGCAGCAGAGGCAATCTCCATGGTGAAGCCATTGTGGCTTGTTGCCCCGGCCGCCAGCCATATTGCCCACAGGGCACGCGCCCACACAAGCTCCGCACTCCACACAGCGGTCGGTTTCCACACGGAAAGGCTTATCGGTGATGAGATAACGCTCAAAGATGCCTCCCACAACGCCGGAAAAGAACTTGGGAAGCGGCCCACGAGTCAATCTATTGAACGTCTGTTCGCGCTGCGAGCCATCGCCCGCAGCTATCATGCCAGCCAGACGGTTGAGTTCTTCTTCGGCCTTGCCCACCTTCTGCTTTTCCTTTTCCTCCTTGTCAACATCCATGCCGGGCAATCCCACATAGGACTCGGGCATGATGAGCGAGCCGAAGAGCTGCGGATGGAGTCCCTTCGACTGCAAATGGGGTAACAAACGCTCCATGGCATTGCCAATGGAGTCGCCCGCCGTGAGAATGACATAGGAATAAGGGGAGCGCGATGGCGTATCAATGGTGAGTTTGTCGATGAACCGACGCACCAGCTTGGGCGTGCGCCAGCCATGCACAGGAAAGACAAAACCCACTTTCTCCTCATCGCCAAGCACGTAATGGCATTCGTGGCCAACCTCATCGGCCATGTTGACAAGCCGTTCGCCAAGCCGTTCGGCCAATCGGCGAGCCGCCCAACGGGAGTTGCCCGTGCCCGAGAAATAGCATATCATGCTGCAAAGTTACGAAATTAATCAATCTTTCAGTAGAAAGATACATTTTTTAGCAACCTTAATATGGACAGACGGGAGAAAAACGTTATCTTTGCACCAATGTATCGGTATTTCATTTATCTCTCGTTTGATGGCCAAGCCTATCACGGCTGGCAGATTCAACCCAACGGGACTACCGTGGAAGAAGTGATAGAGCGGTCAATGTCGACACTGCTCCGCACGCCCATTGACATTACGGGGGCGGGCAGGACTGACGCTGGGGTGAACGCCCGCACTATGGTGGCGCATTTCGACCTGCCCTGCCTAACAGACTGCCAGCAGCTGGCCTACCGTCTCAACAAGATGCTGCCCCGCGACATCTCCATACAGCGCATAACGCCTGTGGCAAACAACTTGCACGCACGCTTCTCTGCCACGCGGCGCACCTATCACTACTACATTCACACCGAGAAAGATCCGTTCCTGCGCACCTACTCATACGAGATTCACTACCCGCTCAACTTTGAGCTGATGAATCAAGCCGCGCAAATGCTCGTGGGCACACACGACTTCAAATGCTTCTGCAAGGCAGGAAGCGACGTGAAGTCCACCATCTGCCAACTGTACGAGGCTAAATGGACGGCAACAGCGCAGCACTCTTACTGCTTCTCCATCTCGGCCAACCGCTTCTTGCGCAATATGGTGCGCGCGGTGGTGGGCACACTCATCGATGTGGGACGCGGAAGGCTTTCCCTTGAAAGGCTGGAAGAGATTCTGAACGGCGGCACAAGAAGCGATGCCGGAGAGAGCATGCCGGCACAAGCCCTCTTCCTTTGGGACGTGGAGTATGGCGAAACGCACGCCACCCACACGCACGAAGACGCATCAAGGCAAGAGAATGCACCAAGATGCTGCCAAGAGAGAGCCGAATAGCATAGAAACCTAAGGAATTTCACACCTCCTAAACAACATAAATAATCATTGAAACAAGATATGAAGAGTATTTTTAGAGGACTGGGCGTCGCTTTGGTCACCCCTTTCAAGAGCGACATGAGCATCGACTATGAGGCATTGGAGCGTCTTGTGTCCTACCAAATAGACAATGGAGCCGACTTCCTTTGCATCCTTGCCACAACGGGAGAAAGCCCGTGTCTGTCCAAAACAGAAAAGGACGAACTGACACGCGTGGTGAGAAGCATAGTGAAAGGGCGAATTCCTCTGCTCAAATATTGCGGCGGCAACTACACACGTGCCGTCATAGAGGAAATGCAAGCCACAGACTGGACGGGCATAGACGGCATCTTGAGTATCTGCCCCTATTACAACAAGCCATCGCAAGAGGGCTTATACCAGCACTTCAAGGCCATTGCCGAAGCCAGTCCGCTGCCATTGGTACTGTATAACGTGCCCGGACGAACGGGGGTGAACATGCAGGCAGCCACCACGTGCCGCATAGCACGCGACTTCAGCAACGTTGTGGGCATCAAGGAGGCTTCCGGCAGCTTGGAGCAGGTGGACGAAATCATCAAGAACAAGCCCGAAGGATTCGAAGTAATCAGTGGCGATGATGCACTTACATTCCCCATGATAGCCAGCGGCGCAGTGGGCGTAATCTCCGTCATAGGAAACGCACTGCCCAAACAGTTCTCCCGCATGATTCGACTGGAGTTTGAGGGCAAGTATCCTGAGGCACGCATTATCCATCATCAATTCACCGAACTGTACAAGTTGCTCTTTGTCGATGGCAATCCGGCTGGCGTGAAAGCGTTGCTCAACGATATGGGCTTGATTGAGAATGTGCTTCGCCTGCCGCTTGTGCCCACACAAGTAACGACAAAGCAAAAGATGGCAGAAATACTGAAAGCCTTGTCATAAACTTCCACAAGGTTTATCCTAAGTTTTCGAACAATCCATACCAAGGTTCTGAAAAGACCGCGCAAAGGTATTGCCACCTTGCCACAAGCATTTAAAAGGCTATTATATAATAAGGACAACCGTTGTTGGGGAAATGTGCCAAACAACGGTTGTCCTTTTATAATAGATTATCCTCCGAGCCGCCTGCCGCAAAGCCTCACAGGGCAACTTCAAGCAAACAACAAGGAAGTTATTTCTTTCTCTAACAAGCCTACGACATTGCCTTACACGGTGATTTCACCTGCAATGCTCTGCGACATGAACCTCCGAATCTCAGCCGGGTCTGTACAACGTGCCTGCAAAAACATGAGCTTTGTCAACGCAGCCTCAACAGTGGAATCGTACCCACTGATAACGCCAGCATCCTTGAGCTGAAAACCTGTGTCATAACGGCACATTTCCACTTGTCCGCTAATGCACTGGCTGATGTTCACCACCGTGATGCCACGATCGTAAGCATCGCGGAGCAGACGCATGAGCCAAGGATACTGCGGCGCATTGCCCGAACCATAGGTACGCATGATGATGCTTTTCAGTTCCGGCGCGTCCAGCATGTGGCGCACGATACTCTCTTGAATACCAGGAAAGAGGGAGAACACGATAACATCGCTGTTCATCTCGCGATGAGCCGTCATAGGTTTCGTGAAGTCCGGACGGCGAATATAGTGATCACGGAACGTGAAATTGATGCCTGCCTCACACAGATGGGGATAATTAAAGGAATCAAATGCGTCAAATTCCTCCGCGTCTTGTTTCGTAGCACGGTTGCCACGAAGCACGTGGCCATCGAAATAGATACACACCTCTGGTATCTTTGGCAACCCGTCAGCCCCGTAAGTGGAAGCCAACTCCAAGCTGGACATAAGGTTTTCCTTGCCATCCGTGCGCAACTGGCCGATGGGAAGCTGCGAGCCTGTGAGCACTACAGGCTTCGTAAGATTCTCCAAAAGGAAAGATAGAGCCGATGCCGTGTAAGCCATCGTGTCCGTTCCGTGAAGAACAACAAAGCCATCATACTTGTCATAGTTCTCGGCTATCACATCAACCATCCTCACCCAGTACTCTGGCGACATATCCGATGAGTCTAACGGTGGATCAAACTGCACGGTATCAACATCAGCCGACAGTTGCTTATATTCAGGAATCTTCTCCAGCAAGTGCGAGAAATCAAGCGGCTCCAGCGCACCCGTGCGAGGATTCTTGCCCATACCAATGGTGCCACCCGTATACACCAAGAGTACCTTGTTGGTTCTTTTCATGCTATTATTATTTAAAGTCTGGTTCTATCACATAATGCCCTCCGCCCTGCCCCTCCCCCATTGCACATGGGGAAGAGGAGGAAGCAGCGTTTTATATATGCTCTGGCAGATGGAAACGGTAACGCTTGCTAAACACCTCACGCACCTTGTTTATCTCAAGGAACGTAGTCCCGCCTCCTTCTCCCAAAGAGCCGGAGAGATAGGCTATCTTGTCGTCCTCACCAATAAACCCTTTCTGACGCAACATACGCAAGGCCGCCGTGAACATATACTGCGACGTGACATGCTGCTGCTGATGTATGGGGATAATACCGTAGCTCAAATTGAGCCAACGCTGCAACTTCTCCGTATAGCAGATGGCAAGCACAGGGCTTGGCCCACGGAACGAGGCCAGAATGCGAGCCGTCTCGCCAGTGCCGCTGTCGGTGATAATACCTTTCACTCCGATATACTCCGTAGCCTCAATGGCACTCTTGGAAAGGAACTCACGCTGATTGATATTGTCAATGGGAATCTTCAAATAGCCCTCGCGGTGGGCATCGCGCTCTGCCTGCTCGGCCACGCGAGCCATTGTCTGCACAGCTTCCAAGGGATACTTACCGTTGGCCGTCTCTCCGCTCAGCATCAGCGCATCAGTATGCGAGAACACTGCATTGGCAATATCGGTCACCTCGGCACGCGTAGGACGCGGATTGTGTATCATCGTGTGAAGCATCTGCGTGGCCACGATCACCGGTTTGTGTTTGCGAAGACACTTGTTGATAATACGCCGCTGAATACCGGGAATGCGCTCAATGGGCACCTCGATTCCCAAGTCGCCACGCGCAATCATAATACCATAAGAGGCATCAATAATTTCATCGATGTTGTCCACACCCTCCTGATTCTCAATCTTGGAGATAATCTTGATGTCGGAATGATAATCGTCAAGAATGCGCTGCACGGCATGGACATCGGCCGCAGAGCGGACAAACGAATGAGCTATGAAGTCGATGTCCTGATCAATGGCCAAGCGTATCATCCGCTTGTCCTTCTCGGTAAGCGCGGGAAGGTTGATATGCTCGCCCGGCACATTGACGCTTTTGCGCGCGCCCAGCACGCCATCGTTCTGCACCTCTGCCACAAGCGAGGCGTCCTCCTGTCCCACAATCCGCATGGAAAGTGCGCCATCATCAAAGAGGACATCATCGCCCACTTTCACATCTTTGGCAAAATCAACGCAACTCACATTGATTTTCTCATGCGTTGTCTCCTCGTCCGGGCATCCACAGATGCGCACCCGCTCACCCGTCTTGAAGGCAATAGGCTCCTTCACGTTGGTCGTTCTCACCTCCGGGCCTTTCGTGTCGATGAGCAAAGCCAAATGGGGAGTCACCGCACGCGTGTTGCGGATAATCTTACGGATTCCCTCCGGCGTGGCATGGGCGGTGTTCATTCTCACCACATTCATGCCGGCGAAGAACAAGCGGCGCAGAAAGTCCTGATCACAGTTTCGGTCGCTGATAGTGCATACGATTTTTGTCTGCTTCATATCTTCCTCTTTTTATTTCGTGCAAAGGTACGAAAAAAACATGAACACGCCCCACCCTGCCCCGTTTTTTGTGTGCAAGAATAAAGCAAGGGGCAACTGCTGCGAAAACATAGCGACGCAAAGCCCTTAGAAAGCCACATTCACTAAGCCTTGACTACGCATCCTTTTTATTATAATAAGGAGAATCCGCATGCCGCAGACACATAGCCCGATGTCTGCCACGCCACTTTTTCACCACACCGCCTATAATAAACACCCCACAAAAACGTTATACATAGCAATATAGACACAACTTTTAAAAGAACGAATCAGCTACATGAACTTTAAACAAATGATTCCCATGATGATAATCGCGTCTACGCCTCTGGCCGGAATGGCCCAAGGCAAGGCGGGCATCATGGAAGAGAACCTCGACCGGAAAGCCAACCCCACCGAGGACTTCTATCAGTTTGCTACCGGCGGATGGCAGAAAAACAATCCCCTCCCCGCAGCATACCCCCGCTACGGCAGCTTCGACCAGTTGCAAGAGAACAACAACAAGCGCATCAACGCCATTCTGGCCGACCTGCTCAAAAAGAGCTACGCCAAGGGCACCGTGGAGCAGAAACTCAGCGACTTCTATAAGCTCGCCATGGACTCCACACGCCGCAACAGCGAGGGAGTAAGCCCCGTCAAGCCAATACTGGACGAGATGGAGAGCGCACGCACCATGGCCGACCTGCAAAAGCTGCAGCGCAAGTTTGGCGTACTCTCCTTTGGCGTGCCCATGGGAATGGGATTCGGTGCCGATGAGAAGAATGCCAAGATGAACATCTTCAACATCTACCAGGGCGGCATGACGCTCGAACAGCGCGAGTACTATCTCGACAACGACCAAACCACCATCGACATACGCAACGCCTACAAGCAGTACATCGTTGACATGTTCAAGCTGTTTGGCTTCACACAGCAGCAAGCCGAACAGAAGCGCGACCTTATCATGCGTTTTGAGACAGCACTCGCGCTCATTTCAAAGAACAGCACCGAGCTGCGCGATGTGGAGGCCAACTACAACAAAACCACACTGGCCCAGTTCAAGCAAGACTATCCCAACATCGACATTGAGGGACTGTGCAACGCACAAGGCGTGGCCACGAAGCACATCCAAGAGATGGTGGTAGGCCAGCCCACGTTCCTTGCCGGACTCGACAAGCTCCTCGCCACACAGACCGCCGATGAGTTGCGCGCCTACATGGAGTGGGACGCCATCAACCAAGCCGCCAACTATCTGAGCGATGAGGTGAGAGCCGTCAGCTTCGGCTTCTTCTCCAAGACCATGCGCGGCGCAAAGGAAGACCAGCCGCGCTGGAAGCGCGCCACGATACAAGTGGAGAGCATGATGGGCGAGGCACTTGGCAAAATCTACTGCGAGAAATATTTCCCCGCATCCAGCAAGAAGCGCATGGAGCAGCTCATCGCCAACCTGCAAGTGGCACTGGGCGAGCGCATCAACGCACAGACATGGATGGGCGACTCCACCAAGCAGAACGCACAGGAGAAGCTCGCCGCATTCTACGTGAAAGTGGGCTACCCCAACACATGGAAAGACATGAGCGCGCTTACCATCGACCCGCAGAAGTCGTTCTATGAGAACGTGCTTGCCTGCTATCGCTTTTGGTGCAACTACAAGATTGAGACCAAGGCCGGCAAGCCGGTAGACCGCGATGCTTGGCTCATGTCGCCGCAAACGGTGAACGCCTATTACAATCCCACCACCAATGAGATTTGCTTCCCGGCAGGCATTCTGCAATACCCGTTCTTCGACCCGAAGGCCGATGACGCGTTCAACTACGGTGCCATCGGCGTGGTCATTGGCCACGAGATGACCCACGGCTTCGACGACCAGGGCCGCCACTACGACAAGGACGGCAACATGCACGATTGGTGGACAGCCAACGACACACAAGGCTTCAACGAGCGTGCCGATATGTACGACAAGTTCTTCAGCAACATCAAGGTGCTCCCCGACCTGAACGCCAACGGACGCTTCACGCTGGGCGAGAACCTTGCCGACCACGGCGGACTGCAAGTGGCCTACTACGCGTTCAAGCACGCCACCGCAGGACAAAAGGCCAAGAAACTCCTCGGCTTTACGCCCGAGCAGCGTTTCTTCCTCGCCTACGCAGGTGTATGGGCTGCCAACATCACCGAGAAGGAAATCCGCAGCCGCACCAAGAGCGACCCGCACGCACTGGGCATGTGGCGCGTGAACGGTGCACTGCCCCACATCGACATGTGGTACGATGCGTTCAACGTCAAGCCGGGCGACAAGATGTACCTCCCGGAGAGCGAACGATTGCAAATTTGGTAATCACCGCCATCACCTAACGGCCAAAAATGGCAGCCAAAGCGCAGGAAGACAAGGCGCACCACGCGTCTTTCTTCCCGCGCTTTTTCTTTTTTTCCACCCCAAAAAACTCCCTCGCTCACCCCCCATAGGCACAGCTAATTCACCCCAAGCCTACACCCCGCCCGCCAAAACCATACATATCGCCACGCAAAACCATACCTTTTGCACGGCAAAACCATACCTTTCATCACACAAAACCATACCTCTTGCACAGCCACCCCCACCTCTCGCCGCGCAAGGGACACATCCCCACCCTGCCACACCATCACTGACAGCCGCCAATCACGGCACACTCACCACCCCCGCCACACCTCCTGCCCGCCCACAACAAAGCAAATCCCCTGCAAATCATCACTACACACATCAGTTTTTCTATTCAAATAATTTGGCTAATTCACGGAAAAGCAGTAACTTTGCACCCGTTTTTGAACAAATACAGCTGAATGAAGAATGACAAATTGAAATTACAGTACCGCGTGAATGAGAAAATTCGCGCAAAGGAAGTACGTGTGGTGACTGACGATGGCTCCGATGTGATGCCGACAAGGAAAGCATTAGACCTGGCGCGCCAACAAAGCGTTGACCTCGTTGAGATCTCTCCAAATGCCCAGCCCCCAGTTTGTCGTCTCATCGACTATTCCAAGTTCCTCTACCAGCAGAAGCGCCGCCAAAAGGAGATGAAGCAGAAGCAGGTACGTCAGGAAGTGAAGGAGATACGCTTCGGCCCGCAGACCGACGAGCACGACTATCAGTTCAAGCTCAAGCACGCCATTGAGTTCCTCAACGAGGGCAACAAAGTGCGCGCCTACGTGTTCTTCCGCGGACGCAGCATCCTCTTCAAGGAGCAGGGCGAGGTGTTGCTCCTGCGTTTCGCCAACGACTTGGAGGAATATGCCAAAGTGGAGCAGTTGCCCAAGCTGGAAGGAAAGCGTATGTTCCTGTATCTTGCGCCCAAGAAGGCTGGCGTGCAGAAAAAGAGCCAGCAGAAGCGCGATCGTGAGAACGCCGAGGCAGAGGCTCGTGTGGCTGCCGAGGCAGAGCAAGAGCGCCACGACAGGGAGATAGCACAGAACAGCGGCCTCTTCGCCAACGCCAAGAACGGCTCGGAAGCCCTGCGCAAGCTCGGACAGAACGAATAAGAAGAAAGAAAAAGTGTGCGTAACGTCCTGGTATATACGTTGCCACCTCATTTATAAAACAACAATTTAAAAATTAAAAAAATGCCAAAGTTGAAGACAAACTCCGGTGCCAAGAAGCGTTTCTCGTTCACTGGAACAGGTAAGATCAAGAGACATCACGCTTACCACAGTCACATTCTGACCAAGAAGACCAAGAAGCAAAAGCGTAATTTGGTTCATCAGACCCTCGTAGATCGCAGCAACCTCAAGCAAGTGAGAGATTTGCTCAACCTGCGTTAATTCACTATTTAGTCGTTCAACATTAAAAGAAGAAGAAAACTATGCCAAGATCAGTTAATCATGTTGCCTCCAAGGCAAAGAGAACAAAGATTCTGAAGCAGACCAAGGGCTACTTTGGTGCCCGCAAGAACGTCTGGACGGTAGCAAAGAACGCATATGAGAAGGGTCTCACCTATGCTTACCGCGATCGTCGCAACAAGAAGCGCAACTTCCGCGCACTGTGGATTCAGCGCATCAACGCCGCCGCACGCCTCTATGATATGAGCTACAGCCAGCTGATGGGCGCGCTGCACAAGAACGGCATCGAGATCAACCGCAAGGTTCTCGCTGACCTCGCAGCCAACAACCCCGAGGCTTTCAAGGCCATCGTTGACAAAGTGAAATAAGGAATCACAGCCCAAGCAAGGCTATATTTCCAATTTTCCTTAGAATAAAGCAAGAGCCGCAACACCCAATTTGGGAAAGTTGCGGCTCTTGGCTTTTCTTCCAGTGCAACATCCGTATGATACAGCCCTACGGTGTCCTAACTGTTGCGCTCTCCTATTCTTCTTTTCAGCGCATCAACAAACCTTTACGCGCTGACACACCTCGCAGCATTACAGTTCATGACCTTTGCTTTTAGCCAAAATCGGCCATGATTTCGTCCATAAACGGAGTAAGCTGACGAGGATGAACAAGACCATGCCGGTCAATGGTCGTCATACTGTAAGCAACCAATATGCGCCGCTTGGCACGGGAAAGAGCCACATAAAACTTGCGCGCATCTTCCATATCCTTCGCCTTGTCATGGTTGTAGACATTCGGATAACGCCCATCCACGGCATCAAACACTATCACATTGTCAAACTCCAAGCCCTTTGCCTTATGCACAGTAGTCACGTAGACATCCTCACGGATGCTCCTGCTGTTGCAGAAATCGCTCTCCTTAAGCGTGTTCATGTCCATAACGTAACGTCCCAATTGCGCTTCAAGACTGTTGGGAACGTCGGCACGGGGAAGCATATCCATGATAATGTAGCGGCAAATATCGTCCAGTTGTGGAATTTCTCCTACCCGTTGCTCCTTCAAGAAGTAGTCGTAAGCACGCAGCAGCTCTTCCACCACCGCCGTTTGGCCATCTTCCTGCAAGTCATACAGTCGCTCCACTCCGCTTAAATACAGTTCGCCATAGTTTGCCCGCAGCAAATTGACGAAAGGTTTCACACGCGGATGACTGATAAAATCCCTTTGCGCGCCCACCCTGCTCTTCGCACTCGCGGCACAATAGCGCATCAAACTCACCGTTGCGGCTACGTCATCGATGGCACGATGGGTATTCTCTCCCTGCAATCCCAGCTTTTTGATAAGCGTTTCCAGCTTATACGATGTGAGACTGGTGTCCAACAAGCGCATCATCTTGAGCGTATCAAAAGCCTTTTTCTTGGGAATGGCAAGACGCTTTCCCACATACCGCCGCAGATTATGGTCAAGAATGTGATAGTCGAAACGCACATTGTGCCCTAAAACCACGCGGTCTCCCACATACTCCAAGAACTTTTCAAGAGCCTCCCGGGGCGCAAGCAACGTTCCGTCATTGAGCTTTTCATGATAAAGGGCATACATTGGGTTGACCTTATCGCCCAGCATAGGCGGCACGGGCTTGTCCGTTCGGATGTAAAGATCGAGCGGCTCGCCCACAATCTCTCCGCCCTTCACGCGCATGGCCGATATTTCTATGATGTCATCGTGGTAGACATCCGTTCCCGTAGTCTCGGTATCGAACACCACAACCTCACCTTTCTCGTAAGCTGAAAGGAACTCCTGCAGATAAGTGGAGCCGTCATAGCACAACAAATCAGCAGGCGATATGGCCAGTTGAATAAGTTTTCGCTCAAAGCGACGGGCAAGCGAACTGGTGTCAAAAGCCTTTACGCCCCGCATCACACGCGCCCAGCTGATGAAATTGTGCTCGTTTGCCAGCACCGAAAGATGGGCAAAGAGCAGCCTAACATCGGCCGTCTCGAAGAGATCGCGCCCCGAAACCTTGAAATGGCGGATGCCATCGGTGGCCAAAGACAGCGATATTTTGTTGGCATCGGCGTTGGAACTCACTATCACGGCGGTGGTCTCACCCTTTCCTTTCAACTCCCTCACCTTCTCAGACACCAGCCTCACCTCGTCATCAATGGTTGAACCATAGATGATTTGCAAGTCTCCCAGCTGCGCTTTTCCGTCATTTCCCGCCACGGGAAGCAACTCGCGGTCTATGGCAAGCTGCTTCTCGGCATAGTCGTTGAGCACTTTCAGCAAATAGCCGGGGGCACGGTGGTTCTGCCGCAGATGATGGATGTTGCCCTTGCAGCGCAACTTCATCTCCGTGAGGCGCTCCACCTTGGCTCCCATAAAGGAGAATATGGCCTGCTGCTCATCGCCCAAATACACCACCGTGGGATGGTCTGCCACCGTGAGCAAGTCGATAATGGCCAGCTGCATGGAGTTAAGGTCCTGCACTTCGTCCACCTGTATCCACCGATACCGCCTCAGCCGCATCTCCTTGTCGGCCATATAAGCATCGTAGGTCAGCAAAAGCAAGTCCTCAAAGTCTATCATGTGGTTGGCCTCCTTGTACTCGGCATAACGCCGGGCATAACGCATCTTGTCCAGCAATGCCCTCACCTTGCCCGCCACACCGTACGGAGCAGTGTCGGCATCATCAAGATAGTCCTCGGCATGAGGATAGATGGTGAGCAGCGCATCCACGCTGTAGTCCCATTTCTGCATCTTGCAGATGTGGCGCAACGCCTCACGGTCGGTCTCTGTCAGCGACTCGGGGTGCAGATAGAGCCGCCACGGATGCCCGTGCTGCATCTGCTGCATGAGATGCGAGAAGAAAATAATCTGCTGATAGTTCTTGTTCGCATGATAATCGCGCAACACGCGCTCCTCATCATCATTCTTATACTCGGCCAAGATGCTCACACACTCCTCATCATCAATAATGGACGAGTCGGCCGGCACAATCTCTTGGTCGAACAAGAAGCGCGAGCAAAAGCGATGAACATTGCCCACCTGCAGCCCGCTGATGTCCTCTCCCGCCATCACCTCGCCTATGCGGTTGGTCATTCCCCGCGCCGCGCGGTTGGTGAAGGTCAGACAGAGCATATCGCCGAAGTCCATCCCGTGGGCGTGCGCCCACCTTACGCGTTCCGCCAGTATGTGCGTCTTGCCGCATCCCGGCGGTGCCAGCACCAAGTGATGCCCCTCGCGCGCCAAGACAACGGGTCGCTGGCTCATGTCAAGTCCTTCCAAAAACTCCTTTTCGTCCATACTCATGCTTGCAAAGATAATTATTTCCCACTACGCCCACAAGTAATATGAAAAACTTTTCGTAATTTCGCGGCCTAAAATATTATTGTGATGATTAAGACAGAACAGGCGCAGCGGGCCGACGCGCCACACATAGCCCGCATGATTATGGAAGCCATGAATCTGGATTGCTGCCAATGGTTTGCCGGACCTCACCACACACTGGCCGACTTTGAGCGGCTCATGATCCGTCTCGTGGAAAGAGACGACAGCCAATACTCCTATCTGAACACCATCGTGGCTGCCGACTACGCCGAGAGCGGACAGCGCACCGTGGCGGGCATCTGCGTTAGCTATGACGGAGCCAAACTGCGCGAGCTGCGCAAAGCGTTCGTGGACGGCGCGCGCGAAGCCTTCGACATTGACTACAGCAACATCGATGATGAGACTTCGGCCGGCGAGTTCTACGCCGACTCCCTTTGCGTGCTGCCAGAGTACCGCGGACAGGGCATTGCCAGCAAACTGCTGCTGGCCACCGTGGAGAAAGGACGCCAACTGGGCTTGCCCACCGGTCTGCTGGTGGACAACGGCAACCCGCTCGCCGAGAAACTCTACAAGCGGCTCGGCTTCCAAGTGGTGGGCGAGCACACATGGGGTGGCCACAACTTGCGCCGAATGCGAATGGCATAAAGCCATCCTGCGGCACACAGCCACCTCCCCACCCTGCTCAAAACAATACGGCAAGCGGGAGAAAAGCACTTCCTCATATATTAAGGAAAGTACTTTTCTCCCGCTTGCCTTTATTTTTTCCGCTTCCTTGCTTTCTGAACAAATGCCCTAAACGAAACTCTTTTCAATTGGCAGGAGCGTCTACTACTATCGCAAACCAATCATCATGCAGCATACCATCTGCTATCTTTTCCAAACATGATAATGAGGAAAGTCAAGACTTTGGCATTCATCACACCACTCTTGCTCGGAACTTCCCGTGTAATTAGGGCTGTATTCCTTGACACGAACGCCACGAGAATCTCCCCCGCTTGAACTTTCCATATGTCCGCCTCCCCCGCTACGCTCTCCATACTCCACTTCTCGTCTCGCAGCCCTGTACGCTTCCGCCTCGCCAGGCTGCCAAGTCTTGACCATTTCCGTATATCCACGTCCGTTGCACGTACCGCATCCACCAGTAGCACCACAAGCAGGACATGGCATATACCTCCCTATCATTTGGTAAGCGTTTCCTGTTCCTTGGCAAATATTACACCTATTTTGCCCTCCACAAGCCGTACACGCGTTTCGCACTTTCACCGTCATGCTGCCATCGGGATGCTCCCAGCATTCCTGCGTAATGCCTCCAAGGTCAACAAAGAAGTGCTTATCGCCCTGCGGCCTACGTTTCTCCCTCGTAGTATCCACTTCTACCTCCGCTTTTTCCCGCTTTTGCACATTTTCCTTGACCATCTCTTTCAGCTTTTCTTCTTTTTCTGCCTTCTCAAGCATTTCTTTCATAAGCTTGTTTTCCGAATTCCGCGTGAACAAATGGCAAGAAGACAACAGCAAAGAGCTTAACAGCAATAGCAAACAAAACACACGTGTCATCACAAAAACCCTTCATCCGTGTCGGGCACAACCTCTAATCATTCTTTTTTAAAGTCAGCATTCACTCCTCATTTGCTAACCATACAAAGTTAGTAATAAAAGCACAAATAGACAAAAAATAGCTTAACAAATACCAATCCCTGCACATACGAAAAACAGAACGTAAAGTAAGGCGATGCAAAAGGTAACGTTTTGCAGAGATTTTTAAATTAAAAATCGGAGAAAAATAAATTAAAAATTCAGCATTTTTAATTTATTTTTCTCACAGCGGATAACCTATTGCAAGCCAACGGGTTACAAAACGCGCTGCAAGTGCACACCCGCGTGATGGCCACACAGCCACGATCGTGCTTAAAAAACAACACCAACAACATTTAAAGCCCAAAAACATTTAGTAACTTTGCAGCGCAATTGGTTCGCTGAAAGACGCGATTAAAACGGGAAAGCGGTGAGAATCCGCTACTGTCCCGCAGCTGTAAGTTGCATTCATGAAGGCCAAAGCCACTGACGGACGCGCCCCGCAAATGCTTGCGAGCCGCCATCAGCCGCCGGGAAGGCGTTTGGCCATTGTCGGCAACAAGTCAGAAGACCTGCCATTGCGCGATGCCCGCCGCCCTCGAGGAAGGGTCGAACGCGGGAAAAACACTTCTCAGAGGAACAGAGGAATGAGGTTATACGTGAGAACCGTGACCCCATTGCTGCTCGCCTTGCACGTATCCGCAAGCACGTCCGCACGCTCCGTGGCGGGCGACACGCTGCATGCCCTCCACGATGTAGACGTTGTGGGCGTGAGATTGCCGCTTCGTGAGGCGATAGGTGGGCAACAGCTGGGCGGCGACGAGCTGGCAAGAGCCGGCAGTGGCTCCGTGGCCGACGCGCTGCGCTATCTTGCCGGCGTGCAGGTCAAGGACTATGGCGGCGTAGGGGGCATCAAGACCATCAACATCCGCTCCATCGGGTCGCAGCACGTGGGCATCTGCTATGATGGAATAGAGCTGGGCAACGCCCAAAACGGTCAAATCGACCTGGGACAGTTCAGCCTTGACAACATTCAAGAGCTGACTGTCTACAACGGACAACGCAGTGCCATCTTCCAGCCCGCCTCCGACTTTGCCCACGGCGGCTCTGTCTACCTGCGCACCCGCCAGCCCCGCTTTGCGCAAGGCAAGCCCTCAAACGTGAGAGCGAAGGCGCAGTATGGCGCGTCCGACCTCCTGCGCCTCTCCACTCTGTGGGAACGCAGGCTGAGCGAGCGGGTGAGCCTGTCGCTCACCGCCGAATGGATGAGCGCGAGCGGCAAATACCACTTCCGCTACAAGCGTTTGGCCACAGACGGGACAGTGGCCTACGACACCACGGCTACGCGCCAGAACGGCGATGTGCGTGCCGAACGTGCCGAACTGAGCCTCAACGGGCTACTGAACCGTGGGCACTGGACGGCCAAAGCCTATTTCTACAACTCCGGACGAGGCATTCCCGGAGCCATTGTCAACAATGTGTGGCGGCGCGGGGAACGCCAGTACGACACCAATCTGTTCGTGCAGCATCGCTTGCAAAAGGATTTCGGCAACCGCTTCTCCACACAACTCCTCGCCAAATACGCCTTCTACCGAACCCACTACATCAACAACGACAGCACACAGTTGCCCGCCGACAACCGCTATTGGCAACAAGAGTTTTACCTAAGCACCGCTAACGCCGTGGAGTTGCTCCCCCTATGGAGCGTGAGCATGGCTTACGACTTGCGCTGGAACAAGCTCAACGCCGACACACACCGCTTCGCTTTCCCCACCAGACTGTCGCAGTTCGCATCCGTAGCCACCACTATCGATTTAGGATTTCTGCGACTGCAGGGGAGCGTGGTGGGCATTTTTGTCAACGACCACACACGCATCGGCCCATCGGCACGCCTCCACAAGTATGCGCCCGCGGCATTTCTGAGTGTCCGCCCCTTTGCCTCGGAGTCGCTATGGCTGCACGCTTTCGCCAAGAGAAGTTTCCGAATGCCCACCTTCAACGACCTCTACTACACCGAAGTGGGCAACGCGCGTCTGCTGCCAGAGCACGTCAACCAGTACGATTTGGGCTTCGAGTACAAGCAAACACTGCACAGCGGATGGCTCAAATCCGTGTCGCTGCGCGCCGATGGCTACCATAACAGCGTGCACGACAAGATTATCGCCTATCCAAAAGGGCAGCAATTCCGATGGACTATGCTCAATCTTGGCCGCGTACACATCAATGGCATCGATGCGACAGCTTCGGCCACGCTCTGCCCCATCGGCAATCTCAGCGTCACAACGCGCCTTCAATACACCTTTCAAGAGGCGCGCGACGTTACCGACAAGTCCACTCCCTATTACCGAGACCAAATCCCCTACGTGCCACGCCACAGCGGCTCGGTGGCGGTGGGGCTGCTTTGGCAAGGCTGGAGCTTGGACTACAGCTTCATTTATGCAGGAGAAAGGTGGAACGCACAAGAGAACAACGCCTACAACCACATGGAACCATGGTACACTCACGACCTTTGCCTGCGCCGCGCGTTCGCCATTGGCTCGTGTGAGGGGCGCGCCACGCTCGAAATAAACAACCTTCTGAACCAGCAATACGAAGTAATCGCCAACTATCCGATGCCCGGAATCAATGCGCGCATCGGTCTTGAACTGAACATTTAGCATGAGACAGCTTTCCTTTTTAGCCACCATTGTGGCCATTATCACTCTGATGGGATGCCGGGACGACCAATACCTCATTGAGCCGGAGGTCATCCCGCCTACCGACAGCTACACCAACACATCGGCAAACAAGGGCTTGTACGTGCTCTGCGAGGGCAACATGGGAGCCAACAAGGCCACTCTTGACTACCTCGACATGAACTCCGGCACGTATTCGCTCAACATCTACCCTGCAAGAAACCCCGGGAAGGTGATGGAACTGGGCGATGTGGGCAACGACATCAAGGCTTACGGAAGCCGATTGTGGATAGTTGTCAACCAAAGCAACCGTGTGGAGGTAGCTCATGCGTCCACCGCTGTGAGCATAGGGAGCGTGGATGTGCCCAACGCACGTTACCTTGCGTTCGACGGCGGCTATGCCTACGTGTCGTCATACGTTGGCCCCGTGAACGGGAAAAGCGTGCTTGGGGAGGTCTATAAGATTGATACCCTGTCGCTGAAAGTGGTCGGAAGATGCACGGTGGGATACCAACCAGAGGAGATGGAGGTGATGAACGGCAAGCTGTATGTGGCCAACAGCGGCGGATACAGTGCGCTGCAAGGCATGGGCTACGACCGTTCTGTGAGCGTAATCGACCTTGCCAGCTTCCTCGTGGAGCACACCATAGACATTGCACCCAACCTTTTCCGCATCCGGAAGGACAAACATGGCAGCCTGTGGGTGGTGGCGCGGGGCGACTACGCTGACATTCCGTCGCGCATTTATGAGGTGTTTGGCAACCAAGTGGTGGACTCCATCGATGTGAGAGCAAACGACATAGCCTTCCGGGGCGACTCTCTCATCTTCATGAACGACAACGGTTGCGGCGTGTTCGATCTGAAATCGCGCCGAATCATCACCTCCCAGTTCCTGCAAAAGGACACCGACCGCCAGCCCGAAACGCCATACGGGCTTATCGTTGACCCATCCAATGGCCTCATCTATGTGATGGACGCCACAAATTATGTGTCGTCCGGCAAACTGTTCTGCTACGATGGCCACGGCAAACAGCTGTGGTGGCGACCCACGGGCGACATTCCGGGACACGCTTGCCTCGTGGCCGATGGCCCAAACCTGCCCGAAGACAGTGGCACACCTGCCCCATCATCGGCCTACATACAAGCCGTTGACGAGTATGTGCCCGCCCCCGGGCAGTTCGTCAACGTGCTTCCGCTGGCCGACAGCGATGACAACGCCGACTCGCTCGTGGCCAAATGCACCGCGGCACTGGCGGGAAAGATGGGCGGAATGGTGACGCTGGGCGGATACGGGGGCTACATCACCTTCCACTTCGACCACCCCGTGCGCAACGTCAAGGGAAAATATGATTTGCTGATTAGGGGCAATTACATCACGGGGGCAAGCGAACCGGGCATCGTCATGGTGGCGCAGGACACCAACGGCAACGGTATTCCCGACGACACATGGTACGAACTGCGGGGAAGCGCGGACGAAGACCATGCCGAAAACGTGGTATACGGCTACCAAATCACCTACCATCCCGCGCCAATGCAGGACATTCCGTGGACGGACAACCAAGGCGCGGAGGGCGTTATCAGCCGCAACGGCTACCACACGCAGGAGTATTACCCGCTATGGATTCACACCCCGCTCACCTTTACAGGCACGCTACTGCCACCGAACGGCCACAACCAGGGGCAGAACGGCAACAACGGGAGCTGGTTTTTGGACAGTTTCCGCTATGGCTACGTAGACAATGGCAACACCGATGAGCAATGCTCGTTCGACATAGGCTGGGCCGTGGACAGTCAACGCCGCCCCGTAAGCCTCACCCACATAGACTTTGTGCGGGTCTATTCGGCCATGAACCAGCAATGCGGATGGCTCGGAGAGACCTCCACGGAGCTGTGCGGAGCAAAGGATTTGCACTATTAAGGAAGACAACACATCATCTATAACATCAAGACAAAGCAACATGAACAACTTTTTTTACGCATCACTGCTATTCGCAGCCGCACTTGCCAGCACCCCGGCAAGCGCACAACAACACACCCGGAACGCCGCTACGGACAATGCAGCAGCCACTTTCGAGAGCATAGACCTTGGTTCTCGCGGCTATGCGAACGGAGATGACCAGCAAGGAGGGTTCTCCGATGGCGACTTCCGCTTCCAGAACACCTACGAGCCGACCTATGGATCTTGGTCGGGATTTGCCATCTCAAACAAGCAGGAGACCGACTTCATAGACTACTACACAAGCCAATACAACAGCTGCACAGGACACGGAGCCGACAATTCCGCCCAATACGCCGTCTACTATTACAGCAACTACGGCCGCACATCAGTGTTGGAAGGCGAGGCCGTACAGCAAAAAGACGGCAAACCCTTTGAGGCTGTGGGCTTCTATGTGACCAACTCGGCATGGAACGTGAACGCCTACACCGAAGGCGATGGCATGACGCCGGGAGCTTTTGGCACGGGCGACTGGTGCAAGCTCACCATATACGGCGTGAAAGACGGAGATGTGCGCAACAGCGTGGAGTTCTACCTTGCCGACTATCGCTCCGACAACGAAGCAGACCACTACTACGTGGCCGACTGGACATGGGTTGACCTGACCGAACTTGGCACTGTGGACAAGCTGCACTTTACCGTGGAGGGCAGCCGAAGCAACGAATGGGGACCCACCACGCCCGCCTACTTCTGCATGGACAACTTCAACGACAGCAAGGGCGCAGCGACCGCAATTGGCGGCACAGCAAACGCAAGCGAGGCACACGAAGTGGCACGCTATCTGCTCAACGGCACGCGCATCAGCACGCCGCAACGGGGCATCAACATCATTCGCATGAGCGACGGAACTACGCGCAAGGAACTGGTGAAGTAAGCCCACGCGAAGTGCAAAACCATACATATTGCCTTGCAAAAGGTATGGTTTTGAGGCGCAAAAGGTATGGTTTGGCATTGCCAAACCATACCTTTTATTATTTCACTGGTTATCAAGTAATTAGCAACACGCCAAATTCCACCGCCTCACTGAGCCAAGAAGAATGGGGGAAAGCGCGGCCAGCCCACCGCAAAGGCATCCCCCACGGAGACTGCAAGCGGGCTACACACAAACAAAAAGGCGCAGAGGAGAAACAAAAAGCGGGATGGCCTCCTACCCAACAAGTAAGAGGCCATCCCGCCAATATCAAGGCCATACCCGCCGATGCGTCACGGTCTGTGCAGCACTTCCACGTTCACGGAGATGGAATTCTGATTGTTCTCACCCCACTGATAGGTAACCCCGCCGCCTATGCGATCCATCGCGCGGCTGTAAGACGGCCCATACCCCCAGCCAGGATAGCGGCCAAACGCGCCGTAGCCATAGCCTCCCCAGCCATAGGCGGCACGGCTGCCCCAGTAAGGACTGCCCCATCCCGCATGGCCATAGCCATAATAAGGGAGAATATGCTCGCCATTGATGGCCTTCTGCACATAGGCATAGGCACTCCAATGCTCGTTCCAGCGATAAGCCAGCAAGGCATTGATGCCGCCCGTGGTGTAATTGGTGCCGCCATAGGTGAGATTATTGATATAGCCACCTATGGCCAGCGTGGCTTTCTTCGACAAGTTGGTGACATACATGAGCGTCACGTCCTGCGAGAAACCCGCTCCATTGCCGCCCATACCGTTGCCAAAATTGGCAAACACCGATGCGCTCACATTCACGTTCAGCCCTTTGTGCAGCCGCCAGCGATCGAATCCCCAGCCATAGCCGTAGAGCCAGCGGTCGTAATAATAAGGCTCATCGTAGCCAGAAAAGCTCCGTACCTGCCCGTTCTCGTCAATGGGGGGAAGATTATAGTCTATCTGCTCCTGCTCCTCACGCTCCTCCGCCAAATGGCGGGCATAGGCTTTCTCGGCCTCGGAGGCCGTGCGAGAACCTTGCAGGCGCGCCGACTCTATCGGCTCAACGCGATTTGTGTCAGCGGCAGAGACTTGCTCAGCCTGCCCCCACGCCATCACCGGCAAGCCCAAGAGTAAGGATGCCCAGATGATTGTGCCATGCTTCTTCATCATAGTCAATATTTCTGTTGATGCAAATTTAGACCTTTACGCGTGAATGGCCAAGTAATTTAAGCAACTTTATCATTTTTTCGGCCGCATTCCGCCCTTTTTTCTTTTCTTCGGAATGATAGCTTACACTTGGAAACAAAGACTAAAAAATGTTTTTTTCTTCTTTATCTCACCCATTTACACTATCTTTGCAACCATATCAACCCAAAAGTACAGATACAATGAATAGATTACTGGTCATCCTGTCGGCCATAATGCTGACCGCCGCGCCAGCCATGGCGCAGAACACGCAGAAACGTGAGACTTTGGGCAAGAAAATTTCGAAGACTTGGCGCAAAGCCACCAAGGGCGTTACGGACGCGACACAGAAACTCGGAAAGGAACTCGGCATTGGCACGGGAGCCGGCTTGGGCGAGGTGAAGGTGAACGGAACGTATTACATGAACATATACATGACAAACGTTTACCATGGCTCTGACGGCACAAAGCTGCGCGATAAGGCCGCAAGCCGCTTTGCACGACGCTACCCGAAAGCCAAGATTCTGAGCTGCGCCATCCCCCAAACCGACTGGGCTACGGAGGAAGTGGAGCAGAACGGCAACATTGTGGGCTACCTGCAGACCATGTATTGCTACGTGCTGGCGCAAGACGGGGAGGACGGCTACATCAATGCCAAGTTCACTTATGAGCAATACCGCAAAGTGGGCGAAGCCCTCCATCCCGTTCAAGACAAGTGGCCGGAATGGACCAACACCGACATCATCCCCGAAAAGGACTACTGGGAACTGGTGACGAAATAGCCCAAGCAAGGCAGAAACAAAAACAATACGGCGCAACGCCTCCCAAAACGGCGCGCGTTGCAACCCCATGAAGGCACGCTGGCCGCACCATCGGCAGAAACAGCCACACGGGGGAGAAGCCACGGGCTTGTCTCCCGCATCATCATGGGCAAGCCAACAACAACAGATAAAAGACACATGAACTTCTTGAAACGCCTCTTCGGGTCGGAGGAAGAAAGCCCCGAAGAGAAGAAAAAAGCAACCGAGGCACGCCAGTTTGACGTGCTCAAATACGATGGAGTGGCCGCATTGAGAGCCGGAAGGTCGGACTATGCCATCAAATGCTTCGAGCACGCCTTGCAACTAAGGGACGACTTGGAGATACACGACCATCTTTCGGTGGCCTACACACATCAGAACGAGTTGCCCAAAGCCTGCGATGAGCTGGAAAAGCTGGCCTTGGCGCAGCCCGAAAACATGGCCATCTGGGTGCGCATGGCGCGCATTCTCTACATGATGGAGGATTACGAAAGAATGGGCGAGGCTTGCGAGAAAGCCAAAGGCATAGAGCCGGGCAACCCGGAGGTGGCATACCTTCACGCGCAAGCACTGCACGGAATGGGCGAGAACGAAACCGCCGTGAGCCTTCTGACCGATGCCATCGGACAAGAGCCTAAACTGGGTGCGGCTTATCTGCTGCGCGGGCGGATACTCATGGAGCTTCAGCAACTCGAAGAAGCCGACAACGATGCCAACTGGCTGCTCGAACACACCGAGAACGATGAGGACGCACTCTTGCTCAAAGCACGCATTGCACGGACAAAGGGCGATGATGAGAACGCAGTGGCATGGTATTCGAAAGTGATAGAGGCCAATCCGTTTTGTGCCGCCGCGTTTCGTGAGCGGGGAGACATCCACAAGAAGCTGGGCAAAGACGCGCTGGCGGCAGACGACCTCAACACCGCCGCCGAGCTTGAACCCGAAAACGCTGACGGAAAAGAGGGGAATCCCATGGCCGAAGACATAGAGCAGAAGACCAAGGAAGCCTACAAGAACATCAATCCGCTGGGGCTTTAAACGGGAACCAACACCTTCCCAGCTTTCACCCACACACATTCTGCACCACAAGACCGGAATCCCCGCCTTGCATTTTCCCACAGATTGGGATTCCACGAAAGCTGTTTTGCACATAAAAACCAACAACCCTGCCTTGCATTCGCCTCTTTTTGAGGGTGAGAGCAAGGCAGGGTTGTTGCTTAACAGTACCTTTCTTATTCGGTCGAAGGCTTTCTTCTACTTCATCATCAGAAACTAAATCCAAAGCCAATGGAGGCATACTCCTTGAATTGGAAGTAGCCGTAGCGGCTGTCGCGTGCCACACCGTCATCGAAACGTGGGAAAAGGAAGAGTTGCGCCGAGATAAAGCGGTTGAAACGCAGCGTAAACGTGTTCTCCCATTCAAACTCCGCCCGCTCATAGGTGGTGTATCCGTAGATTCGCGTGCGCCAAAGGAAGTCTTCCATAATAGTCCACGTGAGGTCAATGGTGAACTCCGAACCGAAATCGTTGAGGAACCGGTGGCCATCCTCTATGCCCAGCCGCTCAGACAACGCACGAATGCGGGTGTACTTCATGTTGTAGGCCAACGGTGCCAAATGTATGTTGCCCTTAAGGCGATGGTTCAGCCAGTCGACACTGTAGTCCATACCCAGCGAAAGGTTGACATTGAGCGGGGCAAGGAAGTCGGAATAGAGCGTGGGATCGTTGGCCTTGTAACTGTGAGTGAACTGCGTGTAGGCCAAAAGCTGCAAAGTGTAGTACCATTTGCGCGAAGCCTGCAAGCCCAGCTTTGAGGTAACGCGAACCAGATCCTCCGTAGTCGTATAGTGATGCAGCGAGTCTGAACGCGTACTCTGCAGTCCGAACCTCATTTCCAGCTTGTTTTCCCACTTCACCTTTTGTTTGTTGTTGTAGTTGGCTTCCATAATGAGCGATGCCAAGGCCGAGTAGTTGCTCTCACCGCCCTTATACCAATTGTCAGATACGTAGTTTTGCATGAATTGGAGCGTGTAATCGCCAGTGTAAGTCCAAAAATGAGGCTTGTGAATGACCAACTGGATGGGCGCAACATCGGGTTCTACGGGCATGGGGGCCGTCTGTTCCACGATGTCGCTTTCCGTTTGGATGGGCGAACTGATGCGATCGAGCGGCGACTGCTCCGCACGCAGCCTACCATCCGTGGTTCGCACAAGGTCGGGACGTTCCACATAGACGCGCAAAAGCGTGCTGTCGGCCAACGCCCGCTCATCCCACGCAATGCGTTTTCCCGTTCCGAAAGCGTCAGTCACCTTGCTCTTATAATAGGTAAGAGGCAAAAACAACTGCGCCTTCGTCAGCGATGACAGCTCAGCAGGACGATGAGTGGGACGATGTAAGGTATCGCCGAAGATGGCCTTGCGCAGTGTCAAGAGCGAGTCGGCATAGGCTTTCACCACTGGTTGCTGCACCGCCGTGTCCGCATGATGATGCGTTGCGGCATGATTTGTCCACTGCGCAGACGCAACAAGCGGCCACGCAAGCAGCAATATCATCGCCAATATATTTCTTATCATAGTTTTTCTGTTCTATTTTGACTTCAAAGACACCCCAAGTTCTGCTTCCCCGCAAGCGAGAGAGCCGTCTCTTCCCTACTCTTCCGCCGCCTCGGCCAGCACAAGCCACTCTTCCTGCAACTCGTCAAGGCTGCGCCTGGTGTCCGTATACTCCGTAACCAGCTCCATATTGGCGGCATTTGCGGGATCAAGAAACAATGCGTCAAGTTCCTTCAACCGCGCTTCCAGCTTGGCAATTTTCCGCTCACACTCCTCCACGGCTTTCCTTGCCTTGCGCATACGCTTCTGTTCCTCCTTGTGCTGCAAATAGTTCTGCTTGCCCGCCTTTTCCTCCTGCGGTGTCTCCGGCTGACTGGCACGCTGCGAAACCGCACTCTGCGCCACCGCCTCATGGATGGTGGCCGCGCCACGGGAGCGAAGCCAGTCGTAGATGCCGCCCAAATGCTCCACCACACGTCCGCCACCAAACTCATAGACCTTGGTTACGAGACCATCAAGGAACTCTCGGTCGTGGCTCACGATGATGGCTGTGCCATCGAAAGCGCGCACGGCCTCCTTCAAAACGTCTTTCGATGCCATGTCAAGATGGTTGGTAGGCTCATCAAGGATGAGCAGATTGACCGGCTCAAGCAGCAGTCTGATCATGGCCAAGCGCGACCGCTCGCCACCAGAAAGCACACCCACCTTCTTTTCGGAAGCCTCTCCGCCAAACATGAATGCGCCCAAGAGGTCATTGATTCTCAATCTCATGTCGCCCCGCGCCACCTCATCAATGGTCTGAAACACAGTGAGCCGCTCATCAAGCAGCTGCGCTTGGTTCTGTGCGAAGTAACCTATCTGCACGTTGTGGCCTATCTTGAGCGTGCCGCCATGCGGAATCTCGTTCATGATACACTTCACGAGCGTAGACTTTCCCTCACCGTTCTTACCCACAAAGGCCACTTTCTCGCCCCGCTTGATGGTCAAGTCGACACCAGCGAAGACCTCATGGTCGCCATAAGTCTTGCTCACACCCTGACAAATGACGGGATAGTCGCCCGAACGGAGACACGGCGGAAACTTGAGCCGCATCACCCGCGTGTCGACATCGTCCACCTCGATGGGCTTTATCTTCTCCAGCTGTCTGATACGCTGCTGCACCTGCACCGCCTTAGTGGCCTGATAGCGGAACCGCTCTATGAAAGCGCGCGTGTCGGCTATCTCCTTCTGCTGGTTTTCGTAGGCACGCAGTTGCTGCTCGCGCCGCTCCTGCCGCAACACCACATACTGGTCGTACTTCACCTTGTAGTCTTCCACATGGCCACACGTGATTTCCAGCGTGCGGGAACTTACATTATTGATGAAGGCACGGTCGTGGCTCACAAGCACTACGGCGTTGGCACTCTGCTGCAGGAACTGCTCCAGCCACTGAATACTCTCAATGTCAAGATGGTTGGTAGGCTCATCGAGCAGCAGCACATCGGGCTTGCGCAGCAGAATCTTCGCCAGCTCGATGCGCATACGCCATCCGCCGGAGAACTCGCGCGTAGGCCGGTCGAAGTCTTCACGCACAAATCCCAGTCCCTGCAAGGTACGGTCGATTTCAGCCTCATAATTCTCGCCACCCAAAAGCATATACCGGTCGTGCAGCTGCGTGAACCGCTCCACGAGGCGCACGTAGTCCTCGCTCTCATAATCGGTGCGGTCGGCCATCTCCTGCTGCATATCATCAAGCCGACGGCGCATCTGCAAGTTGTCGGCAAACGCCTTCCGAGCCTCCTCGCGCACGGTGGTGTCATCGGCAATCTTCATCACCTGCGGCAAATAGCCTATGGTGGTGCCGTTGGGCACGGACACTGTGCCCCGCGTGGGCTGCTGCTGGCCGCAAAGTATTTTCAGCATCGTGCTCTTGCCCGCGCCGTTCTTGCCCACAAGGGCTATACGGTCGTGGTCGTTGATGACAAAACTCACATCATGAAACAGTGGGCGGACACCAAACTCCACGGTCAGTCCTTCTATCGAAACCATCCTTTTCTCCTATTAATAATGGAATGCAAAGTTAAGCAAAATTATCCGATTGCACGGCAGGAATCAAGTTTTTTACGTACCTTTGCATATATCAACAAGCTAAATGGAGAATACCCAACACACCAAAAGCATAGCCCAGACGCTGGGCATCGGCGAGAAACAGGTGGAAGCCACGCTCCTTTTGCTGGGCGAGGGATGCACCATTCCCTTCATAGCCCGCTACCGAAAAGAGCGCACGGGCAAGCTGGACGAGGTGCAAATAGGACGCATTGCGGAGGCCAACGAACGCTTGAAAGAGCTTGACAAACGCAAAGCGACAATCATCAAGTCCATTTCCGAGCAGGGAAAGCTTACGTTTGACCTTGAGAAACGTATCCTTTCGTGCTGCGAAACCGCCGCTTTGGAAGACCTATACCTACCCTTTAAGCCACGCCGCCGCACACGTGCCCAAATTGCACGTGAAATGGGGCTTGAGCCGCTGGCCTCCCTCATCATGCTGCAACGCGAAGACAACCCGGAGAGCGTTGCGAAAAGATTTGTCAAAGGAGACGTTGCCGATGCCCGGGCGGCCATAGACGGCGCGAGAGACATTATTGCCGAAACCGTGAGCGAAGACACACAAGCCCGCAACACCGTGCGCGCAGCCTTCCGCCGCGAAGCCATCATCACATCGAAGGTGGTCAAGAAGATGGCCGAAACAGACGAGGCACAGAAGTTTTCCGACTATTTCGACTTCTCCGAGCCGCTGCGCCGCTGCTCGTCACACCGTCTGCTGGCCATGCGGCGCGGGCAGGAGGCAGGCATACTGCGCGTAAGCATCGGCATAGACGGCGAGGAAACCACGGAGAAACTTCGCCGACAGTTTGTAAGAGGACGGGGCGCATGCCAGAACATCGTGGGCGAAGCCGTCTACGATGCCTACAAACGGCTCATCAACCCCAGCATTGAGAACGAATTTGCCGCTCTGAGCAAGGAGAAAGCCGATGAGGAGGCTATCAGCGTGTTTGCCGAGAACCTGCGCCAGCTGCTCCTCTCCGCGCCACTGGGGCAAAAGCGGGTGATGGCCGTAGACCCAGGATTTGCCAACGGCTGCAAAATTGCCTGTCTGGACGCGCAAGGCAACCTGACGCATCACGAGATTATCTATCCGCATCCGCCCAAATGCCACCGCGACCAAAGCACGGCGGCCATCAGACGCATGATGGCCAGATTCGGCATCGAAGCCATCGCCATTGGCAACGGAACGGCCAGCCGCGAGACAAGGGAGTTTGTGGAAGACGCGCTGCGAGAAAGCGGCGGAACGGAGCATAAAGCGAGCATCTACATGGTGAGCGAGGATGGCGCGTCCATCTATTCCGCTTCAAGCACGGCACGCGAGGAATTCCCCGATGAGGACGTTACCACGCGCGGCGCGGTGTCCATTGGGCGCAGACTCATGGATCCGCTAGCCGAACTGGTGAAACTTGACCCAAAAAGCATCGGTGTGGGACAGTATCAGCACGATGTGGATCAAAGCAAGCTCAAACATTCGCTCGACATGACGGTGGAAAGCTGCGTCAATCTTGTGGGCGTGAACGTGAATACGGCCTCCAAACACCTGCTCACCTACGTGAGCGGACTGGGGCCCGTGCTCGCCCAGAACATCATAGACTACCGAAAGGCACACGGAGCGTTCTCTTCAAGACAACAACTGAAGAAAGTTCCCCGCCTTGGGCCAGCCGCATTCCAGCAGTGCGCGGGATTCCTGCGTATCCCGGACGCAAAAAACCCGCTCGACAACTCCGCCGTCCACCCGGAAAGCTACCCCGTTGTGGAGCAAATGGCCGCCGACAGCCACTGCACCGTGGCACAGCTGATGGCCGACAAGCAGAAACAGCAAGCAATAGACCCGCGCCGATACGTGTCGGAGCAAGTTGGACTCCCCACACTGCACGACATCATGCAGGAACTGGACAAGCCGGGGCGCGATCCACGCCAATCCATCAAAGAGTTTCGCTTCTCCGACAGCGTACACAGCATCGGCGACCTAATGGAAGGAATGGAGCTGCCCGGCATCATCACCAACATCACCAACTTTGGTGCGTTCGTTGACATCGGCGTGCATCAAGACGGATTGGTACACGTATCGCAACTGTCGGACAAATTTGTCAGCGACCCTACCAAAGTGGTGCGTCTGCATCAAGAAGTGATGGTGCGCGTCACGGCAGTGGACATTCGGCGTGGCCGAATCAGTCTGTCAATGAAGCACGTCAAGCAACCATAAAGGACAAAAACCGAACAACTGCCGTGGACACCATGAGCGGAGGGCTATGCGACAAGCAATTATAACTCACAATAGATACACCTTAGAATTATGACAAAGGAAACATTACTCACGTTGGCAAGCGCATTCCTGCTGGCAACGCCCGCCGTGGCGCAGGAAAGGGAAGACGTGTACGAGAGAAGTAAAGCCTACGAGTGGCCCACCGATGCGCAGGTGGTAAGCAAACTTCATGACTGGCAAGACAAGAAATTCGGTGTGCTCATGCACTGGGGGCTTTATGCCGTGCCGGGCATCGTGGAATCGTGGTCCATCTGTGACGAGGACTGGATCACACGCGACACTACGATGACCTACCAGCAGTACAAAGACTGGTACTGGGGGCTGGCCGATGAGTTCAACCCAACGCAATTCAATCCCGAACAATGGGCTAAGGTGATGGCGGATGCGGGCATGAAGTACATGATATTCACAACTAAGCATCACGATGGCTTCTGTATGTTCGACTCCAAGCACACCGATTTCTCCATCGCCCACCATGCCTTCAAGGACAATCCCAAACGTGATGTGCTGCTGCACGTGCTCAACGCTTTCCGCGAAAAGCACTTCATGACGGGCACCTACTTCTCGAAGCCCGACTGGCACAGCCAAGACTACTGGTGGGACGTATACCCCACCAAGCGGGGACGCAATGTCAACTATGACATCAAGAAGTGGCCGTGGCGCTGGACTCGCTACAAGCAATTCGTTTATGACCAAATGGACGAGATTCTGTCGAGGTATGGCAAGGTGGACATCCTGTGGCTTGATGGCGGCTGGGTGGACAAGGACAACGGACAGGACATCGATATGCCCCGCATTGCCGACATGGCACGTCGCAACCAGCCCGGCATTATCATGGTGGATCGCACCATTCATGGCCCTTACGAGAACTATCAAACGCCCGAGAGGACTATTCCCGAGACACAGCTCAACTATCCTTGGGAGTCGTGCATTCCCCTTTCCGATGACTGGGGCTACGTGAAAAAGCCGCGATGGAAAAGCCCGGAGAAGGTGATAGCCACGCTGGTGGAGGTAGTTGCCAAAGGCGGCAACCTCGTTTTGGGCGTAGGGCCCACCCCTGAGGGACTTATCCAAGATGAGGCGGTGAGCCGGTTGGAAGCCATAGGAAAGTGGCTGCGCGCCAATGGTGAGGCCATCTATGGCACAACCATCACGCCAAACTATCAGAATGGCAACATTTGGTTCACTGCCAACAAAGACGGGCACACACTCTATGCCATTTATGTGGCACAAGAGGGAACAAACGCGCCCACAACAATCAGCTGGACGGGCAACCAGCCCAAAGGCAAGGTCACCCTTTTGCTGAACGGAAAGAAGCTCACCACGAGGGTGAAGGATGGCAAGACCACCATCACCATCCCCAAGGGCATGGTGAAAAGCGGTCAACCATTCGCGCTGAAATTCACCAAAGCATAGTAACAGAATTACAAACGCCCATTCAACTATTGTCAAAAACTGAATGGGCGTTTATCAAAAACACAACTATTCCTTGCTAAAAGTTGAACAAACGCTTTGAAAACGCAGCCTTGGCTATAAGCAACAGTCCCGAAACGAGGTCGCGTTTCGGGACTGTTTATATTAAAAATTTTTAAAAATCATCTTAGCTTCATGCCGTTAAGAGAAGCTAAAAGCCAACAACAAGCCGAGCGAGAAAGGCTAATGGAAGTAAAGCCAAAGCCCTCTAAAAGAGCTTCAAGACCTTATTTATCCTAATATTTCTTGCTCCAATGCCGGCCAATCCTTTCCCAACGCCGCTTAAGCCTGCTCAAACTCGCGGAGGAAACGCGTGTCGTTCTCCGAGAAAAGGCGCAAGTCGCTGACGCGATACTTCAAGTTGGCAATACGCTCCACGCCCATTCCAAACGCGTAGCCCGTATATACCTCTGGGTCAATATTGCACGCAGCAAGGTCATGAGGGTCTACCATACCGCAGCCAAGTATCTCCACCCAGCCCGTATGCTTGCAGAATCCACATCCCTTTCCGCCACAGATGTTGCACGAAATGTCCATCTCTGCACTCGGCTCGGTAAACGGGAAGTAGCTCGGACGAAGCCTGATCTTCGTGTCCGCACCAAACATTTCACGCGCAAAGGTGAGGAGCACCTGCTTCAAATCGGTGAAACTAACGCCCTTGTCGACATAAAGTCCCTCCACTTGGTGGAAGAAACAGTGAGCGCGCGCCGATATTGCCTCGTTGCGATAGACGCGGCCGGGGCACAGGATGCGGATGGGCGGCTCGTGCGTCTCCATGTAATGCGCCTCATCGCCCGACGTATGGCTGCGCAAAAGCACGTTCTTGGTCACGTCACGGCTCTCATCGCGGTCAATGAAAAAGGTATCTTGCATATCGCGGGCAGGATGGTCTGCCGCGAAGTTAAGCATCGTAAACACGTGCTTGTCGTCATCTATCTCGGGTCCATTGTAGAGCGTGAAGCCCATTCTGCCAAAGATGTCGATAATCTCGTTCTTCACCAGCGTGAGCGGATGACGCGTGCCCAGCGGCAAGGGATAGGCCGTTCGCGTCAAGTCTATGTCGTCCCGCTGCGCGGCTTTGTCCTCCACCATGTCCTTCAGCTCGTTGATTCGACCCTGCGCAAGCAGCTTCAGCTCATTTATCTTCATGCCGATGGTCCGCTTTTGGTCGGCGGCCACGTTGCGGAACTCACCCATAAGAGCGTTGATCTCGCCTTTCTTGCTGAGATATTTCAGACGCAGACGCTCCACGTCCTCGGCGTTTTGAGCCGAAACCTCGCTGACTTCCCTCAGAAGTGCTTCTATCTTCTCTAATAACATAGCTCGCAATTTTTTGTGCAAAGTTACAGTAAATCAGATGAACGGCAAAATAATTGCGTTTTTTATTTTGTTTTGTCTGCGCTTTACGCTAACTTTGCACCCGTTTTAGTATATATATTTATAGAGAGAATGAGAAAGTTTTTCCTCTTTTCCATTGCCCTTTGCGCCATCATGATGGTGCTCGACACGGGCTGTTCCAACAAACAACCTGAGCCACTGGCCGACACGCTGGCCACTGACACCGACACCGTGGCCGACACCACCCACACCGACACCGTGGCGCGCATCGTGGAAGAAACGCCCATGCCGAAAGCCGCCGACCAGCTGTTTGATGATTTCTTCTTCAACTTCATGGCCAACCGCCAGCTGCAGCGCAACCGAATCAACTTCCCGCTGCCCATGACACACAACGGAAAGACCACTCACATGCAGCGAAAGCAATGGAAGACCGACCACTTCTTCATGAGCCAGCAGTACTACACGCTCATCTTCGACAATGAGGAACAGATGAAGAACGCCAAATCGACCGACCTCGACAGCGTGATAGTAGAAAGAATACATCTGAACAACGGCACCGTAGACCAGTATGTGTTTGACCATCTGGACGGGAAATGGCGCATGAACAGCATCCGCAACATCAGTTTCAAGGAGAACGTCAACGCTTCTTTCCTGCAATTCCTGCAAGAATTTCTCTCAACAGACGGCGAGGGGATGATCAAAGACCCGCTCCCCTACTCCGGCCCCGACCCTTACGGCGAGGAGACAAGCTACGTGGAGACAACGATTGCCACCGATGAGTGGGCCACATTCTTGCCCACCGTGCCACAAGACATGATTTACAACATCCTCTACGGACAGAAATACGGCAAGAGCAGCCGCAAGATACTTGTGTTCAGAGGACTTTCCAACGGCATTGAGACACGCCTCGTATTCAAGCAACACCACGGCAAATGGCAGCTGGAGAAAGTCAAAGCCTACTAAACGGTGGCTTTCAGCCGCTCACGTCAGAAGCCTGTCGGCGCACCATATCAACCAGTCCCACAATCGTTTCAAGATGAAAGACCTAAGAGACCATAGCCTGCTGAGGCACAACACTTTCGGAATCGATGCGCAATGCCGTCGGTTCGTGGAATACGCATCGGAGGAAGAGGCGCAAGCGGTGGCACGCTCGCTCACCGAGGCCGACCATCCGCTGCTCATTCTGGGCGGAGGAAGCAACCTGTTGCTCACGGGCAACTATCCCGGCACGGTTGTTCACTCCGGCATACGCTTCATAGAGCACACGGGCAATGGGCGCGTGCGCTGCGGTTCGGGCTACGTCTGGGACGACTTTGTGGCTTGGTGCGTGGCCCACAAACTCTATGGCGCAGAGAATCTCTCGCTCATTCCGGGCGAATGCGGCGCGAGCGCAGTGCAAAACATAGGTGCCTACGGCGCAGAGGCCAGCGAACTGATAGAAGAGGTGGAGGCCGTGGAGATTGCCACAGGCAAGGTGAGACGTTTTTTAGGAAGCGAATGCGAATACAGCTACCGTCAGAGCAAGTTCAAGCATGAGTGGCGCGACCGCTACCTCATCACCGCCGTCACCTATCGGCTGAGCGATGAGTTCCGCCCAAGGCTCGACTATGGCAACATACGCGAGGCACTGGCCGCCAAAAACATCACGCAGCCCACGGCAGAACAGATGCGTCAGACCATCATAGACATACGCCACGCCAAACTGCCCGACCCCTGCGAGCAGGGAAACGCCGGCAGCTTCTTCATGAACCCCATTGTGGGCGAGGAGAAATTTAAGTCGCTCCAAGCCGCTTACCCGCAAATGCCCTACTTCACCCTGCCCGCTGAGGACGGAAAAGCCGCCTACAAGATTCCCGCAGGATGGATGATAGACCAATGCGGATGGAAAGGGCGCACGCTGGGAAGGGCAGGTGTCTATGCCAAACAGGCTCTCGTGCTCGTCAATACGGGCGGAGCCACGGGGCAGGAAATCGTACGCCTGTGCCAAGCCGTGCAGCAAGCCGTGCGCGAAAAATTCGGTATCGACATCGAACCCGAAGTAAACATCAGATGAGACTCACATTCTTAGGAACCGGCACCTCGTGCGGCGTGCCCGTCATAGGCTGCAACTGCCCCGTCTGCCAAAGCCTTGACCCGCGCGACAAGCGGCTGCGCACGGCGGCACTGCTCGAAACCAGCTCCACGCGGCTGATTATCGACTGCGGACCCGACTTCCGGCAGCAGATGCTCGCGCAGCCTTTCCGCAAAATCGATGGCGTGCTCATCAGCCATATCCACTACGACCATGTGGGCGGCATCGATGATGTGCGCCCATTTTGTATGCTGGGCAGCATCAATATCTACGCCAATGCCGACACCTGCCAAGGCCTGCGCCACAATATGCCCTACTGCTTCGGCAAGCACCTCTATCCCGGCGTGCCACAACTGACGCTCCATGAGACCGCGCCGCACCAGCCGCTGCAAATAGGTGACATGCGCATCATGCCCATCGAGGTGCTCCATGGCAACCTGCCCATCCTGGGCTTCCGCATCGGCACGCTGGCCTACATCACCGACATGAAAACCATAGCCGACACGGAACTTCCCTATCTGCAAGGCATCGACACCTTGGTGGTGAACGCGCTGCGATGGGAAAAGCCTCACCACTCCCACCAGCTCATCAGCGAAGCCATCAGCTTTGCCCAACGGCTTCATGCACGCCGCACCTACCTCATCCACCTCACCCACGACATCGGTTTGCACGAGGAGGCCGACAAGCGGCTGCCCAGCGGAATACACTTTGCCTATGATGGCCTGCAAATTGAGATTCCACACCCTGACGATGGCGCGCTTGCGCCGCAGTAAGACACACGCCCCACTGTCTTTTCACACATTGAAAAGGCCTACCCCCTGCACGCAGCCAGCCCTCAAACAACGCCAAACCGCCTTGTCTGCAATCACCTAATAATGAAACACTAAGCCAAACGTATGCTTTTACCGCGCGAAACCATACGTTTGACAACGCAAAACCATACCTTTCGCACACCAAAAGGTATGCTAACGCAAAGCGTTGGTACACACGCACTTTTCCGCTTTTACACATCCGCCACCGCTTCTACCCTTTCGGCCGTCTCATTTCCACTATATACAAAACACGTTGTTGTGCTTCCACCTTTGAAAAACTCACCTTTATTTCCTTCTGTTCCGTTACATGCAAAACACGTTGTTGCGCTTCCATCCCGCTTCGTCTGCCCCTCTGCATCACCACAACACAGGCCAAACCAAGCTGTTTGACCGCCACTGAGAATATTTTTAGAAAAAAATCGAAGAAATGTTTGGTGGAATAAAATAAAACAAGTACCTTTGCACCCGCAAATACGAAAAGCGCACAGCAAAGCTATGCATGGTGTGTTAGTTCAGTTGGTTAGAATGCCTGCCTGTCACGCAGGAGGTCACGAGTTCGAATCTCGTACACACCGCT
>CAZASQ010000018.1:6382-49358 GCA_964487905.1 uncultured Prevotella sp. | reverse complement strand
GCTTTGCGTTTGGGAGGTAGGTGCTTTGGTGTTGTTTGTGGCTTGCGTGCTTTTCGAGGCGGGCAAAACATAAGGGGAAAGCTGCCAAAGGCAGCTTTCCCCTTAGTGGCTTTGATGGCCCGAATATCTGACGTGTTATGCGTTTACCGCATCGGCGAGGTCGGCGCCAGCCTTGAACTTCACCACTTTCTTTGCAGCGATGGAAATCTTCTCGCCTGTAGCGGGATTCACGCCCAAACGTGCAGGACGCTCGGTTACCTCGAATGTGCCGAAGCCAACGAGCTGAACCTTCTCGCCTGCCAGCAGTGCGTCCTTGATGGCGCGCAGGGTGGCTTCCAATGCGTCCTTGGCCACCGTCTTGGGCTGGCCGGAACCGGCTGCAATCTTCTCGATTAACTCTGTTTTGTTCATAACTTTTCTCTATTATGGGTTAATATAAAAAATCACTAAACTTGCGACTGCAAATATAAGAGAATACTTTCACAAATCAAACTAAAATAAGGGAAAAGTGATGAAATTTCTGAAAAATAAGCCTTATAGGTCGCCCGATGTGCTCTGAATGGGGAATTTTTCGTAATTTTGCGGTGTTTAAATGAATAGTAGACAGTACTTATGCGCAACTTACCCGTAGTAACCAAGAATCTGCTAATTATTAATGTGCTGGTATTCTTGGCCAGTCTTGCGTTGCAGCCAGTCGGCATTGACCTCACTGGGCTGCTGGGATTGCATTTTTTCCTTGCCTCCGACTTTCATCTTTATCAACTCTTCACCTATATGTTCATGCATGGAGGGTTCATGCACCTCTTCATGAATATGTTCATGCTCTGGATGTTTGGTATGGTGATAGAGAATGTGTGGGGAGCGCGTAAGTTTCTTTTCTTTTATATTGTCTGCGGTTTGGGCGCGGGAGTATGTCAGGAACTGACGCAGTTTGTACAGTTCTATATGCTTGCCACGGAGCAGTTGGCCAGTTTCACTATGGCCGATGTGCCCGAAGTGGCGCGCGCCAGTCAGAAACTGCTCAACCTTTGGACTACCGTGGGTGCGTCCGGCTCCATCTATGCCGTGCTGTTGGCTTTCGGAATGCTGTTCCCCAACGAGCGGATGTTCATTATTCCCATCCCCGTGCCCATCAAGGCCAAGTGGGTTATAACAGGTTCCATTGTCGTGGAGTTGTTCTCCGCCATCGGGACGAGCAATGATGGTGTGGCGCATTTGGCTCATTTGGGCGGTATGCTCTTTGGTTTCATCCTCATCAAGTATTGGCGGCGACATCCCAATTTGGGCGGTAGCGGCTTCGGTGCGGGCAATGGTCGGCAGTTCTTCGACCGTATGCGCGACAATTGGGAGCGGCAGTCGGCTGGCAGTGGCAATGGTTTCAGCGCGCGCAAGGGCGGTGCGGAAACCAAAAGAGAGGATGTGCGCCGCGAGACCGACTGGGAATACAATGCGCGGAAGGAGGCTGAGCAGGCCGAGATAGACCGTATCTTGGACAAGATTCGAAAGAGCGGCTACGACAGTTTGTCGAAAGATGAGAAGCAACGTCTCTTCGACAGCAGCAAAAACTGAATCTTAACGTTCGGGATGGTCTCCGCCGGATGGGTAAGGTGAGAAAGTGTGTGGTCAGAACGCTGATGATAGTCAACGTGTTGGCCATCATCTTGCTGTTGCTTGTGGGCAATGCCGACCGCCTTGCTCCCGAGAGCCATCCGCTGTTGTGCAATACCGGGCTGCTATTTCCGGCAGTTCTTGTTCTCAATGTCATTTTTCTTGCTTTGTGGACGCTGCTTCGGCCGCGCTGCCTTTGGCTTCCCGTGCTGGGTTTGCTGCTCGGCTGTGGGCCGTTGTCAAGGTATCTCCCGGTCAATCGTCCCTCCGCGCCGCCGCATGGTGCCGTTAGGGTGCTGTCGTGGAACGTCTGTATGTTTCAAGGCGACACGCCGGGCGATGACGGGCAAGGGGCGATGACACGCTATTTGCTGCGCGATGGGGCAGACATTGTCTGTTTGCAAGAAGCTCCGCCGGGCGTTGGCGATGGCGCGCCCGTGTCTGTTTTGCGCCAGAATTACCCCCATGTTGATGTAACGAGGAAGAACGATTCGGGCAGTGCGTGCATGATTCTCGCCACGCGCTATCCCATTGTGAGCAAAAGGCTTATCCCCTATGAGTCGCAGGGCAATATGAGCGTGGAGTATGTGCTCAGCATAGATGGCCGAAAGGTGTGCTTGGTGGCCAATCATTTGGAGACAAACGGGCTAAGCGTAGAGGACAAAAACAATATGGGACATATTGCCTCGGGAAAGGTTACCTTTGACAGTGCAAAAGGTGACCTTTCGCGGCTGAAACGTAAGGTTTCGCAAGCGGCCGTAAAACGCGCGCCGCAAGCACGCTTGGTGAGCGGCTGGATACAGCGGCGGTTGCGTGAGGGGATGCCTGTGATAGTGGTGGGCGACTTCAACGATACCCCCATTTCTTATGCCCGCCGCACCATTGCCCGCGGGCTTACCGACTGCTATGCTGCATCGGGTCTGGGACCGGGCTTCTCCTATCGCAGCAACGGAATATGGGTGAGGATAGACCATATGTTCTGCTCCGATTTCTTCAAGCCTTATGGCGCGAAAGTGGACAAGACGGTTGAATTGAGCGACCATTATCCTATCAGCTGCTGGCTGGAAATGCGCCCCAAACCTTAATTTTTGATGATTTCAACCCGAAAGATTTCCCAATTAGTGAAAAAAACGTTATCTTTGCACGTTTGTAGTACGTAAGTACGTATCAGACAACGCGTCAAGCGACAAATAAATTCAAAAATAACAATAAAACAATGCAGAACAAAGGATTAGTAATTTGCGTGGCCGTCTTGCTGACGCTCGCAAGTATCTTCTACCTGTCTTTCTCGGTGGCAACGGGCTACTACGACAGTCAGGCTGCGAAGATCAAAGACCCTATTGAGCGGCAGGACTACAAAGACTCCGTGAAGTATCTGGGCATTTACTCGTATCAGAAGTGTTTGGAGACGCAGATTGGTCTCGGACTCGATCTGAAGGGCGGTATGAACGTTGTGTTGGAGATTTCCGTGCCCGATGTTGTCGATGTTTTGGCCGACCACAAGACCGATCCCGCCTACGTGAAATCGCTCAACGAGGCCAAGAAGCAGGAGGAGACGAGCCAGAGCGACTTCATCTCGCTCTTCATTGATGCCTATCACAAGAATGCCCCGGGTCACCGTCTGGCCGAGGTTTTCGCCACTCAGCAGCTCAAAGGCAAAGTGAGCACGCAGAGCACCGACAAGCAGGTGGAGCAGGCGTTGCGCGATGAGGTGAAGGCTGCCATCGACAACTCCTACAATGTGGTGCGCAACCGTATCGACCAGTTCGGTGTCGTTCAGCCCAACATCCAGGAACTGGAGGGACAGGACGGCCGCTTGATGGTGGAGATGCCGGGTATCCGTGAGCCAGAGCGTATGCGCAAGCTGCTGCAGGGTAGTGCCAACCTTGAGTTCTGGGAGACCTACAACAACCAGGAGATTACTCCGTACCTCGTGCAGCTCGACCAGCGTCTGGCCAACAACGAGAGCGGAGCAGAGAAGAGTGAGGCCGCCGCTTCCGCCAAGGACAGCACGGCCGCTGCCGAGAAGAAGACCGCAGCGAAGCTCCAACTGCGCGAAGGCCGCAATGCCGCCGCCAACGCTGCCAAGAGCAACGCCGATGAGCAGCTGCGCCGCGAGCATCCCTTGCTCGCCATCCTGCAGACGATTCCGGGCGATGCGCTCAGCATCGTGGGTTATGCTAATGTGCGCGACACTGCCGCCGTCAACAAGATTATCTACAGCGAGCTGGCCAAGCAAGTTCTTCCCTCTGACGTGAAGCTCCTTTGGAGTGCCAAGCCGGCCGATGGACTGAACCAGAAGAATATCTTCGAGTTGCACGCTCTTAAGGTCACCACCAACGACGGACGTCCTGTATTGGAGGGTGACGTGATTACTGATGCCAAGGACCAGTTCGACCAGTTTGGCAAACCTGAGGTGAGCATGTCGATGAACTCTGAGGGTGCTCGCGAGTGGTCGGCCATCACCAAGGCCAACCTTGGCAGGGCAGTTGCCATTGTTCTTGATGGTGTTGTCTACACCGCACCGCGCATCAATACGGAGATTGATGGTGGTCAGTCGTCCATCTCGGGTAACTTCACGATTGAGGATACCAAGGACTTGGCCAACACGCTGAAGTCTGGACGTATGCCCGCACCTGCCCGCATCGTGCAGGAGGAGGTCGTTGGTCCTACCCTCGGTGCACAGTCCATCCAGCAGGGTCTCATTTCTTTCGTGATTGCTTTCGTTGTTCTGATGATCTACATGGTCGTAATGTACAACGTTATCCCCGGTATGCTGGCCAACTTGGCACTTTTCGCCAACCTCTTCTTCACATTAGGTGTTCTCGCGTCCTTCCAGTCGGCACTCACCATGCCGGGTATCGCCGGTATTGTGCTGACGCTCGGTACGGCAGTCGATGCCAACGTGCTTATTTATGAGCGTATCAGGGAAGAGATGCGATTGGGCAAGGGCGTGAAAGAATCCTTGGAGCTTGGCTACAAGCATGCTTTCTCTGCCATCTTCGACTCCAACCTCACTTCGTTGATTACCGGTGTCATCCTCCTTGTCACGGGTACAGGCCCCATCCGCGGTTTTGCCACCACTTGGATCATCGGTCTCTGCTGCTCGTTCTTCACGGCTGTGTTCCTCACTCGCATTGCTTATGAGAAGCAAATGGGCAAGGGACGCTGGCTCAACTTGAAGTTCTACACCAGCGTGAGCAAGAACCTGATGCAGAATGTCAACTTCCACTTCATGAACTTCCGCAAGAAGAGCTTCACTATCTGGGGTGTTGCCGCGCTTGTCTTCATCGTCAGCTTCGCTGTACGTGGCTTGAGCAAGAGCATCGACTTCACGGGTGGCCGCAACTATGTGGTCACGCTCAGTAAGGCAACGGAGGTTGAGGACGTGCGCACTGTGCTTGAGGGCGCGTTTGTGAACACCACGGGCACCGATGCGGGTAAACAGGCCACCACGTCTGTCATTGCTTTGGGTACGGATGGCAAGACAATCCGTGTCTCCACCAACTATAACATCGAGTCGAACGACCCGTTGGAGGACGACCGCGCTGAGACTATCCTCTACAACGCGTTGCGCAAGGCAGGCTATGTGAGCCAGGCCAGCGTGGAGGCGTTTAAGAATCCGGACATCCGCACGGGTGGTTCCATCATCAGCTCGGCCAAGGTTGGTCCGTCGGTGGCTAAGGATATTACCAACGGTGCCATCGTCAGCGTGATTCTTGCCCTTGGTTTCATCTTCCTTTATATCTTGCTGCGCTTCCGCAACTTCGGATTCTCCGTGGCATCTGTAGTGGCATTGTTCTTCGATACGCTCATCGTTATCGGCTTCTATTCGCTCTGCTGGGGCTGGATGCCGTTCTCCTTGGAGATTGATCAGACCTTCATCGGTGCCATCCTGACCGTGATTGGTTACTCCATCAACGATAAAGTGGTGGTGTTCGACCGTATTCGCGAGAACTTGCAGCTCCATCCGAAGCAGAACATTGGAGAGTTGTTCAACAACTCCATCAATCAGACGCTCTCTCGTACCATCAACACGTCGTTCTCCACGCTCCTCGTGTTGCTGTGCATCTTCTTCTTGGGTGGTGAGAGCATCCGCAGCTTCTCCTTCGCAATGATTCTTGGTGTGGTGTTTGGTACGCTTAGCTCCATCTTCGTCGCATCGCCCGTTGCCTACCTTGTGCTCAACCGCAAGAACGAGAAGCAGGCTGCCGCTGCCAAGGCTTAATAGCAGGTACGTAATACATCAATAAATAGGAAATCTCCGCTGCTCCCTTGTGGGGCGGCGGAGATTTTTTTGTGTTCTGCGCTTATGCTTTTAAGCGTGAAACCGGCAGAAAGCGGATGGCGCGTTCTCCTTGATAGCCGTTCCATATTCTTGCCCTTTGACCAGTGCTTGGGCAAAGCAAAGGCGCAAAAGGTGATGGGCTGGCGCGGGATGACCGCTGCTTGGCCTTGCGGTTTGAAGAAAACAGATGGAGAAAATGTAGCTAAAATCATCAGCGATAATTTGTTGGTCTGACCATTTAGCATTACTTTTGCAATGACATTGGCGGTGTGGCCGCTCATGGCGAAAGCCTTGCCCCCCGCCGCGCGAACAAATTCATTCCAATCTCATTCCGTTTATGGACATCAAGAGCCTCTTTGCCATTTATCAGCAACACCCCTTACTGACCACCGACAGCCGCGAATGCCCGCCGGGCAGCATCTTCATCGCGCTGAAAGGCGCATCGTTCGACGGCAACCGCTTTGCCCGCCAAGCCTTGGACAAAGGCTGTGCCTATGCCGTGGTGGACAATCCGCAGTGTGCCGAGGCTGGCGACAGCCGTTATATAGTAGTTCCCGATGCGCTTGTGGCCTACAAGGAGCTGGCCAGGGAGCACCGCCGCCAGTTCAGCATACCCGTTGTGGGCATTACGGGCACCAACGGCAAGACCACAACCAAGGAGCTTGTGTCGGCCGTACTGTCCAAGAAGTACAGCGTTCTTCACACTGAGGGCAATTACAACAACGATGTTGGCGTGCCGCGCACGCTGCTTTCCATCCGCCCGGAGCACGAGATTGCCGTTGTGGAGATGGGTGCTTCGCACCCGGGAGACATAGAAAAGCTGGTGGAGTATGCCGAGCCTACGTGCGGAATGATTACCAATGTGGGACGTGCCCACCTGCAAGGCTTCGGCTCTTTTGACGGGGTGAAGCGCACGAAAGGCGAACTCTATGACTATTTGAAAGCCCATGGCGCGCTGTTGTTTCTCAATGAGAGCGACCCCGACTTGCTGGAGATGGCCGAAAGCCGAGAGTTCGGCCGCGTGGTGACCTATGGCAGCGATGATACGGCCAACGTCAGAGGTCGCTTGCTGTCGTGCGATCCGTTTCTCAGTTTTGTTTGGCAGGCCGATGAGGCACTTACGCCACAGCCTTTGGAAGTGCACACGCAACTCATAGGGTCGTACAACCTCAGTAATATGCTTGCCGCCATCGCCATCGGACTCCACTTTGGTGTTGCGCCAGCCGATGTGGTGGCCGCCTTGGAGCAATATGTGCCCAGCAACAACCGCTCCCAGCTCACTGTGACGGCTCACAACCGCCTCATCATCGATGCCTACAACGCCAACCCATCGAGCATGGCGGCGGCCATAGAGAACTTCCGCCTCACCGAGGCTGCGGACAAACTGGCCATCCTGGGCGATATGCGTGAGCTGGGCGAAGCCGCTCCGGCGGAGCATCAGAAAGTGGTTGACAAGCTGAAAGCCGATGGCTTCACCGATGTTTGGCTTGTTGGGCCGGAGTTTGCCCGCACCGACACCGCCTATCGCAAGTTTGCCGATGTGTCGGAGGTGAGGGAAGCCATTGCTGCAGCGCGTCCCGAGGGGCGCACCATCCTCGTGAAGGGCAGCAACGGCATCCGTCTTTTCGAGCTTGCCGCGGTGCTGTAGTCTTTGTTTTTCAGAAATTTGCCCACCCTTTGAGACGGCGTTCCGCCTCAAAGGGTGTTTTAGTATTCGTCAAGATAGCCTTTGGTAAACAAGTCGTAGGCCACGGCCTCCAGTTCTTTGAGCGTCATTCGCTCCACGGCGCGTTCAATGATGCGCACAAAATGGTCGCGCCGGTACTCGTCTGACTCGCTGAATCGTTTTTCCATGTTATTCCTCCCGCTGATAAGTGGTGATGGTTCTGCCATCGAATAGTTCTTGTTTTGCCACGCGTATGCCCGTTGGGAGCGTTGGCGCGGCTACGCCCCCGCTGATGCAGAAAGGCGCGGTTTCTACGCGAATCTCGTCCCACAGTCCCTTGTCGATGAACGATTGGAGCGTCACGGCTCCTCCCTCCACAAGCAGCGATTGGCTTCGTTTCTCGTAAAGATACTCCAAGGCGGTCTCAATGCTTCCGAAAACGGTGAATCCATCGGGTTTCTCGCTCTCGTTATGGGTAAGAACAATGCGCTCGGGGGCGTTGCCCGCCCACTTGCGCACGTTCAGCAGCGGCGCATCCTCACGCAGGGTGCCGCCACCTATGAGTATGGCATCGGTCTCGCTGCGGAGCTTGTGAACCAGCATTTGCGTAAATTCCGATGAAATGGGCGTTTTTTCGCCCCTTTTGCCTATCATGCCATTGGCTGTTTGTGCCCATTTCAGCATGATGTGTGGCCGCCGCGCCGTGTTGAAGGTCATGAACAGTTTGTTCAGCTCCTTGCATTCGCGTTCCAGCACGCCCACACATACCTCTATTCCCGCATCGCGCAGTCTTTGAATGCCGCGTCCCTGCACCTTGGCAAAGGGGTCTTGGCATCCGCACACCACTCTCTTGACGCCTTTCTCCACTATCAGGTCGGCGCAGGGGGGCGTTTTGCCGAAGTGGCTGCACGGCTCCAGCGACACGTAGACGGTGCTCTCGCCCAGCAGCGGTTTGTCATCGGGGCGCACGGACGCAAATGCGTTCACTTCGGCGTGGCCCTCGCCGCAGCGCACGTGGTAGCCCTCGCCGATGATGCGTCCGCTGCGGCTCACGATAACGGCTCCCACCATGGGGTTGGGGCGGGCGTTTCGCCATCCGTTGCGGGCCAGCTGCAGGCAGCGGCGCATGAACAGCTCGTCTTTCTCTCTTTCTGTCATGTCTCTTCCTGTTGTTTTTGTTTTGTCGCAAAAGTAGGGAAATATCGCCAAACGCGCAAGCCCACGCGTGAAAAAGTAGCGTTGTGCGGGGCGTAAAGTTCGCCTTTGGCGTGCGGGTTGCGTGGCGCGGTTGCCGAAAGGTAAGGTTTCGCCTTGCAAAACCTATCCTTTTGCGCGCCGTTAGCTTAGGTTTCGTGCCCCAAAAGGTATGGTTTTGCAAGACAGGCTCAGGTCTGAAGTTTTATCATTGAAGGTCAAGTGGTTACGGTTTGGCCTCCGCAGCAGGTTCGCATAGGTTTGTTTCTGCGGAGGCCATCGCTCCAACTGTTTGTCCCGGAGCTTTTGGCTCACCTCCGGGACTTGCATTCACATAGTGTATTTGCTGAATTTGATGGTAGTCTCGTTGATTTTCAAGTTGTACACTCCGCCTGCCAGCGCGGTCAGGTCTATGGGCTGTCCTTTCCATTCGGTGTTGTTCTTCACCTCCCGTCCCGATGCGCTGAATATTCCGATGCGGTATGGGCGTTGCGGGTCGTAGCCTTTCACGTGGATGACGTTCTCTCCGGGCAGGGCGTTGAGCGTCAGTCTTCCTCCGTCGGCTTTCAGCCCGTATATGCCCGTTGCGAGGCTGAAAATGATTTCGTCCACATCGGCCAGCTTGTAGCTGTCCGTTCCGTTCTCCTTGTTCACCTGCATGGCATTGCCCGAGAAGGTTATGCCCCGCACTTCCCCCGGCGCGTACTCCCTTTTGCTTTGGCTGGTGGTGACGGTGATGAAGTCGTTGGCCGTTGCGCCTGCCGTGATGGCCAGTGCGGCAATCAGAAACAGTTTCCTTTTTCTCATTTTCGTGCTCTTGTTTTAAAGGTTATTGTCTGGGTCTTTTTGCTTTTGGCAATGCGAAGTTAGCTTTTTCCTTTTTTCGGAAGAAACATTTTAGAGCGAAATTTCTTTGCTTCGTGGCAGTTTGTGTTTTTATCTAACAACTTGTTGTTCAGCGACTTGTGTTTTAATAATTTTCATTTTCTTCTCTTTTCTTGCCGCCGAAATGCCACGTCTCTTTTGTCTCTTTTGCCTGTGGTGCGCGTGTGACGGGCTGTTTCCTTGGCCATTTTTCGCAAGTAGTGGTAGGTTGGAGCAAAATTATTTTGTAACTTTGCAGTATAATGTGCAGTCGTGCCTTTTGCGGGCTGCGCCATGAGGAAATAAAGCTGTGGAGATGAGAACAAGGTTTTGGCCATTTGCTGTTGTCGCCCTTTTGGTTTTGTCCTTGCTCGCGGGCTGTGGTCGCGGGGAAAGCGACAACCAGAAACTGGTGGCCGTGGGGCAGTTGCTCGACAGCGGCCGCGTGGATTCGGCGTGCGTGCTGCTCGATGGCGTGTGCGTGAGCCGTCTGCAGGAGGCCAAGGACTCGGCGTTCTATTATCTTCTGAAAGCGCAGGCCGACTATCGGGCCTACCGTCCGGTGGACTCGCTGGGCGGAATAAACTTCAGCATACGTCATTATCAAGCCGAGGGAAGCGGTGGCAAACTGCGTTTGGCCTCGGCTTGGTTCTATAAAGGAGTGATTCTCTACACGCAGGGCAACGTCAGGGAAGGCGTTTTCTGCTTGGAGCGGTCGCGGCAGATAGCCGAGAAGACGCAGGATGTGGTGTTGCGCCACAAGATTTACGAGCAGTTCACGGTGGTCAACGCCGAGGCTGGCGACTACCGTGCGGCCTTGCGCTATGCCAAGCTCTCCATTCGCGAGTCGCAGCGTGCCAACCGCACCGACTGGCTTGCCCATACGTGGAACAACATGGCCTTCGTCTACAGCCAGTTGGGGCTGCAGGACAGCACAGCGTGGTGCTTGCGGCAGAACATGGATCTGCTTCCGAAGCTGCCGGAGAAGAGTCGGCCGTTTGTGATGGCCAATCTTGGCGCGTTTCTCATGCAGACCGATACGGCCATGGCCCGCAAATACTTGGAGCAATCGCTCCGCATCATGCCCACAAGCGCAGCCTACGACAATCTGGCCACGCTCTCGGCGCAGCGGGGCGACACGGCCAAGGCTTCGGAAATGTGGCGCAAGGCACTCGCCATAGCCACCGACGCGCCGACGCAGACCTATGTGCTGAGGTCGTTGTTGCGCTATCGCACGTCTGCGGCCGACTGGCGGGGAGCTGCCGAGACCGCTCAGAGGCTGCTGGAGCTGGCCGACAGCGTGGATCGGGTGCGCCCGGAGAACAATGTGAAGGCTGTTCAGGTGGAGTTTGAGCGCATGGTGATGAGTCATGAGTATGAGCGCAAGGTCACCATAGCCTTGGTGGTGATAGTCACGCTGGTGCTTTTGACCATTATCGGAATGCTGTTCTCTTGGTATCGCAGCTACAAGGCGCGCGCGGCAAGAGCCGTAGACCAGCTGCTCATCAAGAGTTACGAGGCGCAGGTGGACGACCTGCGGCGCATGGCGGGCGACAAGACCAAGGAAATAGCACAGCTCAACCGCAAGAGAGACCAGCTGCTGGAGAAGCACCATGACTCGCTCAAGCGCGGTTATCTGCGATACAACGAGGTGATGCGCGGCGAGACGACTGTGCTTTGGCGCAAGCACGACTTCGAGAGCTTTGTGGAATACTACAGTTTGGTCGATGTTCAGTTTGTGGCCTCGCTTTCGGCAGGCTACGATGGCTTGTCGCCCAAGCAGAAGTTCTTCCTTATCATGGAGCACGCGGGAAAGAGTGATGCCGAGATACAGGCTGCGCTGGGCGTGGCGGAGGTGACCATGCGCTCCATCCGGTCAAGGATAGGAAAGAGAAAGAAGAAGTGACGCGATGCCCGGGAGGGCTTTTCGTTGTGTCATGGTGTGCCGGGTGTGGGCAGCGCGTTCCCTTTTTGGCGCATCGCGCGTGTTCTTTATTTAATAATGAAGGCGCATCAGCCGTGAGCATAGGCGCAATGGGCGTGTGCGGCGGTGCGTTCAAGATAAGCAGCGGAGCATCAGCCAGTGTGTGGCGGTGCGATGTGTGCACAATAGAAATCACAAGGATATATTCCAATACAAAACATATTTTCATGAAATTGACGAGAAACATTTTTAGCTTGGTGCTGCTCTTGTTGTGCAGTGCCACGGTTTTGGCTCAGCCAAGTCTCGTTCCCAAGCCCAATGAGGTGGCGTGGGGACAAGGCAGTTTTACACTTTCCGGCCAGACAACCATCGCCTATGCCGATGCGCGGTTGAAGCCTGCGGCCGACTATCTGGCCTCCAGCTGGGCGCGTTTGTCGGGCGTTCGTCCCGCTACGGTGAAGGGAAAGAAGGGCAATGTGGTGCTTGCCTTGGGCAAGACGGGCAGCAAGGCCAAGGGCAGCTACCGTCTCAGCGTGGACAAGCAGCGTGTCAGCGTCACGGCGGCAACTTATGAGGGCGTGGTTTCGGCCATCGCCACGCTTCGTCAGCTGACCAATGGCACGGAGGTTTCGGCTTGCCGCATTGCCGATGCGCCCCGTTTCGGCTGGCGCGGATTCCATCTCGACTGCTCGCGCCACTTCTTCACCGTGGAGGAAGTGGAGGAAGCTATCGACTTGATGGCACTTTACAAGCTCAACCGCTTCCACTGGCATCTCACCGACGACCAGGGATGGCGCATCGAAATCAAGCGTTATCCGCTCCTTACCGAACGTGGCGCATGGCGCACGCTCAACAATCAGGACTCTTCGTGCCTCTATCAGGCGCGGGTGGAGGACAATCCCGACTTGTTGTTGCCTGCCGACCGTCGCCGTTTGGTGGATGGCGACTCGCTTTATGGTGGCTTCTACACGCAGGACGACATCCGCGAGGTGGTGGCTTATGCGGCTCAGCGTGGCATCAGCATCGTTCCCGAGGTGGATATGCCGGGTCATTGCCTGAGCGCGATTACCAATTACAAGGGCATTAGCTGCTTCGACCAAGTGGGATGGGGCAAGGTGTTCACCTCGCCGCTGTGTCCGGGAAAGGACAGTTGCTTGGATTTCTGTCGCAACGTGTGGAGCGAGGTCATCGCGTTGTTCCCCTTTGAGTATGTCCATATCGGCGGCGATGAGGTGGAAAAGGACAACTGGAAGAAGTGTGAGGACTGCCAACGCCGCATCAAGGCCGAGAACTTGTCGGGCGTGGAGGAGCTTCAGTCGTGGTTCATTCACCAAATGGAGGCTTTCTTCACATCGAAGGGTCGCCGAATGATAGGCTGGGACGAGATTATAGAGGGCGGATTGTCGAAGACTTCCACCGTGATGTGGTGGCGCACGTGGGCACCCAATGCTGTGTCGGAGGCTACTGCACACGGCAACGATGTGATTCTGACGCCTAATTCGCCGTTCTACCTCTCGCACAATGAGGAGAAGACCTCCATGCAGCAGATATATGACTATGACGTAGTGCCTTCAAAGTTCTCCGCAGCACAGCGCAGCCATGTCATTGGCGTACAGGGCAACCTCTGGGCAGAGGGTATTCCTTCGCGAAACCGTGCTCTCTACATGTATTTCCCGCGCATTTTGGCCGTCTCCGAGCTGGCTTGGACACGCGAAGACCAAAAGAGCTACGCCGACTTCTACGGTCGTTTGCAGCAGCAACTCGTAATGCTCAACAAGCTGGGTGTGCCTTACCGTATTCCTTCGCTTGACGGATTCCACAACATCAACTCCTTTACTGACAAGGGAACGCTCACCGTTTCATGCAAAGACCCGCAGGCTGTGATTCGCTATACCACCGATGGCAGCTTCCCGAATGCAAATTCTCCGAAGTACACCGGGCCGATTACGGTGGACAAGACCACTCAGTTTACGCTCCGCACGTTCAATCCGCAGGGCCGTGCCGATGAGATGGTCAAGGCTAATTTCGTCAAGCAGGGTCTCTTGCCAGCCCTTTCCGATGTGCCCGCCGTAGCTTCGGGACTTCGCACCGACTGGTACGACTTCCCCGGCGTGAAGTGCGCGCAGGTCAACACTGCCCCCTTGAAGCAGTCGTTTGTCACCTCCGATGTGGTCATACCCGAGGAATGCAAGGGCAATATTGGTCTGATAGTCTCGGGATACATCCGTGTTCCGGCCGATGGGGTGTACACATTCTCGCTGACGAGCGATGATGGCAGCTGGCTGAAGATAGACGGCAACATGGTGGTAGACAACGATAGGGAGCAGTCGCCGCACGAGATGGTATGCCAGCAGGCACTTGCCGCAGGCTACCATTACATGGAGGTGCGCTACTTCGACCACAATGGCGGTATGTTGTGTATGAAAGTGACCGACGAGCAAGGCAACGTCCTCGACCCGCAGACGCTTTATTTCCACCCGGCGGCCAAGTAAGCCCGTCTGGTTGACGAAAAAGCATTTCCCCTTTGTCGCCCGTTCGTGGGCAGGCAAAGGGGAAATGTGCGTTAAGGGGCAATTCTTTGCTTGGAAAATCCTCCACTGTTGAGGAAAAACAAGTGAGCGATTCCACGAGTGGAACCGCTCACTTGCTTATTGGTTCTTCCCTTTTGGGAAGGACGTTTATCCTTTCTTGTGCGTCATGATGTTCAGAATCATCGTGTCGGTGGCACACATGGCATCCTTTCCTATGTTGGTCAGGTTGTGCACACACTGATCAATGTCGTCGTCGATGATTCCTTCGGCCGATGTAACGTAGCGTCCCTCCATGGCAAGCATGGCCGAGAGCACTGCCGTGGACACGCCCGAGCTTATCTTGAGCGAACAACTGGGCTTCGCACCGTCACACACCATGCCCGTGAGGATGGCAATCATGTTCTTGGCCGCGTAGCAGATGCGGTCGTAGCCGCCTCCCATGAGGTAGACAATGCCGCAGCTGGCACCTATGCTCGCCACCACGCATCCGCAAAGTGCCGACAGCGGGCCAAGGCTTTGCTTGATGTAGATGACCGTGAGGTGGCTCAGCGTGAGGGCGCGAATCAGCTCCTCCTCGGTGTTCTCGTTCTCCTTGGCAAACACGGCCACGGGGTTGGTGGCGCAGATGCCTTGGTTGCCGCTTCCGCTGTTGCTCATCACGGGCACCATCGCGCCGCCCATGCGGGCATCGCAGGCCAGTGCCGTCTTGGCGATGATGTGGGAGTAGATGCTGTTGCCGAAGAGACCGGTGCTCAGCGGGCGCACCATCGACTTGCCCAGGCAGTGGCCGTAGTTGCCTTTGAGCGACTCTTCCGCCGCGTTCATGTTGTAACGCTTGGCCTCCTTGATGAACGCAAGCTCCTCTACGGGCGATGTGGTGGCGAAGTCCCACACCGTGCGCAGCGTCAGTTGCGGTCCCGACGTGCCGGCGCAGCCTCCCGTGGCCACCGTCTTGTCGGTCAGCACCTCGCCATCGCGCTCCTCATGGGTGATGTTGGTGTGCGTGTGCATGATGACGGCCTGTGCCTTGTGGCCCTCAGCCTCCACCTCCACCTCAATGTAGAGCTTGTCGCAGCACTTTTCTTTCAGTCCTATGCTGATGTGGTCGCCCTTGATGTATTCCTTTCCCTCGTCCAGTGTCTGCGGCGTGAGGTCTTTGATTACTTCAAGCTGATACTCAGACTTGCCCACAATCGCACCCATGGCGATGGCGATGGGCAATCCAATCATCCCCGTGCCGGGAATGCCCACTCCCATGGCGTTTTTCAGAATATTGGGTGATAGCAGCACGTTGATTTTCTCGGGTCTCCGACCCAGCAATTCCGTGGCGCGGGCCACGCAAAGGGCCACGGCCATAGGCTCGGTGCAGCCCACGGCGGGCACCACTTGTTCGTGCATGAGGCGTATGATCGCGTCGCGTTTCTCTTGTTCCAGCATTTTTGTCTCCGATAAAGGTTTTAGTTCATCTGTTTATGTGCTGCAAAGGTACATAATTCCGCTGATAACAGTATGCCTTTTTGACAATAAAAAGCACTGAAAATCCCTCCGCGCCCCTTCTTCAATGCCGTCATCGCGCGGCGGAAAGCAAAGAATTGAGGGGCTTTTCTTTGCCGTTTCGTCCGTTTGAACTACCTTTGCAAGAAATAATCAAAAAATGGAGAACCCCAAGAAGCAGCCGGCAGGTGTCGATGTGGCCGTGCTGATGCTGTTTTTCAACCGCCCCGACCATTTCAGGCAGGTGTTTGAGCAAGTGCGCAAGGCGCGTCCCGCGAAGCTGTTCCTCTATCAGGACGGGGCAAGGGAGGGCAACGAGCGCGACAAGAAAGGCATAGCCGCGTGCCGGGAAATCTGCTCCGATGAGCGGATAGACTGGGATTGCGAGGTGCACCGCCACTATTGCGACCGCAACCAAGGCTGCGACCCGTCGGAATACCTGTCGCAGAAGTGGGCGTTCTCCATCGTAGACAAGTGCATCGTGCTGGAAGACGATGATGTTCCCTCACAATCTTTCTTCCCTTTCTGCAAGGAAATGCTCGACCGCTACGAGAACGATGAGCGCATAGGCATGATTTCGGGGTTCAACATCGATGAGGTGACACCCAACATTGCCGATTCCTACTTCTTCACATCGGCTTTCTCCATCTGGGGATGGGCTTCGTGGCGGCGCGTCATAGACCAGTGGGAGGGCGACTATGCCTTCCTTGATGACGACCAGACCATGCGCCAGTTGCAGGAACTGTGCCGGGCGCGCGGCGTGAGACGGAATTTCATACGTATGTGCCACGACCATCGCGACACGGGAAAGGAGTATTACGAGAGCATTTTCTGGGCTTCGCAGCTCCTCCACTCACAGCTGGCCATCATGCCTCACAAGAATCTCATCACCAACTTGGGGCTTTCTGATGACTCCACCCACTTTGCGGGCAGCATGAGCACCACGCCGCGCGGCTATCGCCGCATCTTCACCATGCGGCGGCACGAGCTTGACTTCCCGCTCCGTCACCCGGCGCGCTTGACGGAGGACGTGTCGTACAAGGAGAGGCTCTATCGGGTGAACGCGTGGGACCATCCTTGGATCAAGGTGAGGCGTTCCTTGGAGGAACTTTGGCTCAACCTGCGTTGCGGCAACTACCGCGCCATCGGCCGCGCGCTGGGCAACCGCATTGCCAAATGGACGGGCAAGAAGCGCCACTGTTAGCCTTTCTGCCGAAGCTAAGGTGTTGTTGGCTTGGCCATGTTGCACGGAAAGGGCGGGCTTTGTGGCTCTTTCCTTTTCAGGAAAGGTCAGTTTGAGTTTATGATGATAGGCAGAAGAGAGGGCTTTGCGGCTCTCTCTTTTAAGTTATAAAGAGGTTTTGGTTTTGTGGTGATGCGTTGCCGGAAAGGCAAAGGCTAAAAGCTCTTCCAAGAGTTGGCTCCGTTCTGCATCGTAAAGAGTGGCTGGGCGGAACGGCAAGTCGTGTGTGCGTCAAGCTCAAAATTTTCTTTTTTTGTGCGGTAAGGCGTTGGGTAATAGGCTGTTGGTGGCTTTTGCTCTCTTCGTTATTCCTGTTTCCTCGCTTCTGCGGGCCGCCCTTGTTTGCCCGTAGTGTATGTTTCGCAATACCGTGTGCGTATTGCGTGTTTGCGAAACGTATGGTATTGCGTGGTCAAACGTATGGTTTTGCCTTGCGAAAGGTATGCTTTTGCAGGGCAAAAGGTATGGTTTTGCTGAAAGGCGGTTTGTCGGCTGGCGGGCAGTGGGGCGTGCGGGGGAAGGCATGGGGTGGAAAAAGCATCCCCGGCCGTCACATGAGCGATGGCCGGGGATGATGTGTGCCCTTCATAGGGCGAAGATATGGGAGGGAGGCGTGGCTTTTATGGCCAGCCTCGCCCAGTGTTTACTTCACTACAACCTTGGAGGTCTTGCCGTTGGTCTTCACAACGTAGATGCCTGCGGGCAGGGTCACTGCGCCGTTGGCGTTGCCGCTGTATACCAGTGCGCCCGATGTGGTGTAGACATTGGCGTTGCCATTCACCATGATGCAGCCGTTTCCGGCAGCCACGGTTGCGTCGGTAGCCGTCACGTTGCTGATGCCCGTAGGATCGGCAGAGGCGGTGTTGGACAGGCCGGACTTGATGTTGCTGTAGATGGTGACCACGTGGTACTTGTCCTGGTCGGTGCCCTCAGCATCGATGAATGAGGTCTCGGCTGCATTCTCGATGGTGCTGACGAGCTGCGAGCCACGGAACACCTGGTAGCCCGTAATCTGGAGCGGTGCGCTCTCGTAGGTCACGTCGTCTACGAGCACCGATGCCGGGTCGTAGCCCTCTGCGGTCTGGGGCACGGTGGAGGTGTGCACGATGGCGAAGTACTTTGCGCCCTCGGGCAGATCCACGGTCACGTGCTTCCAGTCGATGTTGTTGGAAGCCTTGTCGTCCAGCACTTTGGTGAAGTGGTTGGCCTGTGCGTCGGTGGTGGAGTAGGCCACGTAGAACGTCTCAGAGCCGTAGTTGGCGTTGTCGCACTGCGGAGCCTTGATGTAGAAGCTCACGGTCTGTGCCTTGCCCGACAGCTCCGGCGAGATGATCCAGTCGTTGTTGCCGCTTGCAGCGTCGCCCAAGTTGCCGAAGCTCAGCATGGCTTGGTCGCCGGTGCGTCCGCCAAAGCGTTGCTTGAATCGCTCGGTGGTCTCCTCGTCCATGCCGTGGGTGGTGCCATAGAGGTTGAACACCATGTAGGCATAGGGAGTTCCGTTGCCCGGGAAGGTGATTCCGCCGAAGGAAGCGGTGCGGCACTTGTCTGCGTCATAGAGTGCCCAGGGGGCGATGTCGTCCACGAGGAATGCCTCGTAGGTCTCAAAGCTCTCGGTGATGGTCTGGTTCTCAGTCTGCGGAGCGGACCAGTTCAGCTTCACGCTGTTGCCCTCCATGCTGGCGCGCAGGTCGGTAACAACGGGGTAGGTGGAGGTAACGACCTTCACGGTCTTCTCCTCGGTCATGTTGTTCTCGGGGTTCTCATCGTCTTCCCACTCTGCATAGGCCTTCAGCTTGAGGTCGTTGGTGGAGAGCGGTGCGCCGAACGTGAGCACATAGTCGCGGGTCTGACCCGAGGCGATGGTGCCGGCATCGGTGGAAGCCACCACAGCGCCGTTGGCATAGAGCTTCACGGGGAAGCCGCTGGCCTCCTCCAAGCCCACGTTGCGTACGTGGACGGTCACCTCGGTCTGGTCGCCCTGCTGCACGTGCAGCGGTGCGGTCATGGTGGTGATAACGTTGTAGTCGATGGCATCGTTGATGTTGATGTCGTCCACCATGATGTTCTCACCATCGGAGATGGCGTGGATGAACACGCGGCCATAGCCGTTCTCCTTCTTGAATGCCTCATCGGCCACGTCAACATTGACCGTGCGCCATCCTGCGCTGCCCGTCAGGGTGCTGTAGTCTACCTCTGCGGCCAGCTTCATGTCCTGTCCGTTCACGTCAAGGAAGATTTGCAGCTTGCTCTTGCTGCCCGGATAGGCGTAGTACTGGAAGGAAAGGCGCGGGTTGGTAGCCTTGCCCAAAGCCATCTTCGGGCCTACGAAGGAAGCCTCGTCACCAGCCTTGGCCGGCGTAAATATCACCGAGCCTTCATCATCGTCGGCAGACTGGTTCGAAATCTTGAAGTGGTTCTTCGTGTCATTGTAGCTTGCAGCCCACGGACCGTTGCTCCATGAGCCGTAAGGCCACGACTCAGAGAACGGGAAGTCATAGGGAGTGCCGTAGAAGAAGTACTCCGCCATGCCCAAGTTGCTTTGGTGCTCCTCGTCCGTATAGGCCACAACCTGATAGATTTTGTAGCCCTGTGAGCCGTCGAGAGGTATGCCTTCGAGTGTGCATTCGTTCTCGGTGATGGCCTCGGCGATGGCGTCTGAGTAGATACCCTCGAAGATTCCGTACTGGATGGAAGCCGGGTCGATGTAGCCGCCGTTCTCACCTGTGGTCACGGGATCCCACTTGATGGTCACCGTTCCATCGAGGTTGTCGTACACACGGACGTTCTGGGGCTTTGCGGGATAAAGCTCGCCGCCCACGTAGGTTGTGGCTTCTGCCTTTGCAGAGCGCAGGTCGCCCACGCTGGTATAGACGGTATAGGTGTGCGAGCCGCTCTCTACGTTGGTGTCGGTCCACTCAATCTTCTGTCCCGGTGTGGGGTTGTCGATGGTCCATACGGGCAACGTGGAGTTGTCGCGGTAGATGGTTGCGCTGGTCAGCGAGGTGAGGTCGCGGTCCGTGATGTCCTTCACTGGTGTGGTGAAAGTCACCTTCACGGTGCTTGCACCATTCTGTCCGGCCTCCAAGGCGAGGTCGGTCACGGCCACAGGCGTGGCGGCCGTGGATGCGGTCTCGCTCACTTTGACGAGGTGCATGATGATGTATCCGGCCATGTCGCTCACGGCGTGGAAGCCGACACGGTAGTTGCCGGAGGTTGCCGGGGTGAATACGCCCTTCAGACTGGTGGGGTCTCCGGCGAGCGCGGTGCCCGAGATGGGCGATGCGGGAATCACTTCCGTATACAGCTCGGGGTCGTCGCCCAGTCCGCAGGCCACGGCCATGCGCTGTGCCGGACCCGAGAAGGCACCGCAATATGCGCCAGCCTCAATGGTGTAAGACTGTCCGCCAACGAGATAGAGGGGCGGCGACACGAGCCAGTCGTCGGCTGTCTTCGTTGCGTTTGCGCCGTTGTAGGTCGGCGCGCCTGCGTCAAGGTCGTCCCAAGTGTAGTTGTCCTCGTTCTTGTCTTCCACCGTCCACACGTCGTTGGAGAGCAAAGACTTATAGTCTTTCCAGTTCTCGGAGTACGGCGCATTGGCTGTTACCGTGTAGGGCGACCCCGTGGAGGGTGTCTGAGCTACGGCCGTGGCCGGGATTCCTGCCACGGCGGCGATGCCACCAACGAGCAAGGAATAAAGATTCTTGTTCATTTCTGTTAGTAATATTGATTTTTTTGTGATATAGTCTGCTTACTTACAGAGGGAGCGGCGCACTTGGCGTCCTCCCTCCGTTAGTCTGTTGCTTTGTTGTTTACTTGATCACGTGCTTCTTGCCGTTCTCAATCACGATGCCCTTGTGGTTCTTGCCCACGAGCTGGCCGGCCGTGTTGTACTTCGGCGCGTCCTTGGTCTCGGCATTGGCCTCCACGTTTCCGATGCCCGTAGCCAAGTCGCCCTGCACAACGGTGAGGGGCTTGTTGGACACTACGCCCTTGCCGGTGATGAGGATGTCGCAGCGGCGACCCGTTACACCTGCGGGAAGCGGCTCGGTCTCGAAGCTGATGACGGTCAGACCGGCATACTTGTAGCTCTCATCGTCCACGTTGTAGCTCTTGATCCAGTCTGCGAGGCCGGAAAGCGTGTACTGCTCCTCGCCGTCCTCAAACCAGTTGCCGTTCACCTGTGCCACGGCGCCGCTGAATACGGTTCCGCCGCTGATGATGGTCTGGCCTTCCGTGCCCTCGTCGTTCATCTGCACGAGTCCATAGTTGTAGTCTCCGGCCTCCGTGATGTCCACATAGCCGTTGGCATAGTCGAACTTGGCCGTGAAGGTGACGGAGAGAGCGATGTTGTTGTCGCCGTAGATGTTGGCGGCAAACTTGGTTCCGTCCTCGGCGGTCAAGAGGCTGTACACCGGTCTCATGTTATTATAATAAGGTATCTCCGAACCCATCAGGCCGAGGCTTACGCCCTGCTGGTCGAAACCAGTCACGACTACGGCAAACTCCTGGTCGATGAGGAAGCCTTTCTCCTCGGACTTGAACACGGCGCTGTATCTGTTGTAGGTCGTTCCGTACTCGTCCTGTACTGCCTCAAGCTCCTCCAGGCTGCTGGCATCGCAGGTAAGTTCGGCCAGAATCTCCGTTCCGGGGGTCTTTCTGCCGTACTCGTCCGTCACCACGTTGGTGATGAGCATCGTCAGCTCCTTGCCGGCGAGCGGGGTTGCGCTCGTTGACACAGAGGGAAGGAACACGTCCTCCACCCACAGCGGGGCCATCGGCTTCTCGCATATCTGCTGCACGCCGCGCGAGGTGTAGACATCGCCGTCCTCCACCGTGCCCGAGCCGTAGAGGTAGCCCGTGCTGAGGAAGCCCAGCGTGTAGCCGTCGATATGGTCGTCTACGAACTGGAGCGGGCGCAGGAACGACTCGCGCTCGCTGAGCGTGCCGCTCTTGATCTGCGGATACCAGTACATCACCGCCGGGATGTCATAGTCGAGCGGACCCCAGTGCGGGTTCTCCTCCGAGAGCGTGAAGCTGTCGGTCTCGCTGACGATGGTGGGCAGCACGTTGCTGCCGTTGAATACGCTTGTGATGTAGAAGTTGCCCTCGTTGTCGGAGGCAAAGTTGAGTCCCGTCTTGTCCGTGCGGTCGAACGTTATGCACGTGCCGTACACGTCGTAGAGGTTCTGATGCCAGAATATCTCCGTTCCCTCGGGGGCTACCTTGGTGAATTTGGTCTCGCTGTAGCCGGGAACATAGAGGTAGCTCGTTCCCACCATTGAGCCATTCTTCGGGGTTGCCTCGAAGAGAGCACCCTCAGGCTTGAGGTAATAGACTGATTTCTGTGCGGCCTTCTTGGGCGATTGCGGTGCGCGCAATACGTTGTTCTGCGGGAATACAGAAGCCGCCACTGTTGTGAGTGCGAAAGTGAAAAGTAGTTTTTTAACCATACGGGTTGATTTTTGTGATTTATACTAATTTTTATGGTTTTTAATTTCGGCGGCAAATTTACCGATTTGTTTTTGTTTTTTTTGTCCTTTTGGGTCAATTGGGGCACTAAAATACGTAAAAAGGAAAAATTTCGGCGATTAGAATACCCATCATGCCGCTTTCGCGTCTTCTCGGCTGCTGGCGCGGGGGGTGGGAAAACGGGGTGCCAATGGTGATTTTGGGAGGGCAGACGGGGCTGCGAGGGCATGGCGGGAGGGGTCTGCTGATGGGGCAAAATACGGTGCGGCGAGGTGGCAGCTTACGTATGGCGATGCAAAAGGTATGGTTTTGCCGATATTTTTAATTTATTTTTCTGCAATTTTTAAATTAAAAACGCGGAGTTTTTAATTTAAAAATAATCGTCATATTTAACCTTTTGTCTTTCAAGGGCTTAGCTTTTGTGCTGCCACCCTTCTTGTGCCGTTTGGGCATGGTGGCGGGGCGATGGGGCGCAGGGAGATGTTTTGCATGGCAAGGGGGAAAGTTGTATGGAATATACAGCCTCCCCTTGGTGCGCCGATGGGCTTGTCTTTGGAAGCGAATTTGCGTTGAATCCGCCTGTTTTTCTCTTCCGCCTGTTGATTTTTTCTCTTTTCCGTTGCCACATAAGCCAGTGTGGCAATGGGCAAAAATGTCCTTTTGAGTGCATAAAAACGGAAATTTTGTATGCTTTTTGTATAAAATTACCCCCCCGAGTTAATATTTTTGAAAATAAAAGTCAAAGGAAGAGAATTTCGGCCAATTATTTTTACTTTTGCACATCATACATTTAGGCGGATAGCTCCGCCAGGCGGGGGTGCCATGCCTTCTTCGCCGGCTTTGTCCGCCCGTAAGGTGTCTTACCTATCTCTCTCCTTCAAGCAATGAGAACGACACTTCATCCTTGGCATATCACAATCGCGGTGCTCGCCGCGCTTATCTCTGTTGGCACGGAAGCCAACGGCAGGGCGGCCAATGCCTCCACCTCGAGGGCATCCACCCTGCATGCCGCGCGTGCTGCGCAGCCCCGCACCACCGCCGTGCCGTCGGCACTGGCGGACATGGACAACAAGCGGCTGGCCGATTTGGCCGCACGGCTCACGCAGCAGAACCTTGCCGACAGCGCGCTGCTGTGCTATGAGCTGGTGAACACGCGCGAGGCGGGCGGCGACCGTAGCCTCTATGCCCGCACGCTCCATGAGGCGGGCATCATCTACTACGACCGGAGCCTCTACGGAAAGGCGATGGAGCGGTATATGGCCAGCTTGCAGATATGCGAGGAGGAGGATCTCGACAAGGAGCTGGCCACGCTCTACAAGGACATAGGCAACGTCTACAGTATGTTCCGCGACTACAAGCAGAGCAGCGCGCTCTACAAGAAGTCGCTCGCCCTGGCACGTAAGTATGAGGACAATGAGCTGGTGAACAAGGTGCTCAACAACCTCATCTTCGCCTATACGGAAGATACCCCCACCGCGCAGTACCGCAAATGGCAGCGCGAGATAGCCTCGCGCCACGAGAAGCGGCCGCGCTATGACTACGATGTATACATGACCGATGGGCAGGTGCTCATCTATGAAGGGCACACGGGGAAGGCCATTGCCGCGTTCAGGAAAGCCGTGGAGTGCAGCCGGGCGCGCCGTCTGGACCCCATCAACCTGGCCTCGGCCTACGGATTCATCGGCAGCCTGTACCTGCAAGTGGGGCAGACCGACTCGGCACTGGCCTACGTGGAGCGAAACCGCCAGATAGCCAATGAGACGGGCAACACCGCGCTGCTCGCCACAACCCTGCGCACGCTCTCGAAAATCTATGCCGGCATAGACAAGGACAAGTCTATGGCCTACAAGCAGGAGTACTTGATGCTCTCCGACAGCCTTTACAACAGCAACGAGTACAACAGCATACGCAACGCGCTCTACTTTCACGAGATGGACGCGAAGTCGAAGGCCATCGACAAGCTCTCGCTGGAGAACCTGTCGCAGTCGCGCACCATCTCATGGCAGCACAACGCCCTCATCCTGCTCACGGTTAGTCTCCTCGTGTTCCTTATATTATTTATAGTGATCGCACGGCAGAAGTTCCTTCTCTCGAAGGCCTACCGCGCTCTCTTCAACAAAAACCAGGAAGACATCATCACCAAGAACGCCTATTCGCAGGCCATCAAGAACATGGAGGCCAAGATTGAGGCGCTGCAGCAGGGCGGCGGGGAAGCAAAGACCACCGTTTCGGCCAAGGAAACCGAAGCCGATGACGGCAAGACGGCGGCAAAGGGCGAGAAAACGGACAAGGCCGCGCCGCGACTGCCGGAGGAGTTGAAGAACGAATTGCTCAACAGCATCCTCTACGTGATGGAGAACACCGAGGCTTATTGCGACAGCGACTTCGGAATAGAGAAGCTGGCCACGATGATAGGGTCGAACTCGCGCTACGTGTCGCAGGTAATCAACGATGTGTATAAGGAGAACTTCCGCACTTTCCTCAACAGCTACCGGGTGAAGAAAGCCATGATGCGCATGAACGACAACAAAAACTATGGCCACTACACCATCCGCGCCATAGCCGAGAGTGTGGGCTACAAGTCGCAGGCCAACTTCATCAATGTCTTTACCAAAATAACCGGCATCAAGCCGTCCATCTTCCAGAAGATGTCCATGGAGCGGCTCAACGAGCCAAACACTCCGGTGGAGGATGATGAATAAGCCGCTGTGTTCCACTGACGAGGAAAAACACTCTGTAAAAGGATGTGGGAAATGATAAAAAATGGCGCCTTTTGGTCAAAAGACGCCATTTTTTGGCTAAAGACGCCTCATGCCGTTAAGTCGTTATTCGATTACTATTTTCCGAAACAGTAATCGTTTATGCAGAAAAATCGTTTGCCGTGGCAAGTTTTTGTGTAACTTTGCCGCTGAAACATCAGAAAAATAACTGTTTTAAGTTTAGTTTATGAAAAAGGAATTACTCTTCTCAGCCGCTCTTGGCGCAGGTCTTCTTGCGATTCCGGCGGCAACCAGCGCGCAGCAGCTCGCATCCCGCGCAAAGAAAGCTCCCGTAGCAAAAGAGGCACAGCGTCTCGCGCCTGCCAAGAACAAGCGTATGACCGTTCAGCGTGCCGATGAGGTGAACCCCTCTGAGTACGGAACGATTCAGGAGATTCTCTTTGAGGACTTCTCCCTCATGACCAAGGGAAGCGTTGGTGCGCCCGATATGGACGAGGAAATCACCTACGTGCGTGAGGATGGCAACGCCTGGATGACCATGGTGGATGGCTACACCGCCCAGAGTGGCTGGGGTGGCGGCAACATCTTCCAGGCCGGCGGCACCGTGGCCATCGCCAATGAGAGCGAGGGTGGCCACTTGAACACCTGCATGATGGATGTTTCGGGCAACGACCGCGTGGCTTTCTTGGAGTTCAAGGTGCGCACCGACGATGGCAAACCTGCTCAGAAGATTGTCGTTGAGGGCGCAGAGACCTACAATATGGCTCCGTCGTGGGACATTTTGGGCAGCGGCCTTATCGAAGATGTGACCGATGAGTGGAAGACTTATCGCGTGATGTTCCAGAATTGCGGTGCTTACTCCATGTTCAACTTCGCCCACTTCGCCATGGAGTGGGGTGAGGTGCTCAACAACATCTACTTCGATGACATCCGTGTGTTCCAGGTTACTCCTTATATTAGCATGCCCGAGCTGATGGTTCACGCCAACTACACTGGCGACAGCTTTCAGGCTCGCTGGTATTCTGTGGAAGGCGCAGAGAAGTATCTGCTCAACGTCTACACGGTGGACGCTACCCACGAGAACATGCAGACCTACGTTGTGAAGGATTTGGAGCTGACGGACACCGTTTACACCGTTACCGGCATTGATTCGGGCTACGAATACTACTACACGGTGCAGGCTGTGGACGCAGAGGGTCACAAGTCGTTTGCCCCGACAGCCATGTTGGTGTGCGACCTCGTTGCCCCGGAACCCGTGGCAAGCGACATCGACCAGGAGAACGAGTCTTACAAGGTGACTTGGGATGCCGTTCCTTCGGCTGAGCGTTACAACTATTGGGCATTCTCCGACCGCAAGGCAGAGGCCGATGGTCCGTTCGTCATCACTCAGGAGGACTACAATGAGGTGACCATGCCTGCCGGAACGCAGTGGAGCGACTACTTCACGGAGGAGGACTGGAAGAAGTCTTCTGTCACTGACCCGGGCTACTACACGCTCGACAACTACGTTGTCACTCCCGCAAACCAAGGCGGATGGGTGGCCAAGAGCGGTCTGCCGCTGGGCGATGGCTGCATCAAGGTAGACGGCTATCAGTATGTTTACAATGGACAGGATGCTGGTTTGGTGTCTCCGGAGCTTGATTTGTCGAAGGGCGATGGCAAGATTGACCTCTCTGTGAAGCTCTGGGGTGAGACCGAGCACGTGTGGTATGAGGACGGAAGCGAAGGCGAGCTTACCGTTGAGTGTGCTGTCGCGCTCTTCAACTGGGACGAGAACAAGCAAGACTTCACCCAGGCCGAGCTGGTTTACCTCAAAGACCTCGACCTCTCTTGGCAGGAGCGCACCGTGCAGCTGACCAAGGGCACCTCGCGTTCTATCATCGGTATCTACGCCGTGACCTCTCCCGCCAACCTGTTCATCGATGATCTGACCATCACGCAGAACTATAAGGCAGGCGAAGTGTTGCGCGATCCGTTCCTCTTCTGCCGCTGGTATGAGGGCACCTCTATGGATGTGCAGCTTCCCAAGCGTCTGAACAAGACGGAGATCAACCACCGCATGAGCGCCATCAAGACCAATCCGTCCACCTATGCCATCGTGGAGAGCCAGCCTTCTGAGCTTGAGGCCGTGGGCTTCTTCGAGAGCACGGGCGTGAAGGGCGCCAGCCTGCTGAGCAATGCCACAGTGCTTGTGGAGAACGGCAGCATCGTGGTGAACGGCAACGGCACTGTTCAGGTGTTCCGCCTCGATGGTTCGCTCGTGGCTAAGGCCGAGGCCAATGGCCAAGCACGCATCGCCGTGCCCGCCGGTGCCTACATCGTAAAGGTGAACGGCCAGAGCATCAAGGTTGTTTTCTAAAGTAACATCATAAAAAGAAGAATGGCGCGCTGATTGCGCCGTTCTTCTTTTTTTTATTGTTTTCGGACTTTTTCTGCAAGAAATGTTTTCCTTTTCAAGGATATTTCGTAAATTTGCACTTATCAACGAACTCAAACTTTTAATTAAAAGTATAGATTATGAAAAAGAAACTCTTAGCCCTTGCTATGCTGTCAGTGCCAATCATGTCAGTGGCACAAGTGCAGCTGGTGGTTACGCCTAAGGGAGACATCTCGCCAGTGGCGATTCCTTTGGACGAAATCAAGCAGCTTAATTTTCTGGAGGACGACACTTACTTCGTGCTGGAGCATTTGGATCAGCGCTATCGTTTCAGTTATGATGTTGTTCAGAGCATTAAATTTCAAGGTCTTGTCGATGATATAGCCGCCACGCGCGTCTCCGACGATGCTTGGCGGGTCAGCTATAATCAGGGGCAGCTCACGGTGAGCGGCATGTGCGATGCGGTGACGCACGCTGATATTTTCGACCTGAATGGATGCCGGCACATGAGCTTGCCCCGTTATAGCGGACAAACGATCGACGTGAGCAGTCTGCCCAAGGGCGCATACATCCTCCGTGTCGGACAAAAGACATTCAAGTTCCTTAAGTAATAAATGCTTCCCGACATCGCGGAGCGTGCCAAGGAAGGCCGCGGCGCAGCCGGGACAACATGAAAATGCATAAAAACATAACATTTAAGATGAAAAAGATACTTACATTCCTCTTCTTGGCCGTTGCAGCCCTTACGGCGCAAGCTCAAGACAACCCCAATCGCCTCATCATTCAGCCCAAGGCTGGAAGCACGAAAGGTTATCTCGTGGAGCGCATAGACAGCATTTACTTCACGAAAGTGGAGGGCCGCGTGGCCGCCGACATCGACTTCAAGGGCTACTTCCCCGGCGAGGACGGTGCCGACACGCTGAAGCTGGCCATTACGCGCACGCCCGAATGCGCGGCCTATCGCATCGTTTGCATCCCGCAAGTGCTTGCCAACGCCTTCACATCGGATGCCCAGATGGAGTCGTACATGGAGACGCGCGGCGGACAGCTCTACTATGAGGACTTCACCAATGCCGAGATGACGGGCTTCGACTTCACCTTCGAGCCTAACACCAGCTACAGTCTCATCACCTATGGTTACGACAAGTACGGTATCGGCTGCTCCTCTTCGCGTGCTGACTTCACCACTCCCGGTGTTGCAACCGTGGGAACTCCCAGCGTAGACTACGAGGTGCTCAATGTGGACTACACCAGTTTCTCTGTCTATATTACTCCTAATGCCGACTGTGCGGGCTACTATGTCTGTGTGTTCGAGAAGGGACAGGGTCAGACGCAGTTTGAGCAGTGGGGCCCGATGTTTGGCTTTGCCAACATTGGCGACATGATCAAGCAGTTCAGTGGCAAAGAGCGTTCTGCGGCAGAGGAGATCTCTTGGACCGGCATGACTCCGGGCACGGAGTATGAGGTGTACGTTCAGCCCGTAGATGTCAACGATGTCTATGGCGAAATGGTCTATGTGCCTGTCACCACGCTTGCTATGGGCGGCGAGGGCGTAGCCGAGTGCACCATCACCATCGGTGATTACGTGGCGACCAACTATGGCAATTATCAGGAGATAACCGTTACGCCGAACGATCAGACTTCTTTCTTCCGCGATATGATTATCGAGAAGGACGTGTTCAACGGCAGTGCCGCCTGGGGCTACGGCAGCGAGGATGCCATTATTGAGTATTTAAATCAGGAAATGCCGGATAATCCGTACTGGAATCTCTATGGTGTGGATGCTGGCCAATGGGAGCTTGATACCAACACGGACTATATTGTGTTTGCCCGTGCCCAGAACATCAAGGGCGAGTGGGGTCCGCTGGCTCGCAAGGACTTCTCTACGCCTGCCACGGGCGTCTCTAAGGTGCAGGGTCAGCCCAAGCGTCTGAACACGAAGCCGGCTGTTTCTTTCACCGCAGGCAAGGCTCCGGCGCTGAATGGCAAGCGTGTGAAGAAGCAGGGCGGCGTTAGCCTCGTTTCTGCCAAGTAAGCACGGTTGGTAAAACGTCACCTTTCGCGTTGCGAAACGTATGGTTTTGCACGCCGAAAGGTAACGTTTCGTACGCCAAAAGCATACCTAACGCCCGGCAGGGGATTCTCCCTTGCCGGGCGTTTGCTGTTTCTGTGCCTTGTAGAGGGGCGTTTTGGCCTTTCTGCGCCTGCTTTTCTGCGTGTTGCTGGTGCGTCTCTTGCGGCTGCATTTTTGCTCCAATGTGTGCGGGAAACGGGGCTTGCAGCGTGGCAAGTTGGCCGTTTGGCGTTTCGTCTCTTGCTTTGCTGCGTGTGGAAGGCAAGATGATGGTGGGGGCTTTTGGTGGCTTGTGTCAATGCTGCGGCTCTTCTTCGTGTGCGGAAGCGGCTGCATCATAGCGCAACGCCCCCTTGGCTGCGAGTGCCAAAGGGGCGTTGTGTTGTGTGTGGGTGCTGGCAGGGTGGCCTTTGCGTGGCTCGTCCGCTTAGAGCAGGGAGAGGAATTTCTCCACGGGAATGCCGCGGTTCTTGTCGGCGTTGTCCTTGTTGCGGTCTATGAGCGCGTAAACGCCGTTCATGGCTCTCTGCGTGCTCTCGCGCAGGGGGCTTCCATTGATGATGTGTCCTATGAGAATGGCCGAGAATATGTCGCCCGTGCCGGGGAAGTGTACGGGTATCTCGGTGTAGGGAATGGAGAAGTAGTCGGCGGTGAGGTGGTTGTAGCCCACCACGGAGGGCTGTCCGTCTACGGGGATGGACGTGATGAGCACCGACTTTGGCCCTATCTCGAGCAGATGGTTGAGCAACAGCCTTGCCTCCTCGGCCGTTACGCCCTGCGGCTGGTATGGCTTGCCGGTCAGGTAGCAGGCCTCCGTGTAGTTGGGATAGCACAGATGGGCCACGGAGAGCATCTCCCTCATGCTGTTGATGGTGGCCGCCGTCACGCCGTTGTAGAGCTTTCCCTCATCGCCCATGATGGGATCAACGAATACGGTGGTGCCCGTCTCGGCCTGCTCGCGGCAGTAGCGGGCTATGAGGGCGGCTTGCCGCTCTGATGCGATGAAGCCCGTGGCAATGGCATCGAAGCGGAATCCGAGCTGCTTCCATACGGGGAATACGCCCTTGATGTAGTCGGTGGTCTCCAGCAGGTTGAACTTCCCGTAGTCGAGCGTGTTGCTGACGAGTGCCGTCGGCAGGTTGCATACCGGCAATCCCATGTAGGAAAGGATGGGCAGCATGGCGGCTGTGGCCACCTTTCCATAGCCGCATACGTCGTTGATGAGGAGGATTTGCTTTGTCGAGTCTGGCATCTTGTCGCTTTTTTTGTTAGGGCACAAAGGTAGCGAAATAATGCCACATGGCCAAAACGGCCATAAATAAATCGGGTTGGCATAGGGCTTATGCAGGATTTTTTAGCTACCTTTGCACCGAATATTCATATTTTGAAAGTAGTTATACAGAGAAAATGAAGTTAGAAAGCATCATTACCGACGCAACAGTGAAGGCCGTGAAGAGCCTTTACGGGCAGGACGTGCCCGAAAACATGGTACAAGTGCAGAAAACCCGGCAGGAATTTGAGGGCAATCTGACGCTTGTCGTGTTCCCATTCCTCAAGTTGAGCCGCAAGAGACCGGAGGACACGGCCCGCGAGCTGGGCGACTTCCTCGTGGAGCATTGCGACCTTGTGGAGCGTTACAACGTAGTGAAGGGCTTCCTCAACCTCATTCTCAACCCCAATATGTGGCAGTCCGTGCTCAGCGCCATCGATGCCGATGAGCACTACGGCGAGAAGCAGGCCACGGAGCAGTCGCCGCTGGTGATGATAGAGTACTCCTCGCCCAACACCAACAAGCCGCTCCACCTCGGACACGTGCGCAACAACCTGCTCGGATGGTCGCTTTCGCGCATCATGGAGGCCAACGGCAACCGCGTAGTGAAGACCAACATCGTCAACGATCGCGGTATCCACATCTGCAAGTCCATGCTGGCGTGGCAGAAGTGGGGCGAGGGCATCACGCCGGAGGCTGCCGGGAAGAAAGGCGACCACCTCATTGGCGACTTCTATGTGCTTTTCGACAAGCATTATCGCGAGGAGGTGAAGGCGTTGCAGGCGCAATACGAGGCTCAGGACGGCATGAACGCCGAGGAGGCAAAGGCAAAAGCCGAGCAGGAAGCACCGCTCATCAAGGAGGCTCATGCCATGCTCGTGCGCTGGGAGCGCGGCGATGACGATGTGAGAGCACTCTGGAAGAAGATGAACGACTGGGTCTACGCGGGCTTCGATGAGACCTATAAGGCGCTCGGAGTGGCGTTCGACAAGATCTATTATGAGTCGAGCACCTACCTTGAGGGCAAGCGCAAGGTGGAGGATGGCCTTAGCAAGGGACTGTTCTTCAAGAAAGAGGACGGCTCTGTGTGGGCCGACCTTACGCAAGACGGCCTCGACCAGAAACTGCTCATCCGCAGCGACGGCACGTCGGTATACATGACGCAGGACATTGGCACAGCCACGATGCGCTTCAACGACTATCCCATCGACAAGATGATATATGTTGTAGGCAACGAGCAGAACTACCACTTCCAGGTCCTGTCGATATTGCTCGACCGTCTCGGCTTCAAGTGGGGCAAAGACCTCGTTCATTTCTCCTATGGAATGGTGAACCTGCCCAACGGAAAAATGAAAAGCCGCGAGGGAACTGTGGTGGATGCCGATGAGCTGATAGCCCAAATGACTGCCGATGCCTACAAGGTGGGCGATGAGCTGGGCAAGTTTGGCGAGATGACCGATGAGGAGAAGCAGAACGTGGCACGCGTTGTAGGTCTGGGCGCGCTGAAATATTTCATCCTGAAAGTGGACGCGCGGAAGAACATGCTCTTCAATCCGGCCGAGTCCATCGACTTCAATGGCAACACAGGTCCCTTCATCCAGTACACCTATGCCCGCATCCGCAGCATCATGCGCAAGGCCAATGGCGAGCCAAGCCTTCCCAATGGCGGCTACACGCCCAACGACAAGGAGGTGGAACTGATTCAGAAGCTGAGCGAATACGGAGCTACCGTGGCCGATGCGGGACAAAACTACAACCCGGCGGGCATCTGCAACTACAGCTACGAGCTGACCAAGCTCTTCAACTCGTTCTATCACGACTACTCCATCCTCAACGCAGAGAGCGAGGAGGCAAAGGCATTCCGCCTTGTGCTGGCACGCAACGTGGCCAAGACCATACGCAACGCCATGCACCTGCTCGGCATTGAGATGCCGGAGAGAATGTAGCAAACGGCAAGACAGGCATGAAGAGGCGGGTGCGCGTGCGCCTTGAAACTCTCCATGCCTGTCTTTTTTCTTTTATCCGATGGCTTTCCGCGCCATCGCTCACGAAGCAAGACTTTTTTAAAGCAGAAGTTCACGCCAGCCGAGGAGCGTGAGACAATCAACCATTCATGAAGCAAGACTTTCCCCAAAACCCGCCCTCATGGCGCAACGACACTGTTCTGCCGCTGCCCAAAGAGGTGAACGCAAACGCCTGGGCGGTGGATGCGGCGTGCTCTGGCAATCCCGGGCCGATGGAATACCGCTGTGTAGACCTGCAAACAGGCGAGCAAGTGTTCCACTACGGGCCTGTTCACGGCACCAACAACATCGGTGAGTTCCTCGCCATTGTCCACGCCCTGGCCCTCATGCAGCAACGGGGCATCAAGGGAAAGGCCATCTATTCCGACTCGCGCAACGCCGCGCTGTGGGTGAATAAGAAAAAATGCAAGACCACCCTTGTGCGCGATGCACGCACAAGCCAGCTCTTTGAGGTCATCGCACGTGCGGAGAAGTGGCTGCAAACCCATGCCGTCAACACGCCCATACTGAAATGGGAGACGAGGGAATGGGGAGAAATCCCCGCCGACTTCGGAAGAAAGTAATTTCAGGAAATCCACTTTTTGCCCGTCCCCGCGTATGATGTCGGGGGCGTTTTTTGTTTGTTGTCGGTACATTTCAGCATCGTGGCAGTGTCGTATGTGAGGTTTTGGCGCGTCTTCGCAAGCCAAAACCATTCGAAGAGCCACCTCTTGTTTTGCCCCCTCAATCCCCTTGTTTCGCAAAACGTATGGTTTCGTCGTCCAAAAGGTATGGTTTTACCGTGCAAAACCATACCTTTTACCCTGCAATATGTATGCTTTTGCAACACGAAACGTGCGGTTTCATCGAACTGGGTGTGCTCTGCCGCTTTTTATTGTAGCGTTTGTCGTTGCTATTTATCGCATGGCATGGCTCTTTCTTGCCATGCTTTGATAGGCCGATGGAGTAAGTCCCGTAAGCAGTTTGAAGTTTTTTGCAAAAGCTGTGCGCGACTTGAACCCTACGCTTTCTGCTATGGCTTCCACGGTATATGCCCCATAGTGTGCTGAATCGTTGAGTCGGCGGCACGCTTCCCTAATGCGGAAACGTGTTAGCAGGGCGGTGAAGCTCTTTCCGGATTGGCTGTTGATGGCTTGAGACACATAAGTGACATTTGAACAGGCAAGTTTGCTGAGTTGGTCGATGGAGAATCCTACATCGTATATTTCCTCTGAGTTCTCAAGCAAGCTGATGATGCGGGCGTACAGTTCTTTAGCGTCCTCCTCTGTCAGCCGGCTTTGCTGGTATCGAGGCTTGCAGGGTGTGGTAAGCTTGCTCCGCAGCTCGTTGAGCATGCTTTTCATCTCTGCCTCTTCTGCCAGTAGCTCTTGGTTGGCTCGGTAAAGGCTTTGGTGGCTTTGGCGAACCTTGTGGTTGCTTCTTGTCAAACGGATGGAAAAATAGGCAAATACGATAAGCACGCACACCGCAATGGCCAGCAAAATCTCCTGCAAACGCTGTCGCTCCGAAAGCTGTCGCATCTTGTCGTTGGCCTTTTGCAGGTCGTAAGAAAACTTGATGTCGTGCGCATGACCTATGTTTGAGGCCTTGTCCAGGGAGTCTTTCGTTTTAAGATAGTTGTAATCGTACAGCTGGGCCAGCTGTACGTCACCTCTCTGTTGGTACAGTTGGGACAAGTCTTTATAGATGTTGGGACGGCAATCTTGGCAAGAGGCCGAGTCGGCCAAAGCCAATTGACGGTGCAAGAGCCTTTCTGCCTGAGAATAATGGCCTGCTTGCTGGTAGGTTCTTGATGCAATGCCCAAGGCGTTGATTTGATAACGTACGGGAGTGGTGCTTATCTCAATGTGGTTTGCAGATGCTTCAAAGTGCTGTGCGGCTGTTTTGAGGTCGTGTCTTAAATATGCCGTATAGCCTTTCGAAAGCAATTCGGCGTGCTGGAGCAATGCGGTGTGTGGCGGAAAGTGTATGGAGTCAAACGTGGATAGTTCCTTTTTGAACACAGTCTCTCGGTCATCGATGCTTTGTCCTACCAAGTTGATGAACGAGATGATGGTTTGCAAATGGTTGCGATTGTGAACCGATTGCCAAAAAGCCTTTTTGAGCATCTCGGACAGTTGTCTGCGGCTGTCGGCATCGCCGTCTTGCATCTTTGCGAACACATTGACGAAGCCGTTATATATGGCGGGAAGCAGTCTGTCGGTCTTTTCAGTCTCCCCAATCTCCTGCGCCCGTAGCAAATAGGTGTAAGCCTTCTTGATGTCATAGTCACAATTGATGTGTATGTATGCCATGTTAGTCAAGGCATTTACCGCGTAATACACGTCATCGCTTCCGTTTCTCCCCTCGTACTCATAGCGGTTGGCCACCACGGAATAATAGATGAGTGCGCTGTCAGGCTGATTGTGCTGGACAAACGCATAGGCTTTGTTTATCAGTAATTTCGATGGTGCGTGTCCCATCTTGCGCATCACGGAGCTGATGTCGGTTTTGGCAGAAGATGCCCATGCGCCCGATATGCTAAAACACAACAGCAAAAGCAACGTGGCGTGATGCTTTCGTGTTTTATTTTGGTTTGTTTCTCCTCTCTTCATAGCTGTCTTTTCGTGCAAAGGTAAGCGGATTCCTTTTTCTAACCAAGAAAAAACTTTTTTAAAAACACGCCTTCTGCCAAGTGTGCCCTCGTTTGTGTGTGGATGTTAATTTAGGCAAAGCCCTATGAAGAATAGGGCTTCTCCATGTCAGTATTACGCAAAAAAGTTGTTACTTTGCACAGAACAAACATTAAAGACAATTCACAATGATGAAAAAAGCACTGCTGATGGCTTGCGCCGGCATCATGATGCTGGGCAGTTGCGCCACTCAAAGCAGCCTAAAGGGTAACGGAGAGACACTCGTGGGCAAATGGATGATTACGGAAGCTATGGAAAAGGGCGTGGAGAACGCCGAAACGAAGCCTTACATCGACTTTGCCAAGGATGGACGCTTCAACGGCAATGCCAGCGTGAACTCGTTTTTTGGCGACTACACGGTGAAGGGCAAGAGCATTAAGATGGATCATGTGGGCATGACGCGCATGATGGGCGCGAGCATGGACGTGGAGGATGCCGTGACGGAGGCTCTGAACAGCACCAGCACCATTGAGGTGGAGAAGAAAAACGCCGTAGTGAAGGACAAGAACGGCAAAGTGGTGATGAGATTAGAGCGCAAATAGGTTCGCCATATTTCGTCAAACAGCCATGTTAGGGGGCGGTTGCGAGAAGAGTTGGCTGTTGCCAACAGAAGCAAAATCGGGCCAAACCTTCATGCAGAATGCGTATGCCGATGGACACGGATGGTTATGTTTGGCTGCATACGCTTATAAACAATCATGCCGGGAGCAAGCTCCCGGCATGAAATCCACCGCAGAAGGGCGATGGAAACCTGTTGTTTTCACAACGGAATAATCCTTATTGTGATTTGCTAAAAAATATGCTGCAAAGCTAATCTTATTTTTTGAGACCACCAAATGTTTTGGATTGTTTATCTAAAACTTTGGGGTTGCAGTCTCAAAACTTCGGGAAAAGGTGTGGCGCAAAGCTCGCCTAAGCCCGCAGGATTGACCTAAAGTTTGCCCTTGCCGTACCTTTCACCAGATTTTTCTTCTTATCTTTCCATCCGTTTTTGCGTCCGGCCATCGCTCATCCTGACTATATTCAGTCCGCGTTGTGGGGAAGTTATCCGCTGGCCAGAGATGTTATATTGCCCTGTAATGGAGGCTTTGTCCCTGTTTTGTGCTTTGTTCACAATGTTGGTGGACTGCTTTTTGCCCACAAGCCATATCCTCACTTGCTCATTCTGCGCACCATTTGCCGCCTTTACTGTGCTTGCAGGGACGGTGATAAAGTATTGCTCGCCTTCCTCCGCTTTGAAAACATCTGTGAATCCGTCATAATCTGTACCGAAGACGGTCAGCGTGTTGCCACTCACAACGGCTGTCCACTCGCCGCTGCTTGGCTTTATGGTGCTCGCGCTGTAAGCATAGCCCTTGCGAACATAAACCTTCGGCGTGCTCTCCATAAGTGTTATGTCTTGGTCGAAGGTTATTTCGAAGGACAAGGGTTGATAACCCTCCACTTGCGCGCTGTCTGCTGGCACAGTGCGAACCACTCGCAGTGGCTCAATGCTGCCTTCCGCAATAGTCAGCAAGTCCCATCCTGCCGTCTTGTAGGCCGCCCCGCTTCCTTTTGGAACCATCATAACGGTGGCAGAAGACACACCATATAGCGGATGGTCGTACTCCTCATAGTAATCCATAATCATGGGTGGGACACTGCCCAGTGCGACAATGCTGTCCAGTTGTCCACAACTGCTGAATGCGTGTGGGTAAACTTCGCTCACGCCCGATGGAATCACAACTTTTTTAAGCTGATTACACCCGGCCAATTCGCCATCGTTGATGAATGGCACGTTTTCTGGCAGCGTCAGCTCCTTGAATTGCGTGGCGGCAAAAGCCTGCTCTCCGAGGAATACAAGCGATGCCGGGAAGTTGATTTCTGCCAGCTGACTTTGACAAAAGGCATAGTCGCTGATGGCAACTAAGCCTTCTGGGAGTGCGATGCTCGCAACGTCACTTCCCATGAACGCGCCGCCGTCAATGCCCAGCGTACCTTCTTTGACCTGATGGCTGGCAAGTCCTTTGACGGGAGCCATCTTCACGAGGGTGAAATCTTTGGTATAGACCACGTCATTGTACTTTGTAAAGTACGGGTTGGCATCGTCCAGCTCTATTATGCTCACATTCGTACCCGCAATCATGCTCTCGCCAATATTCTTAAGGCTCGCAGGGATGTTAATACGGCTAAGAGTCTTTGCGTTCATGAACAGTTCTATGCCCACTGTCTCAATCGTAGAGGGCAAAACGATATCTGTCAAAGACGAACACTGATTGAACACCCCATTGCCCAATACCCGCAGACCATCGTGCAGCCTCACCGACTTCAGATTGGCGCAGTTGAGAAATGCCGTACTTCCGATGCTGTCCACTGTGGCCGGAATATCAATCTCCGTTATTTGAGCTTTGTAAAACGCTCCCGAACCTATTACCCTAAGTCCATCGTGCAGTGTGACCTTCGAAAACGCCTTTTTGAGGCTTGAGCCAAAGAAAGCATGACTGTCAATCACTTCCACAGAAGACGGAATGTCGATGGAGTCGATCGCACAACTGCTAAACGCATACTGACCGATGTACAAAAGCCCTTGGTTGAGTGCGGCACCCGTCAAGTCGGAGCCGCTAAAAGCCCCGTTATAGATGGAATCGACCGTCTCGGGCAATGTCACGAAAGTGACTCCGCTCCACTTGAAGGCCTCTTCGCCAATGGATGTGACGCTGTACGCCATACCATCGTAGGATATTTGCGATGGTATGGCGACCTCGCCCTTTACTTCCGCGCCCGCTTTCACAACACTCACGCGCCCGCTGCCCGTCACTTGGTAGGTGAGGCCGTCTGCTTCGAAACTCGTTTGTCCAAAAGCGTGATGGCCAACCAATGCTAACACTAAGAATAAAAACTTTCTCATACGCATTTAGTAGGTTATTGATTAAACAAAAACGTTGTTCACTCGTTCTGTCTCATGAGACTTTATCACCCAAGAAGGATGATAGGACGCTTGCAAATGTAGAAAAATGTTTTGAGTAAATGCTTATAAACCAATGCTATACAAGAGTGTATTGATGTAAATGAGCAGTTTTTAACACTTTTTCCTCCTTTGTTCGCTATTCATGGGGGCTTTGTACAAAGTCTGATGCTTTCTTTTTCCGTTATCCTTATTTCTGCTTTCCAAGTGCTTAGGATTGGCAGGATGCCCTTTCGCATAGCCCTTTTTCTTTTCATTACTTCTGCCCTTGTTTTCCATGTAGATTTTGTTGCCGTGCAAAACGTATGGTTTCATCGGGTAAAAGGTATGGTTTTGCCGTGTAAAACCATACCTTTTGCGCTGCAATATGTATGGTTTGGCAAAGCAGGGGGAACGGCCTTCGTTTGCCTTCTGTTGGTGGAGGGAAAACAAGATGGGGATGGAGGGTGAACAAGATGAGGATGAAAGGTAGGCAAGGTGAGGATGGAATGAATGCAAGAAAGGGATGGAGGATGAACAAGACAGGGATGGAAGGTGGATAAGATAAGGGTGGAGGCTAATCGGATAGGGTGGGATGTCTTGATGAAAGGACCGCTTTTATGGCTAAAAAATGCCCGTTTCATCGCGGAAAAACGCGCACGGTGGAATGTGATGGCGCTTTTGCCGTGTAGCCGTTTGTGCGGGATGGGAGACGAAGAAAAACGTCCATTTCATCGGGAGGGGTACTGTTGGGTGGCTTCTCTTGTCCGCTTGCGGACGCAAATGTGGAAATGGTGGGGAAAACAAAAGCGTGACGGCCAAGGCGGACGTCACGCATGAATGGGGGAAACGGTGGGGGAGCATCGCAAAGGGAAGAGCGATGGCAACGCGCCATGACACTCTGCGCCTTGCGTCAGCCTACGAAGAACATCACGATAACTTGGGCGATGATGACGCGGGCGAACATACAGAGCGGGTAGACGGTGGCGTAGCTGATGGCGGCGGTGTCGCCTTTCAGTGTGTCGTTGGCATAGCCGAGGGCCATCGGGTTGGCCATGCTGCCGCAAAGGATGCCGCACACGGTGCCGAAATCGAACCGCTTGGTGCGCAAGGCCAGCACGCCCACCAGCACTACGGGCAGGAGCGTGAGTGTGAAACCTACGCCTACCCACATCAGTCCCTCCGGTTGCATCACCGTGTCGAGGAACCCTTTGCCCGCATCGAGTCCGAGGCAGGCGAGGTAGAGGCTCAGTCCGAGTTTGCGGAGCATGAGCGAAGCCGACCGTGTGGTGTAGCTGACAACGTGGAAACGGGGCGCGAGCGCACCCACGAGAATGCCCATCACGATGGGGCCGCCGGCCGTTCCGAGGCGGATGGGGCTGTCCATGCCCGGCAAACTGATGGGGAGCGTGCCGAGGGCGAGGCCCAGGAGCATTCCGATGAATATGCTGCTGAGGTTGGGTTCGTTGAGTGTCTTGACGGAATTGCCGAAGAAGGCTTCCGCGTTTCTCAAGGCTTCGGGTCGTCCCACCACCGTGATGTGGTCGCCATACTGCACGCGCAGGCTGTCGGTGGCCAGCAGTTTGATGTCGCCGCGCATCACCCGGCTCACGTTCACGCCGTAAGTGTCGCGCAAATGGAGCTGCCCCAGCTTCTTTCCGTTGAGTACGGGCTTCGTGATGACGAGGGTGTGGCTCTCCAGGTTGGCATCGATGTGGTTCCAGTCTATCTTCTCCTTGTTCCAGTCGCGCTGCACTTCCTCGCCAAAGAGCATCTCCATGGCCGGCTCGGCTTCCTTGTTGGTCACCACAAGTACGTTGTCGCCCGCAAAAAGGCGTGTTGTGGCCACCGGAACTACCGCGTGTCCGTTGCGCCAGAGGCGGGAAACGATGAATTTCTCGTGTGTGGCGCGGGCTATTTGTGCGAGTGTCTTGCCGTCAAGGGCTGGATTGACCACCACATATTGCCCTACGAAGGTGTGATTGTCTTCTCCCTCGTGGCGCGGCTTGAGGTCGTCGGGCTTGACAAAGAAGCGTCTGATGACCATCATGGCCAGTATTACGCCGAGAACGCCCAGCGGATAGGTGACGGCGGTGGCCAAAGCGGCGCGCCCTCCGCCCACTCCGGCGTGCTCCAAGGCCTGTTGTGCCGCACCCAGCGCGGGTGTGTTGGTTGTCGCACCGCACAAAACGCCTATCATGTCGCTCATGGGGATGGGCGTTATGTAAGTAATCAGCACGGCCAAGAACGTTCCCACGATGACAACGGCCAGCGACCACAGGTTGAGACTTGTGCCCTCGGCGCGCAAGGAGCCGAAGAAGTTGGGGCCGACGTGCAGCCCCAGCGCGTAGACAAAGAGAACCAGACCGAAAGTCTCGCAATATCCGAGCATCTGACGGTCTATCTCGAGGCTCGTGCTGCCTACGAATATGCCGAAAAAGAACACGAAAGCTATGCCCAACGAGATGCCGCCGAACTTGATTTTGCCCAGCCATAGCCCCACTCCGCAGATAAGTGCGATGATGACTATGGCCTGAATGCTTGACTGTACATTAAAAAGGGTGTTGAGCCAATCCATGAATATATTCTTTCGGTTGCAAAATTACGCTTTTATTCTTGGTTGGCAAAATTCCAAAAGCAATTTTGTCGTTGTCGGGCGTACAACTTTGGGTTGCCGCGATAGCCCACTTGGCACGGCGGTGGGGTGGAAATAGTGGGGAGGAGAGGTGGCTTTCGGATGCTTTCCGGGCACAGTCCGTCATGCGCGTATGCGATGTAATAGGATGCAGATGAGCGGTTTTGGAATGTTTTGGCAGGCATAACCCATGCGCGCTTTGTGATGTAAGGAAGGTGGTGGTGCAACTTTATCCCAATGAGAGTCCTCGTCAGCCTCCTTCGCCTTGTTGCCGGCGTTCGTGGTAGTGTGGTTTTATCCAGCGAGAGAATGGCAAGAGGGTGTGCGCTTTGTGATGTTAAAGAAGATAGCTTGCAACCTTTTGCAGCCCCCGCAGCACATTGCGCCAAGCGGGAGAGGTTTCCAAACTTTGTACGGACGAACGAAAAATAACGCGTTTGTTTTGCCACTGTGAGTTTCTTTTCGTATTTTTGCACTCTATGGCAGAAAACAAGGTACTGAACATTAACACCGTTAATGACTACGTTGACTTTATCGGGGCGCCGCGGATGCACCCCCACATCAACGTGGTGGACCTTGCCGGGATGAATTCCATCCCCCGCAGCCGCGACCATTACCATATTTACGGCCTGTTGATGCTCGACAACAACGCAAGCCCGCTCACTGATGACATCAGCCGCTCATCGGAGGGTGGCGGAACGCTCATGTTCAGTGCGCCGGGAAGCCTTACGGGCATAGACAACGGGCTGAAACTGAAGCTCCATGGCTGCTTGTTGCTCTTCGACCCCATGCTGATTCAGAACACGGAGCTGGGACATCGCATCGGCGAATACCACTTCCTGTGCTACGAGCATCAAGACGCGCTGCGCCTTACGCCCAGTGAGGCCAAGGCCTTGTTCAACAGTTTCGGGCTGTTGCGGCAGGAACTGCAAAGCCCCGTAGCCCCCGGCAAGGACAACCGCGTGGTGCTCACCCTCCTGCAGCTCATCCTCGACTATTGCCAGTGCTTCTACAACCGGCAGTTTGAGCAAGACTCGGCCACCCACGGCATAGGCCACAGGCTGCAAAGCGTGCTCGACAGCTACTACGAGCACGGTCTGCAGTTCAAGCAAGGCATACCCACCGTGCGCTATTGTGCGGGCGAGCTGTGCCTGTCGGCCAACTATCTGGGCGACCTGATGCGGCAAACCACGGGCGTGAACGCCGTCACCGCCATCCACAACTACGTGATGGAGCGCGCCAAAGTGTTGTTGGCCACCGACAAGAGCATAACCAACGTGGCCTACGACCTCGGGTTCGACTATCCGCAACACTTCTCGCGGCTCTTCAAGAAGCACTTTCTCATCACCCCGGCTGCCTACCGGAAGGGCTTCGCCGAGCAACTGCCATCGGGCGCAGCCCCTTGTTCCACGCACCAAACTCTATTATCAACCTAATAAAAAAAGAAAGACAATGAAAGCAATTCATTCAGACATGGCTCCCGCAGCCATTGGCCCGTACAGCCAGGCCATCCGTACAGGCAACATGGTATTCATCAGCGGACAGCTGCCCATCGACCCCGCCACGGGCAATTTTGCCGAGGGCGGCATCAAGGAGCTTACCCGCCAGAGCCTGACCAACGCCAAAGCCATCCTCGCTGCTGAGGGACTGACGATGGCCGATGTGGTGAAGACCACCGTTTTGCTGGCCGACATGGCCGATTTCGCCGATATGAACGAGGTCTATGCTGAGTTCTTCCAGGCTCCGTTCCCCGCTCGCTCGGCCTTTGCTGTGAAAACGCTGCCGAAGAATGCCCGCGTAGAGATTGAGCTGATTGCCGAGGCCAAGTAAGCCCGCCGCGACAAGCAAGCGAGACACAAGGCCACGCCTTTCGTTTCGTCCTCCGGGACGAGGGATGGCGTGGCCTTTCTCGTGCCGGGAGTGCGCCCAAGAAACTGCCGTGCCGCGCCTTTCGTGCGCCTTCTCTTGCGCCCGCCATACGGGGGCTGCGCGGTGGCTGA
>CAZASQ010000018.1:0-6282 GCA_964487905.1 uncultured Prevotella sp. | reverse complement strand
CGCCTTTCGTGCGCCTTCTCTTGCGCCCGCCATACGGGGGCTGCGCGGTGGCTGAGTAAAACGTCACCTTTTGCAATGCGAAAGGTGACGTTTTGCCTTCCGAAACCATACCTTTTGGAAGGCGAAATCATACGTTTTGGAAACGTAAGGATAACTGCCTAAAACTCAACTATTCCCTTTCGGATTGCTATTTTGCGTATTTTGGTAATCACACGTATGATATGAATATGTACTGATGCTGAAATCAGAACATATTTGCCCCGAAAACGCTTGTGCAGACAGCAATATTTGCCTAATTTTGCTGCAAAAGCAGTCAACTACCCTTTCTTGTGATGGATGAGAAAAACATAAAACTGGATTATGTTCCGGTTGTCAGCCATCTGCTGTCCCGCAACGGGCGCAGGTGCGTTCAGCGCGTCAGGCTGGTGAACGATGGCGATGCCGACTGGCAAGAGGTCAGGGTTGCCTTGTCGGGCGACTTGGTCGAGGGATGCGAGCGCGTCATAGACGTGTTGCCCGCACACCAGTCGGTGGAGATAACCGACATGGACATACAGCCCGACTTGGGAAGCCTCGCACGCCTTGCCGAGAGCACCGAGACCACGTTTGCGCTGACGCTGAGCGTTGGCGGAGCGGAGTGTTACAGGCAGTCGTATGAGCTTCGCATCCTTGCGGCCAACGAATGGCCGGGCACGGGGGTGTCGCCAGAGGTGCTGGCGGCTTTGGTCACGCCCAATGCGCCGGAGCTGCAGCCCGTTCTCGTAGACGCGGCGCGCAAACTGGAAGAACTGACCGGCGATGCCTCACTGGACGGATACCAGCGACAGAATCCCAACCGCGTGCGTGCCCATTGCGCCGCCATTTTTCATGCGTTGCGCCGCCAATCCATCGTCTATTGCGTCCCGCCGGCCAGCTTTGAGGCCACGGGGCAGCGCGTGCGCCTTGCCACGCAGGTGCTCAAGGAGAAGCTGGGCACGTGTATAGACCTCTCGGTGCTGCTTGCATCGGCCTTGGAGGCGGCAGGGCTGCATCCGCTCGTTGTCGTCATGCGTGGCCATGCCTTCGTAGGCTGCTGGCTTGTGGACAACTATTGCACGCAGCCAACGGGCGATGACGCCGCATTCTTGTCGAAGCTGACGAGTGATGGCATCAATGAGATGGTGCTGATGGAGGCCACTGACATAGCCGCATCGGGCGAGGTGGGCTTCGAGGAGTCAGTTTCGCACGCCTTGCGCCACGTAACGGCAGAGGCCGACAACTTGGTGTGCTTCATAGACGTGCGCAGTTGCCGCGTCAACAAGATATTGCCCATGCCCACTGAGGGCGAGACACAGGCCACGGACGGCGTGGCGCACGCCGAAGGCGCATTGTGGGTGAGGGAACAGCGTTCCATCGACACCTCGGCCGATGAGAAAGAGAAAGACTTTACGCGCGTGCAGCTGTGGGAACGCAAGTTGCTCGACTTCTCTCTGCGCAACAATCTCATCAATATGCGCGTGGGGCAGAAGGTCATTCCCTTTGTCTCGTTTGCCATAGAGCAGTTGGAGAACCGTCTGCAAGGCGGTGCCGACATCGAACTGGTGGGCAAGCCGGCTCATGTGGCTACGCAAGCCAACCAATGGGGCATCTACGACTCCATCCTGTATAAGGAAGCATTGGAGAAAGTGGCCGAGGAGAGCATCAGCCGCAAGCGTCTTGTGTCCTATTTGGACAGCGATGCCCTGGCCACGGCGCAGAAACGGCTCTACCGCGAGTCGCGCACGGCATTGGAAGAGAACGGCGCCAACACGCTCTTCTTGGTGCTCGGCTTGCTGAAATGGTATGAGACGGAGCTGAGCGAGCGACCTCGCTACGCGCCTTTGCTGCTCCTGCCCGTGCGGATAGTGCGCAAGAGCGGAGAGAAATATGTGATACGCTTGCGCGAGGAGGACGTAACGTTCAACACAACGCTTGCCGAGATGTTGTGCCAGCAGTACGAAATCAACATCTCCGGGCTTGATCCGCTTCCCGCCGATGAGAAAGGTATCGACGTGCGCAGTGTGCTCACCTGTGTGCGCGCCGCTATCAAGAAACGGCGCAGGTGGGACGTGGTGGAGGAATGTATGCTGGGGCTTTTCTCTTTCTCCAAGTTTGTCATGTGGAACGATGTCCACAGCAACAGCGACAAGCTGCGGCGCAACGCCGTTATACGCTCCCTCATCGAGAAGCGGCTTGTTATGGACACGCCGTCGCAGCCCATCGACGTGCGCGGCTACGACCAACGGGAGCAGCCGCAGGCCAATGCCGTTCCCTTGCCGGCCGATTCGTCGCAGATGGAAGCCATTCTTGCGGCAGGAGAGGGGCGCAGCTTCATCCTGTACGGGCCTCCCGGAACGGGCAAGAGCCAAACTATTACCAACATGATAGCCAATGCGCTCTACCAAGGGAAGCGCGTTCTCTTCGTGGCAGAGAAGATGGCGGCGCTCCAAGTGGTGGAGAATCGTCTGCGGCAGATTCAGATTAATCCGTTCTGCTTGGAGATGCACTCCAACAAAATGACGAAGGGCTATCTGCTGCAGCAGCTGCAAAAGGCACTGGAAGTGACGCGAATCAAGGAGCCGCAGCAGTTTCGGGAGCTTGGCAGACAACTGTTCGAGGAGCGCAAGCGCATCGGCGAGTATGTGGAGCGTCTGCATCAGCGTCAGCCATCCGGCCTTTCGCTCTATGATTACATTACCCGCTATGAGGCGGTGGCGACCGAACGCATCGACCCGGGAGAGGAATACATCAATGGTATCACTGGTGAGCAGCTCGAAAAGGACGCTGCCGACATCCGCTCGCTCGACACTGTGTTTGCCGTGAGTGGTCATCCGGCCACCCATCCGCTGCGCGCGCTCACCATCACCGATGCGCCCAGCACGCTGGAACGGCAGCTGCGGCAGCCCATGGAGGCGATTGCTGCCCACATTGGCACCGTGGTGGATGCCGTGGGACGCTTCAACGACTCCACCAAAACTCCCGTTGAGGAGACCGTGGATGGCGTGCGCTGGTTGCTGGACATGGCCGACAGGCAGGAAAAGATAGCCAATCGCTATGGGATGGGAGTGTTCCGGCTCGACCATCATCGCTTGCGGGACGAATGGACGGCGGCTTGCGCCAAGTGGGTTTTGCCCCGCGCGCTGGCTAAACGCAAGGTTTTGCAGGGGCTGAGGACTTGTTGGGCGGACGCAACGGGGAGCGATGTGGAGGCGTTGATAGGGACGCTCGATGGCTTCCGCTGTGATTTGGCGCGCCATACAACGGAGCCGATGCTGCCGTTCAGCCCCAATGAGGTGGAGAGCATGCGGCAACTGGTGAGCCAACTCGAAGCGTTGGAACGGCTGCACTGCCATCCCGACAACTACACTTTGTCGTTCTTGTCCACCCATATCGGCCAGTGGGTGGCTCATCTTGACAGTGCGCGCAACTGGACGCAGTGGTGTTTGCGCAAGCAAGCATTGCGCGAGCGTCATCTTGACAATATCATTGAGCACATCTGGGACCACCCCGAGCAAACGATGGCGGAGGTGGCGGATGGCCTGATGAAAGGTGTCTATGGGGCATTGGCCTACCGCATTATCGACAAATACGACAATCTGCGGCTCTTCAACGGCATGATTTTCGAGCAGGAGATTCAGAAATACCGTGAGCTGGTGGCGCGCTTTGAGGTGATGACGCAGAAAGAACTTTATTACAAGCTCGCTTCCGCCATCCCATCGGTGCAGATGGAGGCTGCCAAATCATCGGAGCTGGGCATCTTGAAGCGTTACATTGCCAGCGGCGGACGCGGTGCGAGCATACGGCGCATTATCGATCAGATACCCACGCTGCTCCCCCGTCTGTGTCCGTGTATGCTGATGAGTCCGATGAGTGTGGCGCAGTTCATCGATCTCGACCAGCCGCCCTTCGATTTGGTCATCTTCGATGAGGCCTCACAGATGCCCACGCCAGAGGCCGTGGGCGCAATAGCCCGCGGAAAGAGCCTCGTGGTGGTGGGAGACCCCAAGCAGATGCCGCCCACGAGCTTCTTCCAGATGCAGCAGACCGATGACTCGCAGGCCGAGAACGATGATATGGAGTCTATTCTTGATGATTGCATCACGTTGTCCATGCCCTCCCATTACCTCACGTGGCACTACCGGAGCCGCCACGAGTCGCTGATTGCGTTCAGCAACGGACAGTATTACGATGGAAAGCTCTTCACCTTCCCATCTGTAGACGACCGCCTGTCGCGCGTGAACTTCATTCCCGTTGACGGAACTTACGACTACGGCCACTCACGGTGCAACCGCGCCGAGGCCGAGGCCATCAGTCAGGAGGTGATACGCCGTCTGCAAGCCTGTATTGACAATCCCGCCATGCCCCGGCGGTCTATCGGAGTCGTCTCGTTCTCGAAAGTGCAGCAGAACCTTATCGAGGATATACTGACCGAAAAGCTGTCGAAGAACCCGAAGATGGAGAAGATTGCGTATGACGGCGACGAGCCTATCTTCATCAAGAACTTGGAAAACGTGCAGGGCGATGAGCGCGATGTGATTCTGTTCAGCGTGGGATACGGTCCCGACAAGCGCGGAAAGGTGTCCATGAACTTCGGCCCGCTCAACAATCAGGGCGGCGAGCGCAGACTGAATGTGGCCGTGAGCCGTGCCCGCTATGAGATGCTGGTGTTCTCTACCTTAGACCCGGACATGATAGACCTGCGCCGCACGCAGGCCGCAGGTGTGGTTGGGCTGAAGCGTTTCTTGGAGTTTGCCAAGACGGGCCGCCTCGCCGTCAACGCGTCTGTGCTGCAAAGGCAGTCGGAGACAGCCCGCCGCCGTTCCGTGGTTGATGCTGTTGCCGCCAAACTGCGCGAGAAGGGATATCGTGTCGACACCCGCGTGGGGCGTTCGGCCTTCAAAGTGGATGTGGCCGTGGTTGATCCCGATGATGAGCAACGCTATCTGTGTGGCATTATCTGCGATGGCACGGGCTATTATGCCACCAAGACCGTCCGCGACCGCGAAATCTGTCAGCCGGGCATGCTCCGCCATTTGGGATGGACCATCCTCCGCGTGTGGACGGTAGACTGGATAGTGGACGAGACGCAAGCCATCAGGCGGCTTGCGGAAAGCATTGAGCAGCTGCGAAGCGGCAAGGGCAGCGGCGCGGAAGCCCTGTTGCGCGCGGGCAAGGAGGAAGAGCCGGCCACGGAAGCCCCCGATGCGTTCGTCATCACTGCCGATGAGGTGCTTTCGCCCGAGGACGCGCTCGCACTTGTGCCCTACAAGCAGGCCAGCATCGACCATCAGGAGTGGGGAGGCAGCATAGACAAACTGCTGCTTCACGGCCGTTATGCCGCTATGGACGTGAGGGAGATTGTCAGAGTGGAGCAACCCGTGCGCCTCAACTATCTTGTGCGCCGCATGGCACAAGTGTGGAGGCTGCCGCGCGTCACCCTCCGCTTCACGGAATGGGTGCGTCATGCGGCAAAAGACCTCTTCATCGACTACGAGGGCACCACCGAGCCACCCACGCTTTGGGTGGCCGACACGCGGCTGAACAACTGGGACAAATACCGGAAGGCCAACGGGCGCGAGATAGACGAGATTCCGCCCGTTGAGATTCGCAACTGCATACGCTTTGCCGTGCAGCAACAGGCTGCCATACCGCACCAGGAACTCAAGCGGCAAGTAACCCACCTCTTTGGATACTCCCGCATGGGGCAGAAGATGGAGAAGGTGATAGAGGAGAACATTGCCTTGATGATAGCCCGGAGGCAGCTCCGCAATGACAACGGCGTGCTGAGCGCATAAACAAGAGTGGCCCGCCCATAGGGCAGCCTTGGCCACTCTGAATGTTTGGAAGGCCATTTTTTTATGTTCTGACGTAAGAAGCGCGTGCGCTTGCCGAAGAGTTGAATATCAAAAGACTATATTTTGTAAAGTCTTGATGTAGGGGCATTACGTCTTTATTCCTCCGCTTGCCGTCAGCATAAGCCGATTCTTGTGCTGCCGACAAGCGGAATGTTTTTATGTAGCCGTTTGTTTCAAACGCTGCGCGCGGGCTTGTTCCGCCGCTTCTTACGGCCTTTTTCTGCTTGAGTATTAAAAAGTTAGCCCATGATTCCCATGGTTCGGAAAAACTCCGTAACTTTGTCGATCAGCAATCGTTGAGACCTTGTGGCGCAATACGTATGGTTTTGGCGCGCAAAAGGTATGGTTTTGCCTTGCGAAAGGTATGGTTTCATCGGCCAAAACGTATGCTTTTGTTCGTGAAGCCTTG
>CAZASQ010000017.1:38607-51781 GCA_964487905.1 uncultured Prevotella sp. | reverse complement strand
CTAGAAGCAGCAGATTTACAGTCTGCCCCATTTGGCCACTCTGGAAACTACCCGTGCCGACATTTATATCTTTGCAGCCGTTGCCGGCTCGTTCTGACGTTCTTGTCGGAAAACGGCTGCAAAGTTACGGCTTATTTTCCATTCCTCCAAATTTTAGAGGACTTTTTTTAGTAATTTCTTTGTTTTTCCTTAAACTTGGCGAGTTGAACCTTCATCGCATCCAAGCACAAGTCGACTCCTTCCTCAAAAGTGTCGCACGTCTTCTCTACAAAAAGCGTGTTGCCCGGCGCGGTCACCGTCAGACTTGTGGTCTTATTGAGTGCGGTGGCAGGCTTCTCAACCTTCAATTGCACCTCTACTTTCTGAATGTCCTCGTAAGACTTCTGCAGCTTCTCCACCTTTTTATTAATGAATGACTGCAACTTCTCGGTAGCGTCGAAATGAATCGACTGAATCTTGATCTCCATAATTACCTCCGTTTTTAAAGGTTCTTCTTACGCCCTTGGATGAGCGTGCTTATAGACTCTCTTCAACTGCTCAAACGTTGTATGAGTATAAATCTCGGTTGTCGCGAGCGACTCATGTCCGAGCAGCTTCTTTACACTTTCAAGTCCAGCTCCGTGGTTCAGCATTGCCGTGGCAAACGAATGCCGCAACACGTGCGGCGAACGCTTTCCAAGCGTGGGCACAAGCGACAAACTGCTCTTCACAACTTTATCCACCTGCGCGCGGCTTACGCGCTTTCCCCTCTTGTTCAGAAAGAACGCGTCCGACTGCTTCTCCGCAACCTCCGCATCGCGCCTCTCCCTATAGGCGGCAACAACTTGAGCCATCCCCGCCCCAAAAGGTATCACGCGCTGCTTGTTGCGCTTTCCCGTCACCTTGACCTCGTTGTTAATCAGACTGACATCTTCATCATTCAGCCCTATCAACTCTGAGAGGCGAACGCCCGTCTCGTAGAACACTATTAATAATGTACGCGCGAGAACACTGTCGTAATCATCGCCCCATCTTTGTGGGTCAAGAATGCCGTCCATGTCTTTGTCGCGAACAAAGTGCGGCAACGGTCGCCGCTGCTTAGGTCCGCTCAGACCATGAGCCGGATTGTGCTTCACAAGGCCGCAACGCAATGCCCAACGATAGAACGAGCGGACACCGCTAAGCATCCCATTGACCGTGGAGGGCTTCAGCCCCTCATCCATCAAGCGTTCCATCCAGCCGCGCACAATGTCGGAATCGATCGTACCCCACGTATGTGAGCCATCCGCATTCTTGAAATAGCCGCCAAGACTGTCCAACGCCTCTTTATAGTTCTTCACCGTAGAGGCTGAATAGTTGCGCTCCAGCCGCAGATACCCCAGGAAATCGTCCGTCATCATCGCGCCTTGCTCTTACACTAAGCTTTCGGCTACGAAGTTATGGAAAAAAATCCGAACTACCAAATTTTGACGGAAGTTTTTTATTCCTCGGCGTCGCGGAGCTTCTGCACGTAGATAGCGTGCTCCATCTTCAAACGCTTCTTCACAGAAGGCTTAACGAATTGCTGGCGCGCGCGCAGCTCCTTGGTGACACCTGTTCTTTCAAACTTTCTCTTGAACTTCTTGAGAGCTCTCTCAATGTTCTCGCCGTCTTTTACCGGTACAATAATCATTGCTTTTGCTTTGTAATTTATTGATATGTTTAACATCTTTGGTGCCTACGCACCATTTTTGCGGGTGCAAAGTTAGCACTTATTTTCCATCCGACCAACAGTTTAGACTTTTTTTTGCCTTCCGACCACGCGGCACACCCGTCATTGGACGAATTAAGCCCAAACATCACGCAACCTCGCACACACAACAGACTGGCAAGCAAAGACTCGCAAGCCACACACTCTACCCCCCCCACGACACACACTTCGCAAACGACTCATAAGACACCACGATGCCAAGCGCAACATTCCGCCAAGCACCGCGCAACCCTCTTTCTCGCAAAAAGCCACACAAGAAAAAACTTCCACGCCACAACCACGCGAGAAGCCCTTTGCACCTACTGGCACAAAGGGCTTCAAAAGCGCAGCCCAAATGACTGCCTAACTTATCTCACTACTTGCCTAAATACTCCAAAACTTACCTTATATTAAAGTATTCTTCCCGTCAGAGAAAACTTCAAGCAAGGATACCACTTCCAGTTGTCAATGAACTTAGAGATGTCATCGTCCATCTCGGCATCCTCCACAATCTGCCTCACATCAAGCTGCTGGCCGTTCTGATACACCTTCATCTTGCCCATGAACTGGCATCCCACCTCCATGCGGAAGCCCAGACGATGCTTGGGCACGAGACGACCGAAGCCCAGACCCACATAAGGGCGGAAACCGTTGCAGCGCACATCGCCCTCAATGGAGAAATCGTCGTTGAAGCTGATGTCGTAATCGGCCAGTTCCGCCTTCACCTCATTCAGAATCTGCTGGCGATACTCCGGATACTGGTCGGCAAATCTCCTCAAGTCTTCACTGTGCCCCGACAGTTTGGCCAACTTGCGACCTCCAAACGAGAAACCTGCGGCCACAAAGAAACTGCTCTCACCGCCGAAAGGATAGACATTGGCCTTCACGTGGAACATCGTCCGGGAGAATTTCCCCTTGGCATCAACCGTGAGATCGGGAGTGGTGATATAGTCTGCCATGCCCTGGCTCGTCACCCGAATATTCTGCGATGGCACATCAAGGTCGCCGTTCAGTTCAAACACACTGGGTACAATGTCCACACCTGCCTCCATCTCCAAATACTTGGTGAGCGGAGTGGCCACGCCAACGCTGATGCCCTCAAGGCCTACGCCTACATTCACACCCAAATGATTGAACACTCCGCGATCCAGCGACTTGGCTCCCTGCCCCTGCGCCGTTCCACTCACGGCCATCAGCAAAGCCGCCATGGCCAACATCATTTTCTGTCTCATTTTCTTTGTGTTTTTTTCGTTATTTCTTCTCGCCTGCCCCTGCAAGCGTTTATGCTAAGGGTATATTCGTATTCTTTTGCCCCCCGCGCCCCCATCACTAAGGAAGAGGACGCAGGGAGGAAATCTCAAGCCACGCCAAGGGTGCGCGGCACGCCGCTCATCACTCCACCCAAGTGGCGAGCTGCAAGACAAACGGCATATTGACGGTAATATCCATGAACTTCACGCAGTTGCGCACAACAGCCTCCGAGTAGTCTTTGCCCACAACGGTCAAGGAAACCCTCTTGCCTAAGATCGAAACCGCCTGGAAGCTAACCCCATAAATTGTGGAATGAGTAAAAGCGTTGTAAGTATTTTGAGCCACTTCCTGCGACTTACACTCAAGCACCATCTCATAGCCATGATTCTGAAGCGTGTCAACGGGAGCGATGGTCATCTTGTTATAACCCTCCCAATAGCCCTCCGTAAGTGTCGGCTCATTGGCAAACGCATTGCTCACATAGCTGCCGTTACTACTCCAAGAACCAAAGACAGGAGTTTCGATATCAAGCATATTCAGCCCGACAATGTTGTTAATGGCATTCATCATGAAGCCCGACATTCCATGGTACATCAAAGGCTCCCAAACGCTCATGCAGGCTTTCAGTTCGCGCACGCTCAAGCCGTTCAAGTTGTCCAGCGCATACCACACGGTATTGCCCGTGCGGCGCACGCCGCCCGTGATGGCATAAATAGCCACCGAGTCAATGCCGAGTCCCTCCTCGTCATCGTCAAACGCCCCGCTGCGCAAACTTTCATAAGCCTCCGCGGCAATGCCCTCATTGCTGAACGAGAAACACAGCCTGGCTTTTCCGCTGCCCGCGTTTACGCTGCCATTCGCCAAAGAGAACGAGCAGAACACCTTGCAGTCGAAATCCTCATCGTCATCATCCTCATCGTCCTCATCGTCAAAGTCATCAACACGAGCCAGCAGACTGGCTTTCGCATCATACGCCTCTTCACCTGAGAACATATAGTAGCACACGCCGTTGCTCTCGCTTCCCGACCAGCCAACGCGCGCCGGGGCTTGGGTCATCTGTCCCTCCACATCGCCCGTGGAGCCACCCGGCACAACAACCTCTACATCCTGTACGACATCATCATCGCCACACGCCACGAACGCCAAGAGTGCCATTGCAACAATGGCCGTTTTTGTAATAATAGACTTCATCATGTTTTTGTTCTTGCAGGCCACCCCACTTCCTGCGCTTACATTAAAATAATGTGAAATACCTAACAGTTTATATACCAATGGCGCGGACAAAGGGGATGGTCATCATCCGCCCACCAATACTTCCCCGAAGAGACCACCAGCAGCGCATTGCAAAACCGCCTAACGTGCTACTGGGCAAGCCTTAACCCCCATGGCCTCACCATGCCTCCCGCAAACCACTACTGCGTTCTGCGAGCAAGGCAACGCCCATTGGGGAAACGCCCTGCAAAGGTACTGAAAAAGCGCAAGGGTTTAAGGAAATTTGATCTTCATTTTCTTACGTTCATATAGCAAAATCCAACGCATATTCACCCTTTGCCCATCCTAACCATCCACTGCCACACGACATTAGGAACAAGCACGCTCTCAAAGGAGTTATAACCAAGCCAAACAATACCATACGTTTTGCCCCGCAAAACCATACCTTTTGCCGTGCGAAACCATACGTATTGCAGCCCAAAAGGTATGGTTTCGCACATGGGGGCTGCCTTGGGACCGCGAAAGAGACGCATCACGGAAGGTGCAAGCAGCCACCCCGCCCTGCGGGCATTTACTCCTTATTTATTCAGCGTCTTAAAAATGTGGCTGATTTCGTTCGCACACATCGAATAAATTTCGTAATTTTGCACTTTCCAATGTGCCTGCCCCACGGGGCACGGCCTACGCAAAGCCCACCAAAGGGCATGCGCAACGCGCTGACAATTATGTTTCGGATCAAGAAATTAGACTTGTTCATAGCCCGGCAGTTCGGGCAATTGTTCGCTGGAACGTTCTTCATCAGCCTCTTCGTGCTGATGATGCAGTTCCTGTGGCGATTTGTCGACGAGCTGATAGGCAAAGGCTTGTCGATGGATGTCTTGGGGCAGTTCTTCTGGTACATGGCCCTCATCATGGTGCCGCAGGCTCTGCCGCTCGCCATCCTGCTTAGCTCGCTCATCACCTTCGGCAACTTGGGCGAGAGCAGCGAGCTTACGGCCATCAAAGCCGCAGGTATCTCCCTGCTGCAGTCAATGCGCGGACTTATCGTGGTCAGCGTTCTCATCGCCTTTGTGTCCTTCTACTTCCAGAACGACATAGCCCCCCATGCCCAACTCAAGCTCTCGCAGCTCATGCTGTCGATGAAGCAGAAAAGCCCGGAGCTGGAAATACCGGAGGGAGTGTTCTACGATGGTATCCCGCAAACCAACATCTACGTGGGCAAGAAGGACATGAAGACGGGCAAACTCTACAACATCATGATCTACCGCATGACCAGCAGCTACGAGGACCAGGCCATTATCCTTGCCGACTCGGGCATGTTGCAGTCCACGGCAGAGAAAAAGCACCTCATCATGAACCTCTACAGCGGCGAATGGTTTGAGAACATGCGCTCCGAGGAACTTTCGGGCAGCGCGTCCGTGCCCTATCGCCGCGAGACATTCGTACACAAGCGGCTCATCATGGACTTCGACGGCGACTTCAACCTCACCGAGGCCGCCGGAATTGCAGGAAACGCACGCACCAAGAGCCTCCGGCAAATCAAGGCCGACATCGATTCGCTCAACCAGTCTTACGACAGCATTGGCCGAATGTACTACAACGACGCGCGCAACTTCTACTACGCCGCCAAGCCGCTCGGTCCAAACCAGACGAAACAGGCACGGGCGAAGGCCGCAGAGGAGACCACGAACATCGACACCCTTTATGCCAGACTGCAACCCGATGCGCGGCGCGCGGTCGTGGACAGGGCTTTGAGCACCGTGCAAACTCAGCTGAGTGACCTGCAGTTCAAGAGCATGATTACAAGCGATGCCGACAAGAACATCCGGCAACACGAGATTGAGTACATCAACAAGTTCACACTGTCGCTCGTCTGCATCATTTTCTTCTTCATCGGAGCACCCTTGGGCGCAATTATCCGCAAGGGTGGCCTCGGCGTGCCTATCATTGTGGCCGTCGTGGTCTACATCATCTTCTACATTCTCGACAACACCGGCTACCGAATGGCGCGCCAAGGCTCGTGGGCAATATGGTTTGGCAAGGGACTGTCGCCCGCCGTGCTCATCCCGACGGCCATCTTCATCACCTACAAGGCCAACAAAGACTCGGCGGTGTTCAACATCGATGCCTACCGCCTCTTCTTCATGCGCCTACTTGGACTGCGCATTCACCGCCACATCGGCAGCAAGGAGGTCATCATACACACTCCCGACTACACGGGCGATGCGGAAACACTGCGCGGCATGAGCACGCGGATAGCCGCCTATGCCGCCCACCACAACCTCAAGTCGCCCCCCAACTTCATCAAAGTGTTCTTCCAGTATCGCCCCGACCACGAGATAGAGGCCATCAGCGAAGATCTGGAGCGCGTAATCGAAGACTTGGGCAACACCCGCAACCGTGTGATCCTCTCCGCCCTCAACCGCTACCCCGTGCTGGCAGTGAAAGCACACACGCGTCCTTTCGACAGGAGGTGGCAGAACGTGCTTGCGGCCATCATCATACCCGCAGGTCTGTTCCTCTATTGCCGCATGTGGGGCTTCCGGCTTCGCCTCTACCGCGACCTGCAGGCCATCCGAACGGCCAACGACATGATTACAGGCGAGGTGGAGAAGATGACCTCCAAGGACAACGCATCAACAACAATACCATCATAAATTAAAACAGAAAACAACAGAAACGCATAATGGAAGAATTCAAACTCAGCAGTATCGAAGATGCCCTGAAAGACTTCAAAGAAGGCAAATTCGTGATTGTGGTTGACGATGAAGACCGTGAGAACGAGGGAGACCTCATCACGGCGGCCGAGACCATCACCCCGGAGAAAGTCAACTTCATGCTCAAGAACGCCCGCGGCGTACTTTGCGCACCCATCACCCTAAGCCGTTGCAGCGAGCTTGACCTCCAGCACCAAGTGCAGGAGAACACCTCGGTGCTCGGAACGCCATTCACCGTCACCATCGACAAGCTCGAAGGCTGCTCCACCGGTGTGTCGGCACACGACCGCGCGGCCACCATCCGCGCCCTGGCCGACCCCGCCTCCACGCCAAAGACGTTCGGACGCCCCGGCCACATCAACCCGCTATACGCCCAGGACAATGGCGTGCTGCGCCGTAGCGGCCACACCGAGGCCTCCATCGACCTGTGCAAGCTGACCGGACTCTACCCCGCCGCAGCACTGATGGAAATCATGAACGAGGACGGAACGATGGCACGGCTTCCAGAACTGATGGAGAAGTCGAAGGAATGGGGAATCAAAATCATCTCCATACAGGACATGATAGCCTACCGACTGAAGCGCGAAAGCCTCATAGAGGTGGGAGAGAAAGTGGAACTGCCCACAAAATACGGCGACTTCCACCTCATTCCGTTCCGCCAGACAAGCAACGGAATGGAGCACATGGCACTCATCAAGGGCACATGGAAGCCCGAAGAGCCTATCCTCGTGCGCGTTCACTCTTCCTGCGCCACAGGCGACATCCTCTCCTCGCGCCGCTGCGACTGCGGAGAGCAGCTCCACAAGGCCATGGAAATGATTGAGAAAGAGGGCAAGGGCGTACTTATCTATATGCAGCAGGAGGGCCGCGGCATCGGACTGATGAACAAAATAGCCGCCTACAAGCTGCAACAAGAACAAGGACTTGACACCGTGGACGCCAATACCCACCTCGGCTTCAAGCCCGATGAACGCGACTACGGCTGCGGAGCGCAGATGCTGCGCCACCTCGGAGTACACAAGATGCGCCTGATGACCAACAACCCCAAGAAGCGCGTAGGCCTGGAGGCATACGGACTGGAGATTGTGGAGAACGTGGCCATCGAGGTGCCGCCCACGGAGTACGACTACCGCTACTTGAAGACGAAGCGCGACCGCATGGGACACGACCTTCACCTGTAAGAAAGCAGTCGCCGAGGCGCGCAAGAGGGCAAAGCAGCCCCCCTGCCCCGCCCCACCGGCTGACTGTTCTCACAAAAAAAACGCATCAACCGCGGCTTTCTTCGGGAGGCCGCGGTTGTCGTTTTATATCCATCAAAACACACCATCGCCCCACCGTCAGCACGCCTTCGGCCAGCCAATCTCCCTCTTCCTTCAAACGCGACAAAAGGTTTGGGAAGCCCACAGAAAAAACAACCTGCGGCAAGACATCATTTCCGAGTTTGCGAAAGGTTACCTTTTGGTCTGCAAAAGGTATGGTTTCGCATGCCAAAAGGTAACCTTTCAGGCGGCAAAACGTAACGTTTCGCAAAGTCTGCTCTCCCCCTACCGTCTGCAAAGAAGAACACACAGCCATGCCTTCTGTCCTTGCAAGCAGGCATCCGCCATACCAACGCAAAGGAAAAGCACCACTACAAAGTGGTATTATTCTTGATTTAAATCAAGAATAATACGTTTAATAAACTTTTTTACATTATTTTCTTGTTTATAAAGAACAAGTTTACTACCTTTGTTACGTGTTTTTCATAGTATTAGATTTAAGGTTAACAAAGGTTGGACTACAGCGGTAGTCCTTTTTTTGTGCCTTAAACTTTCCTCCCCCAAGCACCTTACCCACACAAAAAAGTCCGCAACCGACAGGGCTATTCTGCCCAAACGGTTGCGGACTTGCGTCACACGCTATTCAAACCGCCCCACCTCACTGCCTTGCCAGCCCCTTCATGCCGCAAGACAAAGGGGAAGCGGAAAACTACTTCACGACAAACTTCTTGCCCCCACGCACATAAATGCCCGATGGAAGCTGCCCCGTGCTTTGGCCGACATACTGCCCCTGCAACGTGTAGACGGGCTGCGAGGCGGGGCGCACTAAGGGTTTGACATCAAAAATGGCCGTTGACGTGCCCTTCTCTGCGCGCACGAAAAGCATCGGCACAATGTTTTGGCTCGTATTGTAGCAACCAAAGGTGCCGTATTGGCTGGAATACTGAATGCTGTAGCCATCGCCCGCATCGATGCCAAACGTGCCATCGGCGTTCGGAGTCAGCGTCCACACTGCCGCAAGCTGCTCGCTGGTGGTGACGCTGAGCGTCTTGTAAGTGCCCTCATGATAGAGATAGCGCCCCAGCCCATCGACAATGAAATAGCCACCAGCGGTCTCCTGAAGCGTGAACACCTGCTCTTCGGTGGCCAAGGAGATGGTATCGTCGACGGCCGTCACACCGACAGACTGCGGATAGCCATAAGTCTGCGTCTCGCCAAGCGGCGACATGGCGTGAAGCGTACCGCCGCTGGAAGCCACGACAAGATATTGTCCGCCGGCAGCAACGGTTTCGGCCTTCACAAAGTGAATAAGGTCGGCAGAAGGCGTGTCCGGCTCGTCCGTCACTCCCATGTAGCGACCGTCATCCGAGGCCGTACTCAGCGATGTGGAAGGATCGAAAGCCACGTCAACACTGTCGCCCCAGACGTATTCTGCCAAGTAAGGATAGTCCACAAAGAGATTGCGGCTGCCCTGTATGTTGGCCACGGCATTGTTGCGGGCGCGCTCCAGCTCGCTCACACGGTCGCCGGTGCCCCACGTGATGTAGAGTTCCGATGCCCAAGCCTTCAGTCCGGGATAGTCTTCGTTGCTCATTGTCTGCAAGCCAGTGTTCACAAAGGTGAGGCTGGCGTAGGAAACGGCCATGTACATATAGCTTCTGGCAAAATCGCCCTTAAAGGCATCGCCCGGTTCCCAGCAGTTTCGCGACACGCCGTCCACATATCCCGTGCCAATTTTGTCGTAGCCCTCCTCGCTTTTCGAGGCATCCACGTTCGTAACCTTAGCCATCGGGTAGTTGCTCTTCACGCTATTGGCCGAAGCATCGGAGGGATAGAGATTGTATAAGTCCTTATAGGCCATGTTCTTGTCGCCTCCCCACCAGCTCTTGGGGAAAGAATGCTCAATGTTCATGCCCGAAATGGCCGTGCCATCGTGGCCGCTGAAGTAGAACTTCTTGGAGCTGTAGCGGTTGTAGCACTCGTCCGTGGCCGGGTCGCGGTCGGTATCATAGAATCCATACCACGTGTATCCCTCGCCACGACCGCCATAGCTCAGCACCTTTTTGGGCTTCAACAATGGCTCAAGAGCGGCTTTCAGCTCGGCCTTCTTCTTTCCACGCAGCGAAGCGGCGTAGGCGGCAAGCGACTGACGGTCGATGGCCGTAGCCGGAATGGCAGTGCCCAGCATCAAGGTGAGCGATGCCAACCATAAAACACTTTTCTTTTTCATCTTTATCCTTTTATATCTATTGTTTACAAAGGAATGCCTCAACAGCCACACACGGCCAAAAGGCATGGTTTTTGCAACTGCAAAGGTAAGGAATAAGTTCGACCTATACGAACGTTTTACTTACAAACGCTTCTTAATGAGCGAAAAACAATGGCATGACAACTGCGCCGGCACGGAAGAAACAGCGCGCACAAGCATTCCAAAATTAGCCCCCACGCCTCCCACTGTGTCAACTATTTTTTGTAACTTTGCAAACCCTTAGCGCAAAACGGCGCACCAAGGAACAACAAAAGCAGCTTGAAAGAATGAACGAACAAGAGAATATGGAACTCCAAAGTTCCTGGACGGAGATTGAACCCGGCACTAAAAGCCTCTGCCCATACTTGGTGGAGACCGTCCTTGTGCCCGAAGACACCACCTACTGGCTATGCCACCCCGATGGCACACGTGAGCAGTCGAGGCTCACATTTGCCGTATTCGCACGTCAGGGAAGCGACGACTGGGAAGACGACCCCATGCTGGGGCGCATCCTCGTGGAGGTGCTGGGCGACCAAGGCGACACCCGTCCCTGCCCCGCCATTCATCTGGGAGTGAGTCCGAACAGTTTTGTGAGAAAAATTGGCGAGGATACGGCATCCGTAACCTTCTGCTTCAAGTGGCCATATGGCAGCGTGGAAGTGCCGCAGGGCGAGCAAACCGAAGATGGGATACGCCTGCTCAAAAGCCGATTCGACAATGAGCAGACCGTTGCGCTGCATCTCACGCCAGACGAGGGCGAGCCTTTCACGCTATCACTGCGTCTGCCGGCAAGAGGATTTCAGCTGCTCAACGGCGATGAGAAAATACAATCGGGAGAGGTGGCCATCAACCGCGATGACCTGAAAACATACCGATACCGATTCATGGGAACACCCGAAGACGACCGATTCACGCTCTCCATCAACGGAAGCCATCGCAACCTGCTCTGCATCTGGCACGATGACGGGCTGCTGACCCTGCGCGACCACAAGGACGGACTGGCCGAAGTGGGCGCGATACCATCGAAAGGAAGTCTGAGCACGCTGATGATGCGGGGCGATGATGTGCTGGTGAAGTATCACGACCAGCGGTGGCACATCACCATCAAGGGAGTAGAGCACGCAGAGGAGGACTTGCCGGAGTGCGAACCTGTGGCCTTGGCACGCCACGCGTTCAAATGCTACGAAGAAAACAACGAGGAAGAGCGCGCAGAACTGCCCCGCACACTGATGAGCTTGGAGGACGCGCTCCACTTCCAGTGGTTCTGGATGACCGAGGACGACTGGAGCTACGAGCACCTTGGCGAGATGCTGGGCATTGGCGAGGCCACCGCAGACCCGCAAGAGATGATGCGCAAGGCACTGATATACGACAACTTCTGTGCATTGATGCGCAGACTGCGCACGCTTTCTTATAAAAAGGAAGCCTCAATACCCGGCGACCAGCTTCAAGCACGCAACAACAAGCGGAAGATAGCGCGCTGCGTACGTAGGCTGCAAGCACACAACGATGGGTCGGAAAACATTTGGACGCTTGACGAGGAGGACAGAAAGGAGAACATCAGACTGTTCCGGCTCTTCCGCCGGGAATTCATCAACGAGTTGGAAGAGAAGCAATAAAACCGCAATACATTCCCGCACCGTTGCTCACCTCGGTGACTGTATTGGATGGAAGAGAAGCAATAGAAGCGCAGAACTCCGTCACCAGGCAGCAGGAGAGGCGGCAATAAGGGATGAAACAAAAGCAAAAGGGGTGCCGAACTGTCTCGCGCATCCCTTTCTTTCTGTCCCATTGGTATCCGAAACGGGAAGGAATAGGGATTCCACTACGTTGTTTTAGGGGATTCACACGAAAGTTCTGCCGATAGTACCATACCTTTGCATATTGGATAATACAACAACAAGATGAAAAAGAGCATTTTATACTTGACGTGCTCAGCCCTGTTACTTGCGGGATGCAGCACGAACACGGGGACAGGCACCTATGTGGGTGCCCAATTGGGGACTATCCTGGGCAGTGCCATCGGAGGTATCTCGGGAGGGCCGCGCGGGTCTGACATTGGAACCATCGTGGGAATGGTGGGCGGCGCGGCGGTCGGGGCTTCCATCGGCAACGCCGTTGACAAGGCTGAAGCGCAAGACGTGCATGAGCATTATACTCGCGTGCAAAGCCAAAAGGCGCGACAAGCCAGCCAATACGCCGCCGATGACAACCCAAGCGGCTTCGATGGCTCCAACTCGGGAGACGACAGACTATATGATTTCGAAGCGGACGATGGCGAAAACTACAACGACATGGCTCAATCCTGCGACCAAGGCATCATGAAATCGACTGTGGAGGTGGCCGCATCGTCCCTTTACGACATCCCAAACGTGGAAATACGCAACGTGCGCTTCATCGATGACAACCAAGACGGATGCCTTTCGCGTGGGGAAATGGCCAAAGTGGTATTCGAAATCATGAACCGTGGCAGCCAAACGCTCTACAACGTGACACCATCGGTGACAGAAGCCAATGCCAGCGAGCACATTCTCATCAGCCCAAGCGTCATGGTGGAGAGCATTGCACCCGGTCGAGGCATCCGATACACGGCCACCGTGAAGGGCGGAAAGAAGCTACGGGAAGGCAACGCACGCTTCGCGCTCACCCTGCTGCAAGACAACAAGAGCATCTGCAAGGTGTATGAACTGACCATCAACACTCTGCGGTAAGCGCATGAGGAACATTACAAGCACGCCCACAACTTCCTGCATCAGCCAAGCAACGCCCTGCGATTACC
>CAZASQ010000017.1:35446-38507 GCA_964487905.1 uncultured Prevotella sp. | reverse complement strand
CCTGCGATTACCGCAAAGGACATAACGGCAGAAGAGACGGGCACCCCACAAAGACGAAAGGCGGAAGAACAGAGGCAAAATGCCAAGTGTTCTTCCGCCTTTCGCGTGATTACATCCTCCAAGAAAGGATATTCCGAGAATTACAACCTCCGAGTTGCATACGCCTAAATCCCTTACAAACTGCCCAAAAAGAAACTTCCAAAAGCCACAAGCGCACGCAACGCGCCCCATCATGGACGTTTCTCCTGCTGCTGACTCGTTGCCGACTGGTCGCCCTTGAGCTTCTGGAAGAAAGATTTCCATTTGTTCTCTTCCTTGGGCTTCTCCTCCACCGCCTTGGGTGCAGGTTGCGCGTGCCGCGCCTTATGCTCCTCCATTCGCTTCTTAATCTCATGCTTGTCGGTAGTGACACGCACCTTGCGCGGAACAGCACGCGGCTTGTCGTCAACATTGCGCCATTCGGGCATGAACTCGTAGCCCACGCCCACCATACCATACTCCACAACCGGCCTTTTGAGCACTTCCCCCTCCCGTTTCTGCATCGGAATGGCAAACTCATCGGACACTACCTCCAGCCGCATATAGGCTACACCAGCCGAAAGGAAACCCAACTCGCGGGCCGCACCGTAAGAAAGGTCGATGACACGTCCACGGGCAAACGGGCCACGGTCGGTAACACGCACCACAACTTGCTTCCCATTGCGCGGATTGGTCACCAACACGCGCGTACCGAAAGGCAATGTGCGGTGAGCGCACGTCATACTGTCGGGATGATAGCGTTCGCCGTTGCTCATCCGCCTGCCAAACAACTTGCTACTGTAGTAAGTGGCCTTCCCGCTCTTCACATTTTGCGCCGGCATCTCCACGAGACCAAAGGACAAAAAGAAAACCAAGAGACCAACAACAAGCATTGCTTGATGAATAGATTGCTTCATTTTGCAAAGTTACGGAGATTATCCCAAAGCGCGACATCTTGAAACATACTTTAAGAGCACAAAGCAATATTTGACACAAAAAGCAAGAAAAACCAATCAAAAATCCACAATACACAGAACCAACACAAGTTTTTCCCCTATCCTTGGAGCAGACAGGGCATGATTAAAAAGAAGAAACCATGAAAGAAAGCAGAGACAAAAACACGGCTAAACGATGACAAAGGCTGTTATTAATATAAAGGAAAAGACTTCCGGCGGAAAACACAGCACCTCCGCTGGCAAGACGAAGGCCATTATTAATATAAGGAGAGAAGGCATAAAAGAAAAAGGAAGAATCCTTTCGGACTCTTCCTTTCCCTGTGTATTGAATGTTCTCTTAAATTTCGGTATTAGACGACACCCTGATCGAGCATAGCCTTGGCCACCTTCATGAAGCCGGCGATGTTAGCGCCCTTCACGTAGTCGATGTAGCCATCAGCCTGAGTACCGTACTTAACACACTGCTCGTGGATGGAAGCCATGATGTAGTGCAACTTCTCATCAACCTCCTGAGCACTCCAGTGGAGACGGATAGAGTTCTGAGTCATCTCAAGACCAGAAGTAGCCACACCACCAGCGTTCACAGCCTTGCCCGGAGCGAAGAGCTGCTTAGCAGCAACAAACTTCTCAACAGCCTCAGCCGTGCAACCCATGTTGCTGACCTCAACAACGCAGATCGGCTTGCGAGCCAAGATCTTCTCAGCGTCATCACCGTTCAGCTCGTTCTGGATAGCGCAAGTCATGTAGATCTCTGCCTCAGCCTCCCAAGGCTTCTTGCCTGCGTAGAACGTAGAGCCAGCGAACTTGTCAGCGTAAGGAGCGCACACGTCGTTGCCGCTGTTGCGGAGCTCGAGCATGTAGTTGATCTTCTCCTCGTCCAAGCCAGCCGGATCGTAGATGTAGCCGTCAGGACCAGAGAGGGTCACAACCTTTGCGCCCAGCTCAGTGGCCTTCTTGGCAGCACCCCAAGCCACGTTGCCGAAGCCAGAGATAGCGACAGTCTTGCCCTTGATGTCGATGTTGCGGGTCTTCAGCATGTGCTCAACGAAGTAGAGAGCACCGAAGCCGGTAGCCTCCGGACGGAGGATAGAGCCGCCGAACTCAAAGCCCTTACCCGTGAGGGTAGCGCCATGGAACTGGCTGGTGAGCTTCTTGTACTGGCCGAAGAGGAAGCCGATCTCACGGCCACCAACGCCTACGTCACCAGCGGGGATGTCCACATCCGGGCCAATATACTTGTAGAGCTCGCTCATGAAGGCCTGGCAGAAACGCATGATCTCAGCGTCGCTCTTGCCGCGCGGAGAGAAGTCAGAGCCACCCTTGCCACCGCCCATCGGCAGCGTGGTGAGAGCGTTCTTGAACGTCTGCTCGAAGCCGAGGAACTTCAGCGTGTCGAGCTTCACGGCGCCGTGGAAGCGCAGACCGCCTTTGTACGGGCCAATTGCGCTGTTGAACTGCACGCGATAGCCGATGTTCACCTGAACCTCGCCCTTATCGTCTACCCAAGGCACGCGGAACATGATCACACGCTCCGGCTCAACCATGCGCTCGATGATGCGAGCCTTCTCGAACTCGGGGTGCTGGTTGTAAATGTCGACGATAGAGAGCAGAACCTCGTGTACGGCCTGCAAGAACTCCTTCTCACCTGGATGCTTTTGCTCCAGGTCTTTCATGATTTTCTCAACTTCCATAGTAATCTTGAATGTTTAAGTTGTTATGGTTTCGTTAATTATTTCGTTGGCAAAAGTAGAGAAATTAATCCATTCCGCCAAACGATTTCAGAGTTTTTTTTATCCTTCGGGAAAGCCGCCCACGCCCGCCGCGGACTGTTTTCCAAACTTTTCGTTGCAAAAGGCCGAACGGCGGGTTTGTTTTCGTGACTAAAAGCTATGTTTTTATCTTTTATTTCCTCACTTTTGCCCAAAATTAAATAATTGCTAACAGGGGCTTCCTGTGGCGGCAGACAAGGCCATACACACCCCAAAAAGGCGCGCTCGCGGGGCACAATCAGCCCCGCTGCCACCCACCCACAAAACGCGGTCCGGCAAAACCATACCTTTTGGAACGCGAAACCATACCTTTCGCAG
>CAZASQ010000017.1:2427-35346 GCA_964487905.1 uncultured Prevotella sp. | reverse complement strand
TTTCGCAGGGCAAAAGCATACGTCTTGCGCGCACAGCCACGGCACGGGCTTTTGCGGCGCGCTGCTATTGCCCAAATGGAGCATACGCATCGGGCATCACCCCCCGCAAAATGGCCTCACGAAGAGGCGCGCAGACGGGGCGGCGGACTGCCGGATGCAGGGCTACCGAAAATGTATCTTGCCGAAAAACTCGGGGCGATGGAAGTCAGGGCGCGGCGCGCCAACGGGATTCCACGAGAGGAAGTGGGGCTTGCTGAGCTTGTCGCCGCACTTGTAGAAGTTGGCCCGCATATTCATTCCGTGCACGTTGCGGATGTGGTGCTTGAACCACACGCCGTAAGGGATGATGAGCGCGAGCTGCCACGTCACCTTTCCCATGCGCTCGGGAAAGGCGGCACGCCCCAGTTCCGACCACCGCTTCACCTGATTGTAGACCGATGCCGTGGCGGCCTCGCGTCCCTCGCGCCCTCCGCCGCACGCAATGAGCAGCTTGCCGGCGGCGTTGCACTCCATATTGTAATAAAGCCCGTCGTCGAACGGTTGCGAGAAAAACTCGCAACAACTGTCTTCCCACACGCGGCCACCATCGGCCGAAGCCACTGCAGCCACGCTGGCCTCGGTCACCACGTAGTGGAGCAGCAGCGAGTCGTCGGCATAGGCCATGCGAAACTTCACTTCCGGCTTGTAAGGATACTGTCCCTGCCAGTTGGCACAGCCGATGGGCGTGAAGGGAATGTCGGCCACATCGAGCGCGGTGGGCACAAGATGCGCCCGGCTGGGCACACGAGAAATTCTGTTGATAATCAGTTCTTCCATAACAAATGGGTCGTTAGCGTTTTAGCATGTTAGGTATAAAAATGCCCGTCAAGCGAATTTGAGCCACTTGCCCCGCGCTATGCGCACGAGGAAGAGCACGCCCCTGACGGTCAGTTCCACGGCCATGGCCATCCATACGCCCTGCAAGCCGTAGCGGGGAGCCAGCAAGGCGGCCAGCGTGAGGCGCACGAGCCACATGGAACCAAGGTTGATAATCGACGGACGGAGCGTGTCGCCCGCGCCTATGCAGACACTGTAAGACACGATGGCGGCGGCAAAGAACGGCTCGGCAAAGGCCTCAATGCGCAGCACCTCCGTGCCGAGGGCGCGAATCTGCGGCACGGGGGTGAGCAGTCCTATCATCTCGGGCGCGAAGACATACATCACAACGCCCATCAAGGCCATTACGGCCATGCCTGTGGCAATGGCCATCTTGGCAAACGAGCGGCAAAGGTCGGCACGGCGCGCCCCCACGCTCTGCCCCACCAGCGTTGTGGCCGCATCGCCCACGCCATAGCCCGGCATATAGCAGAGACTCTCGGCCGTGACGGCGAAGGAGTGGGCGGCGATGGCAAAGTTGCCAAGCGGCGCGACTATCATTGTCGACACCAGCTGCGCACCGTTCATGAGAAGATACTGCAAGCCCATGGGCGCGCCAAGCCCCACGGCGTGGCGGATATAGTCCCAAACCCAACGGAAAGGCTCGGTGTCTTGCCGCCAAGCGAGAATCTTGCTGCGGAAGACGGCAAAGTAAAAGAGGGGCACGGCAGCCACCACGAAGGCCATCAGCGTGCCCAGCGCGGCACCTTCCACGCCAAGGCCAAGCCCCCAGACGGTGACATCGTGGCCCAGCAGCGATACGGTGCGGGTGGGATAGATGAAGAAGAAGTTGAAAAAAACATCGAAAAAGCACATGGCCACGGCTATGGCACTGGGCTTGCGCACATCGCCGCTCACCTTGAGCATGGCTGCCGAGAAGTTCTCAATCAAATGAACGGGAACGGCAAACGAGAAAATGAGGAAGTACATCGATGCTCCGTGACGGATGTCGATGCCCCCGCCAAGCCAGCGGGGCAAGGGAAAGGCTATGAGGGCGGCCACCAGCATGAGCAAAAGGCTCACCGCGAGGCCGAACACATAGCCGTGGCGCATCACGGAACGTGCCTTGGCAAAGTCGTTTGCGCCGATGAAGTGGGCCGCCTGCACGGAAAAGCCCATCGACACAGCACCCACGAGCGAGCCAAAGAGCCACGTTGCCGGCTCCACGAGGCCGATTGAGGCCGAAGCCTCCGCGCCCAGGCTGCCCACCATGGACGCATCAATATAGAACATCAGCACCGTCGTCACCTGCGCGAGGATAGACGGGATGCTCAACTGCACGATGAGGTTCATCTTCTCACCACTGGTGAGCGCATCGCCCGCACGCAGCTTCTCCAGAAGCGCGTCGGAAATCTTCTTGCCGAACAGTTGCCTCATCGCCAAAGCGTTGTTGCCCTATCGCTTAATGTCCACCATTCGCAGGTCGAACACCAAGTTGGAGTAGGCGGGAATGGACGCGCTGCTCTGATCAGTAGTGCCATAGCCGAGCATGAACGGAATGTAGACCAGCCAACGGTCGCCCGCACGCATCTTCATCAAGGCGGTGGCGAAGCCATCCACTACGGCACTCACTTTCAGCGTGGTGGGATTGGAGGTCACCGGGCTGTATTCTCCGCTATAAGACGCATCGAAACGGTAGCCCGCCGTGTAGGTAGCCGATGGGATAAGGTGCCCCTCATAGTGCACGCTCACCGAGTCCGTAAACGCGGGATACTCCGTCCCCGTGCCACGCTCCAGCTCCTTGACGATAATATACTGCATCTCGCCATACGTTACCGCACCATGCGTGGGGTCAAGGCCGTCTATGGCCCAGCAGGGAATCACCTTCCACGTGCTGTCGCCTTGGCCGATGCGGCTCTTCGTGGCTGCATAGAGGTCGCTCCAGTAGGTTTCGTTCTTGCTTTGCCAGTCGGCAAACTCGCTCACGCCTGTGTCATCGTCCTCGGAACAGGCACAGAAACCGAACAGCACAGTCAGCAAGGCAAGGAAAGGAAAGAGGTTTTTTATTTTCTTTTTCATGAATAAGCAAAATAAGAGCGTCCGCCTCTCCCCACGAATGACGCGACATGGTCATGCCACGGAGGGGCGGACGCTGTTTTTTTGTTTGTCTATTGCAGTTTCTTCAGCAAACTGGTGATGCTCACGCGGTCTTCAATAATCTCGCGCAGCTTCTCCACGGACACGCGCTCCTGCTTCATCGAGTCGCGATAGCGCAGCGTCACGGTGTTGTCGGTGAGCGTATCGCCATCCACGGTCACGCAGAAAGGCGTTCCGATGGCATCCTGACGACGGTAACGCTTGCCGATGGAGTCTTTCACCTCAATGTGCGTGTTGAAGTGGAACTTGAGGCTGTCCACTATCTCCTGCGCCTTCTCGGGCAGGCCGTCCTTGTTCACAAGCGGCAGGACGGCACACTTAATCGGCGCAAGCGGCTCGGGCAGACGCAGCACCACACGCTCTGAGCCGTTCTCGAGCTTCTCCTCAGTGTAGCTGTGGCACAAAATGGTGAGGAACATACGGTCAACGCCAATCGAGGTCTCAATGTCATACGGCGTATAGCTCTCGTTTGTCTCCGGATCGAAGTACTTGACGCTGCGTCCAGAGAACTTCTCGTGCTGCATGAGGTCGTAGTTCGTGCGCGAGTGGATACCCTCCACCTCCTTGAAGCCAAAGGGCATACGGAATTCAATGTCCGTTGCGGCGTTGGCATAGTGAGCCAGTTTCTCGTGATCGTGAAGCCGGTAGTTCTCATTGCCCATCCCCAGAGCCTGATGCCATGCGAGACGGTGCTTCTTCCAGTACTCAAACCACTCCATCTCCGTACCCGGCTTGCAGAAGAACTGCATCTCCATCTGCTCAAACTCGCGCATACGGAAAATGAACTGACGTGCCACAATCTCGTTGCGGAACGCTTTTCCTATCTGGGCTATACCAAACGGCAGTTTCATGCGTCCGGTCTTCTGCACATTAAGGTAGTTGACGAAGATGCCCTGTGCCGTCTCCGGGCGCAGATAGACCACGCTGTTGCCATCGGCGGCTGCTCCGAAGTGGGTGGAGAACATGAGGTTGAACTGCCTTACGTCCGTCCAGTTCTTCGTTCCGCTGATAGGATCAACGATTTCCTCGTCGATAATGATTTGCTTCAGTTCCTCCAGGTTCGGCCCCTGCATAGCCTCCGCGTAGCGTTGGTGCAGCGCATCGCGCTTTTTGATGGTCTCCAGCACACGGGGGTTCGTCGCACGGAATTTCTCCTCATCGAAGCTGTCGCCAAAACGCTTCGCCGCCTTCTTCACCTCCTTGTCGATTTTCTCCTCGTACTTGGCGATTTGATCTTCTATGAGGTTATCGGCGCGGTAGCGTTTCTTCGAATCGCGGTTGTCAATCAAGGGATCGTTGAAAGCGTCAACGTGGCCGCTGGCTTTCCAAACAGTGGGGTGCATGAAGATGGCGGCATCGATACCAACGATATTGGAGTGGAGAAGCACCATCGACTTCCACCAATATTCCTTGATATTATTCTTGAGCTCCACGCCGTTCTGTCCATAGTCGTAAACAGCGGCCAAACCATCGTAGATTTCCGAACTTGGAAAGACGAAGCCATACTCCTTGCAGTGGCTCACTATCTTCTTGAATGCATCTTCCTGTGCCATATATCTGTTGCTTTTTAATGTATTTAACTGCAAAGTTACGGCTTTTTCCCCATTTGCGAACAACAACGGCGTGAAAACTTATTAATCACGCCGTTATTTGCTGCGGAAGCGCGGACGCGCCGCCATTACTTCCCTACAAACTTGCTGTCGATGTATCTGTGGAACGTATCACGGTAGAGATCGCCCACCGGCACCTGCAAGTCGCCATCAAGGGCAATACGGCTCTTGCTCACCTCATGTATGCGGCGCAGGTTGACTATCCACGAGCGGTGCACGCGCATGAACCTATCCTTGGGCAAACGCTCCTCAAGCCGCTTCATGGTCATCAGCACGACGATAGGCCGCTGACGATCAACAAGGTGAATCTTCAGATATTCGCTCATTCCCTCCACGCAACAGATGTCGGACACCGCCACGCGCACCACCTTGTACTCCGTTTTCAGGAAGAGGGAGTCGTCCTCATCGACAATGGAAACGCAGGCTGCCTCGGCCTTGATGTGGAGCAGCGCGTAACGACGGCACACCTTGTCGGCAGCCTTTTTGAGGTCTTCGAAGCTGAACGGCTTCAACAGATAGTCTACGGCCTCCACCTTGTAGCCCTCCACGGCATACTGGCTGTAGGCGGTGGTGAAGACCACGATGGGCGGCGTCTCGAGCGAGCGGACGAAGTCAAGCCCGTTCAGGTCGGGCATATTGATGTCGCAGAAGATGGCATCAACCGGCTCACGCCGCAATATCGCGTGGGCGTCGATGGCACTCTGACATTCCCCCACCAGTTCCATGCAGGGAATCTTCTTAATATAGGATGCGAGCTGCTGCAATGCGAGCGGCTCATCATCGATGGCAAGTGTGCGTATCATAATGTTCTCTTATTCTTTGACCGCCAGGCGCGCCTCGCAGGATGGCTCACAAAGCCTCCGCGACCCGCCCGGACGGCGTGTTGTTGCTATGCTTTGGGGGCTTCCGGCACCCCGATATTTCCTGCCGACAGCGGCAAGCGCAGCTCCACGGCGTAGCTGTCTGCCTGGTCGTCAATGCGCAGCGCGTACTTCTCGCCATAGACAAGGTCGAGCCGCTTGCGCACGTTCGTCAGTCCCACACCGCCATGCGTGTCCTGCTTCACATCGGTGGGCTTGGTATTGTCGCAGGCAAAACAAAAGTCGTTCGCCGTCAGCGTTATGCTCATATTGATGCGGCTCTCCTGCCGATAGCTAACACCATGCTTGAAAGCGTTCTCCACAAAGGTGATGAGCAGGAGCGGGGGCACCTCTCCCTGCGTCTGCTGCGGCAAATCCACGCTCAGCATCACACGGTTGGTGAAGCGGAGGCGCATCAAGTCGATGTAGTTCGACAAGAATTCCATCTCCTTCTGCAACGGAATGAGCGCGTTGTCGCCCTCGTAAAGCATATAGCGCATCATCTTCGACAGCAGAATGATGGACGACTTGGCCTTCCCGGGGTCTATATCCACAAGCGCGTGGATATTGTTGAGCGTGTTCATGAAGAAGTGCGGGTTTATCTGCGCCTTGAGATACTTCAGCTGCCGTGCCAAGTCCTCCTGCCGAAGCTGCATGAGCTGCTGCTTGATAATCTCATTGCGAATATAGATTTTCACCCCGAGGTTCACCCCAAACACCAGAAGCAGCACAAAGACGCTGGCCAAATTCACACGTTCCACGGGCGCCGGCCTTCCATGGGGCCGCTTTCCGTGATGCCACACACCCCATGGCTTGTCGTAAGGACGATAGACGCTCATCTCGCCACGGGGTTTCCGGGGCGGAGGGGGCGCACCAAAAGGACGCATAAGCAGCTGCGCGACAATGAAAAGCACCACCAGCCCTCCCACAAAGAAGAAGTAGGCGCGCTTGCTGGAACGGAAGAAGTAGCGCGCAACGAAGAAGTTATGGACAAGGAAAAAACAAAGATAAACGGCCATCACTGTCCAGACGGCCCACAAGAAGTGCCATGACAACCGCCCTGTGCCGTAGTTGGCACGCACGTACACCGTGACAAGCGGACTGATCAGCACAACAAACCAGCCCAGCACATAGATGATATGCTCGCGATAGCGGTGCAGGACCTGAGTGACTGCTTCTCTCTTCATGCTCCCTTCTCTTGTCTACTTGCCGCAAAGGTACGCAAAGAATGCGTGCCGAACAAATCTATTCTATAAAATCCGAATTTTTGTAGGCAAAAGAAGTGGCTCTTTACAGGCGTTTTTTTGCCCCTCTCCACGCCCGCCAGCCACCACCATGAAAGAGAAGGAAACGCGCGGAAAAGCAAAGCGTAACCCATTGCCACACAAAAGGTTACGCGTGGCGATTATTTTTAAATTAAAAACTCTGGATTTTTAATTTATTTTCTCTTGGTTTTTAATTTAAAAATTTCAAGTTTTTAAATTAAAAATATTTGTAAAACGTATCGTATTTCATTACCTTTGCAGGGAGATAATCAAAGAACCGTAAAAACAACGCATTATGGCAATCAAAGTAAGACTGGAGAAAAGCAAGTTTAAGGAGGAGAACCGCAGCGGAAAATGGTATGCCCGCACGGTGAGCATGGGCGACGTAACGACCAATGAGCTGGCCGAGAAGATACAGAAGGGCAACACGTTTACGCGTGCCGATGTGCAGGGGCTTATCGTTGCCCTCGTCGATGAGATGCGCGAGGCACTGCAAATGGGCAAAACGGTGGTGATAGACGGCGTGGGGCGTTTCCATCTGACAGTGGAGAGCGAGGCCGTGAGCGAGAAAGACGACTTCAATCTGGGACGAAACATCAAGAACGTGCGCTGCGCCTTCGTGCCGGCGGGCAAGCGAACGGCAGGCCGGAAGAAGTCCGACAGCCTGGCCGAGGGCGTGAAGGTGGAGTGGATTTAGCCCTCCGGCCACCCACAGCAGCCATGTGCCGCCGCCAAGGCGGGATAGGGGAAAAAGCAAATCCGCCGTCACAATCGCGTGACGGCGGATTTTTCATTGGCGGAACTCCCCGCTGAAAGTCCCTCACTCCTATACTTAGCACCGGGCAAGGAGCACCGGCGGCATCCTGATTTTTCTGTTATCGCGCTTCACAAAGGCCAATGGCAAGGCTCGTCAGAACTTGTACATCAGACCAAGGTTGAAGGTGTTGAGCGTGTTGAAGTTGTGCATCGTAAACTCGGAGGGCAGCAACTGGCCGTTGTCGGAGGCTCCCAGCAGGTAGATGTTGTGGTTGTAGAACACCGAGAGTTTAGGCACTACCGTGAGGCTCACCATCATTCCGCCGCCCGCACCCAGCGTATTGGGCTGCACGCCGTCCATGCCCGTGAAGCGATGGCCGTAGGCCGGGCCGCCAAATATGTCCACTTCCCAGCGGCGGTTCTCATCGTAGCCGCCAAAAAGGGTGGTAAGGTCGAGCTGATAGGCCAGCGACACGATGCCCGACGTGTAGCGGCGCTTGTCGTAAGCAGCCGCGCCGCCCTGCGCCTGCGCCTTGCTCAGCAGGTTGTCGCTCAGCAATTCCACGCTGAGGCGCAACGCCGAGTACCTGTCGAAGCGCATTCCGCCAAACAACAGCCCGTTCATTCGCGGACTGTTGCCACGGTAACGCCGCTTGTCGGTGCCGAAATTCCATCCGCCACCCACTCCCGCGAATGCCCCTGTCTGCTCAAACGGATACAGTTCGTTGGTCTCCCGGCGCGTCTTCGGCGCGTCCATGAGCATCGTCAAGCCCACTTTCACTGAGAAGTGCCGCCCCATGTCCAGCTCATGATAGCCCTCCTTGTGCTGCTCCAGCACATCGTCCATCGCGCCATTCACGTATATCGGGCTGCGCAACCGCATCGAAGCCCAAACGGGCTCTACGTGCAGACGCACATTATGGTCGAGCCGCGCCCACAGCTGTGCCCCCAGCCGCAGCCCGGAGAACGTGCGGTTCTTCGCGCTCTTTTCCCTGTCGAACACCGAGGCCAGCCCCACTTGGTAGCCGGCAAGGAGGTTCAGCCCGGCGGGAGCGTCCCAGTCGTAGCCCTTTCTGAAGCCAAGGGGATTCACAAGCACGTCGGCGGCCAAGGCATAGTAGCCCGCCGAGTTGAGCACATCGTGGTCTTCATTGCCATCGCAGGCCGTTGTGACGATGCCATAGCCCTTGGCCATGTTCAGCCCCGCACGTATGCCAAGGAAAGACGAGAGCCACGTGCCCGCCGAAGCCTGAACAACGGAGCCCCAGGAGTCGCCCGCCGCACAGGGAAGTTGCGGAAACACACCGTAGCCATAGCCATAATCCACGAAGAAAAGCCGCCGCCCGTCCGGCTCATTGTGCTTCCAAGGAAGCGAGCCGATGGCCTTCGCCGCACCAGCCACGCCACTGCCAATGCCCCGAACCGCGCCCACTGCGCCTCGCGCCACAGTTCTTGCCGCCCACGATGCGCCATGCGCCACGCCAACGGAGGCCGCGCCAACGCCGCCCGCCACCACTTTGGAGGCCGTTCCCACCGTTCGGAAGAAGCCGTCAAGGTTATAAAGCATTCCCACATTGAGCGTATTGACGACCGAACCCGACTCGTTGTAGAACTGTCCGTCAACGTATTGCCGCTCGGGAAGCCAGTAAAGCGTGTGACTGTAGTAAAGTTGCAGATAAGGGAGCACCCTGAAGGCAAGCATACCGCCCGCATTGGCTCCGAAATCATTGCCACGGTCGCTGTGCGTGTAGGTTGGGCCGGCATAGAGGTACACATTCCAGCGGCGATGGGGACGGTATCCCGTCATGGCGTTGAGCAAATTCAGCCTGTAATCGACCGAATAGAGCGTGTTGGCATAGCTCTGACGCTCCATGTCGCCCCCGCCGCGCGGCTTCCAGTAAGGGCTTTCCGTGTATTCCACCATTCCTTGCACGGCGTGCGAGGCTCCAAACTGATAGCCAAGCATACCCACGCCGCCCAAGACAAGGCCGCGTCCGCCCCCGGCATAGTGATAACGGAGCACCGAGGTGTTCCATCCCACACCGCCTCCGGCATAGAATCCGCGCACAGGAAGGTCGTTCTCGGCTGGCACAATGTCGCGCTCACGGTCGCACGGGGCACGGAACAGCACTTGAAGACCCAGCTTCAAGTCCATCTCATCATAGCGAATGCGCTCATTATCGTTGCGTCCGTAGTGCTCCATGCGCTCATACGATGGCTCCAGCGTGAGCCGCAGCCCATCGGTGAGCCTTGCCCAGAGCTGCATACCTGCCCGGGCGGAGGCATAACCGCCGCGCTTGCGGTCGCGCAGGTCGGCATCCGTAGCCATCAGGCCACCCATTCCGTAGCCGGCAAAAAGGTTCAGCCCCACAGGACTGTCCCAATCATAGTGGCGGGTGAAGCCAAAGGGGTTGATTAGCGCGTCGAGATAGCCGCCCACCTTGCCCGTATGGCTGAAGGCGAGGTCGCTTTTAGCCCACTTGGCGTTGGTCACGTTGAGCGAAGCACGCACACCGATGGCCGAGGAGAGCCACTGCCCCAGCGAGAGACTCATGTTGTAGCCATGCGTATCGGCCATGGGCAGAGCCACACGATTATGGTATGCCATGCCCGCACCGTACTCCACGAACCACGGACGCCGCCAGTTTGCCGCCGAGGGATCGTCGCCAAACAGCCGCTCGCCCTTGGAGAAGACGCGCATAAAGTCGCCCGCATCGGCCGAACGGGAAAGATTGTTGTAGAAATACCAAACGTAGGAGAGTTTGAGACCATAGGCCAGATCGAACTTCTGCGTCCGTTCCTCGGGCGAGAGGTCCATCCTGTCAAGCCCGGCGGCCACATACGGCTCCACGGCAAGGGCTGCATGAGCACCCGCCATCACCCGCATTTGCAGGCCAAGGCGCCCCACGGGGCTGACCGATGAAGAGCGGAGGCCACCCGCCACCGTACCCGCACGGTCGGTAAGGTGCGTGCCTTGCAGACCGATACCCACCAGTCCGCTCACACTAAGCGGACGGTCGGGGCGATAGCCGGCAAGATAATTGGAGAAATTATAGAGGTAATCAACCGATGCCCCCCAACCTTTGGCATACGCTGGATTGCCCTCCACAAAGCCAAGCGACACCTCCGCTCCCACGCGCAACGCGCTCATGGGGCTTAGCTCCTTACCCACGCGCACATGGAACGAGGCTTGCGGGGAGAGATTGAGGCCGCCATTGTGCTGGAAACTCTGCACGCCCGCGCCAAAATCCACAAACGTGTGATGACCGAAACTGCCACCACGCCACTTGTCGCCCGCATATCTGTGACGGCTGTCAAGCGTGTAGCGCAGGGCGTTGAAGCTGGTCTGCCGCCGCGCTCCGTACCATGTTGTATCGACTTGTTCAACCTCTTGACGCACAAGCAGTTCCGCTTCCAAATCCTGTAGGTCACGTTTTACCGTATCAGACCATACCTTTTGCACGGTAAAAGGTATGCTTTGACAAGGCAAAAGGTATGCTTTGGCAAACAGTAGTATCGCTAATAAAAGATATTTCCTTCTCATCCGCCTTGCTTTACATTTCTTCCTGCCCATTGCTACGCGCCCCACCGTCTGGCTGCACGTCCGTTTCCTCACCCTCCGGCGTGGCTTTTTTCTTGCCCGCAGCCACCATCAGGTCTTCGAATTTCTGCCTGTACTCATCGGCTTTCTTGGGGTCGTAGGGATACTTCTTGCGCGTTTCGTCGGCAATATTCGCATCGGTCAAGTAGTGTTTCTTATATTCCGGGTTCATGTCGAAGCTGTGCTGGAAGTACGCAAGAAACGCCGGGTTGCTGTTGTCGGTCATGCGCAAGGCCACGTCCACGCCATATTTGCGCGCCAGTTCCATAAATTCCTCATCGCTTGCCTCGGGCTTTCCTGCCTCGATAACGCCTTTCATGTACCACTTGCTCGCGTTGCTGTCGGGCAAGGAGTCTACCAGCGGCTCCACATCGGCCATGGTCTTGCCCAGTTCCGGGGCAAGTTCAAAGTTCAGTATGGCGTTGTTCTCTGGGGAAGAGGCCATCACATAGCGCAGCGCGGCTGTGGCGCGGCGTTGCTCATCGGGCGTTTTGCCAGCCTTGAAGAAGAGTGCCTCCAAGTCGGTAAACATCTTAATGTCGCGGTAGTCGTCGGTATCGGGGAGCATACTCGCCAGCCGGTATGCCTCGCCGAGCCTCATCTGCTTGAAATACATGATGGCTTGGTTGGCCACCAGTTCGCGGCGGTTGACCGTATAGCGGTAACTGTTGTCGAAAGACACCTGCCTTTCGGCCTCCAACTTGCCGCCCAAGTCGATGAAAGGTGCAAGAATGGATGTGTCTACCGAGTCGGCCTCAATGGCATAACAGGCCACGCGGTTGGCCAAATAGGCGGCAAAGGGACTGTATTTCATCGAAAGGCGCGCCTTGTTGCCCTCCCACGCGCGGCTGGTGAGCCTCCGCAGCTCGGCGGTATCCTTGATTTGCGTGAAGAGGTGGTAATAATCGCCGTTCGAGAACACACCCGTGCCACCCTCACGGTAGGCCGGATCATTGTAATAAGCCCACAAAGCCTCATCGGCATCAAGCACTTTGTTCTGCCGGATGGTGTATGTGCAGTGCATCAGACGCATATTTTGCAAAATGTCGTCAATGACTTTCACCTCCGCGCGCATCTCTTTGGCCACGTTCGGACGGTTGTTTTGCAAGCTCTCCGCCAAGCGGTCGGCCTCGGCGGTGAGGCCACGGGCGCGCAAGGAGTCGGCCACGTCGTGCCAAGTGTAGACCAGCGGCTCTCTCACCTCTAATCCGGCACTGCCCAAATGTCTGCCTATCAAGCCCAAGGCTCGCTGCGCACGGGAGCGGGCAAGTTTGGTATTGAAAGCCAGATTGCCCTCCGGCGATGCCGTTCCGCGCACGGTGAAGTTGATGAGTGTGCGTCCGTAGGAGCGCAATTCCTTCACCAAGTGGTCAAGATTGATTTGATTTGCCGAGTCGGCAGTAAGCTCATCGCTGCCCACTTCGAACGTCAAACGCAGGTCGCGGGGTATCTGCCGCAGCTGGGCACGTGCCTGCTCGTAGTAGACGGGAGTGAGCCGGATGGGCTTCCGAGCCATCGACACATCGAGCAACTTCCACGGCTTGCGCGTATTACACGTGCCGCTCTTCGTGTTATCGCTGAAATAGACGTGCGTATAGTCCTCCAGCTGCAGCACCGACACCCATTTGTAGCTCTTCAAGGGGTTCGGCTTCGCGTAAGTGGCGCGCCAACGGAACGTGAAAGGTCCTTCGCCGAGCGGGGCATCGGACACATGATAGGCTTGCAGGGAGTCGTTTCTGGCGTAATCGAAGCTCTTCCGCCTCACCTGATTGGCATGATAGCGGCCACCCTCATAGACAAGAGGCTCCAAATACTGCACCGTGTCTTCCTCCTGACAGTCTATCACAGCGGGCTGGAATATCAACCGGGAGTGATTACCTGCATATCCGTCGGGCAGCGTGGCCGTAACGTCCCAGTGAAGGTTTGGCCCGTCATCGATGGGACTCATCTCCGTGATGGCCGCACCTACGCGCTTGCCCACGACGGTGGCATTGTCGAGCAGTATTCCACCCGTTGAGCCATCGAAAACTATGTCGTAATGCAGTTCCTTACCGATACTGACGAGGCGCAACTCGCCCTCACTGATGGCCAGCAGCGCACCATCGGCAGAGATGTCTGTCTCGAAATGCCCCTCATAGTCGGGCGTAACGATGGCGTTGCTCGTCACATTGACCGTGCCTTGGCCACGGTCTTTGGCCTGACGGTAGGCCTCTGCCTGCCTCTTGGCGTCCCTACGGTTGTCGAACACGTAGACGGGCACGGTCAGCGGCATACTGTTGAGCCGCTTGTTGCCGTCCATCGACCGCATGGTCTTGTACACATTGCCCGACACATGCAGCACCTGCGCCCGCACAGACGTGGCCAGAAGCCACGCCAGCAAGGCCATCAGCAGGATTCGTCCTTGCGCTTTCATAAGCCTTTAAAGCCTTTTTTCGTTCCCAATATCTCCTACCTTATTATATAAGACAGCGTTATTCCTATCTTGGTGGGCATAATCATGTAGCCCATGTGTGCCGTATTGGCCGGCAAGCCACGGTCATCGGTCAGGTCGGGCACGCCCTCCCGCGTCTCCTTGTGGCGAAACAGCGTCAGCCCGAAGCCCGCGTGGGCATCAACCGTGCAGCGGGAAGAGAGCGACACCACATAGCCGAACGTCAGCCCCGCACCCACGGCAAAACCATCGTAGCGCGAATCGCCCCACGTCATGTCGTAATCGGCGGCCAGCGCGCCCACTCCCACAAAGTGATGGTACATCGGACGACCGCCGAAATAGTATCTCCACTCTGGCTGAACGGCCGTCAGCTTCATGTCTTTGTGCCAATAAGGCTTGTTGTTGGTGAGCACGCTAAGCCCCAGCGTGGAGCGGTTGCCCACCGTCATCTCCGCCCCGATGTTGTAAGTCTGCAACGCGAGCATCGCCACATCGGTGTTGACGGCAAACGACTGTGCCGCCGCCACCACCGCCGATGCCCAAAAGGCCATCAAAACTATTATCTTCCTCATCATCGCTCTATTGCTTTTGGGCGGGAGCATCTCCCTGCTCGTTCTTCCTCATCGCTGCTTTCTGCCGCTTGGCCTCGGTCTTTTGCTTGTCGCGCTCAGCCTTGGCATAACGGCGCAAGTTTCTTTCGCGCTGCCGCTCAATGTTTTTCTCATGCCGCTCACGCTCTTTCTCGTGCTGCAACGAATCCCGGCGGTAGGCTTCATCGGCCAAACGCAGGCGATAGCTCTCATCCACCAGGGCGCGGCGCTTGTATCGGTTGGCAACAGAGGTGCCGAAGTGATAGACCAAGGACACGCGGAGCACATCGGTGGACGCGGCGTAGACCCAAGGCGAGAATGTAAGCTCGTAGCCGCTCTTCGGCTCGGTGACGACATACTGATAGCTGTTGCCCCGAAGCTCACGGTGGTACTTCTCCCGCTTAGCCATCACCACGCCAAGATTAAGCCCCAAGTCGAGGTCGAGGCTCGCGCCGTTGGCGTAGCCGTAGAGTTGCGCCACCGTGCCGGCCGTCAAGCCACCCACAAAGGCGTTGCCCCGCTCGCCATCGCGCGAGAATTTGACGTCGAACTTGTTCGCGCCGCCGTAGACGCCCCAGTAGAAGACGCGCCTCGGCGACTTGCCGTGCCAGTATTTGCGCAGCTCAAGCCGTCCCTCGTAGAGGTCGTAGACATTGTACTGCACTTGATGGGTAGTGGTTTTCCAGTTCATCCGGCCATAAACGCCCAGCGTCCACTTGCTCCAATTATACTTGCCAAGCGTCAGCTCCACGCCAAAGTTGGGCGTTAGCGCAACCCAGTCCACGGCATTGGTGCGCAAACTGATGCGCTGCCCCACCGAAAGCGTGTCGACAAGGTTATGATAGAGCGGCCCCGTCTGCCCCTTGACCGACAAAGGACACAACAACGCAACGACAGCCCATGTGCAAAGACACTTCTTGCAGCTTGTCATAAATTCTCCCAATTGATGTTTCTTTGTTTTTTTATCTTCATTCAAGCCATAAAAAGCTGAGCGAACAAAGAATTGTTCCCCAGCTTTTTATCAGTGGTGGTGCGCCTGACAGGAATCGAACCTGCACGACCTGCGTCACTAGATCCTAAGTCTAGCGCGTCTACCAATTCCGCCACAGGCGCATTTGCGGCTGCAAAGTTACCGAATATTTTTGATATGAAGAAATTATTGCCAAGGAAATGCGCTTTTGCGCTGCCGCCACGCCCGCGCAAAATCCGCCCCCTCCCCTGCCCTCAAAGCCACTGGGAGCACGCGGCGGGGCTTCTCCCAAACGCCGCCGAGGAGCGTTCGGACACCAAGAAATACAAGCATTGCAACCACCTGATTATAAACCAATTGACAAAACGTACGCTTTCACCTTGCAAAAGGTATGGTTTTACGAGACAAAAGGTATGGTTTCGGAGTGCGAAACCATACCTTTTGCGCAACAACAGCATACATACCGCGCGGCAAAGCGTGCGGGACTGCACCGCCAAGCCTCAACGCCCGGCCACAGCGGCGGCGTTTATTCTGCCAGCAAGCGGCGGGCATACTCTATGATGGTGTCGCGTCCGCGGAGGAAGTCCTCATCAGTTATACCCACCGACACATCGGGCGCAATGCCGTCCTCGGTGCTCCGCCCCTGACGGTCGTACATCGGGCAGGCCGAGAAGCGCACGCCCCAGCCATTGGGAAGCTCGGCCGAGAAAGGCAAGCCCGCCCCGCCGCCCGTGCGGTCGCCCACCACGGTTACGCCGGGGAAGCACCTCATGTACTTCACAAACTCATTGGCGGCGGAGAACACACCACGATTGGTGAGCACCACCACGCGCTTCTGCCACCGCAAGCCTTTGGCCGGCTTAATCCATTGCTCCTTCATGGCGGAGAAATCGGCGTGGCCGCGTCCCGTCTTGTGGCGCAAATAGCCCACGAGCGTCTCTTCGTTGGTGAAGCGGGCTGCGAGTTTCTCGGCGTTGGTGAGCGCGCCGCCGCCATTGCTCCGCACATCCACGATGAGACCGTTGCACGATGAGAGATAAAGGAAGATGTGGTCGAGATTGGAATCGCCTGTCCCGGTCTGGAAACTCTCGTAGCGCAGGTAGCCCACATTGTCGTCCAATATGGTGTAGTCTACGCCTCCGGCCATGAGATAGTCGGTCTTGAGGTACTTGCGCAGGAGCGTGTCGCTGAAATTGGTGGGATAATTCTCGCGCCAGCTCCAGTAACGCCCCGTATTGAACGAGGTGTAGAGGTTCACATGACCATCGCGAAGCTCCGAAAGCATATCGGTCATCACCTCAAACTGCTGGCTCTCGCTCATGCCGGAGGCCATTCGCGGGGCATACTTTTCACGAACGGCCGCCCAGTCTACGCCTTTCTCCTCGAAAAAGCAATAATGCTCGTCCATAATAGTCCACAATGCGCTGAGATTGCCTTGTGGGTTGTCATCGTAAGTGTCTGTATCCACACATGATACCAAAGCCAAGAGGGCGAGCAATAGGGGAAGGAATTTTCTCATAACGGTAGTTTGGTGACGGAGAACGACTTGACGAATCCGAAAACAAAGAGGTGCGACCACTCGTGGAACTTCAAATCATGGAACTTCGACTGCTGGTAATCGCCCCGATAGCCCACCCGCAGCGCGGTGTTCGGGGAGAGGCGGAAGTCGAGCGTGAGCATCTGGCGCAGCGATGGCGCATTGAGCGGCGTGGCCAGCACAAGGTTGTGGTCGTAATCGCCTTGGGTAAAGATTTCATAATAGGACTGTCCGAAGTTGGGCGAGAACTGCACGCCAAGCAACGGAGCCTGCACCTCGTAGCGAATGTTGGCCGGCACAGCCCATCCCCACTTCTTTTCCACCTTGGGCAGCGCGTAATCGGCCACCACCGATGCCGCTCCCGACAAGCCAAAGTGGGCTTGCGCGGGGTTGTTGCCATTGCGGGTACTGTACACAACGCCCGCCAGCGCATCCACACCGGGGCCAGCCTTCAGCCTAAACTCGCCCTTCCCGATGGGCACGGAAAGCAGACGGCGGTGCCAATCGTACTCGAAATGATAGAAAGCGGTGAGGAAATTGGCATTGTCGGCGCGGTTCTTGCTCGACGAGACGTGCGCCTCATGCACCACTTGGCGCGTCCACCGCTGGCGGGACGGACGCTCCCGGGTGATGTGCTGCATGAACCGGATTTCCGTTCCCGTGTATTTCTCGGGCGAGAGGTAGGTCTCCAAGAGGTTCACACCGCCCGCGCCACGTATCGTGGCACGCGTAACGTGCTTCTCTTCCTGCTGCTGCGCCATCGCCGGAACAGCTGCGGCCAGCCCCGCAAGCCACAAAAGGCAAGCGGCCTTGCTACTTCTTGTCGCCATCCGAGAAGAGATTGAGCTGTCCGGTAATCTCGTCTATCACCTGCTGCTGGCTCTTTCCGCGGTCGGGGTCGAGGTCTTCCTGCGCCAAGGCGGGTGCATCGGCGTCCGTTTCCTCCACTTCCACGTCCGTCTCCTCCTCCGGCAACGCCTCGTCCTCGCTTGGCAGGGCATCATCGTAGGCCGTCTCCAGCTCCTCTATCGCCGATGTGGCCAGCGTGGTGAGCCGCTTTCCCTTGGCCTTGAAGCCTTTCACGCCCACAAACGGTTCTCCTTCCACCTCCTCGGTGCCGTGAGCCTCGTCCTCGCCACCGTAGGTAATGAGGAAGCGCGGGTGCGGCTTGTCGGTGAGCAGGAGCAGCTTGCTGGCGGCATTGTCGCCCAAAAAGCTCTGCGGCTTCTTCGTTGCGTCCATCAGGAAACGCTTCAGGTAGGGGTAGCCTTGGTTGTCTGCATCATAGACTATGGCCGTCCAGACCTTCTCCCTGTCCCATTTCTCCAGCCGAAGGATGTTCGGCTCGTAATGATTATTGGAATCGAAGGAGGACGAATAGAACTCTCCCGTGTCGAGGACAACGAGGATTCGGTCGTTGTCATTGAACTCTCCGAGATACCTTCCGTGCTCTTCGTAGTTGATTCGGCACACATCCGGGTCGAACCAAACTTTGCGTCCGCCGAGCGTAGAGTGCCCGTGGCTCTTCAAAGAGATGCGATGCACGGATTCGCGGGTGAGCAGATTACCTTTCACGCCACGCCCTTTGATGAGGATTCCGCTGAAGTCTACCTCCTTGAAAATGTTCTGCCGCTTCTTCTTAACGTTCGGATCGAGCGTCACCTTGATGACCTCCGCCTCGCCATTGGGGTTGGCGGTGAAGTACATCACACGCGATCCTGCCGTGCCTTGGGTGAGATCGTACTCACGATCGCGGGTGCATGAGGTGACATTGAAGCGTTTGATGTAGCACGGTCCCTTAGCTCCGTCACGATAGACTACGTTGAAAATGGTGCGGCGGTCGTTCTTCTTGAACACTTGAACGTGCAGGATGTTCTTGCCCACGAAGACCTTATCCTGTATCTTGATTATCTTATACTTGCCGTCGCGATAGAATATGATTACGTCATCGATGTCGGAACAGTTCTCAACAAACTCCGCCTTGCGCAGCCCCGTGCCTATAAAGCCTGCCTGACGGTCTATGTAGAGTTTCTCATTGCGCTCCGCCACCTTGGCGGCAATGATGGTGTCGAAGCTCTTTATCTCCGTGCGGCGCGGGTGTTCCTTGCCGTATTTATCCTTCAGCATCTGATACCACTCCACCGTTACGCGCGTCATCTCGCTCAAATCCTTGTCTATCCGCGCTATCTCGGCCTTGATCCGGGCTATCAGTTCCTCGTTCTTGTCCTTGGAGAACTTGGCTATGCGCTGCATCTTTATCTCCAAAAGGTGCAGCAAGTCGTCACGTGTCACGGCGCGGATGAGCGACGGATAGAACGGCGTGAGCCGCTCATCGACATACGCGCAAAGCTCCTCGGTGTTGCGGGCGTTCTCAAAAGGCTTGCCCTTATAGATGCGCTCCTCAATGAATATCTGCTCTATCGAGGCATAGAAGAGCTGCTCCTCCAGTTCGTGCTTGCGTATCTCAAGCTCCATACGCAACAGATCCTTCGTGCGGTTGACGTTGTAGCGCAGCACATCGGACACGGTGAGGAAGCACGGTTTGTGGTCCTCGATGACGCAGCAGTTGGGCGAAAGGTTTATCTCGCAGTCGGTAAAGGCGTAGAGCGCATCGATGGTCTTGTCGGAAGACGTGCCCGGAGCCAAGTGAACTTGTATCTCCACCTGCGATGCCGTCATGTCGTCCACGCGGCGTATTTTGAGCTTTCCTTTCTCCACGGCCTTGGTGATGGAGTCCTGCACGCTCTCGGCCGTCTTCGTGAAGGGCACCTCGCGGATGACGAGCGTCTTCTGGTCGAGCTTCTCTATCTTGGCTCTCACCTTCACCACGCCGCCCCGCTGCCCGTCGTTATAGCGCGAGGCATCGATGCTTCCTCCCGTGGGGAAGTCGGGATAAAGGTGGAACTCCTCGCCGTTCAGGCAGCTGATGGCCGCATCGCATATCTCGTTGAAGTTGTGCGGGAGAATTTTCGACGACAGGCCTACGGCTATTCCCTCCGCGCCCTGTGCCAGAAGGAGCGGGAACTTCACGGGCAAGGCTATCGGCTCTTTGTTGCGCCCGTCGTAAGAGAGCTTCCAGTCGGTGGTCTTGGGATTGAAAACAGTCTCCAAGGCAAACTTCGACAGTCTGGCCTCGATGTATCGCGGAGCTGCCGCACGGTCGCCGGTGAGAATGTTTCCCCAGTTGCCCTGCGTGTCCACAAGCAAGTCTTTCTGCCCCAGCTGCACGAGCGCATCGCCTATGGACGCATCGCCGTGGGGGTGGAACTGCATCGTGTGTCCCACGATGTTGGCCACCTTGTTGTAGCGGCCGTCATCCATGCGCTTCATTGAGTGCAGGATGCGCCGCTGAACGGGCTTCAGTCCGTCGTCGATGGTGGGCACGGCGCGCTCCAGTATCACGTAGCTGGCATAGTCGAGAAACCAGTTCTTGTACATTCCAGACAAGTGATGCACGGCTGCGGCATCGAAACGACCCACCGGCTGATAGTCGGTGTGGGCCTCATCGGCCATCGTATCTATTATCTTATCGTCGTCCATGTTGGGTAATTGGTGGAAAAAAATCGCCCGGGGTTCGCCCGTCCGGGCACCGATGCTTTATGGATGGGCAAAGGTACGAAAAAAAAACGAAACGGCCAACTTTGCCTTTCTTTATGCCTCCGAGGCGGCGTGGCGCGCCGCCCGTAGCAGTCCTGCAAAGCGGCATGTTCTCCCTTGCGATGCAAAACCATACCTTTTGCGGATATTTTTAATTTAAAAATTGCGGATTTTTAAATTAAAAATCTGAGAAAAATAAATTAAAAATATTCGCTAAATCTAACCTTTTGAGCCACAACAAGTTATACCCCGCCCTGCACGTCCTTTCGCCCCATTTTGCCACACCTGAGCCCTTCGGCCGCAAGCGCGCCGCCACCTGCCGCGAGAAGCAAGTCTCATGCACCGGGAAACACACAACAAGGCGGCGGCAACGCGGAACGGCGAGCACCTATGGAAGCACAGCCGCTGGAGCCACGCCTAAGGTTTCGGTTCGTTCCGGCGCTGCCGCCGCCGAGTTTATGCGCTGCCTTGGGCAACGCGCTTTTGAGGTTTTGGGTCTTACTTGTTGCCGCCACCGGCGGAGATACCGCCCACGACGTCATTGTTCTCTATCGTGCGCTCCACGTTTTTCACGCCGCCTTTGAGCGAGCCAATGCGCCATGACACACTGAGGGTTACGCCCTTACGGCTCTGCAGGTGGGTGTCGTATCCACGGAAGTCGCCCTGCACGTTGCGCGATGTGTAGCCATACTGGTGCGAGCCGAAGACGTTGGCCGCCGTAAGCGACACGGTGAGGCGGTCTTCCTTGAGGAACGAGCGTTGCAACGTGCCATAATAGTAGTTGTTCGGACTATATACGGAATACGCCGAAGCCACCTGCCGGCCTATGCCGAAGCCTCCGCCCAGGTCGAGCATAAGCCCCAAGGGCAGCTTTTGCGCAAAGGACATGTGGTTCCAGCAGTTCCATCCCGTGTTGGCAATCCCCATTGCGCCGTCCTTGTGGGTCACCCGGGACACGCTGGGATTGAGCGTGAGGCGCGCCCCGCTCCACAACGAGGCTTGCAGATAGCCCCATATCGTTGTGGCACGGTAGTGGAGCTGGTCGCCATAGGTGGTCACGTATATGTCGTTGTCGTCAAAACTCATCAAGCCTATCAAGCTGTTGCAGAAGCTGTGCTGCACTCCGAGCATCGCGGTGAGCTTTGTCGACACGTAGCTGTACTCCATTCCCAGCCCGTAGGTGGCCGAGCTGTTCAGCCCCGGGTTGCCATACTGCAGCGTGGTGGGCGAGTTTACGCGCGCCGGGTTGAGGTAGCTGATGCCCGGACGGCTGATGGTGGTGGAGAAAGAGAGCTTCAGCGCGTTGGCATCGTTGAACGCATAGCGCACGGAGGCGGAGGGAACCCAGTCGCCAAGGTGCTTGTCGAAGTCCGCCTGTTCCCCGTTGGGATACTCGGCCTTCAGCTTGCTGTACTCATAGCGCAGCCCCGCCCGTGCCTGCAGCTTGGTTCCGGAGTATATCCACTCGGTGTAGGCCGCCGCAACCTGCGTCTCGTGCTCGAAGAGCGTGTGCCTGTCCATCTCGCCCGCGCCAGTATAAGTGAGCCATGCGTCCGACTTGTTGTTCCGCAGGATGTATTTCGCACCCGCGTTCCACTTCAGCCACTTGCCCAAGGGGAGCACATAGTCGAGCTGGAAGGTGTGTTCCACTAAGCGTTCGCGGTTGTCGTTGGTTGTCCCCGTGTAGGGAACAGGCAGGTTTACGGATTCCTCGTAGCGTTGCAGTTGGTTCTCGTGGTTGCGGGTCATCTGCAGTTGGTAGGAGGCCGTGAGCATCTCGCCCGGCCGGCGCGTCTTGTGCTGGTAGTCGAAGCGGCCGCCGAAGTTGTAGAAGTTGTAGTCCGGGTAGCCGAGAATGCTTCGGTAGGAGTAGACGGGCGCGCCATTGGAGGTCATGCTCGCATTGCTTGCAAAGTCATCGATGTCCACTCCCACCCAATAACCGCCAAAACTCATCGTTGCAAGGTTCAGCGAGTCTATCTCGTAGCTCAGGTTCAGCTTGCCGTATTGCACATCCACATCCATCTGGCAGAAGTTCTCCTCCTGCAACCGGTTGCCCGACAGCACGTAATACGTGTCCCTGATGTTGCCCTGCTCTTGCTTTCCGCGCTGTAGTCCGTAAGAAACCGAGGCGGCGAGTTTGCCCCACTGCGTGGTGAGAGAGCCGCTCACGCCCGTGTTTTTCGGCAAAAAGTCGTAGCTGGCGGATACCGTTCCCACCACGCCTTTCATGCCACGGCCATCCACCATGACAAGGTTGAGGATGTATTGCGTGCCTTCGGCATCCTCCTTTGCACCCGGATCGGTAATCACCTCCACCTTCTTGATTTGCGAAGCGGGCATGGCTTTGAGCACGTCTTTGAGGTTTTGCGACGAGAGTGTGGGGTCGGGATGGCCGTTACGGTAGACCTTGAAAGACGATGAGCCTTTGACGGTAATCTCGTCTTTCCCGTTCACCGTCACAAGGGGCACGTTGCGGAGCATATCCAAGGTGTTCTTGTTGCGCGCCGTCTCATCGTTGGCCACATCGTAAGTCAGCTTGTCGATGTCGTTCTTCACTAATTTGCGCTGCGTGGTCACGGTTACGGTCTCCAAGTCGTACATTTTGTCGTAGCCGGTGGTATCGGTTTGTGCCGTGTCGGCGGCGGCATTGCTCACTTGCGCCTGCACTTTCATGCCCTGTGCGGCAAGCAGGAGCAACGCGACAAAATAGGTTTTCTGTTTCATTATTCAAATTGTTATGTTGTCAAACTCTTTATAAAACTCTCCATTTTGGCTTTTGTCAAGCCCAAAGAATCCGTTATTGTCCCACGCTTGGCGCGGATACAGACCGGGGCGGAGCAGCGCGCGCCGCCCCGGCTGTAAGAGCTGGCAGGCCGGGAGAAGCCCCACGGCTGGTTCTTACCCCCCCCAGCCCTTGTTTTCCCAAGCCTTCACCACATCCTCAATGCCTATGTCAAGCAACCGCATCTGCCTGAACAGTTCCGGCAGCATGGTGCTGATAAACTCATCCTTGCGCCGTTCGGTGATGCGGTGGCGCGCTTCCTCGGCAACGAAGTAGCCCATGCCCCGCTTATTGAAGATAATTCCCTCGCGGGCAAGCAGTTCATAGCTCTTCACTGCGGTGTTGGTGTTCACCTGAAGCAGCGCCGCATACTCGCGAACACTGGGTATTCGCCCGCCGGGAGGGTACTTCCCGGCCACAATCTCATCGGCCAGACGGTCTGCCATCTGCTCATAGATGGCCTTGTTGTTCAGAAAGTTCATAGCTTTATTCCCTTTCTTTTCGTCCGTTATCTGCCCAGTCTCAACTCCTTGTCGCTGATGCTGCATGCTCCCTGCTTGTTTTTCGTCAGCGAGCGCAGCTGCCCCGAGAGGTCAATATCAGACGCGCCAACCACTGACACATCAGCCGTGCCACAGCGACGGAACTTGATTTCTGCGTCAGAAGCCCCTTTCGCCTTCAGCTTAGTCTTCTCCACACCCGTAAGAACGAGGTCGGTCTCGCACGCACCAGTGAGATTGATGCAGACATCAGTGGCTCTCACATCCTCTATTTTCATATCCGACGCACCCTCCTGGCTCACGTTCAGTTTGCCACAGGCCAACGCCTTGACATCCAGTTCCACCGCGCCATATAGCGAAAGATCGGCATTGGCACACCCAATGCTTCCAATCTCGGCTTCACACGCGCCCCGCACATCAAGCAGGAAGTCTCCCTCCGTGCGCACACGGCGCGATTCGAAGTCGGCAGCACCGTTCAAGCTCACCTCGCGGAGCGATGGCGACTGCACCGTAATGGTGACATTGCGCATCGGCGAACGCCAGAACGTTTTGCCTTTGCCGCCCTTATGCCCCATAGCACGATATTCTTTGCCACTGGACACAAAGAGCTTGCCATCCCTGACCCGCACTTCCACAGCCTCCGTAAGTGCTTTGGGGCCTTTGACCGTCACCTTGGGCGTGCTGCCCACCGCATAGACGACACGGCAAGCCGTATTGACCGACAGCCTGTCGAACTCATCCACACGCACGGTGCGGGTGGCCTGAGGACCGAAATCTTCACGAACAGAGTGAACCACACAGCTGACGCTGAACAACGACATCAGCAACACACTAAAATAAGCCAAAAATCTTTTCATATCCTTTTACTTTTTGTGTGGGCAAATGGCCACCTGCGGCCTCTCTCCTCATTCCGTTATACGCAAGGCAAGGCCATTTGTGACACCATTCACCCCTTTATTATTACTTCATTAACTTTATTTTCCTTTCCACAACGTTCCCGCCGAGGGCACATTACCAATTGAAGAAGCGGTTGTTGATGACTTGCAGCCGCTTGAAAATGCGGAACGTGAGCCAGTAGTTGAACAATATGACCAGCAACGCAAGCACATCCATCACAATCCTAACCACATCGGCCACCCACGGATAGAACTCCACCCAATAGGAATCGGACGCATCGAGTCCACGCAACCAAAAGAATCCGAAAACAGCCGTGCAGAAAGAGAGCAGCACACCCAGTCCGCCGAGGACGATGGTTGTCCACAACACACCGTACCTTCTGAAGAAAATACAGCCAAGCAAATAGACCGAATGCAGCCAAACGAGTGCCAGCAGTGCCTCCAAGCCACTAAACGCCGTGAGAGAGAAGCTCTCGCCAAGCCCGGAGCACATCCCCATCAGCGACGAAGGAGTGGTGAGGTACGCCGTATGGTAATCGACGATGAGCGCGACAACCCACTGCAGCACATCGGCCAGCACGTAGGCAACCAGCGGCTGCAGCAAGCACAGAACCAGATTGAGCACATAGGTGGAGACCATCTTCTCACCACTGCTGGCCGGAAGCATCAGCAAGCGCACGCGCCACTGCTTGTCTGACAGTTTGGAGAAGCACTGAGTGCCCACCAAAAGGAAAGAGAAGAAGAGGACGGAGCACAGAAGAGACGACATCGGCTGCACGCCGCTATGCGATGCATAGGCACGCACCATGAAAAAGAAGAAGAACACGGAGGCCAGTACGGCCACGACCTTGAAGATAATATGACGCTGGGCGTCCCATTGCCATCTCACCAGCTGCCACATACGTTGTTTATTGAAAGTTGCCATTGCTATTCCAAGTCTTTAAAGGTTAAACAAGCTCACCTCCCAGCACACCCTTGGTGACGGCGGTGAAGAAGAGTTCCAAGTTGAGCTGCGTCTCCGGCTCGCCCGGCTCACGACGCACGATGACGCTGTTGCCCTGCAACGATGGCTCGGCATAGAGCACATCATCGCCCATCTCCATGGCCTGGCGCAGCCCGAAGCCGTAGCGGGCAGTGATGTCGGCCACGCTCGCATCGCAAAGAAGGCGCGAGCCATCAAGAATAAGTATATGGTCGAGAAGCTGCTCCACGTCGTGCACCTGATGGGTGGAGATAATCAGCGTGGTGTCGGGCGACACATAGCGTCCCATCACCTGGCGGAAAAGAGCCTTGGAGGGGATGTCAAGCCCGTTGGTAGGCTCGTCCATAATCAGCCACTCCGTGCAGGCGGCGGCCGCAACGCTCAGAAACACTTTCTTCTTCTGTCCCATGGAGAGCGCGCCAAGGCAGACGTTGTCCTGCGGCATCTCAAAGGCCGCGAGGCAATCGCGCAGCACGTCCTCGCGAAACTTGGGGTAGAAGGGGCTGATGCCTCTGACATACTGCTCCAAGGTGGTCTCCGGCAGACCGAACTCCTCCGGAACTACAAACATACGGCTAAGCATCTGCGGAGCGCGGCGGCACGCCTCCATCCCGTCTACAAACACATGACCATGCTGGGGACGCAAAAGCCCCGAGAGCAGGTAGAGCAGCGTGCTCTTGCCCGTGCCGTTGCGACCCAACAAACCGTAAATGCGACCCGGCTCTATGCGCACGCCAAAGTCGTTGAACACCTTGCGCTTGCTGCCCGGATAGCCGTAAGTGAGATTCTGTACTTCTATCATATCCTGTAATTTTTGGTTTTTGTTATTTCGTTTTTTATTCTCTCATTTTAGTGTACCACTTTAATAGTACACTGCAAAAGTACATACCATGACTTTACCATGCAAGTTTTTGGGCAAAAAAATGCGTAAAACGGCGAAAAAAGTATTTTTTCTTGTCAAACAAAGGCTTATTTACCGCATCCGACATCAAAAACAACGCTGCTGACGACACAAATTCAGGAAACAATGCGTGGAGCTTTCGTTCTGTCAAGCCTAAACCACCGCAAGCAACAAAACGTCTGCCAAAAGCCTCGCAAGAACCTCCTACAAGACAACACGTAAGCCTTTAAAAATCAAAACGTTATGATGCGCGATTATTTTTAAATTAAAAATCTCGGATTTTTAATTTATTTTTTCCAAGTTTTTAATTTAAAAATTCCACGTTTTTAAATTAAAAATAAACCCCGTCTCTTAGGTATTACCTAAAGACGGGTTTCCTTTATGTTTGCGCGGCCTTATCTGCCGCCCCGCAAGCGCGCCGCCAGCAGGGCGGCCTCTGCCCTTGCGGGCTTGCCATTGGGGGTGACGGGGAGATGAGAAACGGGAAATACGGCGCGCGGCTGCCAGTACTTGGGCAATGCGGTGGCGCAGATGCCGGCAACGGCAGCCACATCGGCATCCTCCGTAAGCAGCACTACGGCCTCGCCAAACTTCTCGTCTGCCAGCTTGGTCACCATGAACGGCGCGGCCAGCAACGGCCTCAACCGCCGCTCCACCTCCTCTATCTGTATCTTAACGCCGCCCGACACAATCACGTTGTCTTTCCTTCCCAACACGCGAAACGCCACTTTGCCGCCCTGCGCAGCGGACAAACGAGTGATTTCCACACGGTCGTTGGTGAGCAAAAGGCCATCGTGCACCATAGGCGCATCGACAATGAGGCAGCCATCGGCGGAGGTGCTGACCGCCACTCCCTCAAAAGGCACATACCAAGGGCTGCCGTCTGCCCCGTTGATACGGCGCAGGGCAATGTGCGAGAGTGTCTCCGTCATGCCGTAGGTGCTCCACACGGGGTTGGGGAAATCGCGCAGACGGAGGGCAAGGGCATCATCGATGGCGCTACCGCCAACTATCAGATGGCGCACGCGGCGCAGCCTTTGGGTCTCCACGGCATCGCCCAGCGTGTTGTAGACCTGCATGGGCACCATCGCCGCAAAGTCTGGCACGCCCGCTTCTGTCCATGAGCGGAGCGCAACTATGCGCCACGGGCGTTGCGAGAAGTCTACCATCACGGCCTCGCGGTCGGCCATCGGGTGGCCGGAGGGCTGCACAGCCACCAGCCGCATGCCCCTCTCCATGCAGCGCACCACCACCATCTTGGCCCCGATGTAGTCGAGCTGCATACAGAGCATGGCCACATGACCACGCTGAAGGCCGAGAAAGTCGCACTGCACACGCGCCAACGCCGTCATGCGCCGCTTCTCCACCAGCATGGCCTTGGGCTTCCCGGTGGAGCCACTCGTATGCACGGCCACGCAGTCGGCGGCGTTTTGCCATTCGGCTAAGAACTCTTCGAGTACCATAAGCGGTCGTTCTCTATGGTGAGCGGCATGGGAATGTTGTCCTCAAAAAGCTGCCCCGTGCCCAGCCCCTGCGGCATGGAGATGCCCGGGCCATAGGTGCGGGCGCAGAAATGGGCTATGGCGTTAAGCCCCACGTTGCTTTCCAAGGCCGAGGTCACCCACGAGCCAATGCCACGGGCGCGTGCAAGGCGCACCCACTCTTCCGCCCCGGACATTCCGCCGTGGAGCGAGGGTTTCAAGATAATGTATTGCGGGCGGAGCGCGTCAAGCAACCGTTCCTTCTCCTCCAAGGTGTTGATGCCTATCAGTTCCTCATCGAGGGCTATGGGCAAAGGTGTCTCGCGGCAAAGGCGCGCCATCTCCGCCCATTGGCGTTGGCGGATGGGCTGCTCAATGCTGTGAATGCCGTAGCGCGACAAGGCTTCCAGCCGCCGCATGGCCTCATCGGGAGAGAATCCACCATTGGCATCAACGCGCAACTCCACCTCCTGCGGCGAGAAACGCTCGCGAATGTGGCGCACAAGGTCGAGTTCGCGCTCAAAGTCGATAGCCCCTATCTTCAGCTTCACGCAGCGGAAGCCAAGCCGCAGTTTCTCTTCCAGCCGCGACATCATCTCCCCGAAGTTGCCCATCCACACCAATCCATTGATGGGGATGCCCTCATGGCCGCGCCCGAAAGGCGTGTCGAAAAGCATCGTTGAGCCATTGGCCGCCCATTGCGCCATGGCCGTCTCCAGTCCGAAGAGCATGCTGGGGTAAGAGCGCAGCTGCTCGGTGGGCACAATGCCCGTCTGCTCCGTCATGTCGCAGAATCCGCGCAACACTCGTGCGTATTCCGCATGAGAGGAGAGGCTGTCGCACGAAAGGTCGGGCAAGGGCGCGCACTCCCCCACGCCCTTTCTGCCCGTTGCATCGGCCACGGTCACGAAGAAACTGTGGCGCGTATGATAGACGCCACGGCTCGTCCCGGCAGGCTGACGGAAATGGAACGTGCGCTCACTGATGGTTATCCTCATCGCGGCAAGGCGTTATGGGAACTGGGGATACTTGTCGAAGTCGGGCTTGCGCTTCTCCAGGAAAGCCCGTCCGCCCTCCTGCGCCTCATCGAGCGTATAGTAGAGCATCGTGGCATCGCCCGCCAGCTCCTGAATACCGGCTTGTCCGTCAAGCTCGGCATTGAATCCGGCCTTCATCATGCGCAGGGCGAGCGGCGAACGCTGCATCATCGTCTCCGCCCAAGCCACGCAGGTGTCCTCCAACTCATCGAAAGGCACCACCTTATTGACAAGTCCCATCTGCAAAGCCTCCTGTGCGGAGTACTGCTCGCACAAGTACCATATCTCGCGCGCCTTCTTCTGCCCCACCACGCGTGCCAGATAGCTTGCGCCAAGTCCCGCATCGAAGCTGCCCACCTTGGGGCCTGTCTGCCCGAAGCGGGCGTTCTCGGAAGCCACGGAGAGGTCGCAGACCACGTGGAGCACATGGCCTCCGCCTATGGCAAAGCCGTTCACCATCGCGATAACGGGCTTGGGCAGACGGCGTATCTGCATTTGCACGTCGAGCACATTGAGCCTTGGCAAGCCGTCCGCGCCCACGTAGCCGCCGCGTCCCTTCACATTCATGTCGCCACCGGAGCAGAACGCCATGTCGCCGGCACCAGTAAGAATGACCACGCGAATGTCGACACGCTCGCGACAATGGGCAAACGCCCGGCTCATCTCCAGCACCGTGAGTGGCGTGAAGGCGTTGCGGTAGCGCGGCCGATTGATGGTTATCTTGGCAATGTGATGGTATTCCTCGAAGAGAATCTCCTTAAAGTCGAAGCCTTCTATGGCTTTCCACTCTCTTTTTGTCATGTCTTATTGGGTTTTAATGAATTGTTCGATATATTGCCGCATCACTTCCGCGTCTGTTTCGGCATCGGTCAGCATCTCCACAAGCACAGGCCGGGAGAAGACACCATCCACCAAGGCATCCAAAGCGTCAGCCAAGGAAGCCTCATCGCGGCAAGAATAATAATGAATGGAGTTGTCGCGGCAGATTCCCTCTGCCGATGTTTGATGCGAAGCACACACCAAACGGTCGCGGGCGGTGCTTCCGTTGAGTCCATCAAACTTACGGAAGATGCCACCGCCGTGGTTGTTGAGCAAAAGAATACGCAGGTTTCCGCGCAGGCTTTGATTCCATAATGCGTTCTGATCGTAGAAAAAGCTCAAGTCGCCAATCACGCAAAACACCTTGCGGGAGCTGACCAGAGACGCTCCCACCGCCGAAGACAGTGAGCCTTCTATGCCGTTCACGCCACGATTGCAGAACACATAATGGCGGGCGTAGACGTTTGCCAGCCTCACGGCCATGCTGTTGGCATAATGCGCCAACACATCGGCATGGCCAATTCGCCGTTCCAATTCTCTAACGGCCATCATCTGCGAGGGCGGCGGGCAAAAAGCGGCTTTCCTGCGAGCCGCCTCAGCGCGAAGACTTGTCCACAAGTCGCGATAATCCGATGAAGCAAGCGGGGGCAACTGTGAGAGCAGACGCGACGGAATGGCCTCCACGATGCCCCGCAGGTTCATGAACACATCGTGCGGAGCACCTTCGGCAGTGACTTCCCAGCACACGGCGCGCGAAAGGCGCATATACTGCCGGGCACGCTTACTCACAAGCGTGTCGCCAACGTAGAGAATAAGTTCCGGAACATACTGCGGGGCATCGCCCGCCATCACAATGGTCTCATCAAGGCAGCCAAACTCCGCATCGGCGGCGGACAAAGACTCCTGCAACACCACGTATCCACGTTCATGCAACTGGCGGCACAAGGCTGCGGGAATGGCTTGCCGGCGGCTCTGCCCCACCACTATCATCACACGGGAAGCACTGCTGAGCGCATCGGAGAGCGTTGCAGGAACGCCATCGCGCGGCATTTCCTCCCTGCGGATGACGCGCTCGGCGGGCAATGATGGCTCCGTGAATTCGAAAAGAGGCTCGGAAATGGGCACATTGATATGAACGGGGGCATCCAAATGATGTCTGCACGCCAGCAAAGCCTCGTTCACCAGTCGGTTGCAGTGCCACCGCAGTTCGGCATCAGTAGGTTCTGGCAGCGTCACGGCACAGCGAACAAACTGCCCCAGCGCACCGGGCTGCGGCAAAGTCTGCCCATCGAGCTGGTCTATCCACTGCGGCGGTCGGTCGGCCGACACCACCACGAGCGGCAAATGCTGATAAAACGCCTCCGCCACAGCAGGAAGAAGATTGAGCAACGCCGTTCCTGATGTTACGCAGACAACCACCGGCTCGCCCGTAGCCTGCGCCATGCCAAGCGCACAAAAACCCGCCGACCGCTCATCGGTGACGGGGAAGCACTCCATATGGGGACTTTCGTTGAGGTTATGCGCAATGGGCGCATTGCGAGAACCCGGACACACCACGGCGCGGCGCACCCCGTGGGCGGCGAGCAGCGATGTCAGTATGTTGATATTGGTTTTATTGCTGTACATCAGAATAAGTTGCGCATGGTTTCCAGCTTCGCTTCCGTCTCCGCCCACTCGCTTTCGGCATCGCTTCCGGGCAGTATGCCACCCCCGGCGTAGAGGTCGCACGAGCCGTTGTGTATCTCCATGCAGCGCAATGACACAAACAAATGGGTATCAGTTTGGGGAAACAAGGGGCCACAGAAGCCACTGTAATACCTGCGATCTACGCTTTCCTCACGCAGGATAAACCTCCGCGCCTCCGCCTTGGGCACTCCACAGACGGCAGGCGTGGGATGAAGCACGTCAAGAAGGTCGCCCACACGGCTGGAATCGCGTAGCGTGAATGTGAAATCGGTGCGCAGGTGGAAGAGGCGAGCAGCTGTTGTAGTGTAAGGCCCATCAGTACGCACACCGCAGGCAAACTCCTTGAGCCTCTCACCGATGTAAGAGGCCACATATTGCTGCTCGGCGCGGTTCTTTTCCGACCACTCTGCGGCCGCGATGTCGCCACTTGCGGCCATCGTACCAGCCAGTGCCATCGTTGTCCACTCCTTGCCATCACCACCCAAAAGCACCTCGGGTGTGGCCATCAGCCACGTTCCGCCCTTCGAAGTGTGGACAAGAGCCACGAAAAGGCGCGGATAAAGATGGCAGGCGCGCCAAAAAAGTTCCTCTGCGGAGACGTTTTCAGAGCAAGACATCCGCGAGCGACGCGAGAGAACCACCTTGTCCAGCCCGCCACACTGCAACTGCGCATGAAACTTGGCAAAGTCGCCTACATAGCTTTCATGCTCACCGGCCGCGCTTTTCCCACACACGGCCGCGCCACGCCGCCACTCCTGCGACCGCACGGCCATCCGCCGCACCCTGTCGGCACGCAAAAGGAGGATAGGCCGCGCAGCGTCTGTCGCGAAAGGAGCAAACACGAAGCCCTCGCGACCGTTCAGATCGGCACACGACAGCAACTCGCACGGCTCGCCGTGCGTCTGCTCCAGCAACGTGCAATGGCTCTCGTTGGGAAGTCTGTAAAGGGCAAATGCTGTCATTACCGCTCGTTTTCGCTTACATTATCCACCACTGCGCCGCCGGGGGCTTTGCCCGGGGCAAGCACATAGTTGGTTACGGTGACCGTTGAAATGAGTTCACCGCGTGAGTTGGACACATCAACGCGCCAAGTGTGGAGCTTGCGTCCCTGATTAACCAGCCGGCACAATGCCATGACTGTGTCTCCCTCGGGAACAGCGCGCACATGGCTGGCACTTACGTTCACCCCAACGGGCATACGTCCCGGGCAGAGCGTCCTCGACCCTACCCCGGCCAACGTCTCGGCCAGTGCCAGCGTGGCACCTCCCGACAAATAGCCAAACACCTGACGCGTGCGGCCATCCACGGGCATACGCGCTGCCACCGTGTCGGCCTCCGGCGTGGAGACGAGCTGCATGCCGAGCGTCCTGAAAAGGTTGTTCTCGGCGTTGAGTATCTCCTGCTGCTTTTCTACGTTCATAACTGCTTTGGGCTTTGATGGAATGCAAAGTTACGACAAAGAAACGAAATTGAGGGCAAAAAGCAAAAGAATGTTGTCCGTTAGCGACTTAACTATATGGCTTATTCCCAAGCACGCAAGCCTCAACCACACCCCTTGCGGCCGAGAATGCGAAACGGGGAGGATGCCACCCATGCCCTAACC
>CAZASQ010000017.1:0-2327 GCA_964487905.1 uncultured Prevotella sp. | reverse complement strand
CATGCCCTAACCCTAAAAAAATACGATATAAAGCCCTAACAAACTGCTGTTTCGTGGAAATTTTATATCTTTGCAGCCGGTTCGGGGGAGACCTGTTCCAAAACTTGTCAGAAAGTTTAAGAAGCGTTATGCTATCTTGTGAATTGGAAACGTGGGGAATTTCGAATTACACACAAAGAAGGCATGGTGGCTTCCACGTATAGCGTGGACTGCTATTATCATATTCGTGCGTAAAGGTTTCCTACAACCTCCTATTCAGAACGTGGCATTGCTGCTTCACGCTTCGCGATTCAAAACAGAGTGAAAAACTGTCCTTGACGGAGCTGGAAGGACAAAAGGCGCAAACAACTTATGCTCTTCAACTCATTACATTTTCTGTTCTTCTTTCCTGTTGTGTGCATAATATACTTCATTCTACCCTCGCTGAAGGCACGCAACATGTTTTTGCTTGCGGCAAGCTACTATTTCTACATGAACTGGGAGCCTGCCTACGCCTTGCTTCTCCTCACCAGCACGGCCATCACCTATCTTGCCGCACTGGCCATTGGAGCCTGCAAGGGGCAACGCGGCAAACGCCTGTGCCTCGCAATGCCTTGAGAAGCTGCTGGGCTGGAACAAGGCGCAATGGAGAAAGCCCGAAGCCATCGCCCACTGGCTGCTGACCTTCTGCATCGTATGCCTGGCCTGGATATTCTTCCGGGCAAACACCCTGGCCGACGCGCTCCTGATGCTGAAAGGCATATTCACCAACTTGGCCATGCCCTATATGCGCGTGGCCGACTTCCTGGCCATAGCCCTGGCACTGGCCATCGTGCTCACGAAGGAGTGCATCGATGAGTTTGGCCAGAGAATCCACATATCAGACTCTCCCGTATGGCTTGTCCGCCACTTGTACATCGTGGGCATGATAGCCACCATCGTCCTCCTCGGGGTACTCAACGGCGACCAATTCATCTATTTCCAATTCTAATCTGCTCAAAACATGAAAAACTTATTAAAGAGCCTTTTGTTCATTACCGTAGCCCTGTTTGCCGTAGACAGAATGGGCGGGCAACTGATGTGGTGGGTGAACCAGCACACGCAAGACCTCTCGGGGGCCCAAACTCAGATACTTGGCCAACGAAGTGAAAGCCGACATGATTTTGCTGGGCACATCGCGATGCAACTTCCACTACGTCCCCTCCATCTTGGAAGACTCCATAGGCATGAGCGTCTACAATGGCGGCATCGATGCCAGCAACTGCATCTACGCCCACTACTTCGTGCTGAACCAAATCCTGCTGCACCACACGCCCAAGATGATCTGCCTGGAGCTGATGACCAACGACTACGCACGCCAGCCCAACTCCTTCGAGACCACAAGCTTCTTTGCCCCCTACATCGGGAGGAGCGAAAGAGCCGACTCCGTATTCCGCGATGCCGGAACCTATTGGAGCTACCAGTTCTCACACCTCTATCGCCACAACGCCAAAGCCGTGTCTAACATTGGCGGACTGCTCATAAACAAGCAGCAAGAAAGCCAAGCGGGCTACATCCCCCTGCCACAGCCCGCATTCCCTCCCAAGAGCCTCAACAGAGCCGACAAGCCCGAGGCCACAGACCAGCTGAAAGTGCAATACCTAAGGAAGTTTGTAGCCCTGTGCCAAAGCCGCCACATCAGGCTTGCGTTCATGGTGTCGCCCGCCTACAGCAAGGCCGACGCCAACCTGTATGCCGTGCTGAAAGACGTGGCCAAAGAGTACGGCATTCCCTTCTTCGACTACCACACGCAAGGGCTGTTCCTCAACCATCCCGACTACTTCAAAGACAACGAGCACCTCTGGGACAAAAGCGCACGGCTCTACACCTCCATCTTCGCCCACGACCTGCGGCAGCACCTCGCCGCCCATCCACTGCCCCTCGCGCAGCCATAACGGCAACGCGCAGCGCGTCAAGCAGTTGCCCAAACATCACGTTTTGCCCCGCCAAACCATACGTTTCACAACGCGAAACGTATGGTTTGGCGGGGCAATAGGTATGGTTTTGCAAAAGGAGGAGAAAGCAATGCACCAAAACGGCCTAAGAATCGCATCCCACAACGGTTAGCCACAAGCCAAAAAGCATCCAAGCAATGCTGTTTTATTGAACATAATTCTGTATATTTGCACCATAGAATCGCATTCAAGCATGAAGCAGAACGGGCAAAGGCATCGCCACAAGCAAGAAAACATTTCAGCAGTGCTTGCCTGCACGTCTTTCTTTTGCGCGCAATTTCCGTTAATCATAGAATTATTAGAACATAGCCATATACTATTTTATGTAGAAACAAATTAAAGTTTCACTAACAC
>CAZASQ010000016.1:1842-52470 GCA_964487905.1 uncultured Prevotella sp. | reverse complement strand
AGCCAACCCCGATGAGGGGGATGCGCCCTGCGACTTGCTGTCCGTTATTGTTTTTAATTAACTACCTCTTTCTGTTCAAACGCTGTTCTTCCATGCCGAAAGCATTTTTTCAGTTCATTTACTTTGGCATGAAAACTTCCAGCCCAAGCACTTTCCCCCTACACCAGCTGATAGAGCAGGAAGAGCCAGTGAGCCATCAGCGCGGCAAAAAGTCCGCCAATGGTGTGCGAGAGGATGGCCTTCGAGGTAAGCTCGCGGTAGCCAATGGCGTCGAGCATGGCCGTGTGCGTGCTCAAATATCCACTCCAACACATTCCGATGGCCGTGCACACGGCAATGGCGTTGCCGTCTATCCAGCCCTGCGCCGCGAAATTGGGAATCAAGCTCAACGCCGCGCCCACCGCTCCAAGCGCGGTGATGGGGAAAGCAATCTGATGCGGGTCGCTGAAACCGAAGAGCGGCTCAAGGATGAAGCTGATTTTGTTGGCCAAGGCGGGCAGCAGCTCAATACCCTCGTAGGCTTTTCCAGTGAACGTACCATCGGGGCTTGCGCCAAAAGTGAGAATCATCACGAGCGTGGAGATGATGAGCACGCCCGGAATAATCGACATTCCCACCTCTACACCGGTCTTTCCGCCATCGAGCAGCGAGTTGAGCGTGCGCAGGAAGAGCGATTTCTCCTCCTTGTGGACAGGCCGCTCGGGCATTTCCTTGAACTTCTGCGACTCCAGCGCGTTCTCCTCCTTATACTGCGGATAGGCCTTGACCACGAAATACTGCATGCAGCGGGTGGAGACCACGCAGCCGAAGCAAGCGCCAATGAAGCCTATGAAAGGCTCTACCATATAGCCCTGGCCCATCATGAAGACGATAACGATGAGTCCCATGCCAAATGCCGTACCGAAATTGGTAAGGGAAATGTACTGGAACTTCTTGAAATAGCTGCTGAAATGCACGTCTTTCGCCAGCGTGATGATGGCGGGATTGTCGCTCAGAAAGGTGAGCACGGCACCCAGCGAGGCCACTCCTGGCAGATGGAACACGGGGCGCATGAGCGGACGGAGTATCTTTTCTATCAAATCCACTACGCCAAACTCCACAAACAGCTTGCCCAGCGCACCCGTAATCACACAGATGGCCATAAGGTAGAAGCAAGTATTGAGCAGCAAATCATGCGCCGTGTGCATGATGGTGTTGAGCATCTGCGCCGTGCCCATACGGTATCCGATGTGACCGAACAGCGCGGCCACGAGCACAAGGCACGTAAGGCCTTTCGGAACATGGCTCCACACGCGCGCCAGCATGCCCGGCGCGCACTTTTCCTCTTGTTTAGATTCGTTTTCCATGAGATTTTAGAAATTGACGGCTGCAAAATTACCAAATGTTTTGCAGCAAGCCAAGGTGAAATACATAAAAAATAAAAATTGACAAGATAAATTTTGCGATTACGTCTTTTCTTATTATCTTTGCATCATTATCATTGTTAAACCCCGATAACCTGTTGGATGGTATGAAAGATTTCCTCAAATACGTTCTGGCCACGGTAGTGGGCATGGTGCTCGTTGCCGTCATAGGCGGCTTCTTCGTGCTTGCAAGCCTGCTGGGCATGGTGGCCGCGCAAAGTCAAACCGCCCCCATCGCCGACAATTCCGTCTTGGTGCTCAAGCTCTCCGGCGCGCTGCAAGAGCGCGACAACAGCAACATGATTTCCTCATTGCTGGGCGACCGCGCGCCGCAGCTCGGACTTGCCGAGACCGTATCAGCCATCCAAAAGGCCGCCAAAAGCAAGAAAGTGAGCGGCATCTACATTGAGGCCGGCGCACTCATGCCCGACTCCTATGCCTCGCTGGCCGCCCTGCGCCGCGAACTGCAGAATTTCCGCAAGGCGGGCAAATGGATTGTGGCCTATGGCGACACCTACACGCAGGGCGCATACTACCTTGCGTCCGTGGCCGACAAGGTTTACCTGAACCCGCAGGGACAAATAGACTGGCACGGACTGGGCGCGCAGCCGTATTTCGTGAAAGACCTGCTGGCGAAGCTCAACATTAGGATGCAAGTGGCTAAGGTGGGAACCTACAAGAGTGCCACGGAAACATACACGGGGGAGCGGATGAGCGATGCCGACAGGGCACAAACCACCGCCTACCTCGCAGGAACATGGAAGAGCATAGTCGATGCCGTGGGACAAAGCCGCAAACTGACGGCCACGCAGCTCAACGCCTACGCCGACAGCCTCATCACGCTGGCCGCGCCGAAGGACTACCTGCGGATGCGGATGGTGGACGGACTACTCTACACCGACCAAGTGAAGCAGACCATCAAGAAGCGTTTGGGACTGAAGAGCGATGATATGATTTCGCAAGTGAGCATCAATGACCTGCTGGCCGACACGGAAAGCACGCAGGAAGGTGGCGACGAGATAGCCGTCTACTACGCCGTGGGCGAGATTGTGGACGGTGCTGCAAACATACCATCAAACAACAGCCGCATCGATGCGCAGAAAGTGTGCCCCGACTTGCAGAAACTGGCCGATGACAAGAACGTGAAGGCCGTTGTGCTGCGCGTCAACTCACCCGGCGGCTCAGCCTACGCCTCGGAACAGATATGGCATCAAATAACGGAACTGAAGAAAAAGAAGCCCGTTGTGGTCTCCATGGGCAGCTACGCGGCCTCGGGCGGCTATTATATCAGTGCCCCGGCCAACTGGATTGTGGCCGAACCGACCACGCTGACCGGCTCTATTGGCATCTTCGGAATGTTCCCCGACGTGAGCGGACTGCTGACGGAGAAGCTCGGACTGAAGTTTGACGAGGTGAAAACCAACAAGCATGCACTCTTCGGCACCACCTCCCGCCCGTTCAACGCAGACGAAATGCGGCACTTGGAGGCATACATCGACCGCGGATACAAGCTCTTCCGCCAGCGCGTGGCCGACGGAAGGCACATGAGCGTGGCCGAAGTGGAGAAGATAGCACAAGGCCACGTGTGGCTCGGACAAGACGCGGCCAAGATAAAACTCGTGGATCAACTTGGCGGGCTTGACGTCGCGCTGGCCAAAGCCGCCAAGCTGGCCAAGCTCAAGGAGTGGCATCAGACCACCTATCCTGCACCGGCAGACGTGATTACGCAGCTACTGGACATCCAAGGTGAAACAAGCGGAAACTATCTCGACAATCAGCTGCGACAATCGCTCGGTGCTTACTATGAGCCGTTTGCGATTATACGGAGGCTGAACGCACAAGACCCCATCCAAGCGCGGCTTCCTTTCCTGCCCAACATCCGGTAAGAATCCTCAACAGCAACTATCTTGGAAGGCGATTTCATCAAGATTTACAAGTGGCTGCGCCCCATCAGCTGGCTCTACGGGCTGGGGGTGGGCATCCGCAACCAACTTTTCGACTTCGGATTGCTCCGCAGCCGCAGTTTCAGCGTGCCCGTCATATCGGTCGGCAACATCACCGTGGGAGGGTCGGGGAAGACCCCTCACGTGGAATACCTCATCCGACTGCTGCAAGACAAGGTGAAAGTGGCCGTGCTAAGTCGCGGCTACAAGCGCAAGAGCCGTGGCTATCTGCTGGCCGACACCGACACGACAATGAGCCAAATCGGCGATGAGCCTTACCAGATGAAGCGCAAATTCCCCCACATACACGTGGCTGTGGACAAGAGCCGCTGCGAGGGCATCGACCGATTGATGAGCGATGAGGCAACAAAAGACACGGACGTGATTCTGCTTGACGACGCTTACCAGCACCGCTATGTGAAGCCGGGCATCAACATCCTGCTCGTAGACTACCACCGGCTTATCCTTTACGATGAGCTGTTGCCCGCCGGACGGCTCCGCGAGCCTAAAAGCGGAAAGAACAGAGCCGATATTGTGATCGTAACCAAATGTCCGCCCGACCTGAAGCCCGTCGACTACCGCGTGCTTACCAAGGCCATGCAGCTCTATCCTTATCAAGAGCTGTTCTTCTCGTGCCTCTCCTACGACAACTTACGCACCATCAACGGACAAAACACGCGCCCGCTCAGCAGCATCCTCAACCATCACGTGCTGCTCCTCACGGGAATAGCATCGCCAAGGCAGATGGAGCAGGACATTACCCCTTATGTCACAGGACAAACACCCGACATCGGCACGCGCCCACTCGACCCCGCCAAGCCATCGAGCCTCATATCGCCACTCTCTTTCCCCGATCATCACGCCTTTACCCGCCGTGATGTGAGGCGAATCAACGAGGCTTTCGCAGCTCTTCCATCGCCCAAGGTGGTCATTACCACCGAGAAGGACGCCACCCGACTGGAAACCGTCGAGGGACTGTCCTGCGAACTCATGCAATGCCTCTATGTTCTTCCGCTAAAAATCAAGTTCATGCTTGACCAGGAAGAAAAATTCAACGACAAGATTATTAGTTATGTACGAAAGAATTCAAGAAACAGCATCCTGGCTCAAAGCCAGAATGCGCACAAGTCCAAAGACGGCCATCATCCTGGGGACAGGTCTCGGACAATTAGCTTCAGAAATCACTGACAGCTACGAGTTTTCTTATAAGGACATTCCCAACTTTCCCGTCTCCACCGTGGAGGGACACGCCGGCAAGCTCATCTTCGGGCGGCTCGGCGACAAAGACATCATGGCCATGGAGGGTCGCTTCCACTTCTATGAAGGCTACTCCATGAAGGAAGTAACGTTTCCCGTGCGTGTCATGCGCGAACTTGGCATCACCACACTCTTCGTCAGCAACGCCTCGGGAGGCATGAATCCCGACTTCCATGTGGGCGACATCATGGTCATCACCGACCACATCAACCTCTTCCCCGAGCATCCCCTGCGCGGCAAGAACGACCCTACGGGGCCACGATTCCCCGATATGCACGAGGCTTACAGCCACAAACTCATAGCAATGGCCGATGAAATTGCACAAGAGAAAGGCATCCAGCTGCGCCACGGTGTCTATGTGGGCGTACAGGGTCCCACGTTCGAGACCCCGGCCGAATACCGTATGTTCCGCATTTGCGGCGGCGATGCCGTGGGCATGAGCACCGTTCCCGAAGTGATAGTGGCACGCCACTGCGGCATCAATGTGTTCGGAGTGAGCGTCATCACCGACCTCGGCGGCTTCGATGTGCCCGTGGAGGTGAGCCATGAGGAGGTGCAGCAGGCCGCCAACGCCGCCCAGCCCCGCATGACCGAAATTATGCGCGAGATGATCAGACGGTCGTAAGGCGCAAGAACACAACCCAAGCACACTAACAACAGAGAGATGGAAATCAACGAGATAGGGGAATTTGGTCTGATAGACCGACTAACGAGAAACTTGCCCGTTCATAACGCCGCCACACCGCAGGGCTTTGGCGACGACTGCGCGGTAATAGACTGCGGTGCGAAGCAGATGCTCATCAGCTCACAGCTCTTCATGGAGGGCGTGCAGTTCGACCTGACATACATCGATATGGAGCATCTTGCCTACAAAACCGTGATGGCCACGCTCAGCAACGTCTTCGCCATGAACGGGCAACCTCGCCAACTGACGGTCAGCATCGGACTGAGCAGACGCTTCAAGGTGGAAGACCTGGACGAGTTCTACAAAGGACTGCGCACAGCGTGCGACAAATGGGGCGTTGACATCATCGGTGGCGACACCACATCATCGCTCACCGGGCTGGCCATAGGGCTGACCTGCATAGGCGAGGCCGACAAGGACGAGATTGTATACCGCCACGGGGCACGGGAGACCGACCTCATCTGCGTGAGCGGCGACTTAGGCTCGGCCTACATGGGACTGCAAATCCTGGAACGGGAGAAGACCGTCTACTATCAGCAAGTGGACGAATATAATAAGGAAGCGCGCGAGGCGCAGGCCAAGGGCGACCAAGCCAAACTGCAAGCCCTGCAAGCGCGCCGCGCCACACTGGACGACTTCACCCCCGACTTTGCAGGAAAGGAGTATCTCATCGACCGTCAGCTCAAGCCGGAGGCACGCGGCGACGTGCTGCAACAGCTCCGACAGGCCGGCGTGCGCCCCACTTCGATGATCGACATCTCCGACGGACTGGCCTCAGAGTTGCGCCATCTGTGCGAGCGGAGCCACTGCGGCTGCCGCATATACGAGAAAAACATCCCCATCGACTATCAGACGGCGGCCGTCTGCGAAGAATTCAACATGAATCTCACCACCGCCGCGCTCAGCGGGGGCGAAGACTACGAGCTGCTCTTCACCGTTCCCATCGGCGACCATGAGAAGATGGAGGGCATGGAGGGTATCCGCCAAATCGGATACATCACCAAGGAGCAACTCGGACGCTACCTCATCACGCGCGACGGACAGGAGTTTGAACTCCGCTCGCAAGGCTGGGGAGAGGAAAAAAAATAAGTTTTCCGCGCCAAAGCAGCACGCCTGCCCTACGCCAAACACGCAATATCGCCCGGCAATCGCAACTCATGAAGTGCCCGGGAAAAACTTTGGCCTTGCCCTACCTATGGCTTCACGATGCAAAACGTATGGTTTTACCGTCTAAAACGTATGCTTTCACCGTGCAAAACGTATGGTATGGCAAGGCCAAACCATACCTATTAGAAAACAACTGACCATCAAAGGGTTAGCTTTTTGCCGTTTTTCATCTTGCCATACTTCCCATTTCTTTCTTCCAACACACATAACTTACTCTGCATCAGACAAAAACACGTCCCCACATATTCCTATTCTCATTTGTCCAAAGCATTGCATCGGAATAGTAGAACAAAGTCCTAACAAAAGTTAAACAAGAAATTTTTCCTCAAATTGTTTGGTGGGGTAAAAATAAATAGCTACCTTTGCACCCGCAAACGAAAAACAACAGTTTTGCAAACGGTACCTTAGCTCAGGTGGTAGAGCAATGGACTGAAAATCCATGTGTCCTTGGTTCAACTCCAAGAGGTACCACTCCTCCTTTCATTAGGGCGGTTCTCATTTAGAGACCGCTCTTTTTTATATCCCAACATCTTCTTCCGCAGCACCGCTTTCCCCCATCCATAAAGCCTCCGCCAAGCTGTTTTCGTGGCGGGTTTCATTTCCCCCAATCACCTTTCCTCCATCCATAAAGCCCCGCCAAGACCGCCTTGGCAGGGCAAAAGCCATTCGCGCCCGCACGTTTCCACCCTTACGGACGCGAACAGCCTGCTCTTCCTCTACGTCAGCGCACCCCGCCCAGCCGCCAAGAAAGGCCTCCCACAAGCCAAAAACCGGGCTGACGCACATTGCCATAGTCCAAATAGCTGCGGCCAAGCAAGTTGTTGCCCTCCACATACATTGCCCAGCGGCGCGCATCCCACTGCAACCGAGCGTCCCAAACGGCGTAGGTGGCATAGCCATGGGGCACGCTGAGCGCATCCACATAGCCTCCCATGCGGTGCTGAAGCCGCCATCCCACGCGCAAAAGAAGTGGCCGGCAAGGGCGGAAATCGCCTTGCACAACTACCTTATTCTTCAAATACTCCAGCGAAGACTTGCTCACGATGCCATCGGGCGTGCCCGCACGCTGCCCCAGCCACGCATAGTCGGCAGACAAACACTCCAACACGCGCAGCCCCGGCCACATCCGCCGCGCGTCAAGGCGCACCGAAGCACGCACGCCCAAGGCGCGGATATGCCCGAAATTGACGCTTTTCCACAACGGCGCGCCCTGTCCATCGGTCTCGCCATCGCTTATCCAGTCTATCAAGTTGCGGTAGCGGTTGAAGAAAACGCCCACATCGGCCTGCCACATGCCGTCAGCCAAGCGCAGCCCCGCCTCCACCGCGCTCAGTTCCTCTGGTTTGAGGTGGCTGTCGGCCTTATGCCCGCCCACGGAGTAATAGAGTTCGGTGAACGATGGCATACGCAACGATGCGTTATATCCGGCATACGCCGTGAGCAAAGAGCCTATCCGGCAGGCCACATCCACACCGGGATAGACGCGCATGGACATATCGGCCTGCGAGTTCGTCACCGCCGTAAGCCCGGCAGACAGCGTAAGCCGCCCGACAGCAAGATTATGCTCCAAGAAAAACTGCGTGTTGGTGCGCTCCAAGCCGTGGGTATACTCGCGGCTTGCGCCCCGAATGCGACGCGGCTTGTTCAGCGGCTCACCCAAGTTTGTACTGATGATGTCCTCATATCGCATTTCCGCGCCAAAGGCCGTGCGTCCGAGAAGCCAGTCAAAGTAAGCATTGAGATTCAACCCAAGCACTTCCGTGCGGTGATAGTTGAACGGCACTGTAGCCTCCGAGCCACGCACAAGTTCAAACCTGTCCTCTTGATGATTCCAGTAGACGGCCGGTCGGAAGCGGAACGCGCCCCTAATGTTCTCCCCTCTCACCGCCATGAAGGTCTTGAACGTGCGCTCATACTGGTCGTCATAGTGTGCGCTGTAGTAAGTATTTGAGCCTAAGCCGCGCAAACTCATCCCCGCTTGCCATCGCACGGCCACTTCGGGGTCGTCATACCGCCCTTGATAGAACGCCCGCGCGGCTCGGTAGTCGCTGTTCAATGTGCCGCTGGCCGCGCGCTGGTAGCCATCACTGCGCAAGAACGAAGCCGAGAGCTGATCGCCCCAACGCTCCCGCCCCGCATAGGCGCGTGCCTCGGTGGCCAGATAGCCATAACTGCCACCCTCTACGCGCCCTTCCGCCCCGCATCCGCCGAGCACTCGCGTCACAATATTGATGCCGCCGAGCAGCGAGGAAGTGCCATAGGCTCGCGCGGCAGGCCCTTCCACCACCTCAATGCGCTCAATCTCGCCAAGAGCAACGGGCAAATCCATGGCGTTATGCCCGGTTTGCGGATCGCAGATGTTGATGCCGTTGAGCAAGATGGCCACTTGCTCGCTGTTTCCGCCGCGAATGCTCACATCGGCAAGTGCCCCCAAGGGGCCTTTTTGCCTGACATCAACGCCCGAAACATACTTCAACAGGTCGTTAACACTTTGCACCGGCGCAGCCTCAATGTCGCTGCGGCGCAGTACAGTTACCTTTCTTGCCTGCCGACCAACCGTCAGCGGCGCCCTTGTACCTACTATGCTGACCTCGCTCATCATCACGGAGTGCTGCCGGGATGTGTCCTCCGGCTCGGTGTGAGCCGACACAACGGGCGCGGCAGCAGCAGCCGTGCGCAGCGTTGCAACGCTCAACACCCCGATAATCACTTCCTTTCCCAGCACGTTGAAGAGGGAATAGCCGCGATTATTGAACTGTTTGAACTTCAGTACAAGGCGTTTGTTATAAACAGGTGTGTACATACTGGGGGGCAAAAGTACAAATAAAATCCCCAAAAAACTTTGCCCACGCACGGCAAAAAGAAAAAAGCAAGGAAATAATTTTGCACTTCATGAGATTTCATTTACTTTTGCAGAAAAAGAAACTCACAGAGATGGCCCAACAACACAAAGCCCCCCGCCGGGGATGTCTCCGCTCCCGCACGCTACGCTATGCGTTTGTGCTGCTGGCAGCCCTGTTCCTTGGCGGCGTCCTCTACAATCTCATCGTGGATGAGCCACGAAGCGAGGAGGCAACAACGCACACGGAGGAAGACATTCCGCAAGAGAAGAAGTCGATTTACGACACACTCGACGTGCTGCGCGACTACCTTTGGCACGACGTCATGAAGAGTGCCAAGGCCGATTCCGCAGCACGCGCCGAGCGAGAGAAGGCCGAACGCGAGAAGGCGGAGGCCGCAGCACGCGGCAAACTGGAGCCAGAGCCAGCCACGGAGGAAGACATGACCAGCCAAGAGGAAGGCAACGCACACTCCCCGCAGACCGTTCCCACCCCGGCCACGCCACCACAGCCCTCCGTAGCCGCACCAAGCATAGACAAGGTGGCCGCGCCCAAGGTGGAAAACATTGACAACAACTAAGCAACCCCTGCACCCGAAAGCCCCGGACACACACTCCGGAACAGACGGGCAAGGACATCACACAATCCAAAAGAACTACACATGAAACGCCTACTGCTATTCGCCGCCACGGCATTGATGCTCGCCGCGTGCGCCACATCAACGCTGTTCGACTCCGAAGGGCGACAAATCGACAAGCAACAAGCCCAAGCCATCACGGCCAACGTGGTGCGCCAGCGGCTCGAACAACGCAAATACCGCATCTTTGCCGAATATATGTACCCGCAACGCGGCCCCGGAACGCGGCTCAACGATGAGTGGGGAATAGAGGTGGGAGGCGACTCCATTGGCTTCTTCCTGCCCTATTTCGGACGAGTGTACATGGCCGACCCTGCCAAAGGGCCGGGAATGATTTTCATCGCCCCACTGGACAGCTACGAGGAGAGCGTGGCCAAGGACGGACACACACAAATCAAAGCGTCATGCCGCTACCGTCTGGACACATATCAAGTCTACATCGATGTGTTCGACAACGGAAAGGCCGACATCGCCATACATCCCGTAAACCGGGATGCCATCCGCTACACGGGCGAGATGGACTTGCAGGGCGTGTTCTTCCCCTCGCAGGAAGCCGCAATGAAGCACAAGACGCGCAAATAGATAACCCTTTGGTTATCAACAATTAACAAAGCGATCTCCAAAAGGTATGGTTTCACCGTGCAAAAGGTATGGTTTTGCACGGTGAAACCATACCTTTTGCCACCCCAAACCTATGCTTTGGCGAGCAGCCCAAGCCACTTCCGTTCTCTCCCCACGATGCTCACAAGGAACAAACGCTTATGGGGGAAAGAAAGAAACGGCAATAATCGCTCCCCCTGCGCACCGCTCACAGACGCAAAAACAGCCTCAAACGCCCACAAACGCACGGACGAGAAGCCACAAAAAAAACTCCCAACACATTGTTTACAGTCCATAAAGAAAACTAAATTTGCCGCTTCGGTTTTCCACTTCCACATTATTTATCTACCTTTGCAGCGATTTTCGGGATACAAAAGCATAGAAACCAAGATGTTTATGAAGAAAAAATTGTTTGTCAAAATACTCCTTGCAGCCACCCTGCAACTGCTCGCCATCGCCACAAGGGCACAAATCACAGGCCAAGTGGTGGACAGCGAAGACGGATACCCCGTGCCCTACGCCACAGTGGGATATGAGGGGACGCGCCTAAGCGTGCAAAGCGACGGCGAGGGACGCTTCAGCATAGAGCGACACGTGGGGCAAACCATCGTGGCGCGCAGCGTGGGATACGTGGCAGAAAAGGTTAAGGTGAGGGAAAACGCCAACAACCTGACCATCAAGCTGAAGCAAGAGACCACAAAGATGGCCGAAGTGGAGGTGCGCGGACGAAGAAAGCGTTACAGCCGCAAGGAAAATCCGGCCGTGGAGCTGATGCGGCGCGTCATCGAAGCCAAGAAACAGACAGACTTGGAGAACTATCCCTACTACCAGTACATGAAGTATCAGAAGATTACGCTGGCGCGCAACGATGTGGATACCACGGGGATGACCAAGGAAAAATGGTATAGCGAAAATCTGGAACGGTCGGACTACAACGGCAAACTGGTACTTCCGCTCACCATGAGCGAAACCGTGACCCACCATCTGTACAGCAAAGACCCAAAGAAAGCGCGCGACATCATCGTCGGACAACACTCGGAGGGACTCAACAAGCTGCTCCAAACGGGAGAGATAGTGAACACCATGCTGAAGGAAGTGTTCACCGACGTAAACCTCTACGATGACCATATCCGTCTGGTACAGTACCCTTTCCCCAGCCCTATCGGACGTACAGCCATCAGCTTTTACCACTTCTACATTCAAGACACGGTGAAAGTGGCGGGCGACAGTTGCTTCCATCTGCGCTTTTATCCCGCCAATCAGCAGGACTTCGGGTTCACCGGAGACCTCTATGTCTTGAAAGACTCCACGCTGCACGTGAAGCAATGCGTGCTCAACATCCCGAAAAATAGCGATGTAAACTGGGTGAACTCCATGCGGATAGAGCAACAATACACGAAGCTGGAGAACGGAGAGTGGGTGCTAACACACGATGACATGTGGGCAGAGCTGAGCATTTCGGGGCTGCTGCCCAAGGCATTGGTCACGCGAACCACCCGTCTGAACAGCTACAAGTTTGACGACATCCCGCGTTCGCTGCTCCGAGGCAAGGCGCGCACCATAGAAGAGGCCAACGCCCGCATACGCGATGACGCCTTCTGGGACAAGGAACGCCCCGTGGAACTGACGAAAAGCGAGCGCAACATCGACAATCTTGTCGACCGCATACGCCAGTCGAAGGGCTTCGGAGTTATCATGGTGGGTGTCAAAGCCTTTGCCGAGAACTTCATCGAGACAAGCGGCACGGGCAAGAAGAGCAAGGTCGACATAGGCCCCGTGAACACCGTGATAAGCAATAACTTCGTGGACGGCTACCGGTTCCGCGCCTCTGCCCGCACCATGGCGGCACTCAACCCGCACATTTTCCTGAAAGGCTACGGCGCATACGGCACCCGCTCGAACCGATGGTACTACGGTTCGGAACTTACTTACTCCATCAACAAGAAGCAAAACTCACCTTTCGAGTTCCCGATGCGCAACTTGGTGTTCACGTCGGAGCGTGATGTGATGTCGCCGGCAGACAAATTCCTCATCAACAACAAAGACAACGTGTTCATGTCCATACGTACCCAGGACATACGGCAGATGTATTTCTACGACAGACAGCAACTGTCGTTCGTCTACGAGACCGATTGGGGATTCAGCCTCAACGCCAGTATCAAGGCAGAGAGCAACGAAGTGGCCGGCGACCTGCACTTCCTGCCCGTCAACGGCGGCCCCGAGGTGCGCAAGATACGCACCACCGAGTTGTCGGGAGGCCTCCGCTTCTGCCCGGGACAGACGTTTGTGAACACGAAGCAGCACCGATGGCCAGTCAACCTCGACCATCCCGACATATCACTGACCCACACCGTGGGCATGGATCGTCTGCTCGGAGGACAGTACAAGCTCAATTACACCGAGCTTCAGGTCTACAAACGCCAGTGGCTGGGGTCGTGGGGATACATCGACATGCACGCCAACGGTGCCATACAGTGGAACAAGGTGCCCTTCCCGTTGCTCATTATGCCGCCCACCAACTTCACTTACTTGGACAACGAGGTGACGTTTGGCCTGATGAACAACATGGAGTTCCTCACCGACAGGCAGCTTTTCGTGAGCGCATCGTGGGATATGAACGGCAAACTGCTCAACCGGCTGCCCTTGATCAAGAAGCTGAAGTGGCGCGAATACTTCTCCGTGAAGGCCATGTGGGGCGACCTTACCGACAAGAACAACCCCACCCTGCACCCGGAAGACCCCATGCTGTTCCGCCTGCCCGAAGGTTCTTACATCATCAACTCCACCCCTTACTGGGAAGTGGAAGCAGGAGTGCACAACATTTTCAATGTTTTCGGTGTGACCTACGTCCGCAGAATGTCGTACAGACAGCATGAGAACACCGACAAATGGGGCATCCGCTTCCTGTTTAATCTGACTTTCTAAGGCGCACAACCCGCCATAACACACAACAAGGGGAAAGCCGCAGCCATCATGCTGCAGGCTTTCCCCTTATCAATATAATAACTCTCGCCTTGCGTTATTAGCGTTTCCGCCTTATGCTACAAGAGCCTTTGCCTTACGCCACAAGAACTTCCGCCTTGCAGCATAGCCCATTCTCTCTCGCACGACAAGCGTTTTCACCTTATATTATAAGAGCTTTCGCCCCCACACGGCAAAGCGCGCACAGTCTCTACACGTAGGTTTCGAGGAACTTCAGCGTGCCACCGACCGTCACCTCGCCCACCGTGGCGGGGATAAGAACCGTCTCGCCGGCCTCCAACGACACCGCCTCGCCGCCATCGGCGCATACAGTGCCCTTTCCTTCCATGGCAATGAGGATGACAAAGCTGTCCAGCTCGCTGTAGTCGAGCACCATAGGCTCATTGACATCATAGACGGAAGTGGTGAAATAAGGACACCTCACCACCTCAACGCCCTGATTCTGCTCCGGCGTATAGCGCGTCTGGTAGTCCTGCTCCACGTGGTAATCGATGCATTCGGCGGCCTGCTCGGTGTGCAACTGACGATAGTTGCCATCCTTGTCCTTGCGCTTGAAGTCGTAGATGCGGTAAGTCACGTCGCTCGTCTCCTGAATCTCGGCCAGGAAGCAGCCCGCCCCAATGCTGTGGATACGGCCTGCGGGCAGGAAGAACACATCGCCATTGCGCACCTTATACTCTGCCAGCGCGTCAGTAATGGTGTCGTCGGCCACCATCTGCTTGTACTCCTCGGGCGTGATTTGCTTCTTCAAGCCACTCCGAAGCGATGCATCCGGGTCGCTCTCCATCACATACCACATCTCAGTCTTGCCACGCGAGAAGCCTTTCTCCTGCGCCAGTTCATCGGTGGGGTGCACCTGTATGGAGAGCTGCTGGCGGGCATCGATGAACTTAATGAGCAGGGGGAACTCATTGCCAAACCGCTCATAGTTGGCCTTACCCACGAGCTTGTCTTTCAGCTGCGCAAGCAAGTCATTGAGTTTCCATCCCTTATACTCTCCATCCTTGACGATAGTCTCGTTGTCTTTCACACCCGACACCTCCCAACTCTCGCCCACTTGGTCTATCCGGGCATCGAGATGCTTGAACGGAATAATCTTGTCGCCGCCCCAAATCGTCTGCTTCAGCAACGGCTCAAACTTGAAAATGCTCATCTTTCTATTACCTATTAATATCTGTATTATCCTCTACGGAATGCGGGAAATGCATCGCCCGCACACAAAAAACGCGCCATCGGGCGCAACGCCCACAAGCCTTTTGCAATGATTCTGCCCACGGCAGCCGGCTCACACCGCACGGCACGCACACCGAGGCGACACGCCGGGGACAAAATAAAAGGAAATTGACCGCTTGGATGTTAACCTCATTGCCTATACAACTTGATGATTGCAAAGTTAAAACATTCCGTTCAACCACCCAAATATTTCCCCGCTTTTTATCCATCGCATCCCTCTCGGCTTGCCAAACATTTCTCCGCATCAGTGCTTTCCGCAACTTTGCGATGCGGGCGCGCCCCCATTTGCCCCGCATTCCAAACCACTTGCCCCAACAACAGCGAAACGCCCAAAAAGCAAGAGAGAACACCCTGAAAATCAAAACGTTACGCATCGCAATCATTTTTAAATTAAAAATCCTACATTTTTAATTTATTTTTCTCCAATTTTTAATTTAAAATTCCAGCATTTTTAAATTAAAAATAATTATCAAACCAAACCTTTTGCTACACGACAGACAAGGAAACAACTCACGGAGCGCAAAATTAGGGAATACACGAATTGACCTACCGCACCGCAAGAGACAAGAAAGCAACCCGCAAGGCAAGAAAAAAGGCTCTTGGAGAAGCCCCTCCGCCACGGCGGAAAAGCTTGCCCAAGAGCCGGAAAAGCCACGATTTGCCCTGCCACATCAAGCCCAAACGCGGGCGGCGGAAGCAGTGCGAAAGCTATCGGGGCGACATATTCACCTTGATTTTACCCACGTAGATGGCGTGCTTGCCATTCTGATTCACGGGCACGGAGCAGCCGGAAGGGTCGGTGACGTGCTCCAGCTTGCGGAAATAGGAGTGGCTGTGGCCACCCAGCACAAGGTCGATGCCGCTCACTTCTTTGAGCAACTCATCATCGCTCAGCTCCTCTATCTCCCATCCAAGGTGGGAAAGGCAGACTATCAAGTCGCAATGCTTGTCGCGAAGCAGCTTCACCATCTTCTTGGCACAGTCCACGGGGTCTTGATAAGCTACTGACCCATAGTTCTTCTGGTCCACCAGTCCCTCGAGCTGGGGGCACAAAGCAAACACGCCCACCTTGATTCCCTTGCGCTTCAGCACCACATAGGGCTTCACCACATCGGCCACGGGCGTGCCCGTGAAGTCGTAATTGGAGCAGATGATGGGATAATTGAGCATCCGGAACACCCGCGCCATGTTGTCGAGGCCGAAGTCGAACTCATGATTGCCTATCGTTCCGGCATCGTAGTGCATGAGATTCATCAGCCCGGCCTCCACATCGCCCTTGAAAAGCGTGTAGTAAGCCGACCCCTGCGAGAAGTCGCCGGAGTCGAAAAGCAGCAGGTCTGGGTCTTTGGCGCGCTCCTCTTCCAGCACGGCAAGACGGCGAATGAATCCTCCCCGCCCCGCACGGAGCGTATCGGTGAGATGCTCCGAGAGCGGCAAAATGGTGCTGTGCGTGTCGTTCGTGTGCAGTATCGTCAGGCTCTTTTGCGCCCATGCGCCCGAAGACAGCAGCAAAAGCGTGGCTGCCAACAGCCAGTGATATGTCTTCTTCATCCTTATTCTTTTATTATAATACGTCCCTCGACACGCGCGTCCACTTTCTCGCCGCGCGATGCCTTGTAGGCAAAATAGGCTTCTATCACAAACCGGCTGTCGCTGGCCTTGTCTTTGGGGTGAGCCACATTGGTCTTGGCCTTGAAAGCCGTCAGTTGGTCATTGCCCTGAGCCAGATAGTCGAGCGTGGCAATGCGGTAGCTGGCCTGCGGATCTATCTCCTTGCCGTGCAGCGTGGCCGAGAGCAACTCGCCGGCGGGGGTGATGACGAGGCGCACACCGCTGCTCACGCCCTCGCCGCCACGATGCGCTATCTCGCGAAACAGTTGCAGCAGCTTGTCTCCCGTGAGCGTAAGGAACACCAGCTTGTTCTCAAAGGGCGCAATATCGAGCAAATGGCCTTTCGTTATGTTGCCCGCAGGCAGGTCGGCACGGATTCCGCCCACATTGTAAACGCCCACTTGCGGCTGCTCGCCACACGTGCTGCCCGCCCATACCATGATGTCGGCAAGCAGATTGCTCAAATCACTTTCCGGACGAGTGGCACTCATGGCATGCGCCGAACAGCCCACGACGGGCATCATCTGCGAGTCTACTTGATGCTTGTAGGGCGCAAGAAACGCCACAGCCCTTGCATCGGGATTGCGATCGTAGCGACTGTCCACCAAAATGCGCGTTCCCTCCACCGAACTTACCTCATAATGGGAGACACAACCCGACAGTGCAAAGGCCATTCCCAGCGCAATGGCCGGGCAAGCCATTCTGTTCTTCTTCATAATCGGTTGTTAATCAAACTTTTGTTCTACACCGCAAATTTAGTAAAAAATACTTAACCAAAACATGACGGACAAGAAAAAAATGTGTTAAACCTTTATTATTTTCCACCCCTATTGGCCTTTGGTCATGTTTTTTTTGTAACTTTGCACCCGCTTTTCGGCGTAACCGCTGGCCATGGAAGCGTCATGAGCCACGTTGCGTTGGAACGACAAACAATATTTAATTAATAAACGAAATGGATTTAATTAAAGTTGCTGAGGAAGCATTTGCAACCGGCAAAGAGGTTCCGGCATTCCGTGCTGGTGACACCGTAACTGTCGCTTACAAAATCGTCGAGGGTAACAAGCACCGTATTCAGCTCTACCGTGGTGTAGTCATCAAGATCTGCGGTCATGGCGACAAGAAGCGTTTCACCGTCCGCAAGATGTCGGGCACTGTTGGCGTAGAGCGCATCTTCCCGATGGAGTCTCCCAACATCGACTCTATCGAGGTGAACAAGCGCGGTAAGGTACGTCGCGCCAAGCTTTACTATCTGCGCAAGCTCACTGGTAAGGCCGCACGCATCAAGGAGAAGCGCACCGTTGCTAAGGCGCAGTAACTCCATGCCTCTTGGCTTGTACCAGGAAGAAATAAGAAAGGGTTCGTTCCACACCGGAATGAACCCTTTCTTTTTGTCTGAAGCAAATATTTGCCGTACCCATCAAGCATCGCAGACCTTGCCGCCCGGCATCTTCCTGCTATCAGAGACTAATCCTTGTAATTGAGCCCGGCATCGTTTGTGCCCCGCAAGGCGGTGCGCAAGTCGTCCCAATCCTGAAATCCGGCAAGAAGAGCCAGACGGTCGAGCGTGCGGCGGGAAGGCTTTTCCCTTGACGCTTTGGAAACCCAACGCCACAAACGGCGCAGCGAACGGGGCGCAAGACGCGGGGCGCGGGCCGACGCGTTGTCTCTCAACAAGCCGCCATCAGCCGATGCTCTCAAACAACGGGAGGGCTTCTTGCCCCGTCCCGTCACCATTTTCGCATTCTCTCGTTTCATCTCCTAACATATCATAACGGGCGCAAAGGTATCGCAAAATAAGCATAACGCAAAATAAAGAAACCACTTTTTCACACCTTTCTCCCCACGCCCGACCGGAAACCCACCAGCAACCACATGACAACAGCCCTGCCCCACGCGCTTGCAAAAGGCGCGGCCACGGGCAGCAGAGCCATCATTTTCAACAAAAGGGGCTTCCGTTTGATATTTTTTTCGTAACTTTGCCCACATGAAAAAGATTGTAACGCTCGTATTATTGTTTGTCGCGCTCTGCGCCAATGCGCAAGTGGCACGCCCAAAATTGGTCGTGGGCATGGTGGTCGACCAAATGCGGTGGGATTACCTCTACTATTATTATAACGAATACGGCGACGGCGGACTGCGGCGACTGCTCAGCGAGGGATACTCGTGCGAGAACTGCCACATCAACTACGCGCCATCGGTCACGGCCATTGGCCATACGAGCGTCTTCACCGGCTCCGTGCCGTCCATCCACGGCATCGCCGGCAACTATTTCTACATGGATGGCAAGGGAACGGGCAACTGCTATGACGCGACTGTGAAGACCGTGGGCGCAAACACTACGGGCGGACAGCGCAGCCCGCACCTCATGCGCTCCACAACCATCGGCGACGAGTTGCGCCAAAGCACCGACTACCAGTCGCGCGTGGTGGGTGTGGCCATCAAAGACCGCGCCGCCATCCTGCCCGCAGGACATACCGCCAACGCCGCCTACTGGTGGGACGACAAGGCGGGGCACTTCGTGACAAGCACTTACTACATGGACGAGCTGCCCAAGTGGGTCGCCGACTTCAACAAGAAGAACCATACGAAGCCGGGGACAAACCTCATAACCTCCAATGAGGGCGTTACGATGACCTTCAAGATGGCCGAGGCCGCGCTGAAGAACGAGCGTCTGGGACAAGGGAGCACCACCGACATGCTCACCGTGAGCATATCATCGACCGATGCCATCGGCCATACTTTCTCAACAAGGGGAAAAGAGAACCACGATGTGTACATGCAGCTCGACAAGGAACTCACCCATTTCCTCACAATGCTTGACGAGACAGTGGGCAAAGGCAACTACCTGCTCTTCCTTACCGCCGATCACGGTGCAGCACACAACTACAACCAGCTGCGGGAGCACAAGTATCCCGCCGGAACATGGGACTACGAGGCCACCACAAAGGCTCTGAACGAATACCTGAAAGGCAAATACAACCTCACGGAAGACCCCGTCCTGCCGGAGGACAACTACCAGTTCACCTTCAAGACCAACGTTGTGGCCAACGCAGGACTGCGCCTCGGCGATGTAGTGGATGAGGCCGTGGAGTGGCTCAAAGGCGACAACGCCTTCCTCTACGTGGTCAACAACGAGAAAATAAGCTGCTCCAGCGTTCCCGCGCCCATCAAGGAGCGACTCATCAACGGCTATTGCCGCGGCCGCAGCGGACACATCACGGTGGTGACACGCCCGCAATTCTTCGGTGGAAAGGACGACCCGGCCTACAAGGGCACACAGCACGGCCAGCCATTCCCCTACGACACGCACCTTCCGTGCCTCTATTACGGATGGAACGTGCCCCATGGCGAGACAACGGCCGAGACCCACATCACCGACATAGCCGCCACCGTGTGCGCCATGCTCCACATTCAAATGCCCAACGGCTGCATCGGCACACCGACAACGATCAAATAAAGAAGGCGGCAACCGTAAAACAAGGAACAACAAAGAACCATGCACATTGCCATTGCCGGGAACATAGGCTCGGGAAAGACCACCCTCACGGGGCTGCTGGCACGCCGGTACGGATGGAAGCCACACTATGAAACCGTGGCCGACAACCCCTATCTGGACGATTACTACAAGGACATACGCCGATGGTCGTTCCCCTTGGAGATTTTCTACCTCAAGGAGCGGTTCAAAGACCTGCTCTCGCTCGAGGGAAGCACCGAGAACATCATCCAAGACCGCTCCATCTATGAGGGCGTATACATATTCACGGCCAACAACCATGCCATGGGATACATGGACGACCGCGACTTCGAGACCTACATGGAGCTGTTTGAGGACATGACGGGCATCGTGCGCTACCCCGACCTAATGGTCTACCTGCGCTGCTCCGTACCCCATCTGGTGCAAAACATCGAGAAGCGCGGGCGGAGCTACGAGCAGAAGATGCCGCTGCGATACCTCGAGAACCTCAACAGCCGCTACGAGGAATTCATCGGCACACAGTACAAGGGACGGGTGCTCACCATTGACGCCGACCCGCTCGACTTTGCCGCCAATCCCGCCGACCTTGGGCTAATCGCCGACAAAGTGGACAGGGAGCTGTACAGCCTCTTTCCCGAAGAACCCACCCAACCATCAAGAATTTAACAGACACATCATGCATATCGCCATTGCCGGAAACATCGGCGCGGGGAAGACAACCCTCACCACCATGCTGGCCAAACGCTACGGCTGGACGCCACATTATGAGCCAGTGGACAACAACCCCTACCTTGAAGACTACTACGGGGACATGGAGCGGTGGTCGTTCAACCTGCAAATATATTTCCTCAACAAGCGTTTCAGAGACGTTGTGGAAATCGCACAATCAAAGGAAACCGTCGTACAGGACCGAACCATCTTCGAGGACGCGCGCATCTTCGCACCCAACCTGCATGACATGGGACTGATGAGCGACCGCGACTTCGACAACTACAGCAACCTCTTCGACCTCATGATGAGCCTCGTGAAGCTGCCCGACCTGCTCATCTACATACGCTCGTCGGTGCCTCACCTCATCGAACACATACAGCAGCGCGGCAGGGGCTACGAGCAGACCATCCGCATAGACTACCTGCGCGGGCTCAACGAACGCTACGAGGAGTGGATCAAGTCATACAAGGGGCAGCTGGTCATCGTGGACGGAGACAAGACCAACTTCCTCGACAACCCGCAAGACTTCCAGCGCATCACCAACATGATTGACGAGCGGCTCTACGGCTTCTTCCCGCTCGACAAATAACGCGCCGGAAACCACGCGCAGCAGTTTTTCTCGCCAACCAACTGATTACCAACCGGTTGGCAGAACCAAAAGAACCGCAATGCGAAACCATACCTTTTACAGTGCAAAACCATACCTTTCGGCATGCAAAACCGCCCCTTTCGTCACGCGAAAGGGGCGGTTTTGCTTTACGCCATCCCACATCGGCCAATGCAACAGACAGCATAACGGCCAACGAAGGGGCTTAGGACAGCTTCCTGCAACAGCTTAGAGCGAGGCCACATCCTCTGCCGTGCGCTCCAAGATGCTCGCCGCCAGACCGTCACCAACCTGCACTATCGACACAAGGGGCGTAATCTTCCGCGCCGTGTCATAGCTCCGCTCGTCCTCATACGAGTTGAAGTTAAGCCCCCACGCCCCCATGTGCCAGCGAATGGCCAGCATTTCCTCGTCCGTCAAGTCAAGGCCGGAGAGCAGGAGCATAATCACCGACTTCTCGCCATGACCCAAAGGCAGCTTGTTGTACACCACATTGTAGCCCGGCACGTCCTCCCACACGCCCATGCTGTTCTTCTTGCGCTTCAGCGCGGGCTTGTAGATGTTGGTCTTGCACACATCATGCAGCAGCGAGGCTATCACCACGCTGTCGCGACTCACCTCCCGCGCCACACTGTCGTCCATCTTGCACATCCCTTCCCACACCATGAGCGCGGCGCGGCACACGTTCAGGCTGTGCTCACACAGTCCGCCGGGCACGTTCAAGTGATGTCCCGCCGATGCAGGAGCCTCGAAGAAGCCATCCTTGGCCAAGTCTTCCAGCACATAGTCCATACCCTCGCGCCCCGTGGCACGCAGCAACGCCTCAAACTTCTCTTGATTCGCTTTCTTGTCTATATTCATATCCTTGTATTTTTTTGACGTTCAATTTCCCGGCAAAGGTACAACATTCGGCACAAACACAAGGCCACCCACCCGCATTTTCGCCCCTATGGCCACCCGCCAAGAAGCCCGGGCTGCCACAAGCGGAATAAACATAGGACAAGAAATGAAGCCATTTAACACTTTTGCGCCAATATTTTCCCACACCCGCTTGGCGGTCAAAAAATAAAAGCGTAACTTTGCGGTGTTTTTAAGGATAATCACGTTAAATTCAAACATAATCATTATGGCAGTAAATTACAAAGAACTTGGTCTCGTCAACACGCGCGAGATGTTCAAGAGTGCCGTCAAAGGCGGTTATGCTATCCCCGCATTCAACTTCAACAACCTTGAACAGCTTCAGGCTATCATCACGGCCTCTTCCGAACTGAAGTCGCCCGTAATCCTTCAGGTGTCGAAAGGCGCCCGCGCCTACGCGAACCCGATTCTCCTGCGCTACATGGCTGAGGGCGCAGTGGAATATGCCAAGTCGCTTGGCTGCAACCATCCCGAGATTGCCCTGCACCTCGACCACGGCGACAGCTTCGAGCTGATCAAGGGCTGTGTAGACTTGGGCTTCTCGTCCGTCATGTTCGACGGCTCTTCGCTGCCTTACGAGGAGAACGTTGCGCTGACCAAGAAGTGCGTGGAGTACGCCCACCAGTTCGATGTCACCGTTGAGGCCGAGCTTGGTGTGCTCGCCGGCGTGGAAGACGAGGTTTGCGCCGAGGAGAGCCACTACACCCGCCCCGAGGAAGTGATCGACTTCGCCACCCGCACGGGCTGCGACTCGCTCGCCATCTCCATCGGAACGAGCCACGGTGCCTACAAGTTCAAGCCCGAGCAGTGCACCCGCGACCCGAAGACCGGACATCTCGTTCCCCCTCCCTTGGCTTTCGACATCCTGCACGAGATTGAAGAGAAGCTCCCGGGCTTCCCCATCGTTCTCCACGGCTCATCGTCTGTGCCCGAGGAGTACGTAGACCTCATCAACAAGTACGGCGGCAACCTGCCCGATGCAGTCGGCATCCCCGAGGAGCAGCTCCGCGAGGCTTCGAAGAGTGCCGTTTGCAAGATCAACATCGACTCCGACTCTCGTCTGGCCTACACCGCCGGTGTGCGTGAGACGCTCGCCGAGCACCCGGAATACTTCGATCCGCGCCAGTATGGCAAGGTGGCACGCAACTACATGACCGACATGTACAAGCACAAGATTATCGATGTGCTGGGCAGCAACAACAAGCTGGCCAACTGCGACTAATCCATCGGTGCGCATAGACGCACAAACGCTTTAAAGACAATACACTTCAAGGCGGCACGCCCCCACCACGGGGATGTGCCGCCTTGACTTTTTAAACGGGAAGACGGAACTGCCAAAAGCTGAAAACGAAACTTCTCAAAGCTGAAGGCCGCCCTGACACAAGGAATAAGTGCCACCAGCAGCCGGAACTTCCAGCCTATCAGGCTCAAAAGACGTAACCAGCGGAGTGCCCTCCGAGCTATCACAAGCACACAGCGCAAGCAGCGCACACAGCAAAACCAAAACTTTCTTCATACTATTTCTTAACATGATGCATAAATTATCGAAAAAACGCAGCTGCAGACGCAATCTTCCTCACGCGCAAACACACTTACCGGGAAGCGACAATCGCACAAAAACGCTTTACTTTCGTTTCTCCCCCCCAAAAAAAAGAACCAATTCTCGTCTCAGCTGACTACCCAAGCTGCTTATCGCCCGCTAAGTTAGGCATTTACAAGCATATACACGAAGCGGCCACCCCCATCCGATTGATTTCACAAAGTTTAACCAAGACCCTCCATCTTCGCCCTTTCGCCACCCCCGAAAGCACGCCCTGCAAGGCATAGCTGCCCTTTCGGCAGACAAAAGAAGAGCCATCGCCCTACCCGCCACCCCCAAACAGAAGGCGAGGCCAAACACTTCGCGGCGCAGGGCACATCTTTCGGAACGTAAAACCATACCTTTTGCAGCGCGAAACCATACGTTTCACCACACAAAACCATACATATCGTCATGCAAAACCATACATATCGCCAACCTCCTTTAAGCCAACGACTTACAAAAGCGCAACCACCAACCGCCGAAAGCAAGCCACACAACGCGCAAAGCGGCGCGCTTAACAACCTTTATAACAAAAAACGCTATTTTAGAAAGTGTTATGAACCTGCATTTTGCCGTTTCGGACAAAATGATTAACTTTGCGGCAAAATAGCAACTATGCAAGGAGAAAACGACGAAATGGCCGCCAAAACCGACAAACAGTTTGCCAGCGCGCTGCAAGCGTGCCGCAAAGTGTTTGCCCCGAAGCTGCACGACTACGGCGCATCGTGGCGTATCATGCGCCCGTCCACCGTCACCGACCAGCTGTTTATCAAGGCCAAGCGCATCCGCACCATCGAGGTGACGGGCGACAACCGCGTGGGCGAAGACGTGCGCGGCGAGTTCATGGCATTGGTCAACTATGGCTTGGTGGGGATTATCCAGCTTGAGCGTCCCTGCTCCGACCGCATAGACCTCTCCGCCGGCGAGGCCCTCGCCCTCTACGACGGCCACGCCAAGGAAGCCTTTGAGCTGATGCGGCGTAAGAACCACGACTACGGCGAGGCATGGCGCGACATGCGCGTGAGCAGCTACACCGACCTCATACTCACCAAGATAGAGCGTATCAAGGAGATAGAGGACAATCAGGGCGAGACGCTCGTGAGCGAAGGCATAGCCTCCAACTATCTGGACATCATCAACTACGCCGTGTTCGGAGTGATACGCATAGACGAGGCGGCCGCAAACGCCGCTACACAAGGCACGGAATAAGGCAGCCTACAAGGCAATGCCGCCAAGGGGATGCGCCCCCGGAAGCCCGAAGCCCACAAGAATCATGAAGCAAGACAACTGCAAGGAGGCCAACGCAGAGACCTGCACCACGAGCAACACCCCGGAGAAGACGGGATGGAAGGTTGCCCTTGCGGTGAACGCGTGCCGCCTGCTGCTTGCGGCGGCATTCATCTTCTCGGGATTCGTGAAGGCCATCGACCCCCTCGGCACACAATACAAGATAGGCGACTATCTGGAGGCACTGCACGTGGAGCAGCACATCCCCTCCTGGGCCACATTGGCGGCAAGCGTGCTGCTGGCCGCAGTGGAGTTCTGCCTGGGCATACTCATGCTCTTCGCCATCCGCAGGCGGCAAGTGAGCCGCGCCATCGTGGCCTTCATGGCGGTCATGACCGCCGTCACGGTGTGGCTGGCAGGATGGAATCCCATTCAAGACTGTGGGTGCTTTGGCGATGCCATTCACCTCACAAACGGGCAAACGCTGATGAAGAACATCGTCTTGCTGGCACTGTCGGTGGCAGTGGCGTGGAGGCCGCTGGCCATGGTGCGCTTCATATCGAAGACGAACCAGTGGATAGTCATCCACTACACGATATTCTTCATCTTCATCTCGGCGGGGCTTAGCCTGTGGTATCTGCCACTGTTCGACTTCCGCCCGTACCATATCGGGGCCAACATACCCAAGGGCATGGAGATTCCGAAGAACGCCAAGCAGGCAAAATTCGAGACAACGTTCATTCTGGAGAAAGACGGCGTGCGCAAGGAGTTCACCCTCGACAGCTATCCCGACTCCACATGGACATTCATCGACAGCAAGACGGTGGAGGTGGAGAAAGGTTTTGAGCCGCCCATCCGCGACTTCTCCATCACCGACCCGGCGAGCGGAGAGGACATCACCGCCAAGGTGCTCGGCCACAAGGGATACACATTCCTGCTCATAGCTCCCTATCTGGAGCATGCCGACGACACCAACTTTGGCGAGATAGACCGCATCCACGAGTACAGCCGTGCCCATCACTACCCGTTCATAGCCCTCACGGCGAGCGGCGAGGAAGGCGTGGCACACTGGCGAGACCTTACGGGGGCGGAATACCCGTTCTACAACACCGACGGGACAACGCTCCAAACCATCATACGCAGCAATCCGGGTCTGCTGTTGCTCCGCAATGGGGTGGTGGTCAACAAGTGGAGCCACAACGGCCTGCCCACCATGGAGGAACTGAAAGAGCCGCTGGAGAAGATAGCCTTAGGCCAAATCCCGGCCAACGACACGTGGCGGCGCATGACGACTATCATATCGTGGTACGTGCTGCCCCTGCTGGCACTCACCGTGGCCGACAGCCTGTGGCAATGGACGCGATGGATGAAGCGAAGAAGGCAGCGCAAGCGGGAAGAGACGGTGGCCGCCGAGAGCCAATAGTCACGGAAACGCCGCGTGCGAAGGCTGCCCCCACAACGGGGAAAAGCCGCACAAGGTATCCGCCGGCAAGCACAACAGGCAACAAACTTTGCCCCCAAGAGCATCAGGCATCGCTCCCTTGCGGAGCACGGGCGGGGGCATTAAAATATGAATTTGTTTTTTAAACGTAAAAAGACATGAGAAAGAAAATTGTAGCAGGTAACTGGAAGATGAACGAAACCCTGCAGGAAGGCATCGAACTGGCCAAGGAAATCAACGATTTGCTGAAAGCCGACAAGCCCAACTGCGGCGTGGTGATTTGCACTCCGTTCATCCATTTGGCCAGCGTAGCTCCCTTGCTCGACAAGGAACTCGTGGGTCTGGGCGCCGAGGACTGCGCCAACAAGGACAAAGGAGCCTACACGGGCGAGGTGTCGGCAGCGATGGTGAAGAGCACCGGAGCAGAGTACGTGATCCTGGGTCACTCCGAGCGTCGCCAATATTATAATGAGACGGCCGAGATTCTCAAGGAGAAGGTGCAGCAGGCACTGAGCAACGGGCTGCAAGTAATCTTCTGCTGCGGCGAGACGCTGGAGGAGCGCGAGCAAGGAAAGCAGAACGAGGTAGTGAAAGCCGAGCTTGAGGGCAGCGTGTTCAACCTCACCGCCGAGGAGTGGAAGAACATCATCCTTGCCTACGAGCCTATCTGGGCCATCGGAACGGGCAAGACCGCCACGAGCGAGCAAGCCGAGGAGATGCTGGCCTACATCCGTTCGATTGTGGCCGAGAAGTACGGACAGGACGCTGCCGAGGACACGACCATCCTCTATGGCGGAAGCTGCAAGCCCAGCAACGCCCGCGAGCTGTTCGCAAAGCCCAACATCGACGGTGGACTCATCGGTGGCGCATCGCTGAAAGCTGCCGACTTCAAGGGCATCATCGACGCTTGGAAAGACTAAAAGCTACTCGCCGCCACACGGCGGCACAACAACCATCCGGGGAGGCGGGCCGTCTCCCCGGAATATACGTCATCCCGTAGGCCACACAATATTACGCGCTATGAGACAAATCGCCATCACGCTCATCCTTTTCCTGCTTCCCGCGCTGGGAATACAAGCGCAGGGCACGGTCACTGTGACCCAAAGTGCCGACATCGATGCACTGGTGAACGGCAAGAAGGGCGGCAACCAAGACAAGAACATGTCGCGCGAGGAACGCCGCGAGGCCAAGAAAGCTGCCAAAGAGCGCAAACGAATCGAGAAAGCGAGGCAGAAAAACCAGCAACTGGTAGTGCCAACACAGCCCAAGGGCGGGACGCAGCGCCACGATATGTCGAAAGCGGCCACGCAGCCAAGCCGGCAAGCCACGGCCAAGGAACCAAAAATCACGGTCAAGGAGCCGGCAAGCGACAATGCGCGCGACTACAAACGCACGGTGCTCGTCAAGCGTCCGGTGCGCAGGGTCACCTCCACGGAAACCCACAAGGTGCTCCGCCGCAAGACACTCAACGGCGCAAAGAAGGTGAAAGGCTTCCGGGTGTCGGTCTATTCGGGAGGAAACACACGCGAGGCACGCGAGCAGGCCGAGCAAGCAGGGCAGAAAGTGAAGTCAATACTGCCCGACCAGCCAGTCTATGTCCACTTCTATTCGCCCCGGTGGATGTGTCTTGTGGGCAACTTCACCAACTACGATGAGGCCAAAGCGGCCATGCGCAAGATCAGAAAGATTGGATACGGCAACGCAAACGTCATCCGAACAATGATAACCGTCAGAAATGTAACTTACGAGAACATTGCCGACGAAATAGAATATTAATCCTATTCCATGAATCCAGAAACAGAATTCCGCGAGGGCATCGATGAACTCGCCGGACATTACAAGAGCGTGCTCACCCTGCTGGGCGAGAATCCGGAACGAGAGGGACTGCAAAAGACCCCCATGCGCGTGGCCAAGGCCATGCAAATACTCACTCGCGGATACACGCAAGATCCACACAAGGTGCTCACGGACGCGCTCTTCGCCGAGAAATACGACCAAATGGTCATCGTTAGAGACATAGACTTCTTCTCAATGTGCGAGCATCACATGCTGCCGTTCTACGGCAAGGTGCACGTAGCCTACATTCCCAACGGCCACATCACCGGTCTGAGCAAGATAGCCCGCGTGGTCGACATCTTTAGCCATAGGCTTCAGGTGCAGGAAAGGCTCACGCAGGAGATACAGGAGTGCATACAGCAGACCCTCAAACCGCTGGGCGTGATGGTCGTTTGTGAGGCGCGGCACATGTGCATGATGATGCGCGGCGTGGAGAAGCAAAACTCCATCACCACGACATCCTCATTCAGCGGCGCGTTCAACCAAGCCAAGACACGCGAGGAGTTCATGAATCTGCTCCGAAGCGAGACAAAACGTATCTAAGGAAGGGGATAACGGGAAGCAATACGCCCACAGCCACTCGCCCGTCTGTATCGTCTTTGCTTATAAACGAGGAAAGAAAAGGCGAAGAAAAGCCCACAGCCGCGCAGCCGTCAGTGTCATCTTTGCTTATAGACAAGGAAAGAAAATGCGGAGAAAAGTGCGCAGCCGCTCGTCCGCCTGTGACATCTTCGCTTGCAAGCAAGGAAGACCAAAGAGGCAAAAAGCCCACAACCATTCCCTCAATAACGCTGCATTAGCCCGCAAACAAGGGAATACAAGGAAGAGACAAATACAATAACATTACATAATAGCATTAGTATCAATTTTAAAAACATTTAGGAGACAACAAGCAATGAAGAAATTTTTCAGCATGATGGCTGCCTGCCTGCTGCTCGCAGGGGTCACCGCCTGTAACGATGACAACGAAACTGGCTACGAATACACGCCTCTGACCAAAGCGGAGCGTATGGCTCAGCTGCGCAATATGCAAGGAAACTACGAGGGAACCGTGTTCTACAACATCAACGAGTACACCAACAAGGCCGACTCCGCCAACATTACGGCCACCCTTACAGCCTCTGACTCGCTGATGCAAATCAATAACCTGCCCATCAAAATCATTGAGAAACAGTTGCAAGCAAAGTATCAGGGCAAGCTCGACACCACGGCCGTAATGCCTACGCTGAACGCCCACCTGTCAATGTACCTGCCTTGGGGCTACCTGCCCTCTGATGCAGAGAAGGTGCACTGGTTCACCTTCATCCCCGGCGACAAGAACAACAGCACCAGTTTCCCCGTAAGCTACGACGGAGAGCAGCGTATGATGACCATCAGCTACTCGCTGCAAAGCAACAACTACGCAAGCAACGGCGCGTACACCAACAACCGCATGGCCGTGCAGTTCATTATCAAGTCGGTGGCCATTGATGGTGCGTTCGGCGCAACCTACATCAGCGAGATCATGAACGCCCGCCTCACCAAGAAGTAAGCCGATGAAACTCGTCTCATGGAACGTCAACGGGCTGCGAGCCTGTGTGGGGAAAGGGTTCAAGGAGAGCTTCGAGGCACTCGACGCCGACTGCTTCTGCCTGCAAGAGACAAAGATGCAGGAAGGCCAGCTCGACCTTAGCTTCCCGGGATATGAGTCGTTCTGGAACTACGCCGAGAAGAAAGGCTACAGCGGAACGGCCATCTTCACGCGCGTCAAGCCCATCAGCGTGACACGCGGCATAGGCATTGACGAGCACGACCACGAGGGACGCGTGCTGACGCTGGAACTGGAGCAATGCTACCTCGTGTGCGTCTATACGCCCAACTCGCAAGACCAGCTGCGGCGGCTTGACTACCGCATGACGTGGGAGGACGACTTTCAAGCCTACCTGCACCGTCTGGACGAGAAAAAGCCCGTCATCGTGTGCGGAGACATGAACGTGGCCCACGAGGAGATAGACCTCAAGAACCCGAAGACCAACCGGCGCAACGCCGGATTCACCGATGAGGAGCGGGGCAAAATGACCCAACTGCTCGGCAACGGGTTCACGGACACATTCCGGCATCTCCACCCCGACCAAGTGACCTACTCCTGGTGGTCATACCGTTTCCATGCGCGGGAGAAGAACACAGGCTGGCGCATCGACTATTTCCTCACCTCCGACCGTCTGGCCGACAAGGTGCGCGAGGCCAATATTCATACGGAGATTCACGGAAGCGACCACTGCCCCGTGGAGCTCAACATTGACTTATGAGAGAACAAGTAAGGATATACATTCTCTTGACCATCGTTTTTGCGGCACTCATCCTCTATGCGATGGTGCCGCAAAAACTTACTTACGCCTCCATAGCGTTGCGCAAGATTGCCCTGACGGAGGCCACACCATCCAACGAACCTCTGCCCGGGACGACAAAGCAACCCGAAAGCACGGCAAAAGCACGTGAGCGGCAACGCGCCGACGGCAAGACGCAAGGCAATGCCACCAACGCCAAACGGCAAAAGGCCAGCATTCTCTTCTTCGGCGATTCCATGCTGGAGGGGCTGGCACACCGTCTGGACGACTACGCCGTGACCAACGGCCACACCATGCACACCGTTATCTGGTATGGTTCCACCACCGAGAAGTGGGGAATGACGCAAACGCTCCGCACGCTCATCGATGAGCACCACCCCACCTACCTGCTGCTGTGCCTCGGAAGCAACGAACTGTTTGTGAGAGACCTCCCCGAGCGCGAGGCCTACATCAAGTTGCTGCTGGCCCAGATAGGCGACCTGCCCTTCGTATGGATAGGCCCGCCCAACTGGAAGGAGGACACCGGCATCAACGACATCATAGCCCGCAACGTCGGGCAAGACCATTTCTTCGACAGCCGACACCTCAACCTGCAACGCGGAAAGGACGGACGACACCCCACCACCGCAGCTGCCGCACACTGGGCCGACCTCGTGGCCGAGTGGATGCAGGGCAACAACAACGCCAACCCGCTGCCCATGGCCAAGCCCAAGCAGCAGGCACACTGCCCCGTCAAGGTGCTGCAACCCGATTTCGAAGGCTATCAATAACAACGCCCCATGCCAAGCATCACGGAACTTCTCTCACAGTTCTTCCATTTCCTCACGTCCACCGACGCGGGCTGGACTTTCGTGGGCTTTCCGTTCCTCGGCTGCTTCCTGGCGTTCTTCTTTTTCTACCTCCTCATGGAGCAAAGCCGCCGCCGAAGGCTGCTCCTCGCCTACACCACCGCCTTCAGCCTCTTCTTCGCATTCAAGGCCAACGGCGCGCTGATGCTTCTGCTGCCCGCCACCACCGTGGCCTCATGGTGGATGACGCGGCAAATGGCACAGCAAGACACGCGCCGCAAGCGGCTCGCATGGCTCTGGAGCACCATAGCCGTAACCATATCGCCGCTCATCTACTTCAAACTCTCGGGACTGATGGCCACATCCACCGCCGGGCTGATGGCCGACAACCTCCCTGCCGGGAAGATATTCATGCCCATAGGCATCTCCTTCTACACCTTTCAGGCCATCAGCTACGCCGCCGACGTATACCGCCGCCGCTTCCCCGGCAACACCCCGCTGCTGGAATACGCCTTCTATCTCACCTTCTTCCCCCTGCTCATGGCCGGCCCCATCACCCGCGCCGAGGTGCTCATACCGCAAGCACACGCGCCCGAGCTGCCCACAAGCCGCAACCTGCCCTACCAAGGGCTGTGGCTCATCTTGCTGGGCATAGTGAAAAAGGTGCTCATAGCCGACTACATAGCGCAGTACAACAACTGGATTTTCGACACGCCCGATGCCTATTCGGGCTTCGAGTGCGCCATGGGCGTGCTCGGATTCACGCTCCAAATCTACTGCGACTTCTCGGGATACAGCGACATGGCCGTGGGGCTGGCCGCGCTCCTGGGCTTCAAACTGTGCGACAACTTCAACTTCCCCTACCAGTCCACCAGCCTGCAAGAGTTCTGGCACCGATGGCACATCTCCCTTTCCACTTGGTTTCGCGACTATGTCTACATTCCGCTGGGCGGCAACCGCAAGGGCGAATGGCGCACCTACGCCAACAACCTTGCCACGATGATAGTGGCCGGGCTGTGGCATGGCGCATCGGGGATGTTTGCCGCGTGGGGCACGCTCCACGGCGTGGGACTCGTAGTCAACAAGTATCTCGCCCGACACCTCTTCTGCCGCATCCGCGCCACGCGCCTCACCCGCGCCGCCGCATGGCTCATGACGTTCGCCTATGTGTCCTTTGCCTGGATATTCTTCCGCGCCGAGAGCACCGGGGCTGCATGGTCGCTGATAGCCCGCGTGGCCACCGACTTCAGCTGGGCCGATGCCGCGCCCTTCTTCCTTGCCCGCCCGCTCTGGACGGCCATCGTTCTCGTGGCCTTCGAGCTGCACTCCATCCGCGAGCGCGACTATCTGTGGATGCAGCAGAAGTTTGTAGCCATGCCATGGGCGGTCAAGCTCATCATTGCGGCCATCGTGCTGCAAGCCGCCATCAACATGAGCGGCAGCAGCGTGCAGCCGTTCATCTACAGCCAGTTCTGATTTTCATTCTCCCCACCGCCACTCCGTCTTTGTGCCGCCCACACCTTTGCAGACATAAAAGCCACTGGCAACCCTGCGCCACCCGTTCTTTCCGCCCCCACACAAGAGCCACGAGCAATCATTTGAGCATCAACCACATAGCAATATGTATGCTTTTACACAGCGAAAGCATACGTTTGGCACGGCAAAAGGTATGGTTTTGCCCTGCGAAAGCATACCTTTTACAGGGCATCCGCAGTTCCCCCCATCGCAGCGGCACAGCGGCAAGCCAAGAAAACATCCGCCGGCGAGCAGAGAAACATCATGTGGCGGCCACCACACTTTCCCTATCGCTTATTATGCACAAAAAAAGAGGGACTTTGCCCCGATATAAATCCTTTTTCGTACCTTTGTAGCCTGAATCAAATCCAAAGAAGCAAGGTGAGAGAAAGTGCTTTCAGCCAAGTAATAGGCCAAGAAGACGCCATACGCCGCCTGATACAATGCGCGCAAGAGGACCGCGTGCCGCAGGCGTTGCTCTTCTGTGGCGCGCCGGGCGTGGGCAAAATGGCGCTGGCCATGGGCTTCGCCGCCTATCTGCTCACAGAGGGCACGCCGTCGCTGCCCGTCACGGCAAGCAACGCCGAGGCCATGCTGCGGCAGTGGGAGCACCCCGACCTCCACTTCGCCTTCCCCACCATCAAGCCCAAGTCGGCCAGCGGCGACTATAAGCCCATCAGCGAAGACTTCGCACGGCCATGGCACGACCTCATCATGCAGGGGCCGTACTTCACGCTTGAGCAATGGCTGCGGCAGATGGGCGCAACCACGCAGCAAGGCATCATCACTGCACGCGAGGGCGACGAGCTTGTGCGCAAACTGTCGCTCAAGTCGGGATTCGGCGGCTACAAGATTGCACTCATCTGGCTGCCCGAACGCGCGCGGCCGGAGTTCTCCAACGGCATACTGAAGCTGCTTGAGGAGCCTCCCCGGCACACGGTGTTCCTGCTGGTGAGCGAAGAGCCCAACCTGCTGCTCGACACCATCCGCAGCCGCACGCAACGCATTGAGGTGAAATCCATCAGCGAGGACAACATAGCACGGGAGCTGATGGCACGCCGGGGAATAGGCGAGGACGACGCGCGGCGCGTGGCTCACGTGGCAAACGGCAGCTGGTTGCAGGCCTTGCAGCAACTGTCGCCCAACAACGAGAGCGCCGAATTCCTGCAAATGTTTGAGACGCTCATGCGAATGTGCTATATGCGCAACGTCAAGGAGCTGAGACAGTGGAGCCTGAAAGCCGCCGACATGGGACGCGAAAAGGAAAAACGAATGCTGACATACTTCCTGTCGCAGGTGAGGGAGAACTTCATGTACAACTTCCGCTTGCCCGAGCTTTGCTACCAGACACGCGAGGAGGAGGCATTCTCGCGCAACTTTGCCCGCTTCATCAACGAGTACAACGTCATAGAGATTAGCGACCTGTTTGCAAAAGCCATACGCGACATCGGCCAAAACGCCAATGGCAAGATGGTTTTCTTCGACATGGCACTGCAACTCATCGTACTCATCCTACGAAAATAAACCAGACATCACATGATAGACTATAAAAATATGAGCTTCAAGTTGTGGCACGGATGCGGACGCGGACTTTCCGCACGCGGATGCGGACGTCAGGACCACCAGCTGAACACCTATGACTGGCTGGCCGACGTGCCGGGCAACGACTTGAGCACCGATCTTGTGGAGGTACAGTTCAAGAACACCCGCAAAGGGTACTACCACAACATCAACAACCTTGACCTGAAGAAAGGCGACATCGTGGCCGTGGAGGCCAATCCCGGACATGACATCGGCGTGGTGACGCTCACCGGCCAGCTCGTGAAGCTGCAAGTAAAGAAGGCAAACATCAAATCGCCGGACGACATACGCCGTATCTACCGCATTGCCAAAGAGACCGACATGGAAAAATACCATGCGGCCAAGGCAAGGGAGCACGACACAATGATCAAGAGCCGCCAAATTGCCAAGGCGCTGAAACTGCAAATGAAGATAGGCGACGTGGAATTCCAAGGCGATGGCAACAAGGCCATATTCTATTACATCGCCGATGAGCGCGTAGACTTCCGCCAGCTCATCAAGGACTTGGCCGCCGCGTTCCACGTTCGCATAGAGATGAAGCAGATTGGAGCACGCCAAGAGGCGGGACGCATTGGCGGAACGGGACCCTGCGGACGCGAATTGTGCTGCGCCACGTGGATGAAGAGCTTCTCAAGCGTGAGCACCAACACGGCAAGATTCCAAGGAATAAGCCTCAACCCAACGAAACTGGCGGGCATGTGCGCCAAACTGAAGTGCTGTCTCAACTATGAGGTGGACGACTACATGGATGCCGCGCGGCGACTTCCCAGCAAAGAGGTGACGCTACTTACACAAGACGCAGAGTACTTCCTCGTGAAGACCGACATACTGAGCGGAGAATGCACCTATTCCACCGACAAGAAGCAGTTTGTGAACGCAGAGACAATCCACGCCCGGCGCGCCCGTGAGATTATAGAAATGAACAAGCGGGGCGAGAAACCCCTGTCGCTGCAAAGCGATGGCGAGGCAAAGCAAGAGGCAAAGCCCACCGACCTGCTCTCTGATGGCGACATCAGCCGCTTCGACAAGCTGCGCAAGAAGAAAAAGAAGAACAAGCGCAACCGCCCGGATCAGCCCCAACAGGCCGAGGGGCAGCGCAAACAGCCCGACGGACAGCGCAAGCCAAGACCACAAAGACAGCAAAGGGGCGACAACCCACGCCAAAACGCCGGCAGAAGGCAGCCCAATCCGCACCAACAGCCGCAGCACGGCGACACGGCAAAGCCCGCACAGCCCAAGGCGCAAGCCGCAAACGAGCAGCGCGAAAGCAGGAAAACAAATGCCGCCAAGGGGGGAAATGAGAACAATTAGGCCGCTCACGGCAGCCGTCATCTGCCTGATGATGGCTGCCACGCTATTGTGCGGATGCCAAGAAACGCGCGTCTACGACCACTATGAGCACGTGAGCGACAACGGATGGAGCCGCAACGACACGCTCCACTTCCCCGTGCAGCGGCTCTTTGCGGGAGAATACGACGTGACCCTTGGCCTAAGGCTGGGTCACAACTATCCCTACCGCAACATCAGTCTCATCGTGAGCTATCAAACACTGCCCAGCGGCAAGACCGTAGCAGACACCGTGCAGCTCAATGTGCTCAACGAGAAAGGCCAGTCGGAAGGACGCATGGGCATCACATCGGCCACCGTGCGATGCAAAATCAAAGAGTTGCAGACGTGTGAGGGCGATTCCATCCACATCACCGTAAACCACAATATGCGCCGGGAAGACCTTCCGGGCATCAGCGATGTGGGAATACAACTGCAATCGGCAACTCCTCACGGGCAAGCAAGCCGCTGACATTCCGCTTCAGCCTCACCTCTCGCACTGGAATTGAAGAGTTTCACGCGCTTCTTCGCAGCTGACTTCCCACCATAGTCTCACCTCTCGCACCCCAAAACGCATACTCCCGGCCTTCAACAACACTTGCTTGTTGAAGGCCGGGAGCTTTTTCTTGCGCGCCAAAGCCACGCTATGACAAACAATGGGGCTACTGACGGATGAGATTACGCCCCGCATCAATGCGCAGGAATATGAACAACAGGATGGTGAAGCCCCACAGCGACGAGCCGCCATAGCTGAAGAAAGGCAGCGGAATACCGATGACGGGCGTGAGGCCGAGCACCATTCCAACGTTGACAAACACGTGGAAGAGGAACACACTCGCCACACAATAACCATAGACGCGACCAAACTTGAACGGCTGGCGTTCGGCCATCTTCATCAAACGGAGTATAAGGGCAAGAAACAGCAGCAGAACGGCGGCCGAGCCGAGGAATCCCTCCTCCTCGCCCACGGTGCAGAAGATGAAGTCGGTGTCTTGTTCGGGCACAAACTTCAGCTTCGTCTGTGTGCCATTGAGGAATCCCTTGCCACGCAAACCTCCCGAGCCAATAGCAATCTCGCTCTGATGGACGTTGTATCCCGCACCGGCCAAATCCTCATCAAGCCCCAGCAGCACATTGATGCGCACCCGCTGATGCGGTTCCATCACATGATTGAGCACATAGTCGGCAGAATAGAAAAAGACTATGGAACCTACGGCAAAGAGAGCCATATAAAGATAAGTTACAAAGCGCGTGCGGAGCGCATTGTAGACGAGATAGCCTATGAGGACAGCGCAGAGAACCAGCTGCACCCACACAATGTCGAAGGGGATAACGAACTCAGAAAAAAGGAACGAAAGCAAGGTGATGCCAAGGCTGATACCCACCAACCGCAGGGCGCGGGAGCGGTCGCCATGATAGACATAGACCATTGCGGCGGAAAATATCTGCACGAGAAGCAGCACAACAAACTTGCCCACCGAGGTAGGCGTGTCGAAAAGCATCACTTCCTCGTACTTCACGCCAACAACAAAATAAATAATCATGGCCACACCCGTAAACAGCAGACCACCGGGCATGCCCTCCCGATAGAACATGAGGAAGAACGACAGGTAGACCAAGGCCGAGCCAGTCTCCTTCTGTCCCACAATGCAGAGCATCGGCACCACCACCACGGCGCAGGCACAGGCAAAATGCTTCCACTTATGAATGTCGAAGCCGTAGGTGCTCATCACTTTTGCCACCGCCAACGCGGTGGCAAACTTGGCAAACTCGGCAGGCTGAAGCCGCAAAGGGCCAAGCACGAGCCACGATCGCGAGCCTTTGATTTCGTGTGGATTGAATATCGTGGCTATGAGCAGCAGTAGGAGCAGCCCATAGACCACATAGGCAAAGGTATCGTAGAAGCGGTCATCAAGCATGAGCAGCACAAAGCCCAGACAGACGCTCGTGCCTATCCACACAACTTGCATGCCCGAACGCGTGCCGAGCGAGAAGATGTCGGTGTCGCCATAGGTATAGCTCGCCCCACACACACTTATCCAGCCGAAAATGAGCAAAGCCAAATAGATGCCAATCGCCCACCAGTCGAGCGATTGCAGTATTCCTTTCTGATTGTCCGTCTGCCTTGTTCCCATCATCTGTTCTCCTTTCTGCTGTCCTTGCCGTTGTCCTTGTGCCCCGGCTTACGGTTTTTGTCATCATCGCGGCGGCGTTCCTCGCTCTGCGGTTTCACCTCATTGTCCACGCGTATGGCGGGATCGTTCTGCGGCTGGTTGTCCTCCTCCTGTTGCTTTTTCCGCTCTTTTTCCACCTCCGCTTTCTTCTTCTCTGCGGCCATCCGCTTGTCGCGCTCCAGTTTGAGCGAGTCCTTGATGGCCTTAACGCGTTTGAGCGAGTCAAGACGCAACGAGTCGGCACGCGAGAGAGGTGCCTTGAAGGGGTAAGAGATGTGGCGGCTCTGTATCTCGGCAGCTTTCTTCGCATCGTCCTCGGTGAGTTTGCCGTTGATATACTGCTCCATCATGAGCGAACCGATGGGAACGCCATACACAGCACCCCATCCGCCGTTCTCCACATAGACGCAAATGGCTATCTTGGGCGACTCCACGGGAGCGAAGCCCATGAAGACGGAGTGGTCTTTGCCGCGGTTCTGCGCCGTACCCGTCTTGCCGGCCATCGTGTAGCCGGGGTGAACGCCGTGGGCGCAAGTACCTCTGATAGCCGAGGACACCATGCCCTTGACCACTTCCTCGTAAGACTGGCGGCTGCCGCGCGTGTAACGCTTCTCATAATATTTGCTGTCGAGCCTCACACCGCCGATATGGCGCACCACGTGGGGCACAATATAGTAGCCACGGTTGGCTATCGTTGCGCCAAGGTTGGCTATCTGCAACGGCGTGGCACTCACCTCGCCCTGCCCAATGGAGATGGAGATGACCGAAAGGGGATTCCAGCGACCGAAAGCATTGTTATAGAACTGGGCATTAGGAATCATTCCGCGCCGCTCACCGGGAAGATCGATGCCCAATTTGTAGCCGAATCCCTGTGAAACCATGTAGTCGCGCCACGTGTCCATGGCTGCATCGAGCGTGGGATACTTGTTGCGGTTGGACAGCATATAGTAAAGTCCCCAGCAAAAATATCCGTTGCACGAGGTGCTGATGGCGGGCACGAGCGAGGTGGGTGAGGAATGGCTGTGGCAGCCCACGTGCAAGCCACGGAAAGAGAAGCCGTGATTGCAGACGTAACGCGTGGAGTCGCCTATGACGCCTTCGGTATAATAGGTCACGGCCTGCGTAGTCTTGAACGTACTGCCCGGCGGATACTGTCCCATAATGGCTCGGTTGAGAAGCGGTTTGGCGGGATTGAGCGTCATTTGCGACTGATGCTTGCCCCGCAGCTTGCCTATCATCATGCGGGGGTCGTAAGTGGGCGATGACACCATGGCGAGAATCTGCCCCGTCTGTGGCTCTATGGCCACTATCGCACCGAGTTTTCCCTCCATCAAACGCTCACCCAGAGCCTGCAACTCCGCATCCAGCCCCAGCTGAATGTCCTTACCCGGCACGGGCTTCTGGTCGTATTGCCCTTCCTTGTAGCGTCCCTTGATGCGTCCATGCACATCGCGCAGAAGGATTTGAACGCCCTTCCGCCCACGAAGTTCTTTCTCATACTCGCGTTCCACACCTTGTTTTCCGATGTAATCGCCGGGCTGATAGTAGTCGTCGGCTTCCACATCGGCCATCGATACCTCTGCCACGTCGCCCAAAAGGTGAGCCGCGATAGGCTCTTTGTACTGCCGGATGCTGCGCCGCTGGATATAAAAGCCGGGAAAACGGAATATCTTCTCCTGAAAAGCACTGAATTCCTTCACAGGAAGCTGCCCCATGAAGAGTTGCTGCGTGAAGCGGGAATAGCCGGGATTCTTCGTCCGGTCCTTGATGTCGGCCATGCGCTTGTCGAAATACGCACGTGTGATGCCCAAGGACTTGCAAAACTCAAGGGTGTCCAAGCGTCCTGCCTCCTCGTTCATCACCACCATGATGTCGTAAGCGGGCTGGTTATAGACCAGCAACTTGCCATTCCTATCGGTGATGGCTCCACGCGAGGGGAACTCTATCTTCTTTAAAAAAGCGTTGGAATCGGCACTTTTGCGATAGTCATCGCTGGCTATCTGCAAGGCAAACAAGCGAATGATGTAGACAACGACAATGAACACGGCCACACCACTGAGCACATACCGCCGCTTCTCCAAGTCGAAATTCTTCATCAGCGGCTCCTCACATTATCAATAACAACCACAAGCAGGAACGTAAGCACCGTGCTGCCCAGCACGTTCATCAGCCATTGCAGAGGATCGAAGAAGCTGAACATCTCCAAAGAGAAGAAAACGATGCTGAAAAGCAAGATGCTGAGAAAACTGTAAAGCATGAATTTGCCCACGCCTAAGCCGGGCACGTTGGGCAAAAGGTCATCGGCTGCCTCACGCGGAACGAACGGCGCGAGCAAATGGGGCTGCAAAAAGGCAAGAAGCGTGAGCGCAGAGGCCGTGACTCCGGGCGTATTGGAAAACAAATCGAGCAGCAAGCCCATGGAAAATCCCCACAGCAACTGTATCCAACGGGGATAATGACGGCGGAAACTGAGGATGAAATAGACGTAAAGCAATGGTGTGGCACAACCAAAAAGGTGAATATGGTTGAGCACAAGCACCTGAGCCAAGCACAAAACGACAAAGAGCACAAGTCTCTTAATCCAGTCCAAGTTCATCTTTTCTCCTTATTTATAGCTTTTATCTTTCGTCTTCTTCCGCTCTCTCCTTATTATATTGTCACCAACCGCGCCTTTCCGGGCATCAGTTGGCATTGGGATTCTTAATCGAATCCTGCGCCGCCTCCATCAGCAGCTTCTTCTCCGCCAGCTGCGGCGCATCAATCACACACACGTCACGCAGATTGGAGAAATCGGTGGACAAGCCTACCTGCACACGATAGGACAATCCATCCTCCGAATTGAACACCTTGAGCACCTTTCCCACCAGTACGCCCTCCGGGAACACGGCCGAATAGCCGCTCGTAACCACGCGGTCGCCCACCTTGAAGCGGGCATGGCGGGGCACATCGTCCAAGTAGGCAACGTTGGAAGGGCCACCCGCCCAATGCAAATAGCCGAAATAGTCGCGTCCTGCAATAGAACAACTGATATTGGACTTGATATTCAACACCGGAATAACGATGGAATAGTGGCTTCCCACAAGGAAAACGATGCCCACAACACCATTGCCGCAGGCCACGCCCATGTCTTTTCGGATGCCATCGGTGCTTCCCTTATCGATGGTGATGAAGTTTTCGGGACGATCCACACTGTTGGCGACCACCTTTGCATGAATCAAATGGTAACGGGAAAGTTGCCTGAACTGCCCACGCTTGAGATAAGTGGAGTCCTTTGTCTTGTCATAGAGCTGCCCAGAGAGTATCCGCAGCTGTTCCTCCAGCTCAAGATTGCGCCTCGTCAGCTGCTCGTTGGCCTCGCTGAGACTGAAATACGACACCAGCTTGGCCTCTTGCTCATAGACGGCTCCGGCCACATAGTTGGCCGAAGTGAACCATACACTGCCCTGATAGCTGTTGAAACGAAACAGCAACACGACACTGACAACCTCCAAAATGATGAAGAGAAACCAGTGGACATTACGCGATAGGAACTCCGTCAAGTTGTGCATGGTCGCTTTTTACATACGAAATATTGAATGGTCTCTGCCCGACCATCCAATATTTCCTTTACTCTTACTCTGTAACTACGGAACGTTTCCCTCCTTAGCGCATAAGGAACGAGAAGCGGTCTACGTTCTTCAGCGCGATGCCAGCACCCGTAGCCACACTGTGCAAGGGGTCATCGGCAATGTGGAACGGGATGTTGATCTTGTCGGTCAGTCGCTTGTCGAGTCCGCGAAGCAACGCGCCGCCACCAGTAAGCCAAATACCGTTCTTCACTATGTCTGCGTAAAGCTCGGGGGGAGTGTTCTCCAACGCCGAAAGCACGGCATTCTCAATCTTGGCCACGGTCTTGTCGAGGCAGTGGGCTATCTCCTGATAGCACACTGGCACCTCCATTGGCAATGCCGTGATGCGGTTAGGCCCATGAACAACATAATCGTCCGGTGCGTCCTCGCCCAAATCGGTCAGCGCAGAGCCCACGTGCACCTTGATGCGCTCGGCCATACGCTCGCTCACCTTCACATTATGCTGGCGGCTCATGTACTCCTGAATATCGGCCGTCAAGTCATCGCCGGCCACGCGGATGGAGTTGTTGCTCACGATACCGCCCAGCGAAATCACCGCAATCTCGGTGCTTCCGCCGCCTATGTCGACAATCATGTTGCCCTCCGGGGCTTCCACGTCAATGCCTATGCCCAGCGCGGCGGCCATCGGCTCGAAGATGAGGTAGACATCGCGGCCATCGGCATGCTCGGCAGAGTCGCGCACGGCGCGCAGCTCCACCTCGGTGCTGCCCGACGGAACGCCAATGACCATGCGCAACGATGGAGAGAACAGGCGGCTACCCTCGTGCATCATCTTTATCAGACCACGCATCATCTGCTCGCAGGCCGAGAAATCGGCTATCACACCATCGCGCAGCGGACGGATGGTGCGGATATTGGCGTGCTCCTTCTCATACATCATCTTGGCTTTGCCGCCCACGGCTATCATCTTGTTCGTGCGGCGGTCGAGGGCCACGACAGAAGGCTCGTCCACCACAATCTTATCATCGCTGATAATGATGGTGTTGGCCGTGCCCAAGTCCATTGCCACCTCTTGTATAAACGAAAAGAATCCCATTATTCCTTTTGTGTTGTCTTGTAATTATCGTATCACGCCGCGCAGCTCTTAGCGGGCAAACCACTCATGAATGGCCGTATCGTAATGGCTGCTCACGCCAAAAGCGTGCTCGGCAAACATCTTCCGGTCCTCAAGATCCGTCTGCGCGCCCTTGGTGTTGAGTATCTGATAGAGCACGGGGTACTCGGCCTTGCTCGGAACAATCACCACATCCTTGAAGTTCTTTGCCCCGGCGCGTATCAGCGAGATGCCGCCAATGTCTATCTTCTCGATAATATCCTCATCGGACGCACCGCTTGCCACTGTCTGCTCAAAGGGATAGAGGTCGACAATGACCAAGTCGATGGGCACAATGTCGTACTGGCTCATCTGCTCCACATCGCCCTCGTTGTCGCGACGGGCAAGGATGCCACCAAACACCTTCGGATGGAGCGTCTTCACGCGTCCGCCCAAGATGGAGGGATAGGAAGTAACGTCCTCCACCTTCTGACATTCGTAACCTAAGGACTCAATAAATTTCTGAGTTCCTCCCGTGCTCAAAAACTTCACCCCGTCCTCATTCAGCTTCTTCAGAAGGTCTTCGAGGCCGTCTTTATGGAAGACCGAGATCAGCGCAGTCTTAATTTGTTTTGTGCCTGCCATTTGTCTTGCTTTAATAAATAAGTCTGCAAATTTACAAATTCTTTGGCAACCGTGCGCCATAGAAACCTAAAAAAACTCAAAACACACATATTTTATTATTCTCCATCAATGGGCGCGCCCCGCAAAAGCCTTACCTTTGCAGTATGAATTTCACGGAAACACTGCTCCAATGGTTTGCCCGCAACGGCCGCGACCTGCCCTGGCGGGGCATCAAGTCGCCCTACGCCATCTGGCTGAGCGAGATTATACTGCAACAGACGCGCGTGGCGCAGGGCGAAGCCTACTGGCACCGCTTCATGCGGCAGTGGCCCACGGTGGAGAGTCTCGCCGCCGCCACCGAGGACGAGGTGCTGCGCGCATGGCAGGGACTGGGCTACTACTCACGGGCGCGCAACCTGCACGCCGCCGCAAGGCAGATAGCCGAGGCCGGATGCTTCCCCCACAACTACGAGGAGATACGCCGGCTCAAAGGCGTAGGCGACTACACGGCGGCCGCCATTGCCTCGTTTGCCTTCGGACTGCCCGTGGCCGCCGTTGACGGCAATGCCTTCCGCGTGCTGGCGCGCCACTTTGGCGTGGACACGCCCATCAACGACGCGCGGGGCAAGAAGACTTTCACCGCGCTGGCGCAATCGCTGCTGCCGCCCGCACAGGCTGCCGACTTCAATCAAGCCATGATGGACTTCGGGGCTACGCTCTGCACGCCGCGCGCGCCGCTGTGCGGACAGTGCCCGATGGCCGAGACGTGCGATGCCTTGCGCACGCAGCGCGTGCAGCTGCTGCCCGTGAAGCGCAAGACGGTGAAGGTGCAGGAGCGGCAAATGACCTATCTCTACCTCCGCTGGCAAGGGCACACGGCGCTGGGCCGCCGGGGTGAGGGCGACATTTGGCAGGGATTGTGGGAGCCGATGGCCATCCTGCCCGCCGATGTGCGCCCCGAGTATCGCCCGGTGGCGCGCCGCGTGAAGCACGTTCTCACGCATCGCGTCATCTATGCCGACCTCTTTCTGCACGAGACTTCCGTCAAGCCCGACCTGCCCGAGGGCTATCGCTGGATAAGCGAGGACGAACTGGACAGCTACGCCCTGCCCCGCCTCATCGAGAAGCTCCTCGCCATGCTCTGACCAAGCCACGGCCATGCCCCTGCGCAGCCACGCCAAGCGAGCATAACCAGCTGAAAGCAAGCCCACAACGCACCATTCCTAACAGCAAAAGCGCACTTTGCAAGGCACTGCGCCAATCCACCGCTTGACAATACGTAAGGTTTTGCCTTGCGAAACCTTACGTTTCACCCTCCAAAACGTCACCTTTCACACGCCAAAAGGTAACGTTTCGCCCACGCCCCTTTTTCCCTTGTGCGCGCAAGCCTACTTTCCGCGCACAGCAGAACACTTTTTTTGAGCGCGCAAAGCCTTACCCCCACTATCCCAAACGCCATCTCGCCCACACGCAAGCACCTCGCCCACGCGGCCAAACAGCTTCGCTGCGCCAAGCAAAAAACAGCCACGGGCAACCGGCGGATACGTCTCCGCCAGTTGCCCGTGGCCTTTATGCTTGTTCTAAATGTGTTCGCGAAGGAAGGGAAGAAGCCCTTGCGAACTTCACCCTCTCCACAAGGCGAATGCTATTTCACGCTCGGCGTGAGGCGCAGCGTATAGGTCAGCGTGCCGGAAGTGGGGCACTGATACTTCGACAGCGCGTCATCACCACCGCAAGACCTGTTGCCCAGTCCGCGCTGATAGGCATCGAAGTGGGCATAGACCTTGCCTTGCTTGGTCAAGTCATACCAGTGCAGCTTGTCTTTCCACATGGTGTCGCCCGCATCGCACCATCGTTTCTCATCGTAATGCGACAGCGAGAAGGCCACCTGCCCTGCGGTCTTGATGGCGAGTTGCAGTCCGTTGGTATTGCCCAAGAGCAGCTCGCGCAGGTCTTGATGGTCGCCATTGGTCTGCGGGCGCACCTGCTCTTCCAGCAAATCATCCACGGTGGTGGAGTAGCGACCAAGGTATGAGCCACTCTTGCGGTCCACGTAGTTGGCCCACGGGCCACGTCCGTAGTACTCCACGTTCTCAAACCCGGGCGCAAACTCCATGCCCAAGCCTATGCGGCGCGTAGCTCCCGTGGGGCTGAACGTCACTTTCATGTCTACCGTGGCATCGGGATAGAACGTGTAATCAACGGTGTAGCGGCAGTTGGTGGCCGTAAAGCCAAAGGAGAGCGTGGGGTTCTGGGCATTGCGGTTGCTGCTTTCGCTGGTCTTGCTGGAAGTGGCGGCAAACGAAATGTTGCTGATGCTTCGGTCGTTGTCTATGTCACGATAGCTGTTGAAGTCGGGCGAAGCCACCATCACATCCTTGCCGTCAAACGTCCACGAGGTCATCTTGCCATTGCTGAACGTCAGTCTGAATGCCTTTCCGTCCTTCGTTGTGCCCGTAACGGTGTTGTCGGCGGCCAGCGTGACGCTGCCTCCGGCAGCCGAATGAGCCGGCAAGGCCTTCCGCTCCTGCAACACAAACTCGCCCTCGGCTACGGCATAGCCCGCCTCGGCCCACATCGTGGCCTTCCGCAGACGCAAGTAGAGATGCAGAACGTACTCCGCGTTCGCGTCTGTGCCCACAGCCGTTGTGTAGGGAACACGCACCGTGGCCGTATTTCCTGCGGCTACGGATGGCAAATCTACGCGTCCCTCCTCGGCCAGACAGCCATCGCGCAGCACCACATAGGTGAGTTCGTAGAGGTCGGCAAGGTTGGTGAACGCGTTCTTGTTCTTCAGCGTGAAGCTCTTGGAGGAGGCATTCCAGCCAGTGAACGCCGCATTGGCGTAGACACCCTTCACTTCGGCCAGCTTGCCCGTCCATGCACGGTCGGGCGTAATGATGCCGTTGTCCATGAAATTGCCTTGGAAGCCAACGTTTACACCGCTTGGGTTGTTGAAATCGTAGCCTGCCACCCAGTTGTGGAATCCGTTCTTGTGCGTAACGCCTCTTTGCAGGTCGGCGGGATTGTAGATGGCCTGATCCACCCAGTCCCATATGCAGCCGCCAATGATGGCACTGCTGCCCTCAATAATGTCCCAATAGTCGCGCAATGCGCCTATGGCCTGTCCCATGGCGTGGCAATACTCCGAGAAAATGACCGGTTTGCCATTCCATCCGTCCTTGTGCTGGTTGAAGAAGTTCATGTCCGGATACATCTTCGAGCTTACGTCGGTGTAGCTGGTGAACTCTCCGCCCCAAGGACTGTGGTGCACTTGGCGGCCTGCGCCGTTATTTTTGCACCAAGTATAGATGTCGTGGAAGTTCGTTCCGTCACCGCATTCGTTGCCCAAACTCCAGAAAATGATGCTCGGATGGTTGATGTCGCGCAGCACCATACGCTGCGTGCGATCCATCATCGCCGCTTTCCAATTGCTGTTACTGGATATTTTCGTCCCAACGTAGTGGCATTCCACATCGGCCTCATCCATACAGTAGAGTCCGTAGGCATCAAACATGGCGTACATCTTCGGCTGTCGGGGGTAATGCGACGTGCGAACGGTGTTGACATTGGCACGTTTCATCAGCGTAACGTCCTTGAGCATTGTCGCTACGTCAATGGCGCGGCCGTATTCGGGGTGCGTATCCTGCGTGTTCACGCCTTTGAAGAACACGCGCTTGCCATTGATGGCAACGTACTTGCCGTTGTTGACAATCGTTCGGAAACCGTGCTTGGTGGAGAAGGCCATCTCCTCTGCGCCGGAAGCGTCTTTCTGCGACACCTCCACCGTGTAAAGGTACGGGTCTTCGGCACTCCACGGGTGCAGACCGCTCAATCCGGGGAAGGTGACAGTGGCCGTTTGGGTGGCAGAACCGCTGTAGGCGTAGCTCTGCTTCTGCACTTCCGCACCGCCGGCATCGCGCAGCGTCACGTCAAAGGTCTTCCCAGCCTGCTCGCCATCGCGGTTGTCGATGGTCAGACTTACGGTCATCGTTCCCGAAGTGGCATCCGCGCTCAGCTGCGAGTCCGTGAGTATCTTGTGATCGCGCACCGCCACCTTGGGCGTAGCGTACAAATAGACATCGCGATGAATGCCCGAGAGGTGCCACATGTCCTGTCCTTCAAGGTAAGAGCCGTCGCACCAGCGGTAAACACGCACAGAAAGCTGGTTCTCGCCTTCATTGACGAATGCGGTAATGTCGAACTCGGCATCGGTATTGGAACTTTCGCTGAAGCCCACGTACCTTCCATTCACCCAAACGACTCCCGCCGAATACATTCCGTCAAAGTGGAGATACACGCGCTTATCTTTCCAGTCTGCCGGAAGCTCAAACGAGCGGCGATAGAAGCCCGTGGCGTTGTGATCCTCCACCCCATACTGTGTCCAGCCTTCGGTTGCAGCTCCGCCGGGGGCGTTGCTCTTGAACGGATAGCCCACATTCGTGTAGACAGGCTTACCAAATCCGGCCATTTCCCAAGAGAGCGGCACGCGAATCTCGTCCCAATCGCTGTCGGAGCTGGCCTTTGAGATGTAAGCATCGGTGTTGGCAGGGCCGGAAGCTGTGCCGGGGACGTACTTAAACTTCCATGTGCCGTTCAGCAGCATATAGTTTGTGCTGCTCGGGGTCTCCCACGGCCGCTTGTAATGGGCCGTGTCGGCGCGCATTTCCGCCGTTCCGGCATAGGGAATGTACGTGGCGTGGGCATCTTCCTTATGGTCTGACACCTTCGCAGGGTTGCTAATCCAGCTCACGGAGAAGCTGCCATGATCGTCAGAGCCCCCGCCGCCCGACGATGCCTCCACCAATGTGAAGCCAAACTTCGTGGCCGACGACTGCGAAGTGACCTTGGTCAACGCCGTTCCTGCCGAGTTGAGCGCGAGATAATAGATTCGCCCACCCGCATTCTGCGGAATGCAGCAGATGTAATAAGAGCTGTTGCCCGCGCTGACGAAGTTCCACTCTTGGTTTACATTGCCTGAGCCACCATTATACTCATGCTCCGATGTCCATTGCAGCGGCGCAGTGCTGTTCGTACCGGCCATATCGAGTGCCTTGCCCGAGAGAACGCTCACGAGATTGTAGACATAGACAGACGAGGCCATACTCTTCGTCACCCGCCACTGCTGTCCCGCGTTGCCACTCACGAGGGTTGCCACCCTCACCATCTCATCGTTGTTCGCCGTGGAGACCGTAAGTGCCTTGCCGTTGTCGGCCGATGGCGATATAATATAGGTATTGCCGATGACCGGCGCAACGAAGCCGGTGGGCGTGGAAGGCTCTGCGCCCGCCGTTCCCTCCACGGCCACCTCCTTATAGGTGGCGCGGCTGCGGCTGTTGCCTTGATTTGAGCCTATCTGAACGCTTGTCAGGGCGAGCAGAGCGGAGAGTTCGCCGGCCGAAGCCTGCGTAACGCCGTTGACGGTCAAGCCTCCGGACGACAAAACGAGCGCAACGGTGCCCGAAATGCCCGTCACGTCGCGCCGCACGGTATTCACCTTGCCCGTGCAGTAGTCGATATGCAGGGTGGAGGTGCTCTTGGTGTAATAGAGATGCAGGTCGGTGATGCCCGTAGTCTCCGTTCCCCACTGCGAGATGTCATTGCCCACGGAGAGGATGTTCTCCAGCGAGGTGCTGCCGCCACACGTAGACAGGTCGATGGTGGCCGTTACCCTTTGCTTGGAGAAGTCTATCGTTCTGTTCAAGGAGAACGCAGCCCCACCAGGCGCATAGTCGCTCCACAGCACCTCCTTACCCGTGGCCGCGCCAACTTCCGTCAGCGAGAACAGGGCAAGAAGCAGCAGGAGCGTGTTAGCTAATTGTTGCTTCATGATTGATATTGTTTTCTTTCTGGTTTTCAAACGTTAAAAGCGTGGAAATATTGCGTTTGGCTCGCCGCGCGCTATCTCACCACCTTCTTTCCATTGACCACATAGACCCCACGGGGCAGCTTTCCGCCGTTCATGCGCTGCCCTTGCAGGTTGTAGACGCTGCCATCGGCGCGACCGGCGGCGCCATCCTGCCCGGAAAGGCGAATGCCCGTGGGCGTGTCGTCTACGGTGAAGCCGCTCAGCCGCGCCGCGCCGCCTTCCTCCACAAACCATCCACGGAAGCCCTTGATGGTTTTTGGAGCCGTGAGATGATAGATCATGTTGCCGCTCAGCACATAAGATTCCTGCGGCGCAACGTCTTTGACAAACGTGCCATGATAGGTTACGGTTGCGCCGCCATCGGCCTGCGCCGCCGTTTGAGCCACCGACTGCGGCGCATCGGCAAACGAGGTTACGCCCGTAAACTCATAATAGTCCTTGCCATCGGCATGACCACGCGTGGGATAGACCCAGCAAGGCACGCCGGCACGCACCGCCGGCACGCTGCTGAAGCGCAACGTGGTGGCATCCACGCCCGTAAACTCGGCCACGCGCACGCCGTCGCCCAGCTGGGCGCGCAACTGGCCGGCCGGAATGTCGAAGGGCACACACAGCGAGTTCCACGCCTGCAGCGTGAATCCGCGCTTCAGGCGCACCGTGGCCTCCTGCGCCGTGAGCACGGGAGCCTCGTAGGCTTCCGCCTGCTCGTCAAGCACCACGAGCTGGCCAACCTCCTCCGTGGGCACAAACCGCCACTGGCCGTTGGCAAAAACGCTTGCGGGCTTCAAGGGAATCATGAACGGGCACGACACGAGCACGCTGTAATACAGATAAGCATTCGAGGTTTCGCGATAGCGGTTGGCCAGCGTGTAGTTGCCCGTGCCTGGCACGCTCTCCTCCCACTGCCACAGGTCGTACTGTCCCCTGCCATCGGCACGCGGACGCTCAAAGAGCGTGCTGCCCAGCTTGCCATAGGGGCTAACAAGGAACACGAAGCCGCTCGAGGCTTCCACAGGGTCGGCCTCAATGCTGACGGGCAGCGGCGAGCCGCCCAGCGTGAGCACGCCATCGGCGGAGGAAAGAAACTGCCCCTGCCCCACGTTCCAGAGATAATAGGTGCGCCCGGCCTCGGGAGCTTGCCCCGCATAGTCCTGCGCTTGCGCCTGCACTGCAAAGGCCAGCAGCAGCGCAAGAAAAGTAATCATCTTTCTCATATTGGCTTTTCTCATTAGTATTATATGATAGCTTGATACTGTTCAGTCGCCCCACGGGCTGCCGCCATTGGGCCACGGCGAATTAGGCTTCGCGTCAATCTCCTTGTCTTTCAGGTCGCTGTCGCCACCATTGCCCGGCCCGGACGCTCCGTCCACGCTGCCATCATACTTGTCGCGGCTGGTCATCAGTACCAGCCCCTCCGCCGCCACGGCAAACCTGTCCACGGCGGGAGACACAAATCGCTTCTTTCTCTTCATCGAACTGCTTTTTGGTTCATTCTTTTTCTGTGTAACATATTCTCTTTTTCTCTCCCCGAACCACACGATGTCATGACCATACGTCACCCCCTGCGTTCCCATACGTTACCTTTCGCGAGGCAAAACGTTACCTTT
>CAZASQ010000016.1:0-1742 GCA_964487905.1 uncultured Prevotella sp. | reverse complement strand
AAACGTTACCTTTTGCCCTGCAAAAGGTAACGTTTCACAAGGCAAGACACAACCAACTGTTTACCAACGCATTACACAATACACCGCACAACAGCGAGCCTTGACCTCCAAAACGGCAAAATGGACACTCCGTCTCCAGAGTGTCCAAGTGGCCGCATCAGCGGCGTGTCTTCTTGCGGTTGTTCATTTCTAATCGCCCCAAATGGGTGATCCGCCTCCGCCAAAGACGTTGTCCTTGGCGCCGGCCGCAAATTCGTCATCGCTATTCTCGCCAATGGGCTTCTGCACATCGCCCGCGGCGTTCTGAATACTTGTGGCGTGCAGCAAGCTGTCGGGCATTACCCGCAGTCTGATCACGGCAGGCCTCACATATTTCTTACTCATATCGTTTCTTCTTTTTTACAATTCACAGTTCTATTTCACCACACACTTGCGCCCGTTCACGATGTACACGCCACGGGGAAGCCCGTCCACGGAGCTGCCGTTGCCCACGCGCTGGCCATGAAGGTTGTAGATGCCGGCGCGGCCGCTCACTTCCGGCCGCTCAAAGTTCAGCAGTTGGCTGATGGCCGTGGTGGCAGAGGAGTTGTCCTCCACACCGTTGATAACCACAGACATCTCCCGGGCCGCATCTTCACTCACCGGCTGCAACCAGCCACGGAAACCTTTGGTCTTGGTCTCCACCGTGCGGTAGTACCAAAGTCCCGCCACGGAGTTCTCGGTGTTATTGCCCGAGATGACATAACTTCCCGCAGGAATCAGCTTCTCGCCGCTTCCGTTGGCACTGCAAGCATCGCTGACGTAAGTTCCGTAGAACTGCACCTTGCCGCTGTTGAAAGTCTCGTTGCCCTCCGGGCCGGGAACAGATGCCTCATAAGCGTTGTCCGAGCCGAAATTGGCGGCAACGAAAGTCCAATAATCAGAGCCTTCGGCAAACGAGACAACCGCGCTGCCGTCCGAATTCTTAGCCGATGCCTCCACAGCGGGCTGATTGGCTGGCTGACCGTTGGTCGGCTTGATGATGTAGAGTTTGCCGCCCTCCATCTGCGACACTTCCTCGAAGAAGATACGTGTGGGATGGCTCTCATCGATAGCCCCCTTGAACTCTGAGACAATTGTGCCCGAGCCGAAAACGCTGTTGATTACATCGCGGGAGATGGCAAACGGCAGAACGATGGAGTTCCATTTGCCCACATTGAGCGAACGGCGCAGGTAGACATTGCTCTTCTTGCGTCCCTCACCGTTGCTTGCTTGATTCACAAAGTCATTCTGCTGGTTGATGTAAGCTATATCCGTGCGGTCCTCATCCAAGAGAACCACATTCTCCTCGGCAGGTTTTCCCAAGTAATACATTTGGAAATTGTCCACGCAAGTCCACGTATCGGCACCCATACCCGACACCTCGATGCCAAGACGAATGGTTTGGAATCCGCCAGGCGTGGTAGCGGCGGGCACATAGACCAGCACGGATGCCTCATGGCTGCCATCGTTCACAAGGCTTTCGGCTGCAGTATAGCTTGCGGGGATTTCGCTTTGGGTGGTCAGCGCGCTTTCGGCATACGGCGTTTTGCCGCTTGTGGATGCCGTTGCGCCACCTACGGAGGCAAACAGCTTAGCCACGCCGCCCGCAACCGTGTTGAACGAGATGCCATTGACGCGCACCGAGTACCAGCCTTCGCGAATCGGCTCTACGGTTTGTGAGATTTTGCCGTTGCCCTTGACGCTTGCCGTCCACTGATGAC
>CAZASQ010000015.1:0-55100 GCA_964487905.1 uncultured Prevotella sp. | reverse complement strand
GCGGGTGGTGGTGTGGTGATGCGAAAGGTATGGTTTGGCCGTGCGAAACGTTACCTTTTAGGACGCAAAACGTCCCCTTTTGCAGACCAAAAGGGGACGTTTTGCAATGCAGTGTTGCTTGTTTTTGCAACCAGTTGTTTGTCAGATGTTTATAAAATTCATCGCGGTGGCTCGCTGCGCAGGTTCAGTCTCGTTGCCTGCAACGCTTCGGCTGCTTGCAGGAGCAGTGCTGTGGCTTGGGGAAAACTATTCCACCATCACTTCATCGATGAAGCACCATGCGGGATAGCCCACGCCATAGTGCCATGAGGGACACATTCCGGTGGCCTTGACCCGCACGCGGATGTAGCGTGCCATGACGGGCTGGGGCACGGAGGCTTTGGCTTCAACAAACTTAATGCTCAAGTCGCGATCTTCGGCAAGGCTCACTGTGCTGCCAAAGGGGGTGAAGTGCTCGCCGTCGGCAGAGATTTCGTAGTTCACTTCCTTGGGCAGCAGCACCCACGCACCAAGCTGATGCAGGAAGTCGGTGCTTATAGAGGAGAGCGATGTGGGCTTTTGCAGGTCGATGGTGAAGTCGGGGTCGTCTGCTTCCCATCCTATCCAGCCCTCCACGTAGCCCGCTCCGCCAAAGAGACCATCGGTCAGGGCGGCGGTGGCTATGCCCGCGTAGCGCGGATGAGGGGCTTTGGCATAGCTCACGGTGGCCGTTCCCTTGGCCTTGTTGCGTATGCGGGAGGGCAGATAGCGTTGCAGGTAAAGGTCGCAGTAGTCTGCCGGGCTGTTGTTGCGCTCGTTCAGCGACTGCACGCCGTAGCCCACGCATCGTTCCCGGAACAGTCTCACCTTGCGCTCCGTCTCCTCTTCATCGCCCCCGGGGCGTGTGCGGGCTATCTCCAGCTCGGCATATTGCAGGGGCAGGCGGCTCAGGCGGACGCGGTGCAGCAGCGTGCTGTCGCTGGCAACGGCCTCTTCGGCCTTGTCGAAGAGTGTCTGGTAGGCGGCCATGAGCGCATCGTTGAGCATCCCGTCTTTGTGGGTGATGGGCGAGTCGTATATCCAGAGTGGCGTTCCGCTCGATAGGAGCGCGCCTTCCATCAGCTTCCGGTAGCTGTAGAGGAAAGGCGCGGCCGCGCCGTAGTAGTCGTTGAGGAACACTTGCATGAGCGAGTCGGCGTCTTGGTAGGGATTCCACATCAGTTTGCCTATCATCCATGCCCTCAACTCGGCGAAGTCGGTGCCTGTTTGCCCGTTCACCTGCTCGAAAAGCATGTTGGCGTGGTTGCGCTTGAAGAGCTGTATGTTGGGCGCAAGTACGTGGAAGTTGGGGAATGGCGACACCATGTTGTCGAAGTTGATGCCGTAATCCCACACGAAAATGTTGTTGGAGATGCTGCTCCAGCCCTCCAATGCGCGCACAAAGTCGCGTCCGCTGGCGTTGTCGGTCAGTGGAAGCTCGCGTTTGGCATCGATGCTGCACAGCATGATGTTGACGTTGGGCAGCGGGCGGACGCGCCGTGGCGGCTGCATGCTGTACAGATAGGCCAGCGTGGAGAACTCTTTGTCGGGGTAGCGTGTGGCCAGTCGGTTCATGAAACGGATGATCGGGCCGCTCGCCGAGCCCTCCTCCTGCTCCACTTTCAGGCATTCGGCGCAGTGGCAGTTGGTGTTGTTGCCATCGTTCTGGCTCACGGAGATCATCTTCATTGAGGGATTGCGGGCGAAGATGCTGTCGAGGTTGTGGCAAACTTGCTCGAAGAGGCGCTCGTTGGTGAGGCACCACTGGCTGTGGTGGCCCGGTTGCCGCTTGCCGTTGATGAGCGCGTACCACTCCGGGTGCTCCGCGCCGTACACGTCAGAAGGTAGTATGCGGTTGAACGTGTGCACCCACATATTGTCCATGAACATTTGGCGGGGCTGTTCCCATCCAAACCAGTCCACAAACAGCGGGTCTTGCTCGCCGTAGCTTTGCGACTGGCGGTATCTGAAGGCGGGTGTCTCTGCCCAGTCTATGGCCGGAAGTTCCAGCGTGGGGACGGTTTTGAGCTGGTGTTGCTGCACGTGGTGCGCCGTCCAAGCCCCTTTGGCAAGGTAGTTGATGCCGAAGTGGCGTTCCAGCAGTCGGCAAACGCCGAGCACCGCGCCCTTGTCGCCGCCCGACATCACGTGCAGCGTGCCCTCGTGGCAGACTATTCGGAAGCCGTCCTCGCCCGCATCGGGTGTCGTCTCTCCTATAATAATGGCGTTCTTCCCGCCTTTTGCCGTGCCTTGGGCTACGGGAAGCGTTGCGCCGGTGAGCTTATTGACGAAGTGATTCAGCACGGTAGCGGCGCGGCGGGTTGTTGCCGTGGTGTCGGCAAGCACAATCCGTGCCGCCGGACGGCCTTTCCTGACCAGCGTTATTTGCGCGCTCGCCGATAGGGATAGGGTTGTCGCGAGGAGCAATAGCGTCCGCCGACAACAGATTTTAGGAAGTCGCATGATGAAAAATGAAATGTTATCCCTGCAAAGGTAGCCATTTCCGCTGTGCTGGGGAAGAAAAAGCGGGGCTGTTTTTGCTCATTTGGGAATAAAGTCGTAATTTTACCGCTCGAAAACAGAATAATTAAGCCAATCAACAGAAACATTTAAAAACAGGCAAACAAATGAGAAAGACGATTCTATCGCTCATGGCACTGCTCGTGAGCTTGTCTTCCGTGGCGCAATATCAGCCTTCGGAGCAGGTCAAGCAGAGCCAGAAGGAGTTCCAGGACTTCAAGTTCGGCATCTTTATCCACTGGGGCATCTACTCAATGCTCGGCGACGGAGAGTGGGTGATGAACAATAAGAGCATCAACTACGCGGAGTATCCGAAGCTGGCGGGCGGTTTCTATCCCTCACAGTTCAACGCCGAGGAGTGGGTGAAGACGTTCCGCGAGGCGGGAGCCAAGTATGTCACGTTCACCACGCGTCATCACGATGGCTTTTCCATGTGGCACACGTCCGAAAGTCCCTACAATGTGGTGGACAACACGCCGTTTGGCCGCGATGTGCTGAAGGAACTGGCCGATGCGTGCCACAAGGAGGACTTGAGCCTGCACCTTTACTACTCCCATCTCGACTGGGGACGCCTCGATTATCCGCTCGGCCGCACGGGAAAGAAGCTCGGCCGCCCCACGGATCAGCAGAACTGGCCGTCCTACTATGCGTTCATGAACAACCAGCTGCGCGAGTTGCTCACCAATTATGGCCGCGTGGACTGCATCTGGTTTGACGGATGGTGGGATCACGATGAGGACAAGACCCCGTTCAACTGGCAGCTCGATGAGCAGTATGCCATGATTCACAACCTGCAGCCGCAGTGCCTGGTGGCCAACAATCACCACGGCACTCCCTATCCGGGCGAGGATATTCAGATATTCGAGCAGGATCTGCCCGGCGAGAACACCTACGGGCTGAGCGGGCAGGACGTGAGCCGCTTGCCGTTGGAGACTTGCCTGACGATGAACTACACGTGGGGATACAGCATTACCGACAAGCAGTATAAGTCGAAGGAGACCCTTGTGCGCGAGTTGGTGCGCGCGGCAGGCAAGAACTGCAACCTCTTGCTCAACGTGGGTCCCCGTCCCGATGGCCAGTTGCCCACGGAGGCCGTGGAGCGTCTGCAATACATCGGCCAGTTCCTTGCCCAATACGGCGAGACCATTTACGGAACGCGCGGCGGACTCGTTGCTCCGCACGACTGGGGCGTGAGCACGCAGAAGGACAACCGCCTCTTCATCCACATCCTTTCCTTGAAAGACCAGGCCTTGTTTGTGCCCACGGGCGACCGCAAGGTGAAGGCCGCCAAGGTGTTCATCAACGGAAAGAAGGTGGGCTTCAAGGCCATTGCCAACGGTTATGTGCTCTCCTTGCCCGAAGTGCCCACGGGTGACGACTACGTGGTGGAGCTGACGCTGGCCTAACAGTAGGCTTGGCCGCATTGCGGCTGATATAGAAAGAATGCAAACGTGCGGTGTCGATAGTCGATGCCGCACGTTTTGTTTTCCAAAACCATACCTTTTGCCCTGCGAAACGTATGGTTTGGCACGCCCAAACGTCACCTTTTGCCCTGCAAAACCTAACGTATGGGCAAGTGCTTGATGGTCAGCGAGGTGTGAAACCACGTGGCGCGCGTGCTTTGGGCGGCTTATGGCTTGCCGTGCGAAGCCCTTTGGGGCATGGACGCGCGTGCGCGAATCGCGCGCGAAAGTAAAAATACGTGCCGCACGGTGGCCTATGTAGCGGATTTTTTGTAATTTTGCAATCAGATAACAAAACAACGACAGAAAATGGAAAAGAAATTCAAGCGCACAACAGTAACGGCGGCTCTGCCTTACGCCAATGGCGGCGTGCATATAGGCCACCTTGCGGGAGTCTATGTGCCCGCCGACATCTACGTGCGATACCTCCGCCTGAAAGGCGAGGAAGTCGTCTTCATCGGCGGCAGCGACGAGCACGGCGTGCCCATCACGCTCCGTGCCAAGAAAGAGGGCGTGAGCGCGCAGGACATCTGCGACCGCTACCACACGCTCATCAAAGACTCGTTTGGTGAGTTCGGCATTTCCTTCGATGTGTACAGCCGCACCACGTCGGCCACGCACAGCAAGCTGGCCAGCGACTTCTTCCGCAAGCTCTACGATGACGGCAAGCTCATTGAGAAAGAGATAGAGCAATACTATGACGAGGAGGCACACCAGTTCCTCGCCGACCGCTACATCATGGGGCAGTGCCCCCACTGCGGCAACCCCAATGCCTACGGCGATCAGTGCGAGAAGTGCGGAAGAGACCTCTCGCCCATGGAACTGATAGAGCCGCACTCCACCATCAGCGGGTCGAAGCCCGTGGTGCGCGCTACGAAAAACTGGTACTTGCCGCTCAACGACTATCAGAAGTGGCTCAAGGAGTGGATTCTGGACGGCCACAAGGAGTGGCGTTCCAACGTCTACGGCCAGTGCAAGTCGTGGCTCGACATGGACTTGCAGCCCCGCGCCATGACGCGCGACCTCGACTGGGGCATCCCCGTGCCCGTGGAGGGAGCAGAGGGCAAGGTGCTCTACGTGTGGTTCGATGCGCCCATCGGCTATGTGTCGAACACCAAGGAGCTGTGCGATGCCGATCCCGAACGCTGGGGCAGCTGGGAGAAGTGGTGGAAAGAGCCGGATACGCGCCTCGTGCACTTCATAGGCAAGGACAACATCGTGTTCCACTGTCTCATTTTCCCCACCATGCTCAAAGCCCACGGCGGCTATGTGCTGCCCGACAACGTGCCGGCCAATGAGTTCCTGAATTTGGAGAACGACAAAATATCTACCTCACGCAACTGGGCCGTGTGGCTGCATGAGTATCTGAAGGACTTCCCGGGCAAGCAAGATGTGCTGCGCTACGTGCTTACGGCCAACGCACCCGAGACCAAGGACAACAACTTCACGTGGAAAGACTTCCAGGAGCGCAACAACTCGGAACTGGTGGCCATCTATGGCAATTTCGTCAACCGCGCGCTGCAGCTCACAACGAAGTATTGGGACGGCGTAGTGCCCGAGCCGGGCGAGCTGCTCGACGTGGACAGCAAGGCCATAGCCGAGTTTAAGGACGTGAAGGACAAGATGGAGACGCTGCTCAACGGCTTCCATTTCCGTGAGGCACAGAAAGAGGCGATGAACTTGGCGCGCATCGGCAACCGCTACATCACCGAGTGCGAGCCGTGGAAGGTGTGGAAGACCGATCCCGCGCGCGTGCAGACGATACTCTACATCTCGTTGCAGCTCGTTGCCAACCTCAGTATTGCCTTTGAGCCGTTCCTGCCTTTCTCCAGCAAAGACCTGCGCGGAATGATCAACCTTGACCATTTCGACTGGAAAGACCTGGGCAGCGTGGAGATGCTGAAGCCCGGCCATCAGCTGGCCGCGCCGCACCTGCTCTTCGAGAAGATAGAGGACGATGCCATTCAGGCACAGCTCGACAAGCTCGCGGCCACGAAGAAGGCCAACGAGGAGGCCAAGGCCGCTGCCGAATACAAGGCCAAGCCCATCAAACCTAACGTGGACTTCGGCGAGTGGGAGAAACTCGACATACGCGTGGGGCACATCAAGGACTGCCAGCCCGTGAAGAAGAGCAACAAGCTGTTGCGCTTCACCATCGATGATGGGTCGGGCGTGGATCGCACCATCCTCTCCGGTATTGCCAAGTATTACAAGCCCGAGGACTTGGTGGGTAAGGATGTGCTCTTCGTGGCCAACTTTGCGCCCCGCAAGATGATGGGCATTGAGAGCCAAGGCATGATTCTCTCGGCTGAGAACTTCGATGGCAGCCTGAGCGTGACGTCGCTCTTGCGCCCTGTGAAGCCCGGCAGCCAAGTGGGATAGTGCCAGCGGAGGAGGCCGTAGTGGCCTTGACTGGAGGGAAAACACTGCCCTGCCGCCTTGCGGTGGTGGGGCTGACAGAAGTGAGCGCATGGCTTTTGCGATGGTTGGATGCCTTGTTGGGCATTGCGCCGTGCAAAGGCCATGCGCTTTGTTTGGAGCCGGCGCAACCGTTTGCGCATTAATTGACTTAAATCATTCTAACCACTGCTGCGGGCAACGTGGAAAATTCGTAACTTTGAATCGAAAAAAAACGATATAACCATCATGAACATACGATTCAGCATAGAATATCGGACGGAATACGGGCAGGAGCTGATGCTCCATCTGTGGCAGTCCGGTCAAGGTGGCGAAGTTGTTGCCGCCGAGTACAGGATGCACACCACGGACGGGGTGCGCTGGCTGTGCGACATCAATAAGGAATGGCCTTCGGGCGAGGTGCTCTCCTATTATTATAGTGTGGAGCGTGGCGGCCGCGCCGAGCGCACGGAGTGGACGGTGGTGCCCCATCGTCTGGAGCTGACCACCCTTGGGCGGCAGTACACCACCTGCGACCGATGGAACGACATACCTTTGGAGTCTTATCTTTATTCTTCGGCCGTCACCGACAGCCTTTTGGGCAGACGGCAGGAGACGCCCAAGGTCACGGGCTATGCGCGGACGGTGCGGCTGAAAGTGCGTGCTCCGCAGCTTTTGGCCAGTCAGCGGCTCTATGCGGTGGGTCAGCAGCTCGCGTTGGGGCAATGGAAGGCAGGCCATGCCGTGGAGATGACCGAGCATGGAGTGGGCGAGTGGGTGGCCGACATCGATGCGGCGCAGCTCTATGGGCGCGAGATGGAACTGAAGTTTGTCGCCGTGGAAGCGCATCGCTTTGAAAGTGCAGCGTGGGAGACGGGCGACAACCGCGTGGTGACACTTCCCGAGATGAGCGATGGCGATGTGTTTGTGGTGGAATTGCCCGAAGCCTCCTTCCCGTCGCCGTCCATTCGCGTGGCCGGAACGCTCGTGCCCGTGTTCTCATTGCGCAGCAAGAGCAGTTTCGGCGTGGGCGATTTTGGCGACTTGAAACGCATGATCGACTGGGTTGCGCTCACTGGTCAGCGCGTGTTGCAGGTGTTGCCCATCAACGACACCACCACCACGCACACTTGGACAGACTCTTATCCATACAGTTGCATCTCCGTTTTCGCGCTTCATCCCCAGTATGCCGACCTCAGCGCGTTGCCTTCCTTGAACGACAAGGCCGACCGGCTGCGCTTTGAGGAGCTGCGGAGCGAGCTGAACCAGCTGCCGCAAATAGACTATGAGCGCGTCAATGCGGCCAAGACGGAATACTTGCGTCTGCTCTATGCGCAGGATGGCAAGCGCGTCATGGCCACAAAGCAATACAAGGCGTTCTTTGAGGAGAATGCGCGTTGGCTTGTGCCCTACGCCCAATATTGTGTGCTGCGCGACCGTTACGGCATGGCCGACTTCACGCAGTGGCCCGACCACAGGCAGTGGAGCGAGGACGACCGCAAGGCACTCACTTCGCCGCGCACGAAGGCTTATCAAGAGGCGGCATTCTTCTACTACGTGCAGTTCATTCTCTTCACCCAAATGGAGGAGGCGCATGAGTATGCGCGGCGGAAGCACGTGATTCTGAAAGGCGACATCCCCATCGGCGTGAACAGGAATGGTTGCGATGTGTGGACAGAACCGCGCTACTTCAACCTCAACGGACAGGCTGGTGCGCCGCCCGATGACTTCTCCGTGAACGGACAAAACTGGGGATTCCCCACCTATAACTGGGAGGTGATGCTCCAAGACGGGTGCCAATGGTGGGTGCGCCGCTTCCAAAGCATGGCGCGCTTCTTCGATGCTTACCGCATAGATCACGTTTTGGGCTTCTTCCGCATTTGGGAGATACCCGTTGATGCGGTGCACGGGCTGCTGGGGCAGTTCCAACCGGCTCTTGCGCTGACGCGTGAGGAGATAGAGGGCTATGGCTTGCATTGGCAGGAAGAGTTGTTCACTACGCCGTTTATCACCGACTGGGTGCTCGAACGTGTGTTCCGCGACAAGGCCGCAATGGTTAGGGAGCAGTTCTTGGAGAAAAAGGACAGCTACTATTACCGTATGCGGGCGGAGTTTGACACGCAGAAGAAGGTGGAGGCTTATTTTGCGCAAGTGGCAGACGAGCAAACGAAGGGGCTTTCCGCCGCTGAGGCCGATGCAAAGACGCAAGGACTGAATGCCTTGCGCGATGGCTTGTATGCCCTTATCAGCGATGTGCTCTTTGTGCGCGACCATCGCGATGGCAACAAATTCCATCCCCGCATCTCCGTGCAGCTCGATTTCGTGTATGAAAGTCTGTATGATTGCGACAAAGCCGTATTCAATCGTCTTTACAACGATTATTATTACCGTCGCAACAATCAGTTCTGGTATGGCGAGGCCATGCGTAAGTTGCCGCGATTGGTGGATGCCACGCGTATGCTGGTGTGTGCGGAAGACCTTGGAATGGTGCCCGATTGCGTGCCATGGGTGCTCGATGCGCTGCGTATCCTTTCGCTTGAGGTGCAGAGTATGCCCAAGAATCCGGGCGACCAGTTTGGCTGTTTGAGCCAATTCCCTTACCGCTCGGTGTGCACCTTCTCCTCCCATGATATGCCCACGTTGCGCCAATGGTGGGATGAGGACGGCAATCGCGCGCAGGATTATTACCGCACGATGCTCCATCGTGGTGGCAATGCGCCGCATCCGCTGCCCGGATGGCTGGCACGCGACATTGTTGGAGGTCAGCTTTCCTCGCCTTCCTTGCTCTGCATCCTTAGCATTCAGGACTGGATGGCCATCGATGAGCGGCTGCGGCTTCCCGATGCCAACGCCGAGCGTATCAACATACCCGCCAATCCGCGTCATTACTGGCGTTATCGGATGCATGTGGGCATTGAGGAACTGATGGAAAACAAGGACTTCATAGCCAATATAGAGGAGCTTGTCATAGAGAACAACCGCCGTGTGGCGTGTTGCGGATGAGCTGTTTGTCACACAATAACACACAAAACGTTTTTAATTGATGGAAAAGAAATTATTCCTTGCCGCGCTCTTTCTGCCCATGATGGCCGCGGCGCAGACTGTGACATCGCCGAACGGCAATGTTTCCGTAACGTTCTCGCTTGCCGATGGAGGTGTGCCGAGCTACGAAATGACCTATAAGAACCGTCCCGTAGTGAAGCCATCGCGCCTTGGCTTGGAGCTGGCCAAGGACAAGCACGCCACTCAAGGAGTTGAGGAGACGAGCCTGATGAACGGATTTACCAAGACGGCTACGGAGACATCAACGTTTGACGAGACTTGGAAGCCCGTGTGGGGAGAGACGGCCACCATTCGGAATCACTACAATGAGTTGCTCGTGAAGCTGCATCAGAATACCTCGGGACGCGATATGAACATACGCTTCCGCGTCTATGATGACGGAATGGGACTTCGTTATGAGTTCCCGCAGCAGCAAAACCTTGTCCATTTCATCGTCAAGGAGGAGCATACGCAGTTTGCCATGGCTGGCGATCATACGGCTTGGTGGCTTCCCGGCGACTATGACACGCAGGAGCAGGAAACGCAAGAGTCGAAGTTGTCGGAGATTCGAAGCCGCTTCCATGACGCTGTCAACTGGAATAACTCATCGGTGGCTGTGTTCTCGGAGACAGGTGTGCAGACAGCATTGCAGATGAAGTCGCAGGATGGTTTGTATATCAACATCCATGAAGCCGCTTTGGTCAACTATCCGGCCATGCATCTGAACCTCGATGACAAGAATATGGTGTTCGAGTCTTGGCTCACGCCCGATGCTACGGGCAACAAGGCCTACTTGCGCACGCCGTCTCACACGCCGTGGCGCACGGTATTGGTGAGTGACGATGCCCGCGAGATGCTCTCGTCTAACCTTATCCTCAACCTCAATGAGCCTTGCAAGATTGAGGATACGTCTTGGATTCACCCCACAAAGTATTGTGGCGTGTGGTGGGAGATGATCGTTGGCAAGAGTTCGTGGAACTATACCGATGAGCTTCCTTGCGTTGACATCTATAAAGTGGACTGGAACAAGGTGAAGCCTAACGGACGGCATGGCGCAACGACGGCCAATGTGAAGAAATACATTGACTTTGCCGCCAAGAACGGTTTGCAGCAGGTGCTTGTGGAAGGCTGGAATATCGGCTGGGAAGACTGGGCCAACCGCTGGAAGTGGGACGTTTTCGACTTCGTAACGCCGTATCCCGACTTCGATATTGAGTATCTTAACGAGTATGCCCACAGCAAAGGCGTGCGCTTGATGATGCACAACGAGACCAGCTCAAGTACAATAGAGTATGAACGGCACTTGGAGAACGCGCTCAACTTGATGAACAAGTATGGCTACGATGCTGTGAAGACGGGCTATGTGGGCGATATTATCCCGCGTGGCGACCATCATTACAGCCAGTCTATGGTCAATCATTATCAATATGTCGTGGAGCAGGCAGCCAAACATCATGTCATGGTAAATGGCCATGAGGCTGTGAGACCCACAGGACTGTGCCGCACGTGGCCGAACCTTGTTGGAAACGAGAGTGCACGTGGCGGAGAGTATGAGGCTTTTGGCGGAAACGCGCCTTATCATACGGTGATTTTGCCCTTCACGAGACTTCAAGGCGGTCCGATGGATTACACGCCGGGTATATTCGAGACGCAACTGAGCACTTGGAGCGACAACACGAGCTGGGTGCGCACGACACTTTGCGGACAGTTGGCACTCTATCTGACGATGTACAGCCCGTTGCAGATGGCTGCTGACCTGCCAGAGAACTATGAGCGGTTCGATGATGCCTTCCAGTTCATCCGCGATGTGGCCTGCGACTGGGATGATAGCCGCTACATAGAGGCCGAGCCGGCACGTTACATCACCGTGGCGCGCAAGGCAAAGGGCACGGACAACTGGTTCATTGGCGGAAAGTGCAATGAGGATGGGCACAAGTCGGTGTTCAAACTCGACTTCCTTGACAAGGGACGCAAGTATGAGTGCACGGTCTACGCCGATGCCAAGGATGCCAGTTACGACAAGAACCCCAAGGCATATACGATAACCAAGCGCACCGTCAAGGCTGGTGATACGCTTAAGCTCACGATGGCTGCTGGTGGCGGATTCGCTGTGAGCTTGAAGGCTCTTTAATATAAGAAAGCCGCAAGTAGGCGAGCGGGCAGTTAAACCGTTCAAGGGAATAATGAGGAGTGGATGGATTGAACGTACAGGAGAACGTTTCGAAAGTAAAAGTCCCATTCGTTAAACCAGCGGATAGTCCGCTCGTCTACTTAAATAATTTATCGAACATAACAGAATAACGAATATGAGGAAGCTGATGATGGCCGTATGTATGGCCTTGGTGCTCTCCGCACAGCCCGTAATGTCACAAGAGACATTCAATGAGATGCAATATTCGCCTTCGGGCACGGTGTTCAAGCTCAATAGTCCGGAACGTCCCACATTGCGACTTTATCGCGCTGGTCGTGGCGGCAAGGCTTTCAAGAAAATCAAGATGAAGCCGGCGGGCGACAATGTGTGGACGGCCGAGGTCAGGGGCGACATTAAAGGCGTGTTCTATACGTTCGACATCGGGCGTGGTGAGACCCCCGGCGTGTTTGCCAAGGCCGTTGGGTGCAATGGCGGACGTGCGGCGGTTGTCGATTTGCGCGATACCAACCCCGTTGGTTGGGAAAACGACCGCCGTTTGGTGACGAAAAGCCCTGCCGATCTTGTGATTTATGAGCTTCACCACCGCGATTTCTCCATCGATGCTTCCTCCGAGCTGGTCAATAAAGGCAAGTTCCTTGCTTTGGCCGAGCAGAAAGCCATCAGCCATTTGAAGGCTTTGGGTGTGAATGCTGTCCATGTTCTTCCCTCGTTTGACTTTGCTTCCATCGATGAGGCCAAATATGATAAGCCACAATACAATTGGGGCTACGACCCCTTGAACTACAATGTGCCCGAAGGCAGCTACTCTTTTGATGCCGAGTTGCCCACCCGTCGCATCTTGGAGTTCAAGCAAATGGTGCAGGCTTTGCACAAGGCGGGCATCCGTGTCGTCCTCGATGTGGTGTACAATCACACTTTTGACTTGAAGGGAAGCAATTTCGAACGTACTTTCCCCGGAGTTTACTATCGTTATAAAGACAATGGCGAGCCAAGCAACGGTTCGGGTTGTGGCAATGAGACGGCTTCCGAGCAGCCTCTCATGCGCAAGTTCATGCTCGAAAGCATGGCCTACTGGGCCAAGGAGTACCACATAGATGGTTTCCGTGTGGACTTGATGGGCTGTCACGACATTGAGACCATGAACCTTATTCGCAAGGAACTCACGCAGATAGACCCCTCCATATTTGTCTATGGCGAGGGTTGGAGTGCCGGACAGTGTGCCCTTGCCACCGAGAAACTGGCTGTAAAGGCTCACACAAGTCAACTTCCGGGTATTGCCGCGTTCAGCGATGAGCTGCGTGATGCCCTTCGCGGCCCGTTCAGCGATGACACCGAGCCTGCTTTCCTTGCTGGAATTGCCGGACACGAGGAAAGCATCAAGGCAGGAATCGTGGGCATGATAGCCCACCCGCAAGTGGATTATGCCAAGGTAAACTACACGAAAGAGCCGTGGGCCACGGAGCCTACGCAGATGATCGCCTACGTGAGCTGCCACGATGATATGTGTCTGACCGACCGCTTGCGTGCCTCCATCCCGTCAACCTCTTATGATGAGGAAGAATTGATACGCTTAGACTTGCTTGCCCAAACAGCTGTCCTCACCTCGCAGGGCGTTCCTTTCCTGCTCTCGGGTGAGGAAATGCTGCGCACCAAGCAGGGTGTGCACAACTCTTTCGAGTCTCCCGACAGCATCAACCACCTCGATTGGGGCAATCTGCAACGCTATCCGCAGGTGTTCGACTATTACAAGAACCTCATTCGCTTGCGTCTTCAGCATCCAGCTTTCCGACTTGGCAAGGCAGAACTTGTGCGGAAGCACTTGGAGTTCCTGCCTTCGCAAGACTGTTTGGTGGCTTTCCGCTTGAAAGACCATGCCGGTGGCGATGCTTGGAACAACATCTACGTTATTCTCAACAGCGGTCAAGACCTCAAGACGGTGCAAATTCCCGAGGGAACTTACACCATCGTGGCGGTCAATGGGCAGGTTGACGAGAGCGGCTTGGGCGAGATGCAAGGCGGGGAAGTCATGATCGATGGACAGTCGGCCTTGATATTGCACGATTAATTTTTATGTAAAGAATCAAAGAACAGGAGCTTGGAGATGCCATCTCCGCTCCTTTTTATGTTTATACCCATCACACTTTATTGATATTTATCAAAATGAGAAGAGTTATTTCCACCATTTTGTTCCTCTTGGTCGTCTTGACCATGAATGCGAAAATAGAAATTACGCGCATTGATCCCACCGATTGGTATGTTGGGATGAAAGACCCCACGTTGCAGTTGATGGTCTATGGCAAAGACATTCGTAACGCCGATGTGAGCGTAGACTATCCACACGCCCGCGTCGATTCTATTGTCAAGCTCGATTCGCCCAATTATCTTTTGGTCTACATGAATTTGGAGGGAGCGCAGGCTGGCGAGATGAAATTGCAATTCACCCTCAACGGCAAGCGTAAGGCCGTTCCCTATCAGCTCAAGCAACGCATGAAGGCTGGCGAGGAGCACCACGGATTCAGCAATGCCGATGTGCTCTATCTGCTCATGCCCGACCGTTTTGCCAACGGAAACCCGAAGAACGACGTAGTGAAAGGTATGCGCGACCAGCGTTGCAACCGCACTTACCCCTCCCTGCGCCATGGTGGCGACCTTGCCGGCATCAATAGCCGATTGGATTATTTTAAGAAACTTGGAGTCACAGCGTTGTGGTTCACACCGATATTGGAGAACGACAGCCCGTCTGATGAGGCTGGCAACAGCTCCTACCACGGCTATGCCGCCACCGATTATTACAAGGTTGATGCGCGCTTTGGCACAAACGAGGAGTATAGTCAGTTTATCAAGAACTGCCATGCGCAGGGACTGAAAATCGTTATGGACATGATTTTCAATCATTGCAGCAGCTATCATCCTTGGAATCTTGACGCGCCGTCGCACGATTGGTTCAACAACCCCAACTACGGAATGCAGACTTCCTATAAGCTCACGCCCGTCCTTGACCCCTACGCCTCCGATATTGACTTGCAGGAAACCGTGGATGGCTGGTTTGTGCCGTCCATGCCCGACCTCAATCAGAAGAATCCTCACGTCTTGCGCTACCTTGTTCAGAACAGTAAATGGTGGGTGGAGACGGCCGATATCGATGGTATCCGCATGGACACCTATCCCTATGCCGACCGCACGGCTATGGCTCAATGGATGAAAGCCATCGATGAGGAGTATCCCAACTTCAACACCGTGGGCGAGACATGGGTCACCGAGCCGGCCTACACTGCCGCTTGGCAGAAAGATTCGAAGCTCTCCGAGCAGAACAGTTATCTGAAAACAGTGATGGACTTTGCGTTCTTCGACCGTATGAGTCAGGCCAAGATCGAGGAGACGGACGGCTGGTGGAAGGGATTCTGCCGTGTCTACAACTCGCTCTGCTACGACTATCTCTATGCCAACCCTTCAAGTGTGCTTGCATTCATTGAGAATCACGACACCGACCGCTTCCTTGGCAAGGGCAAGGACGTTGCTCCCTTGAAGCAGGCACTTGCCCTGCTGCTGACGATGAACCGCATTCCGCAGCTCTATTACGGCACGGAGGTGCTCATGAACGGCACCAAGGAGAAGACCGATGGCTACGTGCGCTGCGATTTCCCCGGCGGTTTCCCCGGCGATGAGCGCGATGCCTTCACCCGTGAGGGACGCACGGAGGAGGAGAACGCCATGTTCGACTGGATGTCGCGTCTGCTCCACTGGCGCCAGGGCAATGAGGTGGTTACGCGTGGCGTGCAAAAGCAGTTCATTCCGTTCAACGGTGTCTATGTGCTTTGCCGTCAGCATGAGGGTAAAACGGTGATGACCGTTCTCAACGGCAAGGATGGCGACAACCAGATGGACGTGAAACGCTATGCCGAGGTAATTGGCCGCCACGCCACGGCCAAGGATGTCACCACCGGGGCTACTGTTGATCTGACCAAGAATGTTTCCCTCTCGCGCCGTCAGGCCATGGTGCTGGAGTTCTGATGTGTGGGGAAAGAAAACTTGTAGACGGACAAATAGAGAACCAAGCATGAAAAAGTTGTTGGCACTCATGGCCTTTTGTGGCCTTACCGTTGCCGCCGATGCGCAGAAATACGTTGGCGGCGACATCTCGCTGTTGCCCTCTTATGAGGCCGCCGGGGCGCAATACTACGACCAAAGCGGCAATCCCATCGACAGTCCCCTTGATTTTTTTGCCCAAGAGGGCATGAACGCCATGCGCGTGCGCCTTTTTGTCAATCCCGACAATGCCCCCGAGGAGGCCAAGGGGCAGGGGGTGCGTCAGGACATCGACTATATCCTGCCCTTGGCCAAGGCCATCAAGGCCAAGGGAATGCGCCTGCTGCTCGACTTCCATTACAGCGACACATGGGCAGATCCTTCCAGTCAGTGGACGCCCGCCGCATGGCAGGGACTTGACGATGATGCTTTGGCCGACAGTGTGGCTGGCTACACCCGCCGCATATTGCAGCGGCTGGCCGATGAGGGCGCATCGCCCGATTTCATTCAGCCGGGCAATGAGATTAGCTATGGACTCCTGTGGGGCAGCAAGGCCGATGGCTATGGCAAGGCTTGCTATCCCGATGCCGCGCGGAGCAACTGGCAACGCTTTGCCACACTGCTCTCCAAGGCCATCGGGGCTTGTCGTGCCACGTGCCCGGAGGCAAAAATCGTTTTGCATACGGAGCGCGTCTCGCTCACGCAGCAAGCCGACAATGCCAATTATGCCGCCCTGTCGAAGTTTGTGGACTACATGGCGGAATTTGGCATCGACTACGACATCATTGGGTTGAGCTATTATCCCTATATCCATGGTGCTCTGACGGAGCTGGAAGGGGCGATAGCGCGCTTGGAGACTGCTTGTCCCGATAAGGATTTGATGCTTGTTGAAACGGGCTACCCCTACGCATGGGCTGTGCCGGGCACCACCTATGATGCCACAACGGCTTATCCCTATACGGCGGAAGGTCAGCGGCAGTTTGCCGAAGACCTTGTGGCCATGCTGAATGGCCACAACCGGGTGAAGGGGCTGTTCTGGTGGTGGATGGAAGCCAATGAGTACGGAATAGACTGGACTTCTGCCGTAACAGGCAGTTGGTATAATGCGCCGCTGTTCGACAACCGCGATGGCCGCGCCACCCCGGCTTTGGGCTGTCTGCGCCGCTTCGTGGAAGGGCAAACGGGCGTGTCGTCCGTGCCCGTGTCGGAATTGCAGCCTTCCGCCCCCGTCTTCTCCATTGATGGAAAACGCCTTGCCTGCCCGCCGGCGCATGGCATTTGGCTGACGCAAGGACAGAAGAAGGCGCGCTAAGAACGAAACAATAACAACAATAAAACATATCAAGACCATGAAGATTCTTGCGGTAGGAATGAACTACCTTGAGCACAATGCCGCCTTGCACGGCAAGGCCGCGAAGCCCGAAAGGCCGGTGCTGTTTATGAAAGCCGAGTCGTCGGTGCTGAAAAACGGGAAGCCATTCTTTGTGCCCGACGACATGGGGCGCATTGAATACGAGACGGAGGTGGTGGTGCGCCTCAACCGCTTGGGGAAGAACATCCCCGTGGAGTTTGCCCATCGCTACTATGATGCGCTCACTGTGGGCATTGACTTCACGGCGCGCGACCTGCAACGCGACTTGAAAGCCAAGGGACTGCCGTGGGAACTCTCCAAGAGCTTCGATGGCGCGACCGTGCTTGGCGACTGGGTGGACAAGAGCTTGCTGCTCAATCCGCAGCAAACGAACTTCCATCTCGACATCAACGGGCGCACCGTGCAGGAGGGATGTACGGCCGATATGCTCTATACCATTGATGAGCTGATAAGCTATGCCAGCCGCTACTTCACCATCAAGACGGGCGACATATTCTTCACGGGATGCCCCACTGGGTGCGGCCCCGTGGCCATAGAGGACCACTTGGAGGGCTATCTTGGCGAGCGGCGTGTGCTCGACTTCATGTGTAAGTAGGCTGCTGCGGCGCGCAGAAAGGCTTGTAGTGGCGCGCTGTGCACCGCGTTGTGCGTCAGGAACTTACAGAAAGGTGTGGTTTTGCCCCGCAAAAGGTAACCTTTTGCAAGGCGAAACCACACCTTTTGCATTCCATTAGGTATGCTTTTGCCGCCCCGCGGTTGTGCCCCCGTGTGTGGCGGCGCAACGGCGGGGCGGTTTTCGTGCTTCCTTGGGCACGCGGCGCAGGCTTTCCGCGCGCCAAGAAAGCCGCCAAAAGAGGTGGGGAAACGTAATGAAAGGGCGAGAAAAAAAGTAATTTTCTTTGTAATCTCGCCCGTTTGCATTATCTTTGCACCATAATATTCCTATTACATCCGACAGATTATGATTCTTTTCTTCAGAACAAGGTCGAAAAGCGTGATTGCCACGGAGGTGAATCACAAGTTGTCCTCAAACGAGATAAGCGAACTTAGTTGGCTCTACGGCGATGCCGAGGCCCTGAATGCCGAGCAATTGGAAGGCTTTTTCGTAGGCCCGCGCCGCGAAATGATCAGCCCGTGGAGCACCAATGCCGTGGAAATAACACAGAACATGGCGTTGGAGGGAATCACGCGCATAGAGGAATACTTCCCCGTGGACAGTCCCGAGGCGGAGCACGACCCTATGTTGCAGCGTATGTATGAGGGGCTTGACCAGCAGATATTCACCGTCGAGCATCAGCCGGAGCCTATCAAGCGCGTTGACGACATTGAGAAGTTCAACGAGGAGGAGGGACTTGCCCTCTCGCCCGAGGAGATTGCATATCTGCAAAAGATAGAGAAGGAGAACGGACGGCCGCTCACCGACAGCGAGATTTTCGGTTTCGCGCAGATTAATTCGGAGCACTGCCGTCACAAGATATTCGGTGGCGAGTTCATCATTGATGGTGAGAAGATGGAGTCGTCGCTCTTCAACCTCATCAAGAAGACCACACGGGAGAATCCGGGAAAGATTCTCTCTGCCTACAAGGACAATGTGGCCTTCGCCGAAGGCCCCGTCGTGGAGCAGTTTGCCCCCAAGAACCAGTCTACGGCCGACTATTTCCGCGTGAAACCCATTGAGAGCGTCATCTCGCTGAAAGCCGAGACCCACAATTTTCCCACCACCGTGGAGCCGTTCAACGGCGCGGCCACGGGAACGGGTGGTGAGATACGCGACCGCATGGGAGGCGGCACAGGCTCATGGCCCATCGCCGGCGCGGCAGTCTACATGACGGCCTACCCAAGACTGCGCGATGACGATGGCAAGCAGCCCGCAACGCGCGACTGGGAAGACATCCTGCCCGTGCGCCAGTGGCTCTATCAGACCCCGGAACAGATTCTGGTGAAGGCCTCCAATGGCGCGAGCGACTTCGGAAACAAGTTTGGCCAGCCGCTCATCACGGGTTCGCTGCTCACGTTTGAGCATCAGGAAAACGGCGAGAAGTATGCCTACGACAAAGTGGTGATGCTCGCCGGTGGCGTGGGATACGGCACAAAGCGCGACTGTTTGAAGAAAGAGCCGCAGAAAGGCAACAAGGTCGTTGTTGTCGGAGGCGACAACTATCGCATCGGACTGGGCGGTGGCTCGGTGTCTTCGGTGGATACGGGCCGTTACAGCAACGGAATTGAGCTGAATGCCGTGCAGCGCGCCAACCCGGAGATGCAGAAACGCGCCTACAACCTTGTGCGCGCGCTGACCGAGGAGGAAGGCAATCCGGTGGTGTCCATCCACGACCACGGCTCGGCGGGTCACCTCAACTGCCTCTCGGAGCTGGTGGAGGAGAACGGCGGCGTGATAGACATGACACAATTACCCATCGGCGACAAGACGCTCAGCGCAAAGGAAATCATCGCGAATGAGTCTCAGGAGCGCATGGGCATCCTGATTGATGAGAAACACCTCGACCATGTGGCGAAGATTGCCGAGCGCGAGCGCGCGCCGATGTATGTTGTTGGCGAGACAACGGGCGATGCTCACTTCTCCTTCGTGCAGGGAGACGGTGTCAAGCCTTTCGATCTTGACGTGGCGCAGATGTTCGGCCATTCGCCAAAGACCGTCATGCGCGATGAGACAGTGGAGCGTCATTATGCTCCGGTGGCCTACGATGCATCACAGCTCGACACCTATCTGCGCCGCGTGTTGCAGCTTGAGGCTGTCGCTTGCAAGGATTGGCTGACCAACAAGGTGGATCGCAGCGTTACGGGAAAGGTGGCGCGGCAGCAGTGTCAGGGACGTTTGCAGTTGCCGTTGAGCGACTGTGGCGTGGTGGCACTCGACTATCGTGGCGTGAAAGGTATCGCCACGGCACTTGGCCATGCCCCGCAGGCTGGCCTTGCATCGCCCGAGGCAGGCAGTGTGCTTAGTGTTGCCGAGTCGCTGACGAACATCGTGTGGGCTCCGCTCGCCGATGGCATGGACTCGTTGAGCCTCAGTGCCAACTGGATGTGGCCGTGCCGCTCGCAGAAAGGTGAGGACGCGCGTCTCTATCGTGCCGTGAAGGCACTGTCAGACTTCTGCTGCGCCATTGGCGTAAATGTGCCTACGGGTAAGGATTCGCTCTCTTTGAGCCAGCAATATCCCAACGGCGAGAAGATAGTATCGCCGGGAACGGTCATCGTGACCAGTGGCGGCGAGGTGAGCGACATACGTAAGGTGGTGTCGCCGGTGCTTGTCAACAACAAGCAATCGCGCCTTTATCATATTGATTTCTCTTTCAGCGAGCAGCAACTGGGCGGAAGCGCGTTTGCGCAGAGCCTCAACAAGGTGGGCGATGATGTGCCCACGGTGAATGATCCGCAATATTTCTGCCAGTGCTTTGAGGCGGTTCAGGAGCTGATCAAGCGCGGATGGGTGCTTGCCGGACACGATATTTCGGCCGGCGGTCTCATTACCACGCTGCTGGAGATGACCTTTGCCAACGTAGAGGGTGGTCTGCGGGTCAACCTGCACGACATCAAGGGCGATGATGTCATCAAGAAGCTCTTCGCCGAGAACCCCGGTGTGGTGATTCAGGTGGCCGATGAGCACGCCGATGCTGTGCGCGAGTACCTCGAAGACTGCTGCGTGGGCTATGCCCGCATTGGTCAGCCGATGCCGGAACGCCGCTTCATGAGCATCAGCGATGGCGCATTCAAGCAGGAACTCGACATCGATGAGCTGCGCGATGTGTGGTACAAGACCTCCTACCTGCTCGACAGAGACCAGAGTTTCAACGGTATGGCCAAGAAACGCTACACCAATTACAAGAAGCAACCCGTGGAAATGCGCTTCAATGCCGACTTCACGGGCACGCTGAAGCAGTACGGACTCGACGCCGATCGCTGGAAGACGATGACCGACACCGACAGACTGAACGCCCCCAAGGCAGCCATCATACGCGAGAAAGGCACTAACGGCGAGCGAGAAATGGCCTACGCGCTCTATTTGGCTGGCTTTGAGGTGAAGGATGTCATGATGACCGACCTCATCAGTGGCCGCGAGACGCTGGAAGAAGTCAATATGATCGTGTTCTGCGGCGGTTTCTCCAACTCCGATGTCCTTGGCTCGGCCAAGGGATGGGCAGGCGCGTTCCTCTATAACCCCAAGGCCAAGGAAGCACTCGACCGCTTCTATGCCCGCAAAGACACCCTTTCGCTGGGCATTTGCAACGGTTGCCAGCTCATGGCGGAGCTGAATCTCATCAACCCCGAGCACGAGCATCAGGCTCATCTCTGCCATAACAACTCGAAGAAGTTTGAAAGCTCCTTCCTCAGCGTGGTCATTCCGGAGAACAACAGCGTCATGTTTGGCTCTCTGTCGGGCAACAAGCTGGGCATCTGGGTGGCTCACGGAGAGGGCCGCTTCTATCTGCCCGAGGCCGAAGACCGCTACAACGTGGTGGCCAAATACAACTATGCACAGTATCCGGGCAATCCCAATGGCTCCGACTACAACGTTGCGGGCATCTGCTCTGCCGATGGACGCCATCTGGCCATGATGCCTCACTTGGAGCGCGCCATATTCCCGTGGCAGCAAGGCTGGTATCCCAGTGCGCGCCGCGCTGACGAGGTGACTCCGTGGATGGAGGCTTTCGTGAACGCAAGGAAGTGGGTGGAGGCTCACCGCGCGTAGTCCGCCAGACGTTGAATCCATAACAAGCGGGCAAGCCGTGCGCCCTCACATTCCATGGGGCTTGCGGCTTGCCTGCTTTTCCTTTATCCCGACCCGCTTGCGGGCGGAAGTAAACAGACCATTCAGCACGTAAGAAATGCCATCTCGACAACTAACAGAATCATCGGGCTTCTATTGGGAGAGCTTCAAGACGTTTTTCAAGATAGGCGCGTTCACCCTTGGCGGCGGATACGCCATGATTCCCATCATTCAGACCGAAGTGGTGGAGAAGCGGAAGTGGATTGATCAGGAGCAGTTTCTCGACCTTATAGCCATCGCGCAGAGCTGTCCCGGCGTGTTTGCTATCAACATCAGCGTCTTCATTGGCTACAAGCTGCGCAAGCTCCGTGGCGCACTTTGCACGGCATTGGGCACGGCCTTGCCCTCGTTTCTCATCATTCTGCTCATCGCTATGTTCTTCCATCGCTTCATGGAGGTGGGTTGGATAGCGGCCATGTTCCGTGGAATACGCCCCGCCGTGGTAGCCCTCATCGCCGTGCCCACGTTCAATCTGGCCAAAAGCGCGCGCATACGGCTCTCCAATTGCTGGATTCCCATTATCTCCGCATTGTTCATCTGGAAGCTGGGAGTGAACCCCGTCTTCATCATTATCGCGGCCGGACTGGCCGGATACGTCTATGGCAAAATAATCAAACCAACGGAATAAGGCAGCGATGATTTTCTTTCAACTCTTCTATACGTTCTTCATCATTGGCCTCTTCGGCTTTGGCGGTGGCTATGGAATGCTCTCCCTCATTCAGACGGAGACGGTAATCAACCACCAGTGGCTCTCCCCGGCCGAGTTTACCAACATTGTGGCCATCTCGCAGATGACCCCCGGCCCCATAGGCATCAACTCGGCCACCTACTGTGGCTACGTTGCCGCCCAAAATGCGGGCTTCGGCGGCACGATGGCGGTGCTGGGAAGTGTGGTCGCCACCTTGGCCCTTGTCCTGCCCAGTTTCATTCTGATGATACTCATCAGCAAGGTTCTCATGAAGTATATGCGCACGCAGGCCGTGCAGGGCATCTTCACAGGTCTGCGTCCTGCCGTAGTAGGTCTGCTTGCCGCCGCCACCTTGCTGCTCTGCGATGTGGAGAACTTCTCCTCGCCGAGCCTCAATCCATGGCAGTTTTGGATTAGTCTGTTGCTTTTTGCCGCCACTTTCGTGGGTACGATGTGGCTCAAAATCAATCCCATCCGTATGATTTGCTACGCCGCCTTTGCTGGCTTGGTGCTGCTCTATTAACGCTGTTATAGTTCTTTTGTGTCATGGCTGAAAATAAAGAGTTCTTGAAAGGTAGGAAAGCTGTAACGTTTGTGGATCTTTTCGCTGGTGCAGGAGGCATCAGCGAGGGATTTTTGCAAGCATATACGGATAATCGTTACTTTGATTTCCTGCTTGCTTCTGATATTAATTCTAATTGTGAGCTGACTCACCGTGTGCGTTATAATATGCAACTTGGACTTTCTACCAAGTTCATTTGTCAGGATATCACGGAGGATAGCTTTGTGGAGAATTTGAAAAAGGAGATAGGAAGTAAGACTGTTGATGTGGTTACGGGTGGTCCCAGTTGCCAGTCGTTCAGCCTTTCGGGACGTCGCAAGAAGTTTGATAAGCGAGATGATCTTTTTTATCATTATTTGAAAGTGATAAAAGCGTTACGTCCCAAATACTTTGTAATGGAGAATGTAAAGGGGTTGCTTACTAAGGACGGAGGCAGAATAAAAGAACAAATCTTGAAAGAGATTCGTTCTATCATCGATGATGAAAAAATCGATTTGCTTACGGATTTCGTGAGAACAACTTTTAAAGAGGGAGGAACGTTTAAAAGCAATGTGTTATTGTCGAAAATCGCAATTGAAATAGCATCGGGAGAAGAGAAAAAAGAGCGGATAGAGGAGTATTTTTCTTTACTCGATGGATTGTTTAGGGCTGTCACACGTCATGTGGAATACAAAGTGAGTAAGTCCAATGTTGACATTAATACTGTTAGGCATGGTTTGCGTATGCTGAAAGAGGGGACACTCCGTGAGAGTTTACGCAAAGATGTGATAGGCTTGAAGACTAAAGCCGACATCGACAATGATGTTTTTGGTGATATTATGAACTCGTTCATTGCGAGTATGTCAGATGCGGCTATATTGGAGAGTATTTCAAAAGCCTTGGAGCGTATTACAGAATTAACGGTTGAGGAGGATAGTCTTACTCTTTTTAAGGAGGCGTTGTCGCTTTATGTGCTTACGCTTGATGAACTCTTGGACTTGATAGGAAAAGAGGTGAGGGGAACGAATGCAGAGACCAGGTATAAAGAGGTGCTCTCTCATATTCGGTTGTATAACATTGATGGTCCGCAGGTGTTACTTTCTTCAAACTATGGAGTGCCACAGAACCGGGAACGCGTGGTGTTTGTCGGCTGCAGAAATGACCAACCGATAATTAATACTATTCCTGCAACCATTTCTCCTGAACATAAGGTAACGGTGTATGAGGCTTTGTGGGATTTGGACATGATAGGAAATGGAGAGAGCGTTGTTGATTATAAGCCTGTTGACCCACTCCATGAGTATAAGCATCTACTGTGTAAGCGAAGGGAAACGGGAGAGCCATGTTCTGAGGGGAAACTTTATAGTGAATGGCAACGAATGGGGCATCTTTCACATCGTTTCATATTTGATACGAAACCTATTTATGTGAAAAGGGATGCAGATTTGAATAGTTTGCAAACCCAGTCCCATTTTGTGCTCAATAATCATCAGACGAGTGCGCAGAGTGAGAAAGTACGGAAAAGATTACAAATTATAGCTCGTCATGGTGAATACAGTCCGGAGGCAAAGCGTGACTTGCGCGAGGCAGGGGTGGATTCGGATAAGCGCAATTATACGGTACTTAACCCTTGTGGGCAAAGTCCAACAGTGGTAACGATGCCCGATGATTTTATCCATTATAGTGCTTTTCGCGCCATGACCGTTCGTGAGATGGCACGTTTGCAGTCGTTTGATGATTCTTTTGTCTTCCAAGGAAAACGTTCTACGGGAGGAGAGAAGCGCAAGGACGAAATACCGCAGTATACTCTTGTTGGCAATGCTGTTCCTCCGTTGATGGCACGTGCCATTGCCAATGTAATTTTGCAGCATATTAAATGAGATGAGGGTATGGTGCACATGAGGAATTTCAATAGTTTTGAGGAAGCTAATCTTGTGTTCCCCTTACACGGAAAAGTATTCAATATACCCTCGTGCAAATAACAGAGGCTGGCTATAAAAAGAGCATTCTTGATGCCACAGAGCCTATACGACAATATTTTTTGGAATGCGGAATGCATGACTATCGGGGACAAGCGCAGGGGCAAGAACATAAGAAGATGGTTGCCACTTGCCTTGTTAGTGGCTGTATGGAGCAAAAGACGGTTACTTCGCTCTATCGGCCAAATACCAAGAAAGGAGACCCCCGTTTTTGGCCAAGTAATGTCAAGTCGGTTTGTTCGCCAAATGACATCTTGATGATGCTGTTTCATGACGGAATGCTTTATATAGTTAATGTGACGCAAGTTGATATTGCTGGTTTTTGTGCATCGCCTTCCCCCTCTCCTTTAAAAGAATTAATTTCTCGTTGCCACAATGTGGCAATGAGTGTGGCAAATGAGCTGAAAGCGAGGTTGTGTGATCTTTCGCATGAATGGCATCCAACTGGTGTGTTGGCTGACACTGGGGTAGGCCGTACCATTGAAAAGTTGCTCGGGTTGGAGATGAATTGTTCTAAGTTGCCAGACTATAAGGGGATTGAATTGAAGAGCTTTCGCGAAAAGCGCCCAGGAATTCGGTCTACGCTTTTTTGTCAAGTACCAGATTGGAATATCAGTAAGTTGAAGTCTACCAAAGAGATAGTCAGAAGATATGGTTATATAAGCGAAGGCGTGCTTACTTATCAAAACACTATCTATTGCCATAAACTGAATAGCCAAGGCTTAGGATTGACTCTTTATGAAGATGTGGGCAGACTTGCCATTGAGGAAAAGAGAAAGAAAGAGAATGCAGAGGGGAGGATAAGTTATGTGAAAGTATCGGATATTGCATTGTGGAGATTGTCAGTGCTTCATCAACGATTGCTTGAAAAGCATCATGAGACGTTTTGGATAGAGGTGGAGACAAAAGAAATGAAAGGGAAAGAGTTCTTTCGTCCCGTTTTGGTGGAGCACACAAAGAACCCAATGACTTCACAGTTCGATGTTTTGCTTGATACTGGTTACATCTCGGTTGATTTGTTACTGTCACGTCCAAGTGGACATGGCGACACAATTGCTTTTAAGTTGAGTAAGCGTGCGCGGCCTATGTTGTTTCCTGAAAGTGAGCAGTTTGTGTTGAAATAACGCCGCTTGGCTGCGCCGTTAGGAAAGGGCTGTGTGCGAAAGGTATGGTTTTGCCGCATGAAACGTTACGTTTTGCGGGGCAAAACCATACCTTTTGTCGTGCAAAACCATACGTTTCGTGAGGCGGCTGAGACTTGGCAAAGCGGCAACGCTGGCCTTGCAAGGCTGCAATGGTGACAAGGCGGGGGAAAGGAGATGAAAAAGGGAGAGAATTGAGGCGGAAACGGGATGTTCCCAAGTCAATTCTCTCCTCTGTTTTATGCCTTTTTGAGGTTAAGGGGCTTGTGTGTTTCGTTGCCCCGGCCGGGGCGTGGCTTTGCCATGGTGTCGCCTCGGCAGCCGGGGAGCGGTTACTTGATTAAGATTTTCTTGCCCTGATGCAGATAGATGCCTTTCTGCGTGGGGCGCGATACGCGCTGTCCCGAGAGCGTGTAGTAGGCGTTGTCGGCCTTGCTGGCGGGGCTTGTGGCTATGGCGTCAATGCTTGTGGTGGCTGTGACGTCGGTCACGGTGAACTTGCCGCCGTTCTTCTCGCCCGTGATTTCAAAGAATGCGTCATCGCGCACGTTGTTCACGTCCACCGTCTGGTTTTGGCTGGCTGTGGACGAGGTGCCGATGCTGAACACGAGGTTCACGTGGTCGGTGGCCGAGGTCATCGTGTAGGTCTTGCAGAACCACTTCTTGCCGTTGGCGTTCTTGGTGGTGGTGACGCGCTCTCCCGGCCATGCGGGGGCGTTGTGGCTGCCTCCCCACGAGTAGAAGTTGACGTAGTCTGTCCAGCCTGCTGCATCGGCGTTCACGCAGACGGTGATGTCCTTGGTCTGAAACTGCGAGACGGAGTAGTTGCGGGTCTGCACTCCGCTCACCTTGCCGCCTATGAGCAGTGCTGCTTTGAGCACGGTTTCGCCCAGCGGGATGGTGATTTTCGTGCCCGAGGCGGCTTTGGCCGATGATGGGGTAGGCTCGCTGCCATCGGTGGTGTAGACGAGTTGCGCGCCGTCTGTGGCCGATACGGCGGTGAGGGTGGCCGTTTGCTCGCCGGTGTCGTAGCTTCCCGAGGGCAGGTCTATCCACGCGCTCTCCACGGAGGGTGACAGGTAGTAGGCGTAATGGTGTCCGGCGGCCACTTTCACGTAGAGGCTGCGGTCCGGGTCGGCCATTCCGCTGCCCATTACGGCCAGCAGTTTGCCCCGCGTGCCTTGTGTGGTTACGGCATAGTAGGCTTTCGTGCTGCGGTATGCGCTGTAGCTGCTTGTGTTGGTTATTCCGGCCAGCTGGCGCGCGTTGATCATGGCCTTGATGTCTTTGGTGTAGGCTTGCAGGTGGGGCAGGAACACACACGGCGTGCCTGGCATGGCCAGCAAGTAGGCGTTGGCGGCCAGTGTGTCCTTGCGTATCGGGTCGTTCTGTTCTGACGCGCTGCGGTACTGGGTGTCGTGGTTCTCCACGAAGGTGACGGCATAGCGGCGGTAGCTCTCATCGCCCACGAGCGTGCTCTTGTTGGCCAGCAGCGACCAGTCGCCCTGGTTGATGGCATCGCGTACGGTGTAGCGGAAGGGGAAGTCGAAGGCCGCGCTCTCCTTTTCGGCCTGGTCTATCCAGCTTTTCACCTTGGCCACGTTGCCATCGAAGTATTCGCCCACGGAGTAGGTCACGCCTGTGGCGCGGTTGTAGTCGGCCACGTGGCTTCCGTTGAATCCCTTCACCATGTCGTAGCGGAATCCGGCGTAGCCCAAATCGCTAAGGAGGAAGTTCTCGTAGGCTTTCACTATCTTCTGCACGTTGCTGCTCTTGTGGTCGAGGTCGCGCATTCCGCCCCAGTCTTCTCCCTCATCGTTGTGTGCTCCGAGGCTTATGCCCTGCCGTTTGGCCTCGGCGGCGGTGTTGCCCCCGTCGTCGTTGGCGGTGATGTCGGTGGAGGCGAGCTGGTAGGTCACGCCGTTGTAGGTCTCGGCGGGGAAGGAGAACCATCCGTCGGTGTTGTGGTGGTTGACCACCACATCGGCAATGATGCCCGTGCCCTGCTGCTTGTAGGCTTCGATCATGCTGCGCAGTTGCTGCTCCGTGCCGAAGGAGGAGTTGTGGTCGAAGTAATAGTAGGGCGTGTAGCCCATGACGTTGTAGCTTTCAAGGCATTTGCCGCTTTGCGGCACCCAGATGAGGGAGAAGTAGCGTCCCCAGTCGGGTGCTTGCTTTTGCAGGTTGGTCCACTGCGTGTCGGCAAAGGAGTCCCAGTAGAAGCCTTGCAGCATCACGCCGTTGTAGTTTGATGGCCATCCCTGTGCCATGGCCGAGGCCGTGACCATCAGCGAGAGAGCCGTTCCCAGTATGCGCTTTTTCTTCATATCGCTAATCGTGTTGTTATTGTTATGCTTGCAAAATTAGCTATTAATCGTCTCATGCCGCGCGGTTTGTTTTCCGATGGGCGCGTTTTGCAGGGCAATCGTTTGCACATGGCGGCGTGCTTGCGCTGCCTTATGGCTTGTCATGACGCAAAAAGGGAGCTTCCCACAGCGGGAAACTCCCTTTGAATAGTGGCGCAGTCGTGTTCGCAGGGCGTGAGCCCGTGCGGCCGACGTGCCTTTATTTCTTGATGAACTCTACGTAGTTCTTGCCCTCACAGGAGATGTAGAGCTTGATATCGTAAGTCCCGGCCTCGACATTGAGGTTGGTGCCGTTGTTCTGGGTGAGGTTCTTGAAGTTGCTTCCGTCGCCGTTGGCACCGCCCCAAGAGATGGTCCAGTCGTGGTTCATGCGGAATTTCAGGCCGCCCGTGACATCCAGCGTTACGTTGCTGGCCTCCCATGCGCCACTCTCCGTGTTGTAGGCCAGGTCTACGTCGCCGCCCCAGCTGTTGAAGTCGCCAATGATGGAGATGCTCGTCACGGGGACAAGCTCATAGGTCATGGCGGAGAGGTCTACGGTGATTTGGTGGAATCCCGTGACGGCCGTAGCGTTCTGCTCGCCCTCTTGCACCAGAGTGCCGGCTGCGCCGTTGGGATCTTGTCCCCAGTCGCCGTCCCAGTTGTCGGCATTGGGCTTGAACTTGAACTCGCCGTCAAGCCAGTAGTAGCCCTGATACTTGCCGTCGAAGTTGCCGCCCCACAGCGGGTGGGATGTGCTCCAGCTGCTCTCGTTGCCAATCTCATAGATGTACTCGGCAAAGTTGAGGTCCTCAATCTTGTAGCTGTAGTCCATCATGTTGATGGTCATGCGGTGGTAGCCGGCGTTCTCAATCTTTCCAGCTTGCGGCTTCGTGGTGGTGAGGTTGCCCTCTTTGGCCACATCGCCATCGGTGATCACGCCCACTACGCCTTTCTCGCCCTCAGCCCAGAAGTCGCCATCGTAGTTGGTCTTCGGGATGATCTTCCAGTACTGGTCGTTGGTTGTGGTCTGGAACACGATTTGGAATTCCGGGTTGTCATAGACGTTGCCGCTGCCAACGTGGTTGAATGCTACGGCAGCTTCTTTCGACCAGCCGAACATATCGCCCACGAGGTAGTAGGCCTCATCAATGAACGGAGCCACGATGGTGACATCGATGGTGGCGGAGCCGGTGTTCTTGATGGTTACGCCATCGGGTGTCTCGGCAAAACCGAGCACGTCAAGCGAGAGGCTGCGGTCGGTGGGACGCTTGCCGTAGAGGGTCTCCACTGCGCTCTTGAACTCCGTAGAGGCTACCAAGCCCTGCTCGTTGGCGTTGAGGGTGATGGTGTTGGTCTTGTCCTCATTGCTCACCGCCACGGTGTAGTAGCTTGTGGCGGTGGTGTTGGTGGCTGTCACCGTGGGGATGAACAGCTGCACGCTGTCGGACGTGAGAGTGCCAAAGTTGATGGCGGGGGCGTTGGTCAGTGCCAGCGCAACGTCCTTGGAGGATTCGGGGTCGCTGTGCTGCGGGTCGGACCACTCCTCGTATGTGTCGGAGCCGCAACTGGCGAGTGCCAGCGCAAGTCCGAGTAGGATGATGTTATTTTTCATTGTTTGGTTGCTGCTTTGGTGGGCGGGGCGGGTGATGAGGCATCCGCCCCGCCGCGTTGAATTGTTTTTATTCCGTCACTTCAATGAAGTTGAACTGACCCGTAATGTCGTTGAAGAAGACATTGTAGGTGCCGGCCTTGTACTTGTTGTTGCCATCGCTGGAGGTGGACATCGTTCCGTAGGGGAACTGGTCGCCGCCCCACCAGTCATTGGAGTCGGTGAACTTGAACTCGCCTTCCTCGGTGAACGTCACTTGCTTGAACCAGTTGTGGTTCTCTGCAAAGTTGTAAGTAGAGATGGGCGACATGGCATCCTCAACGGTATTCCAGCCGTTGTAGCCGCCTGCGAGGAACATTGTGGTGTAGGCCTTTGCGGTCTTCGCGTACTCCTCGATGGTGGCAGTTTGAGCCTTCGTGTCAACGGTGATGGTGTAGTAGCCGCCTTTCATCACAACCACGTTGCCATCATCGTTGGTAGCGAATGCATCGTTGGAGGCAATGTTGGTGAACTTGGAGTAGTCAATCTGGGCATCCCAAGAACCGGGGGTCTTGATGAGCTTGAACTGCGCCTGCCACTCGCCGTCGGCTGTCTGTGTCGGGCCGGGGAAGTAGCCTGTGTAGGAAATCTTGCCCTCACCCGTGGTGCGGTCGTACTCTTGTCCGTCAATCATGTAGAGCGGAACGAGCGACTGACCCACGTTGGCTGCGCCGCCATTGCTCCAAGAGCCATCGCCAATGCAGTTGCCAACGAGATACCATACCACAGGAGCAGCGGGCTTCAGCTCCACATAGTAGGGGAGCACGTTGATGGTGACGGTGTTGGAATAGATGGTGTCGCCGGCATAGACGGAGCGAACGCGCACATAAATCGTCTGCGAGGCGGGAACGCCGTCTTTGGTCCAGTGTGTTATTTCCTCCAAGCCCTTGGCCACATCGGCGGCGAGAAGCTCTCCGCGCACAACGCTGAACTCATTGTCGAAGGTCTTGAAGTCGCCTACAGGGCTGCCGGCTTCGTCAAGTTCTCCGTCATGAATGTCCTTCGTCCAAGTGTTTGTGGGCGACATCTGTATTTGGTAAGCGGCCAAGGCGGGGAAGCCGTAGTCGGGCTGCGACCAGCTGAACGACAGTGAGGTCGATGTGGCGAGGTCTACGTTGGCCTTGGCATAAGACGGCGTGTTGAGCACGAACGTCGTTGGCTCCTGGATGGTGGGGTTATTGTCCCGGTCGTCATCGCAGGCTGTGAAGAACATAGCTCCACAGATGAGCAGCAAGGTTGACTTTATAAATGTTTTCATTTTTCCTGTTTTATGTTGTTGGCCAGTGGAACAGCCCCCGCGTGGAGGCTATTCCGTGGCCGTTTTTGATTTAATAACCGGGGTTCTGCGTAATGTCACCCTTCACCTGAGCAGCCGGGATGGCAAAGATGTTGTGGTCGGCCGAGAAGTTGCGGCCATTCTTTGTACCACCCTTGTAGCTCCAGTTGTAATTGGTATTGCCGCCGAAGCGTCCGAAGCGGATGAGCGTCGGGCGGCGCAGACCCTCGAAGTAGAACTCACGGCTCCACTCATCGCACAGGTCGTTGAGCGAGTATCCCGAACGGGTGACAGCGTGAGCACGCGAGCGCAGTGCATTGACGGCGGCTGTGCCCTCCAGCGTGGTTGTTCCTCCGTTGAGGCGTGCGGTGGCCTCGGCGTAGATGAGGTTGGCCTCGGCCACGCGGAAGAGGAAGAAGTCGGTGTCGGGATAGGTGTCGTTGTGGCCTATGGAGTTGTCGGTCTTGAAGTTGTTCCACTTGGCCACGGCGAAGCCGAACTTGAACGAGCTGAGGTAGCCATCGGCATTGTCGAGCGTGCGACCCTCACCATCGAAGATGGCGCGGTCGTCGTTGGCAGCGGCCGGCATCTCCTTGCAGGATACGTTGGGCGCGTCGTTGTTGGGGAAGAACTTCTCAATCAAGTCCTTGCGGGCGCGGTTGCCGCCCCAGGTCTGTCCCGTTCCGTTGGTAGCTGCGGGATAAGTGCCCGACACATCGGCGTGCATGTCACCATCGAAAGTGGATGCCATCAGGAACAGCGTGCCAGACCATGAAGTGGTGGTGACACCGTCTTGTCCAATGCGGAACACACCCTCGCGGGCTGCGCTCGTCTCGCCGTTGTCGCCCATGAAGAGCATCTGATAAGCACTCCAGTTGCCCACACCCGTGGTGTTGAGGCGGTAGTCGGAATTCATCACTTTTTGGGCGTAGTCGGCGGCTTTTTGCCACTGTGCCGTGCCAGTGTAGACTTCGGCGTTCAGATAGAGACGCGCGAGAAGCATCCATACGGCGGCTTTGTCGGCGCGGTAGTAGGTGGCATCGGAGGAGTTCTTCGACTTGGCCTCGCTCAGCAGCGGCTCAATCTCGAGCAACTCGCTCTCCAGCCAAGCATACATCTCGGCGCGTGTGTAGCGTGCCGGCTTGGTAAGCTCGGTGGCGAAGGGCACGTTGCCGAACGCGTCCATGAGGAAGTAATACTCCAAAGCGCGTACAAAACGAATCTCGGCGGTCTTGGTCGCATCGTCATCTCCGCACACGTTGATGTATTGGTTGCAATAAGAGATGCCTGTAGTGAGGCGGGCATAGAGACCGTTGAGCATCGGGTGGCTGGCATCATACGTGTTGTAGCAATACTCACGGATGCCCGCATCGCCCCAGTGGCAGAGGGCCTCGTCGGTAGTCAGCTCGTTGGAGTTCCAGAGCTGGCGGATGAATCCCGATGTTCCGCCATCGAGTCCGTCGATGTCGGGTTCGCCATCGCCCGTGCTGTTGCCGGCCATGGCCAGATTGGCGTAGCACTTATTGAAGAGTCCTGTCGGGTCAACCTGCGTGTTCATGTTCGGGTCGATGGGTGTCACGTCCAAATCGCCCGTGCAGGATGCCAGTCCCATCATTGTGAGGGAGATGGCTGCTACCGAAAGTAGACTTTTGATATTCTTGTTCATGACTTTATATTCGCTGATATTGAGTTTAGAAGTTGAGGTTCAGACCAACGATGACGGAGAAGGGACGCGGATAGATGTTGTCATCGAATCCGTTGAATACCTCCGGGTCGAGGCCATCGTAGTTGGTAATGGTGAACACGTTGGAAGCCGTGGCATAGGCGCGGCCGGAAAGTCCGTGCCAAGCAGCGGTCTTGAAGAGGTTGGCAAAGCTGTAGCCCAGCGTGATGTTCTCCATCTTCAAGAAAGAGGCGTTGTGAATCCAACGGTCGGAGAGGATGGCGGTAACGTCATCGGTCTGCCAGTTGTCGGCGGCGGCCTGTGCGGTCTTGTTCGTCAAGAAGTTGGTAGAAGTCCAAAGGGCATTCGGGCTGACGTTCTTGAAACCTTGGCTTACGTTGTCGTACACGTAGTTGCCAATGTTGGCGCGGAGCGAGAAGCTCAAGTCCCAGTTCTTATACTCCAGACGCGAGGAGAGACCCATCGTGACGGGAGGAGCCGGCGAGTTGTAGAAGTAACGGTCGGCATCAGTGATTTGACCATCGCCATTGCGGTCTACAACTGCGTTCTCGATGGCTTTGCCGTTCTTGTCGTAAGCCTGCTGGAACACCCAGTAGGAATTGGCTGCATAGCCCACTTGGTTGTACTCCAAGTACTTGTCCGTACCAATCTTGACGCCGGTGTTCGGGATAGGCTCGCCGCTCGTGCTTGCGCCAGAGAGGTTGAGAATCTTGTTGTAGTTGTACGTGAAGTTGTAATCAATGGTCCAGAACCAGTCCTTGGCCTGAATGGCTTTCCAGCTCAGCGTGACCTCCACACCAGTGTTGCTCAGCGAACCGATGTTCTGCCATGCCTGGTTGCGGAACGAGGACAGGGCCTCGGTGGGTGCGTAGTTGAGCAGGTCGGTGGTCTTGCGGTAGTACCAGTCCACCGTACCGGTGAGACGCTGGTTCAGTATTCCCCAGTCCACACCAATATTATAAGTGGTGGTGGTCTCCCACTTCAAGTCGGGCGTATAGTTGTCGGGGCGGTAGAGTACGCCGTTGCCTTCTCCGAAGTAGTAAGCACCCGTTCCGGTGTTCTGGGTGTAGGTGGGAATCCATGCGTAGTCGTTGTTCACGTCCTGCTGACCCGTCTTACCCCAGCCGAGGCGGAGCTTCAGATCGGAGAGCCAGTCGATTTGCTGGAAAGCGTTCTCCTCCTTCATCTTCCATGCGAAGGCAAATGATGGGAACCAAGCCCAGTGCTTTCTGAAGCGTGAAGAGCCGTCATCGCGCACGGTAGCCGTGAGGTAGTAGCGATCCATCAAGCTCCAGTTGGCACGTCCGAAGAACGACACGAGGTAGTTCTCGGTCTTTCTGGCCAGCACCGACGGATTGTAGACCTGTCCTGCGAGCGAGCCGCTGATTTGGTTGCCGTTGGCATCAAGGATGGGGTTGCCCCAGTTGTCAACGTAGCCACCGGTCTTGGTGTTGTCAGCTCCGTAGTAGCCCCAGAAGTTGTTGTCCGTTCCACGATAGAAGTGCTGATACTCGTAGCCGGCCATCACGTCGATGTGGTTCTTGGCGGCATCGTTGAAGTCGTGGTAGTATTGCGCGTAGGCACTCAGCGAGAGGTTGCGCTTGACGATGCGCTCCCATCCGTGGTTGCCATAGTAAGACTCGCCGTTGCTGTGGAAAGCCGGCGTGACGTTGGTGTTCTGCTTACCGTTGGCAATGTCGGCACCCAGCGTAGCGTGCAGACGCAAGTCCTCAAAGCCATGCACCTTGTAGTCGAAGTCGGCACTGCCGATGAACTCGCGGCTATGTGCGATGTCCTCTTTCTCGTTGAGCACGGCCAGCGGGTTGCGTGTGGCCAGCTCGTTGTAGGTGTATTGCCAGTTGGGGTCGCTGTAGTTGCCTGCCTTCGGCCACGTGAAGTAGCCGTTGAAGTTGCCCAGCATTCGGTCTATGTTGCTTCCGAAGAAGTCCTTATGGTACTGCGATGTGTAGCCGTAGGGGCTTTGCGTCGGATCCATGTTGACAGCCGCGCCCACTGCAGAGCCATCGGCGAAGCGGCTCTTGGCATACATACCCTTGGCGTTGAGGGTGATGTTGAGGTGGTTGTCAAACAGCGATGGTGTGAGGGTGATGGCACCCGTTACACGCTGGAAGTCGGAAGTCTTCAGGATACCCTGCTGGTCGGTGAAGCCCACGCTGACGCGATAGGGCAGATAGTCGCCTGCCGAGCCAGACACGGTCACATTGTGGTCGTGGCTGATGGCCGTGCGGTAGATAAGATCCTGCCAGTCGGTGTTGGCAGTACCGAGTGCGCGGTAGGCATCGCTGTTCTCGCCCCACTTGCTGCGGATGAGGTCGCGGAAGCCATCGGCGTCAAGCACATCGATGGTGTTCTTCTTCATGCTCACCGTGAGGCTTCCGTTGTAGGACACTTTCGTGCTGCCCTTGTGGCCTTTCTTGGTGGTGATGATGATAACGCCGTTCGAACCGCGGCTACCGTAGATGGCCGTGGCGGAAGCGTCTTTCAGTACGTTGAACGACTCAATGTCCTGCGGGTTGATGGTGGACAGGAGGTTGGCCACACCCTTCACGCCATTGTTGTCGATAGGCACGTTGTCAATCACGATCAACGGGTCGTTGCTGGCGTTGAGCGACGAGCCGCCACGGATGCGGATGTTCGTCCTGCCGCCCGGCGTACCGCCATCGCTGGTCACGGCCACGCCGGCCACCTTGCCCATAATCAGGTCTTGCGGGTTCACCACTACGCCCTTGTTCTTCGAGTCGGGGCGCAGGGCGGCCACCGAACCGGTGAGGTCGCTCTTCTTGGCCACACCGTAGCCGATGACCACTACCTCATTGAGCGATTGCGCGGCATCGTCGGCCATGGTGATGATCATGTTCTCGGAAGCCGTTACTTGCTGCTTTTGGTAGCCGATGTAAGAGATGGTAAGGGTCTGTCCCGGCTTCACGTTGAGCGTGAAGTTACCGTCGAGATCGGTCACAGTGCCTGTTGACGTGCCGTCAATGAGCACGCTTGCACCGATAATCGGTTCGCCGGAAGCATCCTTCACCGTGCCCTTTACCATGTTCTGGGCAAAGGCACCGACTGATAGGAATAAGCCAAGTGTCAAGGCCTTCATCCTAACAGGGAATTTAAGTTGTACCTGCTTCATCTTTGTACTTGTTGGTTATTAATTTGGATTTACTGTATAATCTCTTCGCTGAAATCCGCGCAGGGGCAATGTCGCAATGCGCTGTCGCCAGTGTGTGTGCTCCCCGCAGATAACCACACGTTATGTGCCATCAGTGTCTTTATGTAAATGCAAAGTTATGATTTAATCATCTACGATATACTAATTTCTGTAAAAAAATGTTTGCTATGTTGTGCAACCGTTTGCATTGATGAATATCAAGTATCTACGTTGACTTAAGTCAAAAAATAAAGGAATAGGACTATTTTTGCACAGACAATAATGTAAGGAGACATGAACGAGCAACCCACCCTGACGATGCGCGACATCGCCAATGCCTTGGGCGTGTCGGTGTCGACGGTGTCGCGGGCACTGAAAGACAACCCGCGCATCAGCCCGGAGAAGCGCGAGGAGATTAAGCAGTATGCCCGGGACCACTACTTCACGCCCAATCCTTTGGCAGAGTCGCTGCGCAAGAGCCGGGTGGAGGCCCAGCGGCTCATTGGCGTCATCATTCCCGAGTTTGTCCACTATTATTTTGCCTCCGTGCTTACGGGCATTGAGGAGCTGGCGTGGTCGCGCGGCTACCGCATCATGGTGGCCACGAGCAACGAGCAGTATGAGCGCGAGGTGCAGATTTGCCGCTCTTTCTATGAGAACCGCGCCTGTGGCCTCATCATCTCGCAGGCCAAGGACACGCGCAAGTACGACCATTTCGCCGAATTGATGGCGCGGGGCATTCCGCTGGTGTTCTACGACCGCATCTGTACGGGCGTGGATGCATCGCGTGTGGTCGTTGACGACTATACGGGGGCTTTCACGGCGGTAAGCCATCTCATCAATACGGGGTGCCGCCGCGTGGCTTATTTCAGCTCGCCGATGAACCTGCAGATTTCCAAGAACCGATATAATGGCTGGCACGATGCCCTCACGCGCAACAACTTGCCCGCCGGCGACGACCTGCTCTTCATGTGCGACAATCGCATGGAGGCCGAGCGCATCACGCCGGAGATTCTCTCGCGCGAGGTGATTCCCGATGCGTTCTTCGCAACCAACGACGATACGGCCATCGGCATCCTCTATGCGGCCAAGCGCATGGGCTACCGCGTGCCGGAAGACATCTCCATCTGCGGGTTCACCAACGGCCAGCGCGCCATAGCCTGCGACCCTATGCTCACCACCGTGGAACAGCGGGGCAGAGCCGTGGGCGAGGAGGCCGCCCGAATTCTCATTGACCAGGTGGAGGGATTGCAGCCGCGCGACAGGGTGGAGAAGCGCGTGGTGCGCACGAGGCTGATATTGCGGGGCACTACGCGGTAGCCCTGCCGCCGCCCGGGGCGAGGAGGCGGGGCTTCGGATGCTGTGCGGCATGGCCTTGACTGATAACAATTAAAACAAGATACATCAATGAAACAAAAACCCGACTTAAGTTTCTGGAAGCTATGGAATCTTAGCTTCGGCTTCTTTGGCGTGCAGATTGCCTATGCGCTGCAAAGTGCCAACATCTCACGCATCTTCGCCACGCTGGGCGCAGACCCCCATTCGCTGAGCTATTTCTGGATTCTGCCGCCCCTGATGGGCATTATCGTGCAGCCCATAGTGGGCTCTTGCTCCGACAAGACGTGGACGCGCTTTGGCCGCCGCACGCCTTATCTCTTCATCGGCGCGGCGATGGCCGTGCTTGTCATGTGTCTCTTGCCCAATGCGGGCAGCTTCGGGCTTACCATCTCGGCCGCCATGGTGTTCGGCCTCGTTGCGCTGATGTTTCTCGACACGTCCATCAACATGGCCATGCAGCCGTTCAAGATGCTCGTGGGCGACATGGTGAATGAGAAGCAGAAGGCTCTGGCCTACAGCATTCAGAGTTTTCTGTGCAACGCTGGCTCGCTTGTGGGCTACGTTTTCCCCTTCTTCTTCACGGCTTTGGGCATTGCCAACACTGCGCCGTCGGGCGTTGTCCCCGACTCGGTGATTTGGTCGTTCTATATTGGTGCGGCCATTCTCATCCTCTGCGTGCTCTACACCACGGCCAAGGTGAAGGAGTGGCCGCCGAAGGAGTATGCCGAGTATAACGGCATGGGCGAGGCCGTGAAGGAGGAAGAGGGCAAGAGCGACTGGCTCACGCTGTTGCGCCACGCGCCGTCCACGTTCTGGAAGGTGGGCGTGGTGCAGTTCTTCAGTTGGTTCTCCTTTATGTATATGTGGACTTACACCAATGGCACTGTGGCCGCCAACTGCTGGGGCGTAGACATGACTGCCGCCAACGCCACGGCCACGCAGGGCTATCAGGAGGCTGGCAACTGGGTGGGCATTCTCTTTGCCGTGCAGGCCATCGGCTCTGTGCTCTGGGCCATGGTGCTTCCGCTGTTCAAGCATCGCAAGGCGGCCTATGCGTTCAGCCTGTTCTTGGGCGGCGTGGGCTTTGTGATGGCTGCTTTCCTTGCCGATAAGTACTTGATGTTTGTGCCGTTCGTGCTCATAGGCTGCGCTTGGTCGGCCATTCTGGCCATGCCGTTCACCTTTGTCACCAATGCCTTGCAGGGCTATGGCCACATGGGGGCTTACCTTGGCCTCTTCAATGGCACTATCTGCGTGCCGCAAATCATTGCTGCCGCCCTTGGCGGAGTGATTCTTGCCCTTGTGGGTTCGGTGCAGAGCCACATGATGGTGGTGGCCGGCGTGTCGCTTGTGCTTGGCGCGGTTGCAGTGGGCTGGATTAAGGACAAATAGAAAGGTGACGTTTCGCCGCCCGAAAGGTAACGTTTTGCAGGGCGAAAGGTAAGGTTTTGCCCTGCAAAAGGTAACCTCTTGTAGGACTTACGATAAGGACTTGGAAATCAGAAGGGTAACTTCTTGCAGCCAAGGGGAACAAAAAATCCCGCCCATCTCATGATGTCTTGAGATGGGCGGGATTGCTTTTTATCCTAAAACTCTAAACTTTCGGACTATGATTATTTGTTGTTGTCGTCCTCCGGAGCTTTGTCGATGAGGTCCATGAACTGGTCGAGCTTCGGCGTGATGATGATCTGCGTGCGGCGGTTGCGCTGCTTGCCCAGGTCGGTGTCGTTGCTCACGAGCGGATTCCACTCGCCACGGCCGCCGGCGGTGAGGCGCTTCGGCTCAACGTTGAAGTGCTCCTGCAGGTACATGGCCACGCTGGTGGCGCGCAGAGCGGAGAGGTCCCAGTTGTTGCGTATGTTGCGCATGCTCTCCTTGGTGGTGTTGATGGGCACGTTGTCGGTGTTGCCCTCGATGAGCACGTCATAGTCCTTGTAGTCCATGATGATTTTGGCAATCTTGCTGAGCGTCTCCTCGGCACGGTCGTTGATTTCGTAGCTGCCGCTCTTGTAGAGCATGTTGTCGGCCAGCGAAATGTAGACCACGCCCTTGAGCACTTGTACGTCCACCTCCTTCAGCTCCTCGCGCGAGAGCGAGCGGGTGAGGTTGTTGGTGAGCACCATGTTCAGCGAGTCGCTCTTGGTCTTCACCTCCACGAGGTGGCGGATGTATTGGTTGGACTCGTTGATTTGATCCACCAGCTTGGAAATGTTGATGTTGTTCTTGTCGGCGTTGTTCAAGCTCTTGTCAAGGCTTCCCTGCAACGCGGCCGCGCTTGCCTTGGCCTGTGCGAGCTGGTCTTCAAGGCTCTTGATGCGTGCGTTGTTGGCGGCGATGGTCTCCTTCGCGCTCTGATAGTCGGTCGTGAGCTGCCTGTTCTCGTTCTGACAGTTCTCCAAGTCCTTCTTGCTGGCGCAGCCTGTAAACACGAGGCAACCCACGGCGAGGACGGTAAAGATAGTTCCTTTCTTCATACTACTTTTTATTTTTATTTGCTATTGGTTTCGTCTATGTTCTGCAAAGTTATTATTTAAGACGGTGATAAACAAACTCAATTGCGTTCGTTTAATGTAATTTAACCAAGCCATTTGGGCATTATTGAATCTTAACAAGATTTGTTTCGTAAATTTGTGGCATGAAAAAGATAGTCTCTTTACTTGTGTTTCTGCTCGTGTCCGTGGGCGTATGGGCATGGGAGGACGGCGTGCCCCGCGAGTTGGCGTTGCGGCGTGCCGCAGAGATAGCTAACGTTAAGTATTCCTTGCACTTCCGCATTCCGCAGGCCAAGGAAGACAAGGTGACGGGCAAGGCCGACATCTCGTTTCTACGGACGGGCAAGGGCGACCTTGTGCTCGACTTTCAAGGCAAGCTGGCTGGCGTGCCCATGGTCAATGGCAAGGCGTTTGCCGGTGCCTCGGTGGCGAGTGAGCATATTGTGATTCCCCGGCGGTTGCTCCGCAAGGGGGAGAACAGGGTGGTGATGGAGTTTGAGAGCAACGATGCTGCGCTGAACCGGCATGACGATTTCCTCTACACACTGTTTGTTCCTGCCAACGCGCGCAGCGTGTTTCCGTGCTTCGACCAGCCCGACATCAAGGCGATGTTCTCGCTCAGCCTCGCCCTTCCCGAGGGGTGGACGTCCATAAGCAGTGCCGACCCCGTGCGCCCCATCCCCACTTATCTGTTCTCCTTTGCGGCAGGACGCTTTCAGAGGCAGACTGCCGTGCGCGATGGCCGCACGCTGACGGCACTCTATCGGGAGACCGACCCGCAGAAAGTGGCGCAGCTGGGCAAGTGTTTCGATGAGATTGCGCTCGCCATACGCTGGATGGAGCAGTACACGGGCATCCCTTATCCTTTCTCCAGTTACGGTTTTGTGGTGCTTCCCGGCTATCCGTTTGGCGGAATGGAACATCCGGGCGCGATACAGTACAACGACCGCAGAATCTTCTTGGGCAGTCAGCCCACAGTGGATGAGGAGCTGAGTCGCTTTCAGGTCATCGCTCACGAGACCGCCCACATGTGGTTTGGCGACTTGGTGACCATGCGCTGGTTTGACGATGTGTGGACGAAAGAGGTGTTTGCCAACTTCCTCGCCTCAAAAATGGCCGTAGAGCAGTTTCCCGAGGTCAATCATGAGTTGAATTTTCTCAAGAGCCATTACCCCGCGGCTATCTCCGTGGATCGCACCGAAGGTACGCATCCCATACAGCAGCCGCTCGACAACTTGAAGAATGCGGGTCTGCTTTATGGCAACATCATCTATCATAAAGCCCCCATCATGATGCAGAAGCTGGAGGAACGCATGGGCGAGGAGGCGTTGCGGCGTGGCTTGCAACGCTATCTGCGCGATTACAGCTATGGCAATGCCACGTGGGACGATCTTATAGCTATTCTTGGACATGAGGCTCCCGGCGCGGGGATTGCCGAGTTCGACCGTTTGTGGGTGAAGCAAAAGGGAATAGAGTTGGAAGCTTATGGCATTGAGAGGCTCGATGAGGAAGGCGTAGGGCGGCTTAGTGGAAAACTGTTGTCGGGCGAATTGTCCGATGTGGACAGGCTTCGCGCGGCTATGACGCTCTATGAGAACTATCTGCAACACCGGGGAACGCCAAGGCAGCTCGTTGCCACCATGCTTGCCGCCGCAAGCAAAGAGCGCAATCCGCTGGTGGCTTCATCGTTGGTGGGGTATGCTACGGCGGTCATTCCTTATGGCGATGGCGTGGAGGATGCCGAGTATGAGCTGATGCGGATGGCGCGAAACCATCCTTTGGACGGCGTGCGCACCCAGTGTCTGCGCTATCTTGGCAGCAATGCCGTGTCGCCATCGCTGGTTGACTCTGTCTATGCTGAGTGGCGGGCAAACTGTAATCCGTTGCTTGCCTTTGCTGATTATACGCGCATGGCCTTGCATTTGGCGCAATGTCTGCCCGATAGTCGCGAGGCGATTTTGTGTGAGCAGCGTGCCCGTTTGCGCACCGATGACGAGCGGGCGGAGTTTGACTTCGTATCGCGGGGCTGCAACCTTGCGCCCGCCGTGCAGGATTCGCTTTTTGCCAGTTTGCTCTTGGCTGAGAACAGGCGTGTAGAACCGTGGGCGGCATCGCTGTTGGCCCTGCTCAACAATCCCGTGTGTGAGCCGCAAAACAATCGTTTCCTTGTGTCTGCGCTCGATGCTTTGCAGGATGTTCAGCGCACAAGTGCCATTTTCTTTCCTGGCGATTGGCTCGCGGCATTGCTTGGCGGGCATAGGAGCGATGAGGCTCGGAGTGTTGTGAGGCAATGGATAATCGAACATCCCGACTATCCCGCGCCTTTAATGAATAAGCTCAAGCAGAACGCTTACCATCTGATGGTGGGCAGATAGGTCGCTTTTTCAACAGCGTAAGGCTGTTAAGGTGTCCGCAGTGCCCCATTGGTGCTACGCCGAAACGCGCTTTGTGTATGGTCTTACCATCCGAATGTTGCTTGATGCACACATTGGTGCTATATCGAAACGCGCTTCGTGTGCTTCGATGTGATGTTAAAGTATGCCACAATGTCCTTTTGGGGCGAGCAGATAATCGTTTTTCCCATTCCGGCCGCTTCTTTTTTGGCGGTCGGAATGGGAGTTCGTTGATGGTTGTATGGTTCAAACAACTGTATGCCAAATATTAGATAATGTCAATACTGGGATTTAGTAGACCGTTGTATGCTTCAAACGGCTCTTGTTGGGCGGCGGCTTGGATTCTAATAGCATGTCAGAAGGTTGCGGCCCTTGCTTGATATTTCCTCTTTTGGGGGTTGAGTCTACTGCTGTTGATGGGCAGAAGAGTAGTTCTTTCCAGCAAAGGGAGGCTTGATGGAATGTTGATGAAGGCTTTAATACGACAAAGCCATCCAACCTTGACGGGCAAGGGAGGATGGCTTGTTTCTTTATAAATAATGTGTAAGGACTTCGATGGTAAGGGGCGGAGTGGCGTTAGCTGGCTTGAAACTTCAGTAATTGTCCGCGTACAACACGTGTGTAGCGCCCTATGCCATTGAGTTTGCACAACTGCTCCACGCTTGTTCCACACTGTTCGGCGATGCTTTCCAGCGTTTCGCCCTGTTGCACTTTGTGGTATTGAATCTCGCTTGTGGCGTTTGCGCGTTGCGGGTGAGTCTCTCTTGCTGCGGTTTCTGTTTCGCGCGGTGTGCTTTCCTTGGCTTGGCGGGTCTTGTAGCTGGCACCCTTGCCATCGCCTTGAATGTTCTCCCGGCTGTATCCGCGGCTTGAAGCCTTGCCACGCAGGGCATTGGCGCGCTCAGAGTCTCTGGCGTTGCTGTTCTTATGATAAGTGTAGAAGTCGCCGGTGATGTCCTGATTGGGGAAGTCGAAGAAGAGTGCAGGGTTCAAAGCGTGTCCGCAAAGGCGCGTTTCGAAGTGCAGGTGAGAGCCGGTGGAACGTCCTGTGTTGCCTCCGAGGCCGATGGGCTGACCAGCCTTGACGGTTTGATTGGTGCTTACCAGCTGTTTCGACATATGTCCGTAGATAGTTTCCAGCCCATTGGGGTGACGGATGACAACGTATTTGCCGTATCCTCGTCCGTCATACTGTACGATTCGCACTTTGCCCGACCATGCGGCGCGGATGGTATCGCCGATATAGACCTTGATGTCAAGCCCTTGGTGGGCGCGACCCCATCGGCGACCGAAGTTGCTCGTGACGACACGGCTTGGCGTAGGCATATGGAAGCCACGCAGGTCAATGCGGTATTCCTCTGGAAGCGCGGTCACGATGTGTACGCGCGATGTGTTCCAGCTGTCGTAAAGGTCATTGGCGGGCATTTGGACGTTCTCTTGCATTTTCAGGCGGTTGAATACCATGGTGTCTACGCTGGTAGCCCGGCGGTCGACGGGGGCTTGGCGCGCGATCAGATCTTGTGCTGTCGCGTTCTGGCACGTCAGTGCCATGACTGCTGTTAATGCGAGTGTCCTTATTATTCCCTTAAAGCTCATTTTCTAATTTTTACGTAAGTTGGTCTTGTGTGCGCAAGGAACAAACGGAGGTTTAGTTCCCAAAAGAAAGCGGAAGGCGAGAAATGCCTTCGTCAAATTTCAAAAACACAGGTGCAAATATAGCAAAAAGATTTTGGAAAAGGACTTTGCTTAACAACTTTTAGGCAACTTTTAACAGTTTAGCGCGGCTGAATTGGTGTTGCAAATCGCTTGTGTTGAGTGTGTTTTGTGTGTAAACGCCTCAAAGAGTGTCAAGATATAGCCGCCCAATTGATGTTTGTTTTCCTTAACGTTTTAAGTCTGTCCCATAGCAAGCGGTGCTCCGGCCGGTCGCAAGAAGGGTCGGCATCGATGATTTTTTGCGCCTGTTCGCGAGCAAGTTGCACCAATTGCCCATCGCGGGCTATGTCGGCAATCTTCAAGTCGAATGCCATGCCGCTTTGTTGTGTGCCCTCCAAGTCGCCGGGACCACGCAGTTTGAGGTCGGCCTCGGCTATTTCGAATCCATCGTTGGTCTCGCACATGATGTCGATGCGCTTCCGCGTCTCGCGCGACAGTTCATATTTGGTCACCAGAATACAGTAACTTTGCTTCGCCCCACGCCCCACGCGCCCCCGGAGTTGGTGCAGTTGCGACAAGCCGAAGCGTTGTGCGTCAAGGATTACCATCACGGAGGCATTGGGCACATTCACCCCCACCTCTATCACAGTGGTGGCAACGAGAATCTGTGTCTCCCCGCTCACGAAGCGGCGCATCTCCTCTTCCTTTTCCTTCGGCTTCATTTTGCCGTGCACCTTGCTCAGTCTGAGGTCGGGAAACGCCTCTTTCAGCCCCTCGAAGCCATTCTCCAAGTCTTTGAGGTCTTTCTTCTCGCTTTCCTTGATTACGGGAAACACGATGTAGGCTTGTCTTCCTTGCTTGATTTGCTGGCGTATCCCCTGATAGAGCGAGGTGAGTTGGTTGTCGTATTTGTGCAGGGTCATGATGGGCTTGCGTCCTGGCGGCAGTTCATCGATGATGCTTACGTCGAGATCGCCGTAGATGGTCATGGCCAAGGTGCGCGGTATGGGCGTGGCGGTCATCACCAGAATGTGCGGCGGTCTGTCGCTCTTGCTCCACAGTTTGGCGCGTTGTGCCACGCCGAAGCGGTGCTGCTCGTCGATGACGGCCAGCCCGAGGCGTTGAAACTGCACATTGTCCTCTATCACGGCGTGCGTTCCCACAACGATGTTTACGCTCCCATCGGCCAGTCCTTGCAGCACTTCCCTGCGCTGTTTGCCCTTGACGATGCCTGTGAGAAGTTCCGTTCGCAGGTTCATGCCTTTAAGAAAGTCGTTGATGGTCTGCAAATGCTGCTCGGCAAGTATCTCCGTGGGTGCCATGATGCAGGCCTGGAAGCCGTTGTCGATGGCGATGAGCATGGCCATCAGTGCCACAAGCGTCTTGCCCGAGCCTACATCGCCTTGCAGCAGACGGTTCATCTGGCGTTCCGAGCGCAGGTCGTTGCGTATCTCATGCATCACCCGCTTCTGCGCGTTGGTCAGCTCAAAGGGCAGGTTCTCTTGGTAGAAGCGGTTGAAATGCTCTCCCACGCGGCTGAACACATAGCCCCGGTATTTGCGGCGGTGGTCGGACGCGTAGCGCAGGATGTTGAGCTGGACGTAGAAAAGTTCCTCAAACTTCAGCCGCATACGTGCCTTCGTGGTGTCATCGGGCGATTTCGGGTAGTGAACCTTGCGCATGGCCTCATCGCGCGACACCAGCCGCAGCGGCTTGACGATGAAGTCGGGGAGCGTCTCTTCCAATGGTGGCAGCTTGGAGAGGAGCGTCTTGGTGATTTTCTCAATGGCACGGCTGGTCATGCCCGACTTTTTCATCCGCTCGGTGGTGACGTAGTGGGGCTGCATACCCATGTCGTTGAGTTGCAGTTGTGAGGCGTCATCAATGTCGGGGTGGGTGAACTGTGCGCGCCCGTTGAACGTTCCCGGTTTGCCGAACACGACATACTCTTTCCCCAGCAGATATGTCTGCGCCGCATAGCTTACCCCGTTGAACCAAACGAGGTCGCAAATGCCCGTCCCGTCGGTGAAATGCGCCACCAGCCGTTTCTTCCTTGGCGACAGTTCGTGCATCTCGAAGCTGAGGATATGTCCTTTGATTTGCACGAAGGGCATATCCCCCGCCAGTTCGGCGATGCGGTATATCTTCGTGCGGTCTACGTATTTATAAGGATAATACTCCAGCAAGTCGCCGTAAGAGTTGATGCCCAGCTCCTTGCTGAGCAGCTCTTTGCGCTTCGGCCCTACTCCGGGAAGGTAGGTGAGGTCTTGTTCGAGCAGGTTCATCCTATTTATAATAAGGTTAGAGCTTGTTGTTCTTGTCAAGCAACGCCTCGGCCAGTTGCAGGTCGAAGGGTGTGGTAATCTTGATGTTTTCCCTGTTTCCGTCCACCAAGGCCACCTTGTTGCTGCCTGAATGTTCAAATACGCTCGCATCATCGGTGTACTCCGGGCGGTAGGGCTGTGCGTAGGCATCGCGCAACCGCTTGATGTCGAACACCTGAGGCGTTTGCACTTGGCAGTAGATACTGCGGTCCACAGTCACGTTCCCCCCGTCTTCCGTTCGCTTCCGGAGCGTGTCCGTAACGGGCATCACGGGAATGCAGCCCCCCTGTTCTTGTGCTGTGGCAAAGCAGCGGGCAATGGTCTCCTTGCTCACAAAGGGGCGCGCGCCATCGTGGATGGCTACCAGCCCCTCGCAGCCTTGCGGTATCATTTGCAGTCCGTTGCGCGACGACTCAAAGCGCGTTGCCCCGCCGTTGGCTATTTGGTGGGGCACGCCGAAGCGATACTGCTCGCAGAGCGTGTGCCAAAAGGCTTGCTGGTCGCGCGGCAGCACCACAATGATGGGCATTTGGGCATCGAACTCATGAAAGCGCGCTATCGTGTGCATGAGCACGGGGCGGTCTCCCACGCGGATAAACTGTTTGGGCAAGTCCACTCCCATGCGTGTGCCCTTTCCGCCCGCAACAATGATGGCGTAGCGGCTCATGCTTCTCTCAACACTCGGTCAAACACCATGCCCTTGGCCACCTCGTCTGCCGTCTCCTTGCCTTTGAGTTGGGTCAGGATGGCATAGCTGTAGGGCAGCGCGGCCGTAGGTCCTTCGCCCGTAATGATGTTCCCGTCCTCCACGACAATGCGCTCCGTGTAGGTGGCATCGCCCAGATGGCTGGCCATTCCGGGATAGATGGTGGCGCGGCGGCCATGCAACAGGCCGGCATGAGCCAGCACCAGCGGCGCGGCACAAATGGCGCCGATGCGCTTTCCGGCCTCGTTCTGCCGCTGCAGCGCAGCTATCACGCCCGAATGGTCACGCAGGTTGGTGCTGCCGGGCATTCCGCCGGGCAGGAGCAGCACGTCGGCATCGGCAAAATCGCCCGCTTCCTCAAATGTTGTGTCGGCCATGATGGTGACCCCGTGGGAGGATTGCACGGCGCGCTGCCCCGTGATGCTTACCGTCACCACCTCCACGCCTCCGCGGCGGAGCACGTCAATGGGTGCAAGGGCTTCGATGTCCTCAAAGCCATCGGCCAAAAATTCATACACTTTTGCCATAATTATCTGCGTTTAAGTCTTGATTCTCGCTGAAAATATCTATTTTTGCGGAAAATTTTCCAACTGCAAATATACGAAAACCTTTTGGAACGGAGCGTAAAAGCAGCTAAAAGAATTTTAAAACAACGGATTATGACGGAGCGGAAGCTAACTTTTGCCATATTCGGCAACACCTACAAGGCGCGCGACACGGCACGTATCGGGTCGGTGCTGAGCGTATTGCGGCAGCACGGCGCAACGATACTGATGGAGCGGAAGTTTGCCCGCCAGTTGTCGAAAGTGCTGCGCTACAGTCTTGATGTTGACGGAATTATCGATGGCGATGACTTTTCCGCCGATTACGCGCTCTCCCTTGGCGGCGATGGCACGGTGCTCAAGGCGGCCTGCCGCGTAGGCGCGAAGCAGATTCCCATACTTGGTGTCAACATGGGTAGGCTCGGATTCTTGGCCAGCGTGCTGCCCGGCGACTTCGCCGCCGCCATCGATGACCTCTATGAGGGGCGTTGCCACATCGACCATCGTTCGGTCATAGGCATCACGGTCGACGGCGACCAGCTGCCTTTTTGCCCCTACGCGCTCAACGACATCGCCCTCTTGAAGCGCGACTATGCCGCCATGATCACCATCCGTGTCACCGTAGACGGGCAATACCTCAACACCTATCAGGCCGACGGGCTTGTGGTGAGCACCCCCACCGGCTCCACGGCCTACTCGCTGAGCAACGGTGGCCCCATCGTTGTGCCGCAGGCGGGCGTGATGATGCTCACCCCCGTGGCCCCGCACAGCATGAATATGCGGCCCATTGTGCTGCCCGACAGTTGCGAGGTGCGCTTGGAGGTGCGCAGCCGCAGCCATAACTTCATGCTGGCCGTGGATGGCGAGACGGCGAAACTGCACGATGGGGCGGTGATGACCGTCCGCCGCGCGCCCTACGATGTGCGTATGGTGGTGCGCGAGAACGTCACTTACTTCAATACCTTGCGTGAGAAACTCATGTGGGGAGCTGATTTGAGACTGTGACGGCTTGACGGAATACTTACAAAATGTGCTCCGCAAACTGCGCTCGCCGCACGGTGGCGCATCGGTTGCAGACAGATGGCGTGGCGTTAGCTAAGCTATCGCGATGCGAAAGGTATGGTTTTGCGGAGATTTTTAAATTAAAAATGGAAAGAAATTAAATTAAAAATCGCGCATTTTTAATTTAATTTTAGCGCAATAGTTAACCTCTTGGCCTGTAATGGGTTGGGTGGTGTGCGCGCAGTGCGTGGCGCAGCTGTCCGGAATGTGCGCCCTTTGGGCTTCTTTCGTGTGGCGTGGTCGGTGGCGGAAGAGCAGACGAGTGAAAAAAACAGAACAAAGAAAGGTGAGAGCAGATGATAAGGAAATGGATTAAAAGCCCCTCCTCGCGCTATCCCGTTGCCGATGTGCTGCGATGGCTGTGGCGCGCGTGGCGCGGCAACAGGTTTCAGGCCGTGGCCAATGCGTCTATCGGTCTGGCCGGTGTGGTGGTGTCGCTCGCATCGGTATGGGCGGTGCAGCGCGCCATCGATGTGGCCTCTCATGCCGTGAGCGGAAGCATTGCGTGGGCTGTGGCGTTGATGGGCGCGCTTGTGCTGGCGGAGTTCGCGCTCAACGTTTTGTCCGTATGGGTGCGCAATCTGCTGGGCATCAAGGCGCAGAACCGCATGCAGCAGCGCGTTCTCGACCGTGTGCTGCGTGCGCGCTGGCATGGCAGGGGCAAGCGCCATTCGGGCGATGTGATGAACAGGCTGGAGTCGGACGTGGCCACGGTGATAACGTTCCTTACCGAAACCATCCCCAACACGGTGAGTACGCTCGCCATGTTTTTGGGTGCGTTTGCCTATCTGTTGGGTATGGACTGGCGGTTGACCTTGATAGTGGTGGCCATCATTCCGCTTTTCGCCCTTGTGAGCAGGATATATGTGCGCCGTATGCGCCGTCTGACGCGCGATGTGCGGCAAAGCGACTCGCAGGTGCAGAGCGTTTTGCAGGAGACGGTGCAGCATCAGACGCTCATCAAGACGCTCGAGAATGTCTCTTATGCCATCGGCCGGCTGGAGGGAGAGCAGCGTGCGTTGCGCGGCAAGGTGGTCAGGCGCACCAAATTCTCCGTTTTTTCCAGCCTTGTCCTCAACGCGGGCTTCGCGTTGGGCTACCTTATGGCCTTTGCATGGGCAGCGGTGAGAATGTCGGCGGGCACTCTCACGTTCGGTGGGATGACCGCTTTCCTGCAATTAGTGGCTCGCATACAGTCGCCGGCGCGTCAGCTGACACACCTTGTGCCCGCTTTCGTGGCCGTGGTCACCGCTGCCGAGCGGCTTATGGAGCTTGAGGAAGACCCGATGGAGGAGCAGGGAGACCCCGTTGTGCTGGGCTCGCCCTGCGGAATACGCCTTCGCGGCGTGGCTTATGGCTATGCCGACGGGGCGGGCGATGTGCTTAGCAATCTCAGCGTAGACTTCCGCCCCGGCACTTGCACCGCTATCCTTGGCCCGACGGGCGGTGGCAAGACCACGCTGGTGCGTCTGTTGCTGGCTCTTGTGGAGCCGGTGAGGGGTGAGATAGAGATTTATGACGGGCAGGAGAGCCGCCGCCTCACGCCACTCACGCGCTGCAACATGGCCTATGTGCCGCAGGGCAACACGCTTTTGAGCGGTACGGTGCGCGACAACTTGCGCTTGGGTCGCCTCGATGCCACCGATGAGGAGATGGAGGCTGCGCTCAGGCAGGCTTGCGCCGAGTTTGTTTTCGACCTTCCGGGACGGCTTGACGCGCCGTGTGCGGAGCAAGGGGGAGGCCTTAGCGAGGGACAGGCGCAGCGCATTGCCATTGCCCGTGCCTTGTTGCGCGACAGAAGCGTGATGCTTTTTGACGAGGCGACCTCCGCACTCGACCCCGACACGGAGCAACGTTTGCTCCGAAACATCCTCACCGACAAGCGGAAGACGGTTATTTTCGTCACCCACCGCCCCGCAGTGACCGATTATTGCGACCAGTCCATCACTCTTGGTGGCACGCTGGCGCAGGTTGCGGACAGCGCGGGAGAAAGTTTCGCTGGTTAAAAAAGAGGCTATAAAGCATCCGGCACGTTGCCGCAAGGCCGTCAAAGACGGTTTGTGGCAACGTGCCGGATGCTTTATTGTTGTCTCGCCGATTGATGGCGGGCGGCTGCAACCAAACCCCTTGCGGTGCGATGGCTGCTTTGCCGCTGCGTTTCCGCGTGCTTTTTGGGCGGCGTTTTACTTGTTCTTGATTTCCACAATGTGCGTCTTGGGCAGGCTGGCGTTGCGCCGGTTCACCACCGTAACGACACTTTGGGCAAGGCTAAGGAACGATTGCCCCGTGATGGTGTCGCTGTTCACGGCTGCCGGAACGCCCTCATCGCCGCTCTCGCAGATGCCTTGCACGATGGGAATCTGCGCCAGCAGCGGCAGTCCCATCTCCTTGGCAAGGCTCTTGCAGCCCCCTTGCCCGAAGATGTAGTACTTGTTCTCCGGCAACTCTTTGGGTGTGAACCACGCCATGTTCTCCACCAGACCGAGGATGGGCACGTTCACTTTGTCGTTCTTGTACATGTCGATGCCCTTGCGTGCGTCGGCCAGTGCCACTTTCTGCGGCGTAGACACGATCACGGCGCCGGTAATGGCGAGCGATTGCAGCAAGGTGAGGTGTATGTCGGACGTTCCCGGCGGCGTGTCGAGCACGAAATAGTCAAGCTCACCCCAGTTGGCATCGGCTATGAGCTGCTTCAGTGCCGATGTGGCCATACCTCCGCGCCACAGGGTGGCGGTGTCGGGGTCGACGAAGAAGCCGATGGAAAGCAGCTTCACGCCGTATTTCTCCACAGGCTCAATGAGTTGCCGCCCGTCTTTCTCCACGCTGTATACGGCTGCATCCTCCACTCCGAACATCTTGGGAAGGCTCGGGCCGAAGATGTCGGTGTCGAGAATGCCCACCTTGTAGCCCAGTTTGGCCAAGGCGATGGCCAGGTTTACGGAGACGGTGCTCTTGCCCACGCCGCCTTTGCCTGAGCTTACGGCGATGACGTTCTTCACCTGTGGCAGCATCTTGCCGGGTTCCGGGCGTTTCGCCCATTGGAATTCGGTGTTGACGGTCACCTCCACTTCCTTGCCTATGGAGTAGTGTATCTGTGCCTCGGCGGCCTTGACGGTGGACTGAAGGAACGGGTCTGTGTCGCGCGGGAATATCAAGGTGAAGCTCACCTTGTTGCCGTCGATGCGTATGCTGTCGGCCAGCATCCCGCTCTCCACGATGTTTTTCTTTGTGCCCGGGTAGATAACTTTCTCCAGGGCTTCGGTTATCATTTTAGGATATAATACCATCTTCTTGTTATTTTGTATGCAAAGGTAGTGTAAACCTAAAACATTGCAAAATAATTCCTCTTTTATTTCTTTCTGCCCTCTGCTCCGCCATGTGCCCGGAGGAGGGGCTTGGGGTGGCTTTCTCGCGCGTTCTTAATCAATATGGCTGCTGTCTTGCGCGCCGCAGGGACGTTGCGGCCGGGCGTTGTTTTTGCTTGCGCAAATGGCTGAGGATAAGGCGTGTTGCAAAAGGTAACGTTTGGGCGTGCGAAACCATACCTTTTGGCGTGCAAAACGTATGGTTTTGCAGGGTAAAACCATACGTTTTACTTTCGGCGGAAGCGAGGGAGCATTTGTCAAAAGGTTTGTTCTGTTTGTCCGCATTTATGGTTTAATTTAGGAATTTAAAGAAATAGAAAACCTTTTTGCGCGCGCTTTTGGTGGAAAAACTCTACTTTTGCAAGCAGTTTTATGATAGACAATAAATCTATGAGAAAGGTCTTAGCCATAGTTTGCTGCTTGTTGGGTGTGGCCGGTGCTCATGGTCAGGAGTCGCTTTCGCTTCAGGCGTGCCGCGACTTGGCGTTGCGCAACAACCGACAGCTGAAAGTGTCGGGCTTGGCCATTGACGTAGCGCAGAGCACCCACAAGGTGGCCAAGACGCGTTATCTGCCCCGTGTGGACGCGCTGGCCGGCTATGAGCACTTCACCAAGGAAGTGTCAATACTCAACGATGGGCAGAAGTCGGCCCTGTCGGGGCTTGGCACGAACACGGTGGGGCAGGTGAGCAGCGACCTCGCGTCTGATATTGCCGGATGGGCGCAGCAAGGTTTGATTAGCCCGGACGTGGCGCAGCAGCTCGGACAGCTGCTTTCGGGTGCGGCCATGTCGGGAACGCAGGCCGTGAACAACGTGGGGCAGTCCATCCGCGATGCTTTCCGCACGAACAACAAGAACGTCTACGCCGGCGCGGTGACGGTAATGCAGCCCGTATATATGGGCGGAGCCATCAAGACGGCCAACGACATGGCCGCAAAAGCCGTGGAGCTGGCGCAAAACAACTTGGACAACAAGCGTCATACGGTGCTTTACGCCGTGGACAACGCCTATTGGCTGGCCGTTTCGTTGAAAAACAAAGAGCGATTGGCGCAGCAGTACAAGACGCTGGTGGAGAAGTTGCAGACCGATGTGCAGAAAATGATAGCCGAGGGAGTGGCCACGCGCTCCGATGGCTTGAAGGTGGACGTGGCAGTGAACACTGCCGATTTGGAATTGACGCGTGCCCGCGATGGCGTGTCGCTCACCAAGATGGCATTATGTGAGCTTTGCGGCCTTCCGCTCGACGGTAATCTGCGTCTGGCCGATGAGGGCGAGGGGCAAGTGATGCCCGACCGGCTGGATATGCGCCTCTATGCCGCCGACACAGCTTATCAGGCGCGGCCGGAAGTGAGGATGATGGGCAACCTTGTGGAGATGAGCGAGATGAATACGAGGCTTGTTCGCTCGCTGTATCGTCCGCACGTGATGCTCACGGGAGGCTATCTGCTGTCCAATCCTAACGTGTATAACGGCTTCGAACAGAAGTTCTCGGGAGTCTGGAACATAGGCGTTGTCGTGCAGGTGCCCGTATGGAACTGGGGAGAGGGCAAGTATCGCACGCGGGCGGCAAAGACTATGACGAGCATTGCCAACTTGGAGCTGGGCGATTTGCGCAGTAAGATCAACCTGCAGGTGGAGCAAAGCCGCTTCCAACTGAAGGAAGCGAACCACAAACTGGGCATGACGCGCAAGAATCTCGCTGCCGCCGAGGAGAATTTGCGCTGCGCCAACTTCGGATTCAAGGAGGGTGTGATGACCGTTACGGACGTTATGGCGGCGCAGACGGCATGGCTTGCCGCGCAAACGCAGCACTTGGAGGCCGAGATTGGTGTGCGGCTGGCGCAGACGGCTGTGCGCAAGGCACTCGGAACGATAGAGCAATAAACATCAAAAACAAGAGAATATGTCAGCAAAGTCACAACATAACAACATTCTGCTTGCCATTTTGGGGTTCACGACCGTAGTAGTGGTCGTGGGACTGATAGGCCATTTCATGTTCAAAGAAGACCCGGAAATCATCCAAGGGTCGGTGGAAGTGAGCGAATACCGTGTGTCCTGCAAGTTGCCGGGGCGCGTGACGGAGATTAAAGTCAACGAGGGCGACCACGTGCGCAAGGGCGATGTGCTCGCCGTACTGGAGATTCCGGAGATGGACGCGCAGGAAAAGGTGGCGCAGGCCACTGCCGATGCCACCTCGGCTCTTAGCGACCTCACCTCAGCACCCACGCGGCGGGAGACCGTGGAGAGTGCTTACCAGCTCTATCAGCAGGCTCTTGCCGCCAAAGACGTGGCCGAGAAGACCTACGGACGCTTGGAGCGGCTCTTCAATGAGGGCGTGGTGACGGCGCAAAAGCGCGATGAGGCTCTGGCGGCACTCAAGGTGGCGGAGGCCAGCACCGAGTCGGCGAGGGCGCAATGGCAGCTTGCCAAGGACGGCGCGCGGGAGGAGTCGAAGCGCGCCGCACGCCAGCAGGCCAAGGCGGCAAGGGAAGCCGTGTCGGTGGTGAAGTCGGTTTTGCGCGAGACGGTGCAGCGGGCCACTCACGATGGTGAGGTGACAACCATCTATCCGAAGGTGGGAGAGCTTGTGGGACTGGGCAGTCCGATCATGAGTGTGGCCATGACCGATGACGTTTGGGGCACGTTCAATGTGCGCGAAGACCAGCTCAAGGGACTCAAGATTGGCGATACCTTCACGGCATACGTGCCGGCTTTCGACAAGAGCATTCAGATGCGGGTCTACGCCATCAAGGACGAAGGCTCCTATGCGGTGTGGAAAGCCACGAAGACAACGGGTCAGTATGACTTGAAAACCTTTGAGGTGAAGGCGCGTCCGGTGAAGAAATTCGATGGGCTTCGTGCTGGTATGTCGCTGATTCTGAAGCGTTAGCGTGTCAATAGATGAGGTTTGGCGTGCAGGGGCGGACGTGCCGCCTTGCGAAACCATACCTTTTGCAAGGCGAAACCATAC
>CAZASQ010000014.1:18151-59191 GCA_964487905.1 uncultured Prevotella sp. | reverse complement strand
GAACCCCTATGCCAAGATTGAGAATCTTGTATCCTAACCATTAGATGAATCGACCATCAAGCACCTTTGAAACGCTGGCGGAAGGAGGGGGATTCGAACCCCCGGTACGAGAAATTCGTACGGCAGTTTAGCAAACTGCTGGTTTCAGCCACTCACCCATCCTTCCAGAGCTTCGTCACCGAATCGCCAAGCATTGTCTCTCAAATGCGGGTGCAAAGGTACTCATTTCGTTTTATCCCACCAAATTTATTGGATTCTTTTTTCCAAAAAATCCATTTTACGCTCCTTTTCTCCTTATTTTATATATGCAGACGTGCCGTGAAGCGCATTTCGCAACGTCTCCCCACGCCAACACAACGTCAACTCCCCCACCCCGCACCCCGCCACATGAGCACACAGAGGCGAAAACAGCACAGCAAGACTGCCCACAAAGCCTCTCCGCCACCCAGCAGAAACACGCCCACCAAGCACGCCACAAGCCGACACGACACGAAAGGTGACCTATTGGACTGCAAAACCGCACCTTTTGCAAGGCAAAAGGTGCGGTTTTGGAAAGTAAAACATATGCTATGGCCAACACGCTGTTTGCCAGCCACTTGCAAGCAAGCACATTCCGCAAAGAGAAAACGCTCTCGGCGGCAAGCAGCCACTGGGACTTACAACTTCACAGAGGATATGTCGACAAGGTTGTTGACGATGGCATAGATGGTCAAACCGGCCGGAGAATGTATCTGCAGCTTGCGCGCGATGTTGCGGCGATGCGTTATAACGGTGTTGATGGAGATGCAGAGGTTGTCGGCTATCTCCTTGTTGGTCATGCCCTGCACCACGCCTATCACCACATCGCGCTCACGGTCGGAGAGCGTTTCGCCATTGTCGGGCGTCTTGCTGAGCATCGATGATATTTTCACGCTTACATCGCTCTGCCTGAGCTTGCGTTCCTGACGGCGTATGGCGGGAATAAACACCTGGTCCTCCACCTCCGCATGGAGCGCGAGCCAACGCTCGCAGTTGTAGAGATTATAGAGCGTGGCCGTGAGCTGATTGTTGCGCAGACTGTCGGACGGCAAATACTTGATGATGATACTCTTCAGCTCGCGCAGCTTCTGGTTTATCTGCCCATGATGGCGCGAAAAGGTCTGAATGTCATACTTGTCGCTGCTCTGCCCCTGCATCAGCTGCTCTACATAGGGAAACACGGTTTTCTCCTCGTACTGCATATGGTTGCGCACGGAGTGGGCATACTCATCGTAGAGTTTCAGAATGAGCCGCGCAAGGTTGTCGTTGGCATCCAGCGCCTCTTCCAGCTGCCTGCGGATGGACGGCAACTGAAAATCGAGATAGTACTCATGGCTCGCCCTGAGGTGCTTCATGAGCGTGGGAATGGAGATTCGGTCGCTCTCGTCCGCCCCCCGGTATCCGTTGATGGTGAAGTTGACGACGGTTAGGAAAGTGTAAGTATCGACATGCTCTTGCTCACACACCTCTCTGACCGTCTTGTCGCCAAAGCCCAGACTGATGCCGAAACTGCCCAGACTTTGCAAAAGGTCGTAATTGTCCCGGATAAGATTAATCATCTTATCGGTCTCCTGGTATGTTTTCTGTATTTTCATCTTGCTCTGTCTTGCCCCGGCCTTCAAGGCCGGTTTGTGTTCAACGTGCAAAATAACGGCTTTTTCCACAATCACGCAATAACCATTTATAGGTATTTAGGGGAAATACCAATTAATAAGTATTGCGGAAAAGGCTCTCAAGCCGTACCTTTGCATACGTAAAGGAGCGCGGGGATGATTGCCACGCTCGCTCTGCGACAGACTGCCAATCACCATCGGGGCATCCCTCTCACGGCATCCCTCACAGGCAATCGGTCAAAGGCGGGTCCGCAACCAGGTAGCCGCGCCCTTTCTTCTCTCTTTCAAGCGCAAAGTTACGGTTTTTTATTCATCTTCGACCAAGCAAAACATTTTTTTCTCACCTTTTTTAGGTATTTCCCGCAAAAGCGCAAAGCCTTTTGCAGCCCTTGCGCTTGCCCTCCGCAATGGTCAGCCGATGGCACCCATCCCGCCCATGAGGGATTGACAAAAGGACGCATTGTGGCAGTTCACACTGGCGGTGGAAACAGTTTGAAAAGCCCCTCGGCACTGTCTGCCTTGGCTCTCTCAATGGCTGGCAAGTTGATGGCCGGCATTGAGCCTTTCTCCGTGGCAGGAATATAAAGAGACGGAGATACTATACTACTTTGTTATCACATTCCTCAAATCGGCATAGCTTTTTACTACATCATAGGTAACTGTGCTGTTGGAGATGGTGGCAAAGTGGCGGCGGGCACACTCTATCTTCACGCGTTCAGCACTGCGGTAGTCCAAAACTTCGTCATCGCTGTAGCCTTTGGTTTCGGCAACGAAATAGACGTGCTTGATGTCGGTGCCTTCCTTGAATACGATCGCCCAGTCGGGGTTGTAGTGTCCGGCAGGAGTGTTGATGTAGAATCCACCAGGCAGTTTGGTATAGACAATGACTTCATTCTGATGCTCAAGTGCTTGGGCGAAGTTCATCTCTATGCCTTGCGAGTCTACCACAACAAGGTCGTAAAGTGACTTTTGCGACTCCATGGCGTTGACACCCAGTTTGCCCTTCAAGGCTGACGTGCTGAATATGTCAGAGTCAAAGGTCTTGTCGAGCTTGTGGTATGCCACGTGCTCAATTACGGCAATGGCTTTGCACTGGTTGATGATGTTGCCAGCCTTGATGATGAACTCTTCGGGATTAGCCTTGAATTTATAGAAGGTATTGGGGCTTATCTTCTGCAAGACGGTAACGATGGCACGACGCGTCAGCCCGGTGGCCTCAACCAATTTGCCGATGAGGTCATACTTCACGTTCTCGCTCGCCAGTTCCTTGACGGCGTGCGTGGCTGCGCCTGTCACCTTCATGGCTGTGCCTTCCGCAAGTTCCTGCTTGTTCTTTATCTCATTGAGCGTGCCAGTCGTCACCTGAATGTTTATTTCCGATACTCTCAGGTGATTGTCCAGTTCTATGACGGCACGTTCGATAAGGTCTTCCGTCTTGAAACCAACGGTATAGTAAGTCTGATGGTTAATCTTCCGCCACAGTTCTTGGAACTCCTTGCGCTCAAACTTCTGCGAGTCAAACTTGGCCTCACGTATCTGTCGGGCATTCTCTGGTTTGACGGCATCGGGATTGAATACGGCATCCAGCCGCTTCACGATGTCAGCCTTGTATTCGTTGTAATCATCTCCAAAGTCAAGCGTTCCCTGCTGCTTGTTGTCGTAGAACTGTTGGGTAAGTCGTCCCTGCTTGGTGATGTAGCCTTTCATGCGAAGTGTAAAGACAACATCCTGTGCATCATCCTCATCCAACGTCTTTTGTTCGCCACGTGCATTAGTTACAAGCATACCGGCGAACATAGACGATTGCACCTTAATAGGACGTTCGCCTACGGCCTCGGCAATTTCTGTTTGCAATTTGGCGGCAAAAGAGTTGTATGACTCACTGGCAATGACGGTCAGTTCATTCACTTCAAACACACGACCATGCAGCACAGTCTCATCCTGCCGTTCACCTTGGCTGTTTACGCACAAGCGCATACCGCGCCCCACTTCCTGCCGCTTCTTTGTCTGGTTGTCGCTGTCTTTCAGCGTACATATCTGAAACACATTCGGATTGTCCCAGCCTTCCTTCAAGGCAGAGTGTGAGAAGATGAAGCGCGTGGGTTCATCAAACGACAGCAGCTTCTCTTTGTCTTTCATGATGAGGTCATACGCCGAAGTGTCATTACTGCTCTCATTCTTCAACTCTGTCTTTGATGGCTGAATGAAGCGGCCTTTCTTGTCACGGGAAAAATAGCCATTGTGTACCTCTTCCGCCTTCCATCGTTTCAGGTATTCTATGTATTCTTGTGAGTCATCGGCTTGCAGCTGCAGTGCGCCTGCAATCTTGGCATATTCCTCTTCAAAGATTTCCGCAAACTGCCCCTTGCTTGTGCCGCCTCCCGGGTTGTAGACACGGTAATTATCCACATGGTCTATGAAGAAGAGCGAGAGACACTTGATGCCCATCTTGAACAGCTGGCGTTCTTTGTTGATGTGCGAGAGGATGGTCTCACGTATCTGATGGCGGCGCACATAGATGTCGTTAACACGTCCAATCATGTCACCCTCGTATAAAACCGTGTTGTTCAACAGGCGTATGCAGCGGTTGTAGCCGTCAATGCTTTCTATGCGATAGCCGTTGGCGTATTCCTCCAGCCCGCCCGACTGCTGATAGATGTCAAATCCGTCACTCACCAACTGCGTCACTTGTCTTACTCCGCTTGCCCCTTTCTTGTCAAAGCCAATACGGGCACGCGGATTGCCTTTTGACAGCTCAATGCTTTCCAAATAGAGATAACCATTGGTTGCAGTGCTGCCATGCTGACTGATACCCTTCACAGAAATCTTTTTCACTAACTTCTTGTTGTAGGCATCCATAGCATCCAAGCGATAAACCATGTTCACTATATCACCGGCTCTGTGCGTGGCACTATATAACAAGGTGAATAACGGCTTAAACTCTTTCAGCTTTTCACGTGTAGCGTTCTTTTTGTCGGCTCCCAACACCGATTGCGGCTCGTCTATGACAAGGATAGGTCTTGTGGCGGCTATCACATCAATGGGCTTGCGTGAGCGGAAGGCATCCAGTTTCATGTAGATGCGTCGGGCATCCTCGCCACGGGCGGCAAACGCCTGTGTGTTGATTATCATCACGTGCATGTTCGAGTCGCTGGCAAACTGGTCAATCTTGGTCAGTTGCTTGGAGTCGTAGATGAACGACTGTATGCGCTTGCCGTACTCTGCCGCAAAGTGTTCGCTCATGATTTCAAAGGAGCGGCATACACCTTCACGAATGGCGATGCTCGGCACCACGATGATGAACTTGCTCCAGCCATAGAGCTTGTTCAACTCATACATCGTCTTGATGTAAGTATAAGTCTTGCCCGTTCCTGTCTCCATTTCGATGGTCAGGCGCAAGTCGCTGGCATCTATTGTTTCCGACGGACGCAGTTGTGCCGTCATCTGTATCTGCCGGATGCTTTCCAATATCTGCCCGGCGGGAACAGTAAGCGGCTGGTTGCGGAAGCCCACAACATCAAAGAGATCCTGTGAGCCATCTGACGAGCGTCCCATGTCGTGCGTGAACTCCACCATCGACTGGTTGCGCTGCCCACGGAACACATCGGTCACTGCCCGCGCCGCATCCGTCTGGAACTGTTGGTTCTTGAATTTCAGTGTCAGTTTCTTGGCCATAGTCCACGAAGTGTTTTAGATAACGCGCACATTGTTCTTTGCCTCCTCGTCCGTCCAGTCGCATTTCTGCTTGAAGAGTTCAAAGAGGTTCATCTTTTGTGCGGCTTCGCTGAAACTGCTGTCGCGGAATACCACACGCAAAGGCGACAAGTCGGCAATGGCATCAATCACGGCTTCCGTCACACTTCCATCGAAACAAGCCACAAGCTCGCCATCGTTCACATTGTGTATCGTGCAGCCATCCACCTTTGTTGTGCTCAAAGGCAAGGACAATTCCACGCCCCAGCGGAGCATACAATCAAACAGCAGGTCAAGGTCGGTGCGGTCACTCTTAATGTTGTCAAGCAAGCCCTCCAACATTCCTTGGTTATAATCCTTGGGAGCAAAAGCCACATCTTTATAATTGCTGCTATCACACTTAAACACTCGAAAGCCCGTATCAAGGTCTTGTGTGGTCAATGGATTCTCTTCTTTTATTTTCTTTCCAGCACGACGGATGCGTTCCTTTCCGATTTCGCAGATGTTTTTGTAACCAGCTTTGTAGGCTTCGCTATCTTCGGCTGTTTTTTCGGGAAGCTGCACCATGATAAACTTTCGGTTTCCTCCATCCTCTGCATTGAGTTTCATCACAGCATGGGCAGTTGTAGCAGAGCCAGAGAAAAAATCTAAAACAATAGAATCTTTCTCTGAAACAAAATCTATAATACGTAACAAAACACTAACAGGTTTTGGATTATCAAAAACTTTGTGACCATCAAAAAGATCTACAACCATCTTAGTTGTTGCACGATTATCCTCGTAAATGAGAGTTCTCAAATACTCAACAGAAGTCTCAATACGTTTCTTTATATGGGGCTGTGTTGTATGATCTTTTCCCCATTCTATTTCACCATCAACATCATATGCTTTGAAGGTGTTCTCTGGCCAACGCCAGCCATTAGCAGGCTTAGGGCAGGATTGTCCTGTTATAGGATGGATTATATCAAACATATACCCACCAGGATGAGGGTTAGAAGAGTTACTAGAACTACTATAAACGCCTTTATCATCAACATTATTATAATGTGCAACTTGAGGGAGTATATCTTTATGGGCTTTAATCCATTCTCTCAATTTTATTTGTATTTCATTATTGTCCGTATAATACTTTTTTAATTGCTTATATTGTTGAACAATGAGACTTGCAGCTTCGCTTTGACGTGTCCAATTCTTTTGAATAAACTTGTTTTTTGCATAGCATACCATATACTCATGTTCTATGTTTATCTGAGAAGGATTATTGTCTGTTGCCGTCTTCAATATTAACTGACCAACAAAATTAGCCCCTCCAAAAATTTCATCACAAACCTTTTTCAAGTTTTCCACTTCATTATCATCTATAGAAATAAAAACGACACCATCCTCTTTTAGTAAATTTCTCACCACCATCAACCTTGCATACATCATAGAACACCAGTCCGAATGGAAACTACCATTAGAATATGTATTCTTAATCAATCTACGTCCTTCATCATCGGAAATGGCATCATTATAATCTTCTGTAGATAATGAACGAGAATCCTTATACAAAAAATCATTCCCCGTATTATAAGGCGGGTCAATATAAATCATCTTGACCTTACCCATATAAGAGTTTTGTAGCAGCTTCAACACTTCAAGGTTGTCTCCCTCGATGTAGAGGTTCTGCGTATTGTCCCAATCCACACTCTCTTCGGGGCAAGGACGCAAGGTCTTATTGATAGGTGCAGCAGCCTCTTGCCAGGCAGCACGCTTACCCACCCAGGTGAAGTCGTACACTTCGGGAGCATCCTCCACGGCATTATCACCGAGAAGTAAACGGAGTTTGTTGAAATCTACAACGCAACGTACTTCTCCATCATCGCCCTTTGCCTCCGTGAAGCACGAAGGCGCAATCTTGTAAAGGGCTTCCAAATTCAGTTCTGCACCATTTGGCGTCTGCCTATCTATATGTTTCGGTTCTTCCATATTTAACACAAGAACTCTCCGCATAGCACCTCAATGGACTATCAAGCCCTTTCTACACCATGCGGTTGTTCCATTATTTCTTTTGACTGCTGACGGTGGTCTTTGTCAAGCAAATATCCCTCCGTCTCTTCGTAAGAGACGAATACAACACCAAGAAGCCTGACTATCAGTCACAAGGCTGATGTTCCAGCCACCCTTTTGCCCAGCAATCATGCAGTTTGGCAAGCATTGGAATCTTTGCGTTTGGCGCATAAAGCAGCATCCGCATAAGCCTTATTTGCTTGCCCACCAAAGGTTTTTATGCCTTTAATATGCTTTTCTTTGCTTTCTTTTGTTTACCTTTGCAGCGAATCTTCGTCTCTTACGAAGAGATGGAGGGAAAAACGCCTCATTTCTCCCCCCCACAACATCCCTCCCAAACGGCATATCAGAGCTTCCGCACGAAGCCAAACAAGCACAAATAAAAAACAACAATGGGGTGCTCCGAACCTTTCGGAGCACCCCATTGCCGTAGTTTACAAATCCTAAAAACGCTGAACAGCTAATCCATTTTCCTAAGAAACTTGCTGCCTAAGCCAAGCGCACAAAATGCTTTCCCTTAGCGCGCCGCGCCGATAATCTCGCTGACAGAATGGCAGCCATGGCGATCGAGCCACTCATTGATGCCGTTGCGCACCTTCAAGGTCACCGCCGGATCTACGAAGTTGGCTGTTCCTATCTCTATGGCCGTGGCACCGGCCATCAAGAACTCTATGGCGTCCTCGGCCGTCATGATGCCACCCAAACCCACAACGGGTATTTTGACGGCACGCGCCACATCGTAGACCATGCGCACAGCCACCGGCTTCACTGCCGGGCCGCTCAGTCCGCCCGTGCGAATGCTGAGCCTCGGCGCACGCTTCTCTATGTCTATCGACATGCCCAGCAGCGTGTTGATGAGCGAAACGGCATCTGCGCCCTCGGCCTCGCACGCCTGGGCGATGGAGGCAATGTCGGTGACGTTGGGCGAGAGCTTCACGATGAGCACCTTGTCATAACGCGCACGCACGGCCTTCACCACCGATGCCGCCCCGGCTGCAGTTACACCGAAAGCCATTCCGCCGTTCTTCACATTGGGGCAACTGATGTTCAGTTCTATGGCGGGTATGCCGTCAAGCCCGTTCAGGCGCGCCGCGCACTCGGCATAGTCCTCGGGCGATGAGCCGCTCACGTTCACAATCACGTTTGTGTCGATGTCTTTCACCTCCGGATAGATGTGCTGCACAAAGTAGTCCACACCCTTGTTCTGCAGCCCCACGCAATTGAGCATGCCATGCGCGGTCTCCACCATGCGCGGATAGTCGTTTCCCTCACGGGCATGGAGCGTGGTTCCCTTGACAATGATGCCGCCAAGGGCATCCAGCGGCACAAAATCGGCAAACTCCAAGCCGTAGCCGAAAGTGCCGGAAGCCGTCATTACGGGATTCTTCAAATGAAGACTATTTATCTTAACATTTAGATTTGCCATCTGATTGTATTTTTCTTGACAATAATTGAATTTCTTTTCCCGCACGCACGCCAAACGGAAGGCATGCGGAAGCTGACTTGCAGGCTACCAAAGCAGCTTGCGCACGTCAAACACGGGGCCTTCCTTGCACACACAAAGGTTGCCCTCCGTGGTCTTCTCCACACAGCAGAGACACGCGCCCAGCCCGCAGGCCATCATGTTTTCCAGCGATGCCTCACAGCGCACGCCCAGTTCATGAGCCAGCCGCGCCACGGCCTTCATCATCGGCATAGGGCCACAGGTGGAAATTTGGTCGAATTGCTCGCGCTGGAAGATGGAGTGGTTGGTGACGAAGCCTTTCTCGCCGGCCGTACCGTCCTCGGTGGTCACAAACACGCGCCCCACGCGGCGAAACTCGTCCAGTTCCAGCAGGTCGGCCTCGCTGCGCGCGCCCAGCAGGAATGTGGGCTGAACGCCTTGGCGGAGCATTTCCTGCCCGAAATAGAGCAGGGGCGCAACGCCTACGCCGCCACCCACGAGCAGCAAACGGTCGGCAGCAGTGCGCGGCATCGTGAATCCGTTGCCCAAGGGAAGGACGCAATTCAGCGTGTCGCCCTCGGAAAGCGCGGCCAGATGGCGCGTGCCTTCACCCACTGCGGCCACAAGCAGCCACAACTCATTGCGTTCACGGTCTACAAAATTGATGGATATGGGTCGCCTAAGGAATGTTTGGGGCGAGTTGTCCACCCTCACTTCAACAAACTGCCCAGGCAGCATGGCAGGGAGCGGGGTGTCGGAAGAGAGCTTCAGCAACACATACTTCCCCTGAATATGCTGAACGGAGGCGACCCGCAGGTCAAGAATATACTTCTTCATTTTCGCTTGATTGTTTTTGCTATGCAAAGATACGAAAAAGCAGCTAAACGGCAAAGAAAAGGTTTTCTTTCTTTACAGCCTATGCAGGCACAGCACGAGCCAAGCATGAAAAGTGATGGATGAAGACTGGGAACAGCTCTGATTTTGTAGCGTATGTTTACTTTCTTCTCCTTATATATAAAGGAACAAAATGAGGCAAAAAACGATGAAAAAACCAAACGTAAGGTTTTAGAACGCCAAACCGCACCTCTCGCATGGCAAAAGGTGCGGTTTGGCAGAGCAAAAGGTATGGTATTGAAAATCGCTTTTTGAAGTGCAAGATAGCATTAAGTGAATGTAAATATTTTAGAAAGCCACTTTTCAGCTTCGTTACCTCAACGCTCATTCCCAAGCTATCATTTTTTGGGAACAAAGCTCTCCCACGTCTGGTCGTCATAGAAGATGCGTATCTCCGTAATCTTGCGTTGCGGCTTGTCAACATATTTGATTTGCATTTTCGGCTGTTGCTGCATCGTCTGCCCCGCAGCAACTCCCGCGGAGGCTTCTGTTTCCCACGAGGGTAGGGCAGCATGACCGCCATCGAAGGGCAGCTGACCTTCCGACTGCAAAGCGTCTGATGCCGAGGAGGCATCTGTCTGCTGATCCTTAAACATAGAGCCTTGACCGTACATCAACCAGTCAAGGCTCAGCTTCGTAAATTTCTTCGTGATGGCCTCAACTGTATTCAAAGTGGGCTTCTGCTTCTTATTAATAATGTTGCTCAGCGTAGCCGATGACATTCCAAGAAACTCTGCGAAGCTCTGCTGGTTCAGGTGCTGGTTGTCCATCAGCAACCTGATTCTGTCTGACATTTCTCCTTCTACCATGCGTTTTCCGACCGTTGGTCGCTCTTTTATTTGATTTTACAAAGGTAAAGCAAAAATTTCAATTCTCAAAATATTTTTAGAGAAATATAAAACCAGTTGTTTTTAATTTATAAACCAACAATTTCAAGTTTTAGTATTTATGATTTAGAAATCAGAAATTTAGTTTTTAGAATTCTAAAAATAACGCACTAAACCACACATAACCAAGACTTTAAGATTTCAGCCTAATTCTTTGGGTTTTAAACGGTTTATTTTCAAGCAAATAACAGCATAGTTTTCAATATTCCAAAATTAAGCCGCAAAAAACCATTTTTTATTGCATGATTTTTGAAAGTTTTCTCCAAACAATCTCGTTTTCAGTTGTTTACACAACAACAATTCTATCCGAATACTTATTCTTTTGGTTTTTGAAATCTAAAAATCACCTTTTTAAAACCACTTTAATTTATCCAAACCAATTCTGAATTTTATTTATTAAATTCATCATCCTAGATTTATCGCGTTCGCGATTTTAATTTTCGAAATCCATTTGTCAGTTTTTTAATTATTAAAAAAGTGCAAACGTAAATTCGAGAGTTCAGAAACGAGAGAAAAAAGCCACCTTGAAAGAATTGACGAACGGCAATTCAAACGCGTCAAAAAACGCTGAAAATGGAAGCGGGAAACGAGGTTAAACCGCTGAAAAATACAAAGTTGAGGCTAAAAAACCGCCTTATGAAAAACCTCCAACCAGCTCAAAAAACAAGCGTTTTCGGCTGGTTGGAGGTCATTTTTTGGCTATTTTCAGTTTCGAAAAAGGCCGTTTTTCTCAATGGAGAATGAAAAAAACAAGCTCTTTCATGAGTTCTCCAGCTGTCGTATTGTGATTGTCTATGCCTTTTCCCTTTGCATCCGTCTCCCGAATCTTCGCAATGATGTCCATCACTTTGCGCGCCGAATAGTTTCTCATGCCCATAATATAATCCTTAGCTCCCCATGCACCCCGCAAGTCCAGCGCAGCGGCAATGCCCTGCTCAGTCTTTGGCCCAGGAGAATAGTAGGCTATCATCAAGTTTTGGAAGTAATTGAAGATTAAAGGAAGCAAAGCATAGATGCTTCCAGCTTTGGGATTGCTGTCAAAATATTTGATTATTCGATTTGCCTTGACCACCTCTTTCCTCACGATAGCATCACGCAGCTCGAAGCCGTTGAAGTCTTTGCTCACCCCTATCTCACGTTCCACAATTTCGGGCGTAATCTTTTTGTCCGTATTTTTTAAAGAGATGAGAACCTTGTCCAATTCGGAGACAAGACGGCTTAGGTCAGCTCCCACGTGCTCGGCTATCATCTGGCACGCTTTTTCATCAACCGTGGCATCGCATTTTCTCAAATAATCCTTGATGAAAGCGGGAAGCTGACTATCGTAAAGTTTTTTGCTTTCAAACACAACACCCACAGATTGAGCCACCGTAAGGAGCTTTTTGTTTTTCCGGGCATCAATTTTCCCGTTCTTATAACACCACACCAAGACGGTGGTAGGCATTGGATTGGCGAGATACTTCTCCAGCGGCTCCAGTTGTTTGACGTTCTGCGCTTCCTTGACAATGACCAGTTGTCGGTCGGCCATCATCGGATAGCGGCGCGCAATGTCCACCACCTGTGCGGCAGAAACATCATTTCCAAAACAAACCGTGCGGTTGAAGTCCACCTCTTCGGGCTTGAGCACGTTCTTATCCAAGTAATCTGAGATTCTGTCGATGTAATAAGCCTCCTCCCCCATCAATATATATATAGGAGAAAACTTCCGAGCTTTAAGGTCGCTCATGATGCTTTCAAAGGTCGAGCCTTGCTTTGCTGGCATATCTGTGCTGTTTGATTGTCTTTCAATTTGGAAAAACGGGAACTCCAACAAGCTCCTTCCGCTTTTCACTCACCTTTGCGGGAGTTCCGAAAGGTTTCTCCCGCTTTTTATGTACCTTTGCAAAGGTAATGATAAACTATGGAATTACAAAATTTAGGAATAACAAAGCTCAACCTCCCGCCCTACCCCGCACGCATCAAAGCGGAGCAAGGGAAACATAAAATCTTCGATGTGATACGCCGCCGCTACGTTGCCCTCACCCCGGAGGAGTGGGTTCGCCAGCATTTTGTGCATTTCCTCACCGACCATAAGCACTTCCCCACCGCCCTTTTGGCCAACGAGGTTCGGCTTTCTGTGGGCGACAAGACCGTGCGCGCCGACACTGTACTCTACGATTCCGCCCTCCGCGCACGGATGATTATCGAATACAAAGCCCCGGAAATTGCCATCACGCAAAAGGTTTTCGACCAAATCAGCGTCTACAACCTGCTGCTCCACGTCGACTACCTTGTGGTGAGCAATGGCCTGCAAACCTATATTTGCAAAATGGACTACGACAATCAAAAATACTTATTCCTTCCCGAGATTCCCGATTATCATAATCTTTGACAACATAAGCATACGTTTCCCCACACGCCTCCTACACACAGCATTCCCGGAAAGCGGCCATTTCAGTACAAAAAGTTCATCGTCACTGCACAAGGGAGGCAAATATCTAACTGCAAGAAACAGCTTTTGCCGCACAAAAAAACGCCCCGAACCACACGCCATAGCCGCCATTTTCGCCCACTCTTTTGTTGGCGGTTTGCTTTTTTGGCATTATCTTTGCAACAAGATAGACTGCGACGCGGCAATTGAAGCTGGTTTCATTGTGCTCGCCTTGCATTATCCTTGCACTAAACAGGCATTTGGCGCGGCAATTGAAGCAAACTTCGTTATGCTCGCCTTGCACTGTTTTTTCAGCAAATAGCACATTCAAGCATTTTAGACACAAGTTTTTCAGACATGGCAATACTCAAATGGATTGGCGGCGCACTGGGCTGGGCAGCCGGAGGCATATTAGGCGCATTGGTAGGATACTGTACCGGCAGCATGCTCGATGATGCCCTCAACAGCGACAAATCGTCCAACGACGGCACTAACGGAAACGCACGCGACCACACTCACACCTTTGGCCAGGAATACAATGCCGAACAGCAACGCAACTCTTTCCTTTTCTCGCTGCTCGTGCTCTCCTCTTATATTATACGCGCAGACGGAAAAGTGATGCATTCGGAAATGGAGGTGGTGCGACAGTTCCTCCGCCAGAATTTCGGTGAGGCGGCCGTGGCGCAAGGCGAGGAAATTCTGCTGCGCCTTTTCGAACTTCAGAAGCAACGGGGAATGCCCCTCTTCAAGGAAGACATACGCAAAAGTTGCGCGGAAATACGCATGAACACCAGCGTGAGCGAACGCCTGCAGCTGCTCTACTATCTCGTCACCATTGCCAAAGCCGACAGAGTGGTGACCAAAGAGGAAGTAGACGCGCTCACGGAGGTGGCCTACTACATGGGGCTGGATCCCTCGGAAGTGGTGTCCATGCTCAATATGGGGCAGGAAAGCAAACAACAGGCTGCACAAAACGACACTGACAAACTGGCAGAAGCCTACAAGGTGCTGGGCGTTTCGCCCTCCGCGAGCAATGACGAGGTGAAAGCCGCCTTCCGCAAGATGGCCCTGAAGCACCACCCCGACCGCGTTGCCACACTCGGAGAAGACGTGAAGAAAGCCGCCGAGCGCAAGTTTCAAGAGATAAACAATGCCAAGGAGCGCATCTTCAAGGCCAGGGGCATGAGCTGAAAAAGCCACTCTTCCCCTTCCAGCCACCGTGCGAGCAGCCCCCAAGGCCACGCCCGCAACGTGCAAACAAGCCCCTTCTTCTCACGCTATCCGCACACCTAACGCCACAAAAGCAAGAAAAGGGGCATTCAAGCTCACGTTGTCACAATCCATTGCGGGTTGTGGCAACGGCCACAAAAGCAAGAGAAGGCGGCATCCAAACACCCATTCATCCCCACCACCTCTTACAATAACACACAAAACAAGGCTGCTGACTTGTGGTCAGCAGCCTTGTTTCTTTTTCCAAAAATCCGAACAAGGAACGCCCCATTGCCTCCCAACCATCCCAAAACGCTACACACCGCTTCGCACAATAGGCTGTTCCACCATCTGCATGCGCTGAAAGGAAGAATCAAAACGCAACACGCTGCCTCACATTCATAGGCGCACCAACTGTTTTCCCTCATCCCGTACCGCCTTAAACAGAATGTGTCGCCTCGCGTTCCTATTTATTATATAAGGAGAACAGAATCGACACACCGCTACAAAACGGTGATGATGAAACAGATACTGATTAATCGCCAAGAGCTCGAAGCAACCTCACACCGCTACAAACCGGGGAAGAAGAAACCCGCACTCTTATCATAACGCAAGGAGAACTTTCGCCCCCACACCCGCCACCCACACCGAAAAAGGGGGCCATATGGCAAAAAAGCCCCGCCAAAGAAGCCTGAAAAAAGAAAAATGGCTAACTTTGCACCCTATGAGAATAGATATTATCACCGTATTGCCCGAAATGCTGGAGGGCTTCGTACACGAGTCCATCCTTGCGCGCGCCCAAAAAAAGGGGCTGGCCGAGATTCACTTGCACAACCTTCGCGACTACACGCTCGACAAATGGAAGCGCGTAGACGACTATCCGTTCGGCGGACAGGCCGGAATGGTCATGCAAATAGACCCTATCGACCGCTGCATCTCCACACTGAAAGCCGAGCGCGACTACGATGAAGTGATATTCACATCGCCCGATGGCGAACAGCTCACGCAGCGAGTGGCCAACGACCTGTCAATGAAAGGCAACCTCATCATTCTCTGCGGCCACTACAAGGGCGTGGATCAGCGCGTGCGCGACCATCTCATCACGCGCGAAATCAGCGTGGGCGACTACGTTCTCACCGGGGGAGAGCTTCCCGCCGCCATCATAGCCGATGCGGTGGTGCGCCTCGTGCCCGGCGTTATCAGCGACGACCAGAGCGCGCTCTCCGACTGCTTCCAGGACGATATGCTCTCCGCCCCCATCTATACGCGGCCACGGGAATACAATGGATGGCACGTGCCCGAGATACTGCTGTCGGGCAATGAGGCCAAGATTCGCCAGTGGGAGTTCGACCAAGCCATGGAGCGCACGCGCCGTCTGCGCCCCGATCTGCTGAAGTAATCCCGCCACACGTGCGCCATGCGCCGCAAGAGCATACGTTTTGCCTTCCAAGACCATACCTTTTGCAGCGCGAAACCATACCTTTTGCGCGGTAAAACCATACGTATGACAACGTTAAACGTAACCTCCCGCCCCTCAATGCTATAAGCACTGCGAGGCGGGAGGTTGCACATGGGCACGCAAGACGTGCCCGAACGCCCTTCCAAACGTCAGCACCACTTCTTCACAAAAGCATCACCCAGCCGGTAGCCCTCCTCGTAGAGCCGTTCCAGCTTGGCAGTGTCTTTCTCCATCCGTCCCACCTCAACGGGGTTTTCGGGACGTATCACGAGTATCTGGCCGCTCTCCTCCAGCCGGTCTATCAAGTCCAGCTGCTCATTGTAGGCCTCTATGCGGCGGCTCAGCAGCACGCGCAGGCGCGGATAATTCTTGTAGACAAAGAAAGGCTGCTTCCTGTCGCGCCCCGTGTTGCGCCATCCCTTGTTGCGCGTGCACACTACAACGTTGAAAGGATGCCCCGTCTCCATCGCCCGCACCACGGGGATGGAGTCCACTATGCCCCCATCAAGCATCGGTTGTCCGTCCACGTCCACCATTTTGCTCACGTAGGGCAAGCTCGATGAAGCCTGCACAATGTGCATCAGCCTGTCCGCGCTGCCATCCGCCTCGCTGAGGTACTCCACACGCCCCGTCTTGCAGTTCGTAACCACCATCTCATAGGTGTATCCACGGTTCACATTGCGGAAGTACTCATCGTAGTCGTAGGGCACAAGCTCCTGAGGAAACCGTTCGTAGAGCAGCTCAGGATCGAAAATGCAGCCTTGCGTGACAAGGTGGCGCAGCCCAATGTAGTCGTATTTCGACAGTAAATCGATGTTGGAGAAGCGCGCCCGCCTCGGCTGGCGCGACATGTAAGAAAGCCCGTTGCACGCCCCGGCCGAGACGGCAACGATGTAACGGAAGTAGACTTCGTGCCGCATAAAAGCGTCCAGTACGCCGGAGGTGAACACACCACGCATTCCGCCCCCTTCCAAAACCAGTCCTGTATTTCTGTTGATTTGCATAAAACACGTTAAAAGCGTGTGCAAAAGTAAGAATTATCAGATTATTTTCTGTAACTTTGCGCACAATAAAACTTAAAAATCAAGTGCTATGTTCAGCAAAACAACGTACACCAGCCGCCGCGAGGAACTCCGGAAGCTCGTCAAGGACGGCATAATCGTGCTTTTCGGCAACAATGATAGCCCTTGCAACGGTCCGTTCAATGGCTACAACCCCTTCCGTCAGGACTCCTCTTTCCTGTACTACTTCGGCCAAAAGCGCGATGGCCTCGTGGGCATCATCGACGTTGACAACAATAAGGACACCCTCGTGGGCGATGACATCGACATCGAGGACATCGTTTGGTTTGGTTCTGTTCACTCCGTGGCCGATATGGCCGCCGAGGTGGGCGTGGCCAACACCGCCCCGATGAAGAGCCTGCGCACCATTCTGGCTGATGCCATGCGCTCGCACCGCCGCATCCACTTCCTGCCGCCCTACCGGCACGACATCAAAATACAGATCATGGACTTGCTCGGCATCCATCCCAATCAGCAGAAGGAAGCCGCAAGCCTCGAACTCATACACGCCGTAGTGAAAATGCGCTCCTCCAAGACGCAGGAAGAGATTGAAGAGCTGGAGCGCGCCGCCGTCATCGGCTACAAGATGCACACCACGGCCATGAGCCTGACGCGTCCGGGACTGACCGAGAAGTTCATCGGCGGACAGGTGGACGGCACTGCCAACTCCTTCGGAGCCATGGTATCGTTCCCCACCATCTTCTCGCAGCACGGCGAAATCATGCACGGCAACCCCTCAATGGCAGAGTTGGAGGACGGCCGCCTTGTGCTTTGCGACTGCGGAGCGGAGACTCTGAACCACTATTGCTCCGACAACACCCGCACATTCCCCGTCAATGGCAAGTTCACACAGCGCCAGTTGGAAGTGTACAGCGTGGTAGAGAAAGCTCACGACTACGCTTTGGAACTGGCCAAGCCCGGTGTGAAGTACATGGACGTACATCTTGGTGTGTGCAAAATCATCTTCGAGGGCATGAAAGCACTCGGTTTGGCCAAAGGCGACACTGAGGAGGCCGTCCGCGCAGGTGCCCATGCCATGTTCCTGCCCCACGGTTTGGGACACATGATGGGCATGGACGTACACGACATGGAAGCCCTCGGACAGATCTACGTGGGCTTTGACGAGGAGACACGTCCCGTTCTCGACCAGTTTGGCACCAACGCGCTGCGCATGGGACGCCGTTTGGAGGAGGGATTCGTCGTTACCGACGAGCCGGGAATCTACTTCATCCCCGCCCTCATTGATGACTGGCGTGCCAGCGGACACTGCAAGGAGTTCCTCAACTTCGACAAGCTCGATACCTACAAGGACTTCGGAGGCATCCGTATCGAAGACGACATACTCATTACGGCCGATGGCTGCCGCTTCCTGGGCGAGGACCGCATACCATACCACCCGAACGATGTGGAGGAATTCATGGCCAAGGCGCGCGGATAAGCCAGCGTAATGCCGCAAGCGACCGCGCATCACATATCAAGCAACATTATATTAATAATCAATAACTATCTAACAACAAAGAAATGAAGAAAATCATTGCATTGGCACTCGTAGCCCTCGTGGCCTCTGGTGCCAGCGCCAAGAGCAAGAAGCAGGCTAAGGTAGACCCCAACAAGCCCGTGTTCACCGTGGTAAAGCAGAACCCCATCACGAGCATCAAGGATCAACACCGTTCCGGAACGTGCTGGGCTTACTCCACACTGAGCTACTTTGAGGCCGAGATCCTCAAGAGCACCGGCAAGACCTACGACCTCTGCGAGAGCTTCGTAGCCAACAAGGACTACATGGATCGCGCCGTTCAAGTGGTGCGCTACCACGGCGACATGCAGTTCTCACAGGGTGGCTCTGCCTACGATGTATATTACATCCTCAAGAACTACGGCATTTGCCCCGAGGATGCCATGCCGTTCCCCGGTTCTCTCTATGGTGACTCGCTCAATAACTTCAACGAGTTCTTCTCTTTGCTTGAGCCTTACGTGGCCGGCGTAGCCAAGAACAAGGCATCCAAGCTCTCCACTCAGTGGAAGCCGGGACTGCAAGGCATCCTCGATGCCTACTTGGGCAAGTGCCCCGAGAGCTTCACCTACGAGGGCAAGGAGTACACTCCGAAGAGCTTCGCCGCAAGCCTTGGTCTGAACATGGACGACTATGTGACCATCACTTCTTACACTCACCATCCTTTCTACAGCCAGTTCGTGGTTGAGGTGCAGGACAACTGGCGCAATCCGGCCAGCTACAACCTCCCGATGGACGAGATGATGCGCATCATCGACAACGCCGTCATGAACGGTTACACCGTGGCTTGGGGTGGAGACGTGAGCGAGCCGGGCTTCACACGCGACGGTTTGGCTTACATGATCGACGCCAAGAAGATGGAAAGTCTGCAGGGCAGCGACATGGCTCGCTGGCTCGGCCTCTCCGCAGCCAAGAAGAGAAACCTCATCGACTCTTTGGGCGTAAACGTTCCCGAAGTTACCGCTACGCAAGAGCAGCGCCAGGAGCGTTTCGACAACTGGGAGCTGACCGACGACCACGGCATGCTCATCTACGGTATCGCCAAGGATCAGAACGGCAAGGAGTACTACATGGTGAAGAACTCTTGGGGTGAGACCGGCAAATACAAGGGAACTTGGTACATGACCAAGACCTTCATCGCCGCCAACACGATGGACTACCTCGTGAACAAGAACGCCATCCCCGCCGACATCCGTCAGAAGATGGGCATCTAAGCAACACCCGCTTTACAGCATAAGCAATCCCGCAAGCATCCGTACGATGCTTGCGGGATTTTTTTGCGCCCAACGCAGCAGGAAAAAGCCCTCACAGCACACGGAAGCACACCCAAAACGAATCACCACACCTCCCGCAAGCCGCAAGCTACCACTGCTCACCAGCCACAACACAAAGATACCATCCAGCACTATCTTCACCTGCAAGCCTCAACCGCCACTGCTCACCAACCACAACACAAAGACACTATCCAGCACCACCCATCACCGCAAGCCACAACACAAAGATACGGCCACGCGCCCCTACCACGGCAAGCAGCGAGCATTTAACCCCTTAACAACCAACAGCTTAGCAAGCATACCCCTTAGCACGCCAAAACACGCCTATTTTTAATTTATTTTTCTCAGATTTTTAATTTATTTTTTCCAAGTTTTTAATTTAAAAATCTCATATTTTTAAATTAAAAATATCCATCAAACCATACCTTTTGCATCAGCAGCCATAACGTATGGCCACAACGGCACGCCACACACACATTTTCAAAGCACCCACCGTGACCACCAAGCATTACCCCACCACAGACCATCCTCACCTCCCTAAAACACGCATTTCGTCAACTATAAGCATCGCTGGTGTATGTTTTCCCTTGCGTGCCCGCGCCACTTATCGAGCACTCCATCAACTATCGTCACCATTAAACGAACGGGGCGCGTATTGAAGAGATTCACGGCACACGGCATTCCCTCAACCATCGCCACCATTATAACAGGAATGGCATATAACCAACGCCGTATAACCCAAGTACTTCATGAACTATCAACACCCGTTTGCCACCCCCACGCCCCGAGCACCCACAGATATCCCACCCTTAACAAAACTAAAAAAAACTATGCACGGATACTATTTACCGAATAATCTTCGTAACTTTACACTCCCTTATTGCCCTCTGGCAGAGCCAGGGGGACAATGCCGCAAGGCATACCTAAAGAAGAAAAACAAAAAACGACATAAATGCACTTCAAATGGAATTACGAATCACCCACGCCCGAGCTACAGCGAGCCGCTAAGGAACTAAGCGACAAGCTCAATATCAGCACCACGCTGACGAGTTTGCTCATCGATCGCGGCATCACCACCGAATCGGCGGCCAAGCGATTCTTCCGTCCGCAGCTGGCAGACCTCATCAACCCGTTTCTGATGAAGGACATGGACTTGGCCGTCGACAGACTTAACGATGCCATGGGGCGCAAGGAACGAATCCTCGTCTATGGCGACTACGATGTCGATGGATGCACGGCCGTGGCGTTGGTATACAGGTTTCTGCGCCAGTTCTATTCCAATATAGACTACTACATCCCCGACCGGTATGACGAGGGATACGGTATCAGCGAGAAAGGACTGCGATACGCCGAGGAGACTGAGGTGAAACTGATTATCATTCTCGACTGCGGCATCAAGGCCATCGATGAAATAGCGCAGGCAAAGGAGCGCGGCATCGACTTCATCATCTGCGACCACCATGTGCCCGATGATGTCCTGCCCTGCGCCGTGGCCACGCTCAACCCCAAGCGGAAGGACGACACCTATCCTTTCAAGGAGCTTTGCGGCTGCGGAGTGGGCTTCAAGTTCATGCAAGCCTTCGCCAAGAACAACGGCATACCGTTCTCACGGCTCATCCCTTTGCTCGACTTTTGCGCCGTGAGCATCGCCGCCGACTTGGTGCCGGTGGTGGACGAGAACCGCATTCTCGCCTTCCACGGACTCAAGCAGCTCAACCAGAACCCCAGCATAGGGCTGAAAGCCATTATCGACATCTGCGGCCTGAGCGGGCGGGAACTGTCTATGAGCGAAATCATCTTCAAGATTGGACCGCGCATCAACGCCAGCGGACGCATGGAAAACGGCAAGGAAAGCGTGGACTTGCTGGTGGAGCGCGACTTCAACACGGCCTTGTGCAAGGCGCGCCACATTGATGAATACAACGAGCTGCGCAAGGGAATAGACCGACAGATGACCGAGGAGGCCAACCAAATTGTCAACCGGCTGGAGAGCCAAAGCCATCAGAACAGTATCGTTCTCTACGATGAGCACTGGAAGAAGGGGGTAATCGGCATCGTGGCCAGCAGACTTACGGAAATCTATTTCCGCCCCACCATCGTGCTCACCCGCGATGGCGACCTTGCCACAGGGTCGGCACGAAGCGTTGCCGGGTTCGACATCTACTCGGCAGTGAAGAACTGTCGCGACCTGTTGCTCAACTTTGGCGGCCACACCTATGCGGCAGGGCTGACGCTCCGATGGAGTGATGTGAAGGAATTCCGCACCCGCTTTCAGGCATACGTCGACAGTCACATACAGCCAGAGCAGACAGAGGCGTTCCTGCGCATTGATGCGGTGGTCGACTTCAAGGATATTACGAAGAAACTGCACAACGACTTGAAGCGGTTCGCGCCTTTCGGGCCAGGCAATACCAAGCCCGTCTTCTGCACAAAGGACGTCTACGACTTCGGCACATCCAAGGTTGTGGGACGCGAGCAGGAGCACATCAAGCTCGAACTCGTTGATTCGAGGTCGAACAACGTCATGAACGGCATCGCCTTCGGGCAGAGCGCGGCGGCAAGATACATCAAGTCGAAGCGGTCGTTCGACATCGCCTACACCATCGAGGACAACGTTTTCAAGCGCGGTGCCATACAGCTTCAGATAGAAGACATACGCCCCACGGAGACGGAATAGCAGCGAATGCCCCGACAAAGGGGCTTCGCAAGCGGGCAGAGAAAGGGTCATGGACTACAGAAAGATTCTGCGAGAGCACTGGGGATACCCCGACTTCCGGGGCATCCAGCGCGACATCATCGAGAGCATCGGCAGCGGAAAGGACACACTGGGGCTTATGCCGACGGGCGGAGGCAAATCCATCACCTTCCAAGTACCTGCCTTGGCAATGGAAGGGGTGTGCCTTGTCATCACGCCACTCATCTCGCTGATGAAGGATCAAGTAGATCATTTGCTCCAAAAGGGCATCCGCGCGGCAGCCATCTATTCGGGAATGCGGCGCAACGAGATTGTACAGACGCTCGAAAATGCCATCTTTGGCGGCATCAAACTGCTCTACATATCGCCCGAAAGACTTAGCTCCGACCTATTCCGGGTGAAACTCCGCCACATGAAAGTGAGTTTCATCACCGTTGATGAAGCCCACTGCATCAGCCAATGGGGCTACGATTTCCGCCCGTCCTACCTGCAAATAGCCCAAATCAGGCAACTTATTCCCTGCGCACCTGTGCTCGCGCTCACGGCCACAGCCACACCAGAGGTGGTCGAGGACATACAGGCGCAACTCCATTTTCGCGATGGCAACGTCTTCAAAATGAGTTTTGCGCGCCCCAACCTCGCCTATATCGTTCGGAAAACACAGGACAAGCAGTCGGAACTTGTCCACATCCTGCGCTCCACCCAAGGCCCCGCCATCGTCTACACCCGCAGCCGCGACACCACGCGCGACACGGCACGGCTGCTCCAGCAAAGCGGCATCAGTGCCACATACTACCATGCGGGGCTGGATCCGAGCGAGAAAGAGAGCCGACAAAACGAATGGCAAGCCGACAAAGTGCGCGTGATGGTGGCCACTAACGCCTTTGGAATGGGAATAGACAAGCCCGATGTGGGCATCGTTATCCACACCGACGCGCCGAGTTCCATCGAGGCTTACTTCCAAGAAGCGGGACGAGCGGGGCGCAATGGCGAACGTGCCTACGCCGTTTTGCTTTACAATCACCGAGACGCAACAAAGCTAAAAGCACGCATCGACACCACTTTTCCCGAGAAAAACCTCATCTGCAAGGTATACAACCAGCTGGCCTACTTCTACGAGATTGGCGTGGGCAGCGGACAAGGCCACACATTTGAGTTTGGGATAGACCGTTTCTGCCGCGCGTTCAAGCACTTCCCCACCCACGTACACGCCGCCTTGGAGATTTTGCAACGCGCCGGATACCTTACCTACGATGCCAATCCAGACAGCAAGGCACGAATAAAATTCCTCCTTGAGCGCGATGAACTCTACCGAATCAACTATGCCACGCCCAACGAGAGTGCCGTAATCACGGCATTGCTGCGCAACTACGGCGGACTGTTCGTAGACTTCTGCTACATCGATGAGACGCTTTTGGCCAAGGACGCAGACCTCTCGCGCGAGGATACCTACGCCACGCTGCGCGGACTCAACAAAAAAGGCATCGTCAAATTCATTCCCCGCAAGAACATTCCCCTCATCGGCTACCCCACAAACCGCATAGACGGCAGCGAGATAACGCTCAGTCCGAGCGTCTACGAAGAGCGAAAGGCCGAGTTTGAGAAGCGCATTCAGGCCATGACGGCCTATTGCGAAAACGATGAGGAGTGCCGAAGCCGACAGCTGCTGGCCTACTTTGGCGAGCAAAAGAGCAAAGACTGCGAACGCTGCGACGTGTGTCTGAGCCACCGCAAAGCCCCCGACACCAACCTGCGCGGACGCATCCTGCAACTGCTCTCCGACCATCAAGGCCACAGCATCACCGAAATCAAGCAGCAGTTTGGCCAAACCGAGGCGGGAGAAGTGCTCGCCCGCCTCATGGAGGAAGAGGTTGCCGTCACCGACGGCACAAGTGTCTGGATGGCATAGCGCGGCGCGCCATCACCGACACACCCGCTTCGCACGCCCCATGCCTAAACAAAGCGCAGCTCACAACGGCACACTTCCCGCTCTTCGCCATCCTTTGGCAACTTGCAGATGCGCACACTGAACGCCAAGGCATCATCCGGGAGCGACTGCCGATAGAAGCGCAGGCGGTCGCCTTGATGGCTTTCGGCCACATAGGCCACATCGATGCGGCGCAAGCGGTGCTCGCGATACCACGAGATGGGCCACAAATCGAGCACGTGGTCTATATATTTCACACTGTTGATGTGACCATTCACGTCCACATCACTATAAAACGTATCCACCTCGCGCGTCAGCGGCACTTCTACCGCGCCTCCCACACGCGATGGCTTGGCCATCGGACAAGGATATTCCTTGTCCACATAGCTCTCTATCAGCCCATCATGCACGGCCAGGATGTCGGCCGGCTGCCGCGTCTCCGTGTCTATCATCGCCCAGATGCTGCGTCCGTAGCCATACACACGCCCATCGGGACTGCCTACCTTGTAGTTACGGCTCGTGAAAAAGCGCATCGCACCATCGCACCACGTCTCCACATAGAACTTGTCGTAGGCTTCCGGCATCTCTTCAAGTTCAATGGCCAGCCTGCTCAACACCCAAGTGCGATGGATGGTGTTCAAGTAGTTCATGCCAAACCCACGGTCGTTGGAATGGAAATCGGCCGCATTCAGCATCGCGTTTCCCAAATGGCCGGGCATCAAACGTCCCGAGAAGTCGCAGTGGAACGGCTCAGACAACATATCATAATGCCCCACTTTGGGCAGCAATTCTTTCTCCATTATTTAGCCTCTTGTTATGTTTTCTGATGTTTTAACCATGCAAAGATAGCACAAAGCAAACACAAAGCAAAGGAAAAAACGCTTTAATTTGTCCGCACCCGTCAACTCAACAGCCACCGTGTAACGCACAATGCGTAAGCCGCTGTGCATGAAGCATATAGCAAAAGGTATGCTTTCGCCTCCCAAAACCATACCTTTTGCACGGTAAAAGGTATGGTTTTACCACGCCAAACCATACCTTTCGCTTCCCAACAGGATTTCCCTGCCCACAAAAGGCCTCACCATGTCCGCAGCAAAACCGCAAACACCCCGTGCTCAAGCAGTGCCACTGCGGCAGGCAAGCGGCGGTTTAGACCACACGGCAGACGATACCCCAAAGTTATTCTGCCACAAACGGCCTTCTTTCACGGAAATTCCTTACCTTTGCAACATAGAAATCAGCATTGTGTTATGGAGATATGTATCGTTTCCGGAGCACGCCCCAACTTCATCAAGGTGGCTCCGCTCATCCGACAGATAAACAACTTGCGCCGCGAGAACGCACCAATCACCTACTCACTCGTCTACACCGGGCGCGAGGACGACCCCACACTGGAGGGCACGCTCTTCGATGACTTGAGCATACACCGCCCCAACGTGTGCCTGAACGTGGACTGCGAGAACCTGAACGAGCTTACCGGGCAGGTGATGTCGCGCTTTGAAGTCTACCTGCAGCAACACAAGACCGATGCGGTGGTGGTGGTAGACGACCTCGCGTCAACGATGGCAACGGCCATTGTGACCAAGAAGCAGGGCATTCTGCTGGCTCATATCGCCGCCGGAACGCGCTCTTTCGACATTACGATGCCCAAGGAAATCAACCGTCTGGTCATCGATGGTCTCTCCGACCTGCTCTTCACGGCGGGAATCAGCAACAACAGCATAGCCAACCGTGAGGGCGCGGAACTGTCGAAGGTGTACATGGTGGGCAATATCCTCATCGACAACCTGCGCTTCTGCCACCAGCGCATCGAGGAGACGGCATCCGACCTGCAAAAACACCCCGCGCTCGCCCCCTATGCGGGACAACCCTACATGGTGTTCACGCTCAACCGCAAGGCACTCATCGCCGACACAGGCAAGCTGGAAGCCATGCTGTGTGCCATAGCAGAAGAGGCCAAGCGCGCAGGAGTGCCCGTGGTGGCCCCGCTGCGCGGACAGGCGCGGACAGAAGTGGAACGCATAGCAACCCTTCGCGGACTGGATGCCTTCCGGCTGGCAGAGCCTTTCAACTATTTGGAGTTTGGCTGGATCACCGCCCATGCCCTTGGCATCATCACCGACTCGGGCAATGTGGCCGAGGAAGCTACGTTCAACGGTGTGCCCTGCATCACGCTCAACAGCTACACCGAACATATTGAGACGGTGAAGGTGGGCACAAACGTGCTTGTGGGGGAGAACCCGGAGTTGCTCCAAAGCTCCGTGGCAGAGATGCTGCAAGGAAAATGGAAGAAAGCGGCTATTCCCGAGCGATGGGACGGACGCACAGCCGAGCGCATTGTGGCCACCATTACTGGCCATCAAAGATAAAAACGGGGAACGCGGAATGCACAGCCGAACCGACAACTACACCTATCTCACCACCGCGCCCATTCGCAAGGTGATTCCAACGATGGCCGTGCCCACCATCATCAGCATGCTGGTGACGGGAATGTACAATATGGCCGATACGTTCTTCGTCGGACAGCTCGACACGCCGTCCACGGCAGCCGTGGGCGTGGTGTTCTCGCTCATGTTTCTCATGCAGGCGTTCGGCTTTTTCTTCGGCCACGGCTCGGGAAGCTACATCGCCCGCGAGCTGGGAGCGCGGCGGCAAGGCAACGCCCGCCGCATGGCCACCAACGGATTTGTACTGTCGTTTCTCCTCGGCGTGGCTTTCACGGTGCTGGGGCTGACCTTTCTGCGCCCGCTCTCGCTGGCTCTCGGCTCCACACCCACCATCCTGCCGCTCACGGAACGCTATCTGGGCATCTCGCTGCTGGGTATTCCTTTTCTCACCTCATCGCTCACGCTCAACAACCAGCTGCGGTTGCAGGGCAACGCCGCCTATGCGATGGTGGGAATCGTGACCGGCGCCATCATCAACGTGGCACTCGACCCTCTCCTTATCTTCACGCTCAGCATGGGAATACAAGGCGCGGCACTGGCCACGGTCATCGGGCAGGTGGTGAGTTTCGCCATTTTGATTCGCATGTCGCACCATAATGGCAACATAGGCGTACACTGGCGCGACTTTTCCCTTTCCCTGCAAGACATAAAAGAAATCTTTTACGGTGGCAGTCCGTCGCTCATGAGGCAGGGATTGCTGTGCATCTCAACGACAATGCTCAACCACGGCGCGGGCGTTTGGGGCGATGAGGCCATCGCCGGCATGACTATCGTGGGGCGTATCACCATGCTTGTCATGGCAGTGGTCATCGGACTGGGGCAAGGATTTCAGCCCTTGTGTGGCTTCTGCTATGGCGCGGGGCTGCACAACAGGCTCAAACGCGCGTGGTGGTTCACCGTAGGCACTGGCACGGCGTTCCTGCTGTGCGTGTCGGCGCTGGGATGGTTTTTCAGCGCAGACCTTATCGCCATCTTCCGCAACGATGCCGGGGTGATAGCCATTGGCGTTGTGGCACTGAGATGGCAACTGTCAACGATTCCGCTCAACGCCACCATCATGGCAAGCAACATGATTACGCAGACATGCCGCAAGCCGTGGCGCGCCAATGTGCTGGCAGCGGCACGCAACGGACTGTTCTTCATCCCCCTCATCGTGCTGCTTCCGCGCTGGTTTGGGCTGAAAGGCATAGAGATGTGTCAGAGTTGGAGCGACATTCTTGCCTTTCTCCTCACCGTTCCGATTATGGTATACACCCTGAGAGAGTTGAGCCAGCCAGAAAAAGGGCAAAAGCAGACGGGCAAAAGCTCCCACATCAAGTCGCCGATTTCCCCTCACGACACGGAAGGAACGCAACCACAGACTGACAAAAACTGACCTTGCGACGGGTTATACAACAACCCGCATTGCACCACCAACGCCCTCACAGTACCCGAAACGTGGGACATGAGGCGGTTTAAGACTAAAAAATGGACATGATAACCGTATTTCACATCAAGAACATGGTTTGCCAACGCTGTGTCATGGCGGTGGAAAGCACACTGCGCGGCGTTGGTCTCGTTCCCGAGAAGGTGGATTTGGGCTTGGCACAAGTGGCCACCCCGCCCACAAAGAGCCAACTTTCCGACTTGCGGGAGCGGCTGCGCGACATTGGTTTTGAGCTGATAGAGGAAGGCAAGGAACAAACCGTCGAGCGCATCAAGAACGTTATCATACGCCAAATTCACTACGCCAACGCGGCACAACAACAAAGAATGAAACTCAGTGCCATACTTTCCGAAGAACTGGGGATGGATTATAGCGCACTGTCGAAGCTGTTTTCGGAAGCCGAGGGACGCACCATCGAGAGCTACGCCATAGCCCAGCGCATAGAGCGGGTGAAAGAACTGCTGGAAGACCCTGCACTGACGCTCAAGGAAATAGCCTTCAAGGCGGGCTACAGCTCCACGGCTCACCTCTCGACACAGTTCAAAGACCACACGGGAATGCCGCCATCAGCCTACAGAAGAGGCCAGTCAGCACGGCGAAACCTCGACCAAGTGTAACTGACAAAGCTGCCTTGCCGCCACAACATCGCCCCACAAACAATCCTTTTGCTCATCCCCAACATCCCATCCGCTCACCCCAAGTCTCCCCATAATCATCATATCACCCTCAAACAACAGCCCAATGCGACACCCTCTCCTCCCCTTTCTGCTTCTCATAGCCGCACTGCCAGCAGCCGCGCAGCACGCGGCGTATCACAAACTCTCTCCCCTCGTGCGCGAGGCCGCCACACTGACACGGCTTCAACAACGCCAGGGAGCACCCGCAAAAGAACAACGGGGACGCGAATTGTCGGCCTTTGTGCGCGTGGAAGGCAATGCCGACTCGCTTTTTCTGCGCCACGGCGTGCGCAAACTGGCTTCCTTTGCCAACAACATCCACATTGTCTCCATCCCATTGCAGAACATTGGCGCGCTGTCGCTCGAAAACAGCGTGACGCGCATTGAGAGTAGCCGCTCCTGCACGGCTCTCATGGACACTACCCGCTTAGTGGTGGACGCGCATTCCGCCAACGAGGGCATTGCGCTGCCACAGGCTTTCGATGGCGAAGGCGTACTTGTGGGAGTGCAAGACATAGGTTTCGACCTCACCCACCCCACTTTCTACGACCGCAGCCTGTCCCGCTATCGCATTCAGGCAATGTGGGACCAGCTCTCGCCCGACACCCTTGGCTCGCCATTCTACGTTGGCCGCGACTATCGGGGCATGGATGAACTGCTGAAAGTAGGCCGTCCGTTCGATGGCGACACACAAACGCATGGCACGCACACAGCCGGCATAGCGGCAGGAAGCGGCTACAACTCTCCCTACGTGGGCATCGCGCCCGCCGCAGACCTATGTTTGGTGTGCAACGCAACGGGCGATGATGCGGCCATCATTGACAGTACGCTCTACTACAAATACACTTCGGCCACCGACGCCTTAGGCTTCAAGTATATTTTCGACCATGCCGAGCGCACGGGCAAGCCTTGCGTAATCAACTTCAGTGAGGGCGCGCCCGAGGATACCAATGGTGACGACCAACTCTATTACGAGGTTCTCAACGCATTAGTTGGCCCGGGGCGCATCATTGTGGCATCGGCCGGCAACGCCGGACACCGTCTCACCTACTTCCGAAAGCCCTGCGGCGAGGAACACGCGGGACTATTCCTTGGCAGCAACACCACAAGGGGCACGTTCTCACTGCGCTCCGAAGACCCATTCACCATACGAATAAAAACATTTGCCAACGCCGCGCATCCCCTTAGCTTCGACTATCCCTCGCAAAAGGTGCTGGCCGAGCCAGACTCGCTGCTCTCCGACACCGTGGCATACGCACAAGGGAGGCCGATGGCGATACAAATACACGCCTACACATCGCCCCTCGCGCCCGAAGCCGTCACCTACGATGTGACGCTGACGCAAGACCGCAAGATAGGAGAGGTGGGGACGGCCATCGATGTGCGCGGAAACAATGCCGAAGTGGAGTTTTTCTACAACGGCCTATGGACATGGCACAGCAACGAAGACCCTACTTTGACTGCCGGCGAACAAACTCACAGCATCCATTCGCCCAGCGCCGCTCCGCGCATTGTCTGCGCCGGAGCCACCACATGGCGCACGCAATTCGTCAATTATCTTGGCGAGACACACTCTTCGAGCGGCGGAAACGGGCTGCGTGCCGACTATTCATCCGTAGGGCCTACGCTCACGGGGCGCATCAAGCCCGATGTGGTAGCCCCGGGCACCAATGTCATATCGGCCTACAGCTCGTTCTTCATTGCCAACCCTGCCAACGCGGGCGCACCACTCAGCAGCGATGTGGAGCATTTTACGTTCCAAGGCCGCACCTACGCATGGAACGCCAACACGGGCACTTCGATGTCTACCCCCGTTGTGGCTGGCGCGATAGCCCTTTGGCTGCAAGCCCGCCCCACGCTCACGCCCGAAGAGGCCATCGAAACCATCAAGGCCACAAGCCGCAAGCCCGATGCCTCACTCGCCTACCCAAACAATCTGTATGGCCATGGTGAGATAGACGCATACCGGGGGCTGCTCCATCTGCTGGGCGCAGACCGCATAGAGGGCTTCTCCACCACCCCTTTGCGCCACGCCCGCGCCACAATGGCCTCCGACAAAATCATCCTTTCCCTGCCCGAACCAGCTCCTCGCCCGCTCATCTTGTCGGTGTTCGGCATCAACGGCGCGCTACTCCTCCGCCAAGAGGTGCAGCCCGGGCAGGCACGCTACGAGATTCCGTTCGGCGCGCAGCAAGGTATCTACCTGCTGCAAGTGGACGGCGGAAGCCCCATGTCTACGATAATCAGAAAGAAATAATCAGCCAGTGCGGGAGCACAGAAAAGGCAATAGCAACAAATCGGTATGGAAAGCAAAAAAACAAAATACTGTTTTTTAGGTATTGCGCACTCCCTCATTTAGTCGTACTTTTGCAACCGTAATTGATGTATGACTTGATAAATGAAATCTTGTTCGCAAAATAGAATTATTTCATAATGTTTTTGTATTTTTGAAAGGTCGGCTGTGAAGTTGGCCTTTTTTTAATGTCCTCGCAAAAACTGCCCACCAGCACCCTATAGCTTCTCCATGTCGTTGAGAAGCCGCACGAGCGCACGACCGATAGCCCACGCGAAATTAACGGGAACAGCATTGCCTATCTGCCGATATTGCGAAGAAAGCACGCCTGTGAATGCCCATTCATCAGGGAATGTCTGAATGCGGGCATACTCACGAACCGTAAGAGGCCGTGTCTCCAAAGGATGGCAACGCTCCGTTTGCTTCTGTGCTGGAGAACAAACAAGCGTCAGACTTGGCTCATTGAGCGACAATCGCCGCGCCATACCCGTCTTGCCACCACCAAGATGGTAACTACCGCCCATATATTCACGCGCAACAGCATCGGGCAAGCTGCGCCAATCACCTCCTTGCGGCACCATTTCGAGCACACGCCGCTTCTTTTCGGGATAAGACTGCCCTGCAGAAGCGGGCACGTCAGTATCATACAACACTCCTTTGCCGAAAGCATCACGCAACGTCAGCACACGATAGTAAGGCGATGGCCAGCCAAACTGCACCTTCTCGGCCAAATCGTTACGAATGGCTATCAAGATAATGCGTTCCCGCTTCTGCGGAACCATATACTTAACCGCCTTCAGCACACGCGGCTCCACAAGCGTATAGCCCAGTTCCATGATGGTATTGCGGATAACGCGCAACGTCTTACCCCCATCGTGCGAGGCAAGGCCTTTCACATTCTCACACATCACCACCTTGGGGCCAACCTCCTTGACGGCACGCGCCAACTCAAAGAAGAGCGTACCACGTGTGTCGTTAAAGCCGCCTTTCAGTCCTGCATAGCTGAAAGCCTGGCACGGGAAACCGCCCGTGAGTAAATCAACCTTCCCTTTGTATGGCGTGAAATCCAGTTCGTGAACATCGCCCTGCACCACATTCCATTCGGGACGATTCTGCCGTAACGTATCACAAGCATCAGCATCTATCTCGCTCAACAACACGTGCTTAAAACCCGCCTTGCTCATGCCAAGAGCCAATCCTCCCGCACCAGCAAACAGTTCCATACTCGTATATTCACACAGCGGAACGGTACACATTTCCTCATCCCACTTCGACTGAATCATATCGTTCACTTCAGGATTGGCCTCCAAATCCTTCATGTAAAGGAACGATCTTCCCTGCGAATCGGTATGGAAAGGATATTTCTCGTTTGCCTTCCAAACATCCACTGTGTGCTGGGACACGCTCAACACATCAGCCAAATGGCTCGCATACATTATGTTTTCCATATCAAAAAGCCTCAAATCCCTCATAAGTTTTAAAAGCAAGCAAATAAAGGCTACGATAAAAATCGGTTTTGTCAAGTTCCTCGTACACCGTGTTCACCAGCCTTATGGAATGGTCATCGCTGATTACATCGTCCAAAATATCGGGCAATGCCTTACAAAGCTTAAAGAAACAATTCGGCTGTTGAAAAACAATATCATAGAATTTATCCATGGAAATCCTACGTATGTTGGGATAACTGTAATTATCCTTATGACCATGATTAGTTACTGTCACATTCCAAACCACATCTTGTGACTTCTTGGCTATCACCTCCACCAAGTAACACACTGTCTGCGAAGAGCCGGAACGCACCACCTTGTCAAGCATCTTCAAATATGTGGCCGACGCACTTGCCGAGTTCATCGTGTTGTGCTTGTTCTTCATCTCAACAAAAACCTTAAGGTCTTCGTTATAGACATCGAATCCGCCATCCTCACCATTCGATGGCACTTGCCAGCCATTCCCCGCATACTTAAAGAGATACTGATGAAAATAGCCAATACAATTATTATTGGACTTATCTATCTGACGTACACACTCCGCTTCTATGGTCTGCCGTATGTCCTGCCCATAGATTTTTGAGTCGAAAGTAAGTTTTATCGGGTCTATCAAGTTTTTATTAAACTCCTTAAGGCTAATGCTTCTTCTGTACTGAAGCACCGTGTTCCTCACATGATCATAAATATTTTGATCGGAGATAAACCCCAAATTGTACTTTCTCATCTTGTCTCCTCTTTGCTTTAGGATGCAAAGTTACAAAATCTTTTTCAAACCCCAATAATCAGAAACAGCCTAAAATCCATGTCTAAAATCTGCCACTTGCCCGGCCTTGCCGCACACTGCGCAAAGGCATAGATAGGGCTTGCGAAAAGCATAGGTAAGCCGACAGGATGCAAAAGGTATGGTTTTGCGAGGATTTTTAATTTAAAAATGCGCAATTTTTAAATTAAAAATATGGAGTTTTTAATTTATTTTTAGCACAACAGATAACCTCTTGTTAATCAACTACTTGCACATCGCCGCGCAAACGACAAGCAAAGGCAGCGCGCAGCAAGCCCGCACGCGCCGTGTGGCTTACGCCGCACTGTATAATATCTTGCCGCGCAACTTGCCAGCCAAGCACTCACCCACTACTCGCACTTACGCTTCTCACTCATGCCGCCGCTTCCATCAAGGCTCTTTTGCCCACCACACGCCCGCCACAAGCTCATGCCCCAGCCCGCAAAGGCACAGAAAGAGGGCGGACATCCTTGCCGGATGCCCGCCCTGTTTTTGCTTTGGCGCAAGGCCGCACGCCGCCCCGAAAAGGGAGACTGGCTGCCTATGCGCGCTTTATTACGCTACTGTTGTCTGTCTTGTTTATGTTTCTCTGTTTCAGCGCACGGCATTTAAAGCGGCGTAGTCATCACGAAGGTGCGCAGAAGATAGTAGGAGAAGATGCCAAAGATGTAGCCCACGAAGGCCAGCCAGGAGATCTTCTTCATGTACCATACGAAGGTGATCTTCTCCAAGCCCATCACCACCACACCGGCGGCAGAGCCAATGATGAGCATAGAGCCACCCACACCGGCGCAATAGGCCAAGAGCTGCCAGAAGATGCCGTCCAAGGCGAAGTCGCCAGCGGCAGCAATGGGATACATACCCATGCATCCGGCCACGAGGGGCACATTGTCGACAATGGCGGAGAGCACACCGATGATACCCGTGATGAGGTAGTGGTTGCCATCGAAGGCCACATTGAGACCCTGACCCAGCTGCGTGAGCACGCCGATGGTCTCCAAGCAAGCCACGGCCATGAGGATGCCGAGGAAGAAGAGAATGGTGCTCATGTCGACACGGGAGAGCAAACGCGTGACGCGCTTCTGCAGTCCCTCCCTGTCCTCTTCTTCATGGAGGCCACGATAGAACACCTCGGTCACCGTCCACAGCACGCCCAGCACCAGCAGGATACCTACGAACGGCGGAAGATGGGTGATGCTCTTGAAGATGGGCACGAAAAGCAGACCGCCAACACCCACCCAGAACACGATTTTGCGCTGGCAGGCGGTGAAGTCGCTCACGCTTCCGGTCTCGCCGGCAGTGTTCGTAACAGGCACAAGTTCACCCTTGAGGCTGTACTGAAGCAGGAACGCGGGCACAACCATGGAGACAATGCTCGGCAGAAACAACTCGCTGATCACGCCAAGCGCGCTGACGAGTCCCTTGTTCCACAGCATGATGGTGGTGACATCGCCAATGGGGGAGAACGCGCCGCCCGAGTTGGCTGCGATAATCACGAGCGAGGCATAGATAATGCGGTCCTTGTGGTCGCTGACGAGCTTGCGCAGAATCATGACCATCACGATGCTGGTGGTGAGATTGTCGAGCACGGCAGAGAGGAAGAACGTCATGAAGGCGATGCGCCACAAGAGTTTGCGCTTGCTGCGCGTGTTCATCACACCCTTCACCCAGTCGAAGCCGCCGTTTTGGTCGACCACCTCAACGATGGTCATGGCACCCATGAGGAAGAACAGCGTGGTGGCTGTGCTGCCAAGGTGACGCTCAATGAGCGTGCTCACGAAGTTGGCAAGCCCATCATGGTTGATCGCGCCGCTGCTCAAAGCCTCGGCCACCTCGCCAGAGATGCTCGGATTGACCATGAACAGCGTCCAGCAGGCCACAAACATTAATAAGGCAACAGCCGCCTTGTTCACTTTCGTCAGGCTCTCCAGCGCAATGCACGCATAGCCGAGCACAAAGACGATGATAATCGCAATTGTTAATGTTGACATTATTTCAGTTATTGATGGTTACACTTTCGTTTTCTGTCTGGTATTTTGCGGGTGCAAAGTTACAAACTATTTGTTACCCACAAAATTTTAAACCATGTTTTATTCCCTTAATTTTAAGGGATTTGAATTTATTAGGTTCGTTTGCAAACCCCATGTTACAAAAACCACTCCTTTTGCTTGCTTTGTATCAAAATTAATCCGTACTTTTGCAAAACAAAACATTCACAAGACATGAAGCAAAAACATCTTGACGTGGTGTGCGCCGTGGTGAGAAAGGACGGCAAATACTTCTGCGCGCAGCGGCTGCGGAAAGGTCCAGACTACGTGGCGGAGCACTGGGAGTTTCCCGGAGGCAAGGTGAAAGAGGGCGAGACGCGCGAGCAGGCACTGCGCAGGGAGATGAAGGAGGAACTGGACTGGGACATAGAAGTGGGCAAAAGACTCGCGCAGGTTGTCCAGACCTACCCCGACTTCACCATTACGCTCACCGCCTTCGAGTGCCGGGCGCAGGACGACAACTTCAAACTGCTTGCCCACATCGACAGCCGATGGCTTCTGCCCCACCAGCTCGGACAGCTGGAATGGACGGAGGCCGACAAACACATCATAGAACTGCTTCTGCAAGAAGAGAAAAAGGAACATAACGCATGATGAACATCAACGTTTCACAAGAGATAGAAGACGTATGCCCCGGCTTCGTGGGCGCATGCGTCGAGGCTGAGGTGAGGAATACACCCTTCTGCCAACCGCTATGGGACGAAATCAACGCCTTGGGCGACCGCTTCCGCAGCGAGCTGACCACGGAAAGCCTCAAGCAGCTGCCGGGCATAGAGGCCACCCGGCGCGTCTACAGAGCCTGTGGCAAAGACCCGTCGCGCTACCGCCCCGCTTCGGAGGCACTCATACGGCGCATCCTGCAAGGCAAAAGTCTCTATCAAATCGACACGCTTGTAGATCTGATCAACTTGGCTTCCATAGCCTTCGGCTACTCCATTGGCGGCTTCGACGGCGACAAATTTCAAGGAGACACGCTCACGCTGGGCATAGGACGTGAGGGCGAGCCTTATGAGGGTATAGGCCGCGGCATGATAAACATCAAGGGACTGCCCGTCTATCGGGACGCGCAAGGGGGCGTGGGCACGCCAACGAGCGACAACGAACGCACAAAGATAGACATTCGCACCACGCATCTTGTGGTGCTCATCAACGGATACGACGGAAACGAGGAGCGAGTGAGACAGAACGCAGAGTTCATTCAAGGCCTGCTGCGGAAGTATTGCGAGAGCGATGGCGGCACTTACCACGTCTACAGATAACCCGCCGCATCCCAAACACCACATCATCATTACCCAACAACCACCTTTCACAACCCGCAAAGGCAGCCCCAAGGCTGGCAAAGCGGACACATCATCATGAACCCAACGATACTTAAAGAGATGTCGGAGCTGATAGCACAGCTCAATGAGGCTTCCGACGCATATTATAATGGTCGGGGCGAACGAATGACCGACTACGAATGGGACGCGGCCTTCGACCGCCTGTCACGGCTGGAGAACGAAACGGGCATCATCCTGCCCCAGTCGCCCACCCACAACGTGAGCGCAGACAACGTGACGGGACAGAAAGAGGAGCACGAATACGCCGCCCTCTCGCTGGCTAAGACCAAAAGCACCGCAGAATTGGCCAAATGGGCAGACGGCAGACCAATATGGCTGTCATGGAAACTCGACGGTCTGACCCTCGTGGCAACCTACGATGGCGGGCTGCTGAGCAAAGTGGTGACACGAGGAAACGGACACACCGGCACCAACATCACCCACTTGGCCAAAGCCATCAATGGCATTCCAGCCTCCATACCTTACAAAGGGCACCTCGTGGTGCGTGGCGAGGCCGTCATCAGCTACAAGGACTTTGAGCAATTCAACATGGAAAACGATGAGGAATATGCCAACCCGCGCAACTTGGCCAGCGGTTCGCTCACGCTGAAAGACATCAATGAGGTGCGGCAGCGGCGCATTCGCTGGATTCCGTTCACCCTTGTACACTCTGACGAGGACATCCCGTCACTCGGAGAACGCTGGAAGTGGCTTCAAGGGCAAGGCTTCGCCCCCGTGGAGCAGGAACTGATAGACCATCCCACCACCGAGAACATTCAGGAAGTAATAGACCGCTGGACGGAGCGGGTCACCGCCGGCACACAGCCCAAGAAGGGAATAACGCCCTTCCCCTACCCCGTGGACGGTCTTGTAATCGCCTACGATGACACCGCCTACGCGGCAACAGGTTCCGTAACCGGGCATCACGCCACCCGGGCGGGCTATGCCTTCAAGTGGCAGGACGAGAGCGCGGAAACCGAACTCGACCATATCGAGTGGTCGTGTGCCGCATCCACCATCTCGCCCGTAGCCGTTTTCCGCCCTGTGGAGCTGGAAGGCACAACGGTGAAGCGTGCCTCCTTGTGCAACATATCTGAATGCGAGCGACTGGGAATAGGCGGCAAGGGCACACGGATAAGCGTTATCAAGGCCAACAAAATCATTCCAAAAGTAATCAAAGTGATTGCCGCCGTGGGCGAATTGTCCATCCCCACTGTCTGCCCGGTGTGCGGCGAGCGTGCCATTGTGGAAGAAAGCGAGCAAAGCGGCACACGAACGCTGCACTGCACCAACCCCGACTGCGCGGCCAAACAACTGAAAAAGTTTGCCCGATTCGTATCGAAGGAGGGCGTAAACATTGACGGCATGAGCGAACAGACGCTCCAAAAGTTCATCAACTTGGGTTGGGTGCGCGAGTATGCCGACCTTTTCCATCTCAGCACACACGCCGACATTCTGCGAAACATGGACGGATTCGGCCAAAAGAGCGTGGCCAACCTCTTGGAAGCTACGGAGAAAGCGCGTCAGGTGGATGCCCGCCGTCTGCTGTTTGGCCTCTGCATACCACTCGTGGGGCAAGATGTGTGCACGCGATTGCTCACCGCACATCCCTATCAAGAGCTTATTGGCAAGGCGCGGCACACCAACGACCCTGCCATATTTGCCTCCATATCTGGCATCGGACCTGAAAAAAGCGCATCGTTCGTGCGCTGGATGCAGGATAAGCGTAACGCAGAGGCACTCGACCGTCTGCTGCCAGAACTCAGCGTGACGCAACCGGAAGCCACGCCCACAGGAGCAAGTTGCCAAGGGCTGACGTTTGTCATCACGGGCGATGTGCATCACTATAAGAACCGTAACGAACTGAAAGCATACATACAAAGCCAAGGCGGCAAAGTTACAGGATCGGTGTCGAAATCCACGTCTTTTCTCATCAATAATGATGTGGCAAGCACCTCGGGAAAGAACCTAAAAGCCCAGCAACTCGGCATTGCCATCATCTCGGAAGACGACTTCATCGCCCGTTTTGCCAGCGAGGAGGACGGGCAAACGGCATAAGCGCACATTAAAAACGATTGTAACGCCGCTCAACATGGCATAAACGGCTGCACAGAAAGGCTGAAAAACGCAACCACACGGCGCGCCACGAAAAGCCTACACCCCGAAAACAAAAGGCCACAGCGCCCAAAGAAGAAGGCTCACAATGCCAAGTACAAAAGGCCACCAACGCCAAACGGCCATCCCTTGAGCAACATTTGCCCAAAGGATGGCCGCTTTCTTGATGATGCAAACCTCCTGCCGCGCCATCGTGGAAAGGCATAAAGCCCGTCCGTCTCTTATTCCTGCTCGCCCTCTGCTTCTGCCTTCTTCTTGCGAACAGTACGCTTGCGCTTGGGTTTATCGGCCTGAGCAGTCTGCTCCACCTTCACGCCCGCAAGCTCGGGATCGATGAGAATGCGACCACAATACTCACAAACGATAATCTTCTTGTGCATCTTGATGTCGAGCTGACGCTGGGGCGGAATCATATTGAAGCAACCACCGCAGGCTCCGTTCTGCACGTAGACAATGCCCAAGCCGTTGCGCGCGTTCTTGCGGATGCGCTTGAACGAAGTGAGAAGGCGCGGCTCAATCTTCGTCTCCAAGTCCTTGGCACGCTCCTTGAGCAAAACTTCCTCCTCGCGGGTCTCCTCCAAGATGTCCTCAAGCTCATTCTTCTTCTCCACCAGTACCTGCTCGCGCTCATGAAGTTCCATGTTGGCACGTTCCAAGTCCTGTGTGCGGGCGGCCACTTGGTCGTTGGCCTCACGGATTTTCTTGTTGCAAAGCTCTATCTCCAAATTCTCGTATTCTATTTCCTTGCTCAGCGTGTCGTACTCGCGATTGTTCTTCACATCGTTGAGCTGCTTCTGATAACGCTCCACACAAGCCTGAGCCTCCAAGACCTCCGCCTTCTTCTGCGTAATGGCCGACTGGAATTCCTTTATCTCTGCACCAATCTTCTCAATACGCGTGTTCAGACCAGCGATCTCGTCCTCCAAGTCCTGCACCTCCAACGGCAACTCACCGCGCAAGGCACGCTTCTCATCAATAGACGACAGCGTTGTCTGCAACTCGTAGAGCGTTTGCAACTTCTGCTCCACGGAAAGCTCCTTTGATTCTTTCTTTGCCATAAGTATTCGTGTATGTTTTATTCTGCCAACTTTGTTTTCCTAATTAATAATAGCGTATGGGATTCGTGTCAATCTCCGTCAAAAAGCACGGCACACCCGGGCATTCTGCCGTGATAACGTCACGGAATATCTCGGAAGTGTACTGCTCGCTCTCGTAATGACCGATGACACAGATTTGGATTTCCTGCTCATGCCCGAAGTATTCATGATAGTGCATCTCGCCCGTAATGAAGGCATCGGCACCAGCCTTAATGGCATCGGACAGCAGAAACGCGCCCGAGCCGCCGCAAAGCGCCACCTTGCGAATGGGACGGCGCAGCAACTCATTGGTGCGAGCGCAGCCCACGTGGAAGCATTGCTTCACATGGAGCACAAACTCTTCGGCGGAAAGCGGATGGGAAAACTCTCCCACAACGCCCTCACCGCCCGCAACACCATCCACCTCCTGCTGCTGACCAAAGAAACCCAGCCCTGTCAGCCCCAGTTTTTCGGCCATGCGGTAGTTGACACCGCCACGCGCGCTGTCCATGTTGGTGTGCATCGAGGCGATAACCACATCGTTCTTGATGGCTTTCAACACCGTGCGCTGCACGTAGTCGGCACCTGTGACGGCAGCAAGCTTACGAAAGATGAGCGGATGGTGAGAAACTACCAAATTACAACCGCGCCGAATGGCCTCATCAACCACGGCCTCAGTCACGTCAAGACACAATAAAGCCCCTGACACCTCCGCCTCTGTCAGCCCAACTTGCAAGCCGGCATTGTCGTATCCAGCCTGCAAGGGCAGAGGCGCGAATCGTTCAAGGGCAGCGATTACTTCCTTTATTTTCACGCTACAAAGTATTTGAACTGCAAAGTTACTACTTTATAGCCGAAAAAGCAAACAAAAGCTTTTGGTTTTAATCTTTTTTTACAGCAATCGCATAAAAAGGTGAATTCAACTAACAGCGTAAAGTAAACAAGAACTCAATAAATTCAAAAGAAAGTAGCGCCCAAAATCTTTCATTTTAGAGACACGCCCTAATTAACGTGGACACAATGTACCAAGGAATCAGCACAACAATAGCGACACACGCGCCAATCAATGTGAATCCAATGAGTACAATAATAACTTTAGTGATAGAGCCCCACACGCCCTATGTTGGTATTTTAAGGAGAACATTAGCAAATATTTCCCAAACCCTTTCCTTAATGTTTTTTTGTTTTAATTCCTCATCATCATATTCGTCATCATATTCATAAG
>CAZASQ010000014.1:0-18051 GCA_964487905.1 uncultured Prevotella sp. | reverse complement strand
ATCATCTTTGTAAGTATCATCATGCTCTTCACATTCACAAGTATCATCATTATCGCCATCATTCTTTAGCGTTTTCAAAACATACTTTAGCTTTTTCCAATCATCTTTCAATTCTTCAATCAGAGCAAATGCCATAAGCGCATACATTCCAAGCCCAAGAAGCGCTGCAAACCGCATTAAAGCATCCTCTGCGTAACGCTCACCATAAACAAAGTGCACATTAATAAATATAATAAAAAAAGTAGCAAAAATGAAACCGACTACGTCCTTAAAAAACGTCCGAAAAATCTCAAACTTTTTCAATTTACTCATAACTATATATCCCCCTTGCCCCTCAATACCATAGGGCTTTTAATGTTAGAAGCGTGGCACTGATACTACTTCTTAATCGGAGGTCGTGAGAATTACCTTGCAAGTAGAAATATATTCAGTCCACGCTATACGCGCGAACCATCATACTCTCTTGCTTGCTTTGGAAGTTTCTCACGTTTCCGATTCAAGTCGAGCATAACGCTTCGTTAATTTCAATATGTCGTGCAAAGATGGCATACCGCCACAATGCATCTGCAAGGGTACACAAAATTCATCAAGAAAAGACCAAGCAAGAGTGTTTTTACATCGCAACCTTGAAAAATCAAAGCATTTGATTAAATCTACGCGCGAACGGATTCCACAAGCAAGCATTAAGTTAGGTCATCACCTCATTAACCTTTTAAACTTTAAGTAGCCACTTTTCTTTCCCTATTGTTCTACTTTCGAACAATTCACCTTATATACCTTCGAACCCCATCGGCATACATAGTCTCACAAGTCCGTCCACACTCCCCCTTTCCCATGAAGAGTAGAGTAAGGACACATAAAGAATTTTACTTACCCCAACTACCTTTATATGGTTTCATGCACGACAACGCCCAGCCTTTCGCCAATAGCAGCAATCCTTACGGGAATCCACGTTCCCTTAAACTGCCCCACCTCGCTTTTCCTTTGCCGTTGTAATAGAAAACTTTTATATTTCTAACCCGAAAAGAGCAAAAACAAACAAGCAAAAAGATGCTTTGGCAACACTGCACCTTACCAAAAAAACGCACCAAGAAGTATCAAAGCGTATAAAAGGCATAAAGACGCAACCAAACAGCACCTTGACTCCAAAACAAGCAATAAGGCAGTTTCCAGACCCCGAGCAGAACATTTTGCGACAAAGAAACGAACCTCGGAATACAGCCTTTCCCTGCCTCCAGCCCGCAAGGAAGCCATCTCTTACATCCACACAAACTACGGTCAGAAAACTCATCCTGCATTTGATGGCTCAAAGAAACTGTACCTTTTTACGTCCGCACACGAATGCTAAGAGGGAAAGAAAAAAGAAATTCCCCAGCTCGCATACGCAAGCCGGGGAATCCTTATTTGGCTAATACTTGGGGATTATCCCCATTCAGTAAAGTCTTAATTACTTCACGTAAACAACAGCCAGACGGTTAGAAGTGTTGCCCTGAACACCCTTACCAACAGCCTCGTCGATGGTTACGCCACGACCCTTGAGGTAGTCAGCGACAACATCGGCACGAGCCTGAGACAGGCGGTCGTTGATGGCCTTAGAACCCTCGGGAGAAGCAGTACCAACGATCTGAACGTGAGCACCCTCCTTCACAGCGTCGAGAGCCTTCTTAGCCTCGTTGCTGAGAGCAGACTTGCCCTGAGCGAAGGTAACGAAGATGAGGTCAGAAACGTTGACAGTCTTAGCAGGAACTGCAACCTCAACCTTCTTCTCAACAACCTTCTCGATCACCTCCGGCTTGCGGTTGCGAAGCTCGTTGATCTGTGCGTTGAGAGCATCGATCTCGGCCTGATCGCGCGGAGTAACAATTACGAAGTTGTGAGTACCGTTAGAGTTACGGAACTTGTAGTTCACACCAACGTTGAGCTGAACAGCGCTGCGGTTGATGTTGTACTGCGTGTTGTCATCGCCACCGAACTGGTGCGTGCCGGCAACAGCGTAGTTGATAGAAGGCTCAACATAAACCTGCCACTGCTTCTTGCTGCCAAGGTTGAAAGTGAAGTCCAAACCGAACTTGGAAGTAACCTGATCGTTGTTCTCCAAATAGCTGTCGCCAGGTCCGTAAGCGTGACCCCAGCCCAAGCCAGCGAGAGCAACAACCTCGAACAAACGAGGCTCACCCTTGTAGCCACCGAACCAGTTGCTCAAGTTGATGGTTCCGAGGAGGCTCACGTTGCTGTAAGTAACAGCCGTGTGGGGCTTGCGAACAGGCTCGGGAACCCATGCCTTCGAGTTGAAATATGCAGTTCCCTCAGCGGCCAAACCGAATACCGGAGTGAACCAACGGCCTACACGAAGACCAGCGTTGGGGTTCAAACCGCTCAACCAGCTGTGACCAGTCGTCTTGGTTGAAAGACCACCATTGATACCAACGTAGATGTTGTCGAAAGTCTTGCTTTCCTGCACAGTCTGTGCCGATGCCGACACTGCCAAGAGGGCAGTAGCCATCGTTAAAACTAACTTTTTCATGTCTCTCTAAATTTTAATTTTTATGTATAGAAGTTTCTTTTCGCTTCGGATTTTCGGGTGCAAAGTAAAGAAAAAAAAACGATATTTGCAAATAATTTCGTTGAAAAGTGCGTTTTATACCCATAAATAGGGAAACGCCTATAAGCGATGGGGAAATTCCATCCGTATGGGCACGTATGCGCCACACGTGCAAAGAGTTTGCATTTTATGCGGGGAGTAAGATTTTTGTCAACAGAAACGCCCGAGGAAGCGCAGGGAAAGAAAGCCCAAAGGGCTGACACGGCAGAGAAAAGACAAGATTAAAGAAAGGGGGAAAGCTGCCCTTGCCACGGAGATGCTGCAAACAAAAAAGGGAAAGGTTACCTTTTGCAACCTTTCCCCATACGTTTTGCCGTGCAAAACGTTACCTTTCGGAGGCCAATACTATACCTCTTGCTTTTGGATAATCTTCATACCCTCATTCACTGCCTCCATGTTGAGGGGAATGAGCTTGTGGTGACGCTCGGGGAGCGACTTGAAGAGAGCCTTGTTCAAGCCCTCCGTGCTCACTACGGGGCACACCTTGAGCAATCCGCCAAGCACAATCATGTTGAAGACCTTGGAGTTCTTCATCTCCGCAGCCTTGTCCATGGCGTTGATTACATAGACATTGATGTCCTTGCGGGTAGGCGGGTTGATGATGCCGTAGCCATCATAGATGAGGATACCGCCCGGCTTCACCTTCGGCTCAAACTTGTCGAGTGACGGCTGATTGAGAACGATAGCCACATCGTACTTGCTGAGGATGGGCGAAGAGACGCGCTCATCGCTCACGATAACCGTGACATTGGCCGTTCCACCACGCTGCTCGGGGCCGTAAGCGGGCATCCAAGTTACCTCTTTATCTTCCATCAGTCCGGAGTAGGCCAAAATCTTCCCCATGGAGAGGCAGCCCTGCCCTCCGAAACCGCTGATAATGATTTCTGTTTTCATAATGCTGTTTCTTATTTTAAGAGAGAAGGAATGATTTTAAAGCTCAGGAATCTCCTGATCCAGGGTGTCCTTCATGTCACCCTTGACATACTCCTTGAACATATTCTCGCGCATCCACTCGTTGGCTTTCACCGGCGAGAGCTTCCAACCGCTGTTGCAAGTAGCCACAATCTCAATGAGGCAGCTTCCCTTGCCCTCCAAGTTGGCCTCGAAAGCCTTGCGGATGGCCTTCTTTGCCTTGCGGATGTTGGCAACGGTGTCCACGCTCTGGCGGGTAACGAAGCGCGTACCCTTGAGGTGGCTTGCCAGCTCGGTGATGTTGAGGTTCCAGCCGTGAATCTTCGGATCACGTCCGTAGGGGCACGTTGCGGTCTTCTGGCCAACGAGGGTCGTGGGAGCCATCTGGCCACCCGTCATACCATAGATGGCGTTGTTGATGAAAATCATCGTGATATGCTCGCCACGATTCAAGGCGTGCAGGGTCTCGGCTGCGCCGATGCAGGCCATGTCGCCATCGCCCTGATAGGTGAACACAAGGCGGTTGGGCCATACGCGCTTGATGGCCGTAGCTACAGCAGGAGCACGTCCGTGAGCAGCCTCAGACCAGTCGATGTCGAGGTAGCGATAAGCGAACACGGAGCAGCCTACCGGGCATACGCCCACGGCCTGATTCTCCATGCCCATCTCCTCAATGACCTCTGCCACGAGCTTGTGGACCACACCATGCGAGCATCCCGGGCAATAGTGCATCGGGACCTCATTCATCAATTTCGGTTTCTTATATACCAGATTCTCTGGTGCAATGATGTTGTTTGCCATTTTATTTTTCATTTTACCGGCAATCCGGCACTGAAGTCGGTCTTCCGGTGGGGTTCGATTATTTTACCAACTTCTCTTTCAGTGCCTGAACGATTTCCTCAGGATCGGGAACAATACCACCCAGACGGCCAAAGTGCTCCACAGGGATTGCACCGTTGACTGCCAGACGCACGTCCTCAACCATCTGTCCAGCGTTGATCTCGCTCACAAGAATGCCCTTCTTGGTCTTGGCAAGCTCCTGAATCTCCTTCGTCGGGAACGGCCACAGCGTGATGGGACGGAAGAGACCCACCTTCAAGCCTTCCTCACGAGCCAGCTCCATGGCCTTCTCACCAATACGGGCGGCAGAACCGAAGCTGACAATGATGTAGTCGGCATCCTCGCACTGCTGCGTCTCATAGCGCACCTCGTTGTCGCGGATGGTCTGATACTTGGCCTGCAATGCAAGGTTGCGCTCCTCCATCACCTCCGGCTTCAGCTCCAGCGAAGTCATGATGTTGGGCTGACGGTCGGGCGTGCGGCCAAAAGTGGCCCACGGATAACGCTCCTGCACCTCCTCATCGGTCAAGCGGGGCTTGACGGGAGGAAGAACAACCTTCTCCATCATCTGACCGATGACACCATCGGAGAGAATCATGGCCGGGCAGCGATACTTGAACGCAAGCTCGAAAGCCAAGTCTACGAAGTCGGCCATCTCCTGAACAGAGTTCGGAGCAAGCACAATCACGTAGTAGTCGCCATTACCACCACCACGGGTAGCCTGGAAATAGTCAGACTGTGAGGGCTGGATGGTTCCCAAGCCGGGGCCACCACGCTGCACATTGACGATGACACCGGGAATCTCGGCACCTGCCATGTAGGAGATACCCTCCTGCATGAGCGACACACCCGGAGAGGAAGACGTGGTAACGCAACGCTTTCCTGCACCTGCGCCACCATAGACCATATTGATAGAGGCGACCTCGCTCTCTGCCTGAACGACCACCATACCAGTCGTTTCCCAAGGCTTCAGCACTGAGAGGGTCTCGATAATCTCACTTTGCGGGGTAATAGGGTATCCGAAGAAGGCGTCGGCACCGCAGCGGATCAGCGCGTGTGCGATAGCCTCATTACCCTTCATCAATTTCACTTCTTTCTCAGCCATACCTTATTCCTCCACTTTTTTACGATAAACAGTAATACATCCATCGGGACAAACGATGCCGCACGATGCGCAACCAATACATTTGTCCGCGAAGACCGGCTCCACATAAGGGTAGCCGTGTACGTTGACTTTCTTCTGTGCCAGTTGGATCACATCCTGCGGGCATGCAACGATGCACAGTTGGCATCCTTTGCAGCGGTCGGTGTTCACCACTATCGCACCCTTAATCTTGCTCATAGTTTTTGATTTTTTAGTTAGACTGCAAAAACGGGGCATTGCCCCGTTCCGCAGCACTTATTTAGGGATTATATGCGTCTTTATTATAAAAGTTCAAAATATCATCGAGCATTCGCTTGGCCTCCACCGCCGGAGACTCCGCGTCCAGCTCTATGGCTTCCAAATAGCAATCAATGGCTTGTTTCCAATCACCATGCTTGCGATGCTCATTGCCTTTCTGATACCACTCGTTGGCTGTCATGGGGAGAATTACTTGTAAAATTCCTTTTTGCCTGCCGCCAGAGTGTTCTTCATCAGCGAACAAATCGTCATCGGCCCCACACCACCCGGAACGGGCGTAATGTACGAGCACTTCGGCGCAACCTCGTCAAACTTCACATCACCGCACAGACGGAATCCACTCTTGCGGGTGGCATCGGCCACACGCGTGGTGCCTACATCGATAACCACAGCCCCCTCTTTCACCATATCGGCCGTAACGAAGTTGGGACGGCCTATCGCAGCAATGATAATGTCGGCGTTGCGGCACTCCTCCTTCAGCGTTGCCGAGCGCGAATGGCATACCGTCACCGTGGCATCGCCATAGCATTTCTGCATCATCAGCGAAGCCATGGGCTTGCCCACGATGTTGCTGCGTCCCAGCACAACACACTTCTTGCCCGATGTGGCAATGTTGTAACGCTGCAGAAGCGTCATGATGCCCAGCGGCGTAGCCGAGATGAAGCAAGGCAAGCCAATGTCCATACGGCCGACATTGATGGGATGGAAGCCGTCAACATCCTTCCGATAGTCAATGGCCATGATTACTTTCTGCTCATCAATGTGCTTAGGCAAAGGCAACTGCACAATGAAGCCATCGACATCATCGTCCTTGTTTAGTCTGTCCACACAAGCCAGCAGTTCCTCCTCCGTCACATCGTCCTCATAGCGAACGAGTGTGGAGGTGAACCCGCACTGCTCACACGAGATAACTTTGTTCTTCACATACGTCTCCGAACCGCCATCGTGTCCCACGAGCACAGCGGCCAAATGCGGACGTTTGCCCCCTGCGGCGACAATCTTGCTCACTTCCTCGGCAATCTCGGCCTTGATGGCCGCTGCCGTTGCTTTTCCGTCAATCAGTTCCATGTGATTAGTCTATTAAGGGAAGCACTTCGCCCACACAGTCTTCTTTCCGAAAAATGCGAAGCGGCTCTGCTCACCCGTGTTATGCTTTCGTCTCCGCCGCTCCCCCCTTAGGAGACACGACCAAAGACCGTGCTTTCATATTTCAACACCGTAAGCCATACGCGCGCCCATTATATTAATATGGAACACGCGTACACTTTGTTTAATTCATCTTAGGCATTCCTGCGCCCTTCATGTTCTTCATGCGGCTCATCATGCCCTTCATCTGGCTTCCCGTCACCATCTTCATCATCTTACGGGTTTGGTCAAACTGCTTTATCAAGCGGTTCACCTCCTGTATGCTCGTACCCGAACCCATGGCGATGCGGCGGCGGCGCGATGTATTCAGCACCTCAGGATGCGTCCGCTCCTTGGGTGTCATACTCTGAATAATGGCCTCTATGCCCTTGAAAGCGTTGTCATCGATGTCAATATCGCGAATGGCCTTGCCCACACCGGGAATCATACCAGCCAGTTCCTTCAAGTTGCCCATTTTCTTGATTTGCTGAATTTGATTATAGAAGTCGTTGAAGTCGAACTGGTTCTTCTGAATCTTCTTCTCCAGCCTCTTGGCCTCTTCCTCATCAAACTGCTCCTGGGCACGCTCCACCAACGACACCACGTCACCCATACCAAGGATACGGTCGGCCATACGTGAGGGATGGAATACATCAAGAGCCTCCATCTTCTCACCCGTACCGATAAACTTGATAGGCTTCGTCACCACCGTACGGATGGAGAGCGCGGCACCACCACGCGTGTCGCCATCGAGCTTCGTCAGCACAACACCGTCAAAGTCAAGACGGTCGTTGAAAGTCTTTGCCGTATTGACGGCATCCTGTCCCGTCATGGAATCGACCACAAACAGCGTCTCATCCGGGCGGACATGATTCTTCAGACTTTCTATCTCATTCATCATCTGCTCATCAACGGCCAAACGGCCTGCGGTATCGATAATCACCACATCGCAGCCTTTTGCCTTGGCCTCCTGAAGAGCATGATCGGCTATTTCATTAACGTTCTTATTGTCGTCCTCTGCATAGACGGGCACATCAACCTGCCCTCCGACAACGCGCAACTGCTCAATAGCTGCCGGGCGATAAACATCGCAGGCCACCAGCATAGGCTTGCGATGCTCTTTCTGCTTGAGCATATTGGCAAGTTTTCCGCTGAAAGTGGTCTTACCCGAACCTTGCAATCCGCTCATGAGTATCACAGAGGGCTTGCCTGTCAGACGCAGACTCACCGCCTCGCCGCCCATAAGGGCTGCCAGCTCGTCATGAACTATCTTCACCATGAGCTGCCCAGGCTTCACAGCCGTGAGCACGTTCATTCCCAAAGCCTTACGCTTCACATCGTCAGTGAAGTTCTTGGCCACTTTATAGTTGACATCGGCATCGAGCAACGCGCGGCGCACGTCCTTCAAGGTTTCGGCAACGTTGATTTCGGTTATCTTGCCCTCACCTTTCAGAATCTTGAATGACCGCTCAAGCCGGTCGCTTAAATTCTCAAACATCCTTTAGTACTTGGTATGATTGGTTTCCAACTATATAATTTGTCTCGCAAAGGTAAGAAAAAAACGGCACACCACAAACACCGCCCACCTAAATTAAGGTATTTTAAAGCAAATAGTCTCATTCCGCCACCCATCATCCGCCACCCAACGAAACGCCAACACAACGCCGCTGCTTGACAAGCACGCATCAAACGCCACCACAAACTTAAAAAAACACAATATTACAGGCTCTTTTTGGCGCATTCATAAATTCTCATTACATTCGCACATCTTTAAGCAACAACTATCAACAGAACACTTTCTAAATAGACAATGGAATACTATCTGAGCGCAGGAAACGAGAAACGAGGCCCGTACAGCGTGGCCGAACTGGCCGCGAGGGGCATTGGTGCGGAATCACTGGTAATGCCTACCGACAGCGGAATATGGACGCCCGCATGGCAAGTGGAAGAGTTACGCCCCATCATCAGCCATCCAAGCGGAGGCACAACCACTCCCCCGCCCGACCTTATCGCACCGGAGGAGGTTGCCGCCAACGCCCCCTTAGAAGGCCAGCCCATTCTTGAAGAGCCACACATAGTGCAAGGCTACGCCCCACAGCAGCCAGAACTGCCACCACACCGCGCCACTCCATCGCGGCGCAAGCGCGGCTGCGGCTGCCTGACGGCCATGCTCGCTGCCATCGCCGCCTTGCTGATACTGCTTGTTGCCACGTGCCCAATTCCCCAACAGCACAAGGAAGCCGTGGCCGGAGTTGTGGCCGAGGTCATCAACGAGGAGACAAGCCTTGTACCAAATGATGCCGACGACCCGTTCAGCCGAACGCTAAAGGATTTCACATCAACAGTCACGGCGAAAATGGTGGCCATAGGGGTGGACAACCTTGTAAGCGTGGACAACTATTTCGTATGCTCCGTTGGCCGAATCCACTACGCCAATCAGTCGCACGTGGTGTCCGTGGGGCTTTTAGGCCATGTGTTCACCATCGGCAAAGCCGAGCTGAGCAAGGTTGCCCACCGCTATGCCGATGAGACCAAGAAGCGCATGGAGGAGCAAATAGACCAACAGACACACCACGGCATCACCTTCGCCATCGACAGCATCTTCTCCGCCCCAGCAGAAAAGATAATGGACAAGGCCATGGAGCATCTTTTGGACAAGGCGGAGCGCGAAATCAACAATGCGCTCAACGAAGCCGGCATTCCCACCAACGGCATCTGACGCATCGCCTCACGGAGTTTTGGCTTCCTTTCGCTTGGCCATTCCGCCGTTTTATGCTATCTTTGCAACTCAAATTCGATAATTATCAAAACTTTAAGAAGAAAATATGGCACATCGACTGATTACCGCAAGCTACGAAATGCACTCAATTGAGGAGGGCAAGGAAGTATTTATCCAAAAGACTTCCGACGACCAACCATTCACGGTTTACACTGAAATGGGTATGGCTCTGCCCGCTTTCGAGGCACAGCTTGCACAATATGAGGCCGGAACCGACTATGAGTTCACACTCGGCAAGGCCGATGCTTACGGCGAGTACAGCGAAGACGACGTTGTAAGCCTCGCGCGCAGCGTGTTCGCGCCCGATGGCGTGTTTGACGAGGAGAACGTGCGCCCGGGCGCAATCATCCCCTTGCAGGACGAAAACGGCGAACGCTACTTGGGCACCGTGGTGAGCGTGGACGAGAACAACGTAAAAGTGGACTTCAACCATCCGCTGGCCGGCAAGGACCTGCACTTTAAAGGCCGCGTCATCGAGAACCGCCCGGCAAGCGAGGAAGAGATTAACGACTTCATTGAGAAGACCCAGCAGCACCATTGCGGTGGCCACTGCGGTGGCGATTGTGGTTGCGGAGACGGCGACTGCGGATGTGGTGGCGATGGCGACTGCAACTGCGGAGACGGTGGTTGCGGATGCGGCAACGAGGGTTGCGGCTGCGACAAGTAATCACACGCAATTATGAGGAACACTTTCGGAAATCTCTTCACGCTGACCACCTTCGGCGAGAGCCACGGCGCAGCCATTGGCGGCGTGATAGACGGTATGCCGGCAGGCATCAAGGTCGATTTGGACTTCATTCAGCATGAATTGAATCGCCGCCGCCCCGGACAAAGTGACCTCACCACGGCACGCAAGGAGGCCGACCGCGTGCGTTTACTCAGCGGCGTGTTCGAGGGAAAGACCACGGGCGCGCCCATCGGCTTCATCGTGGAGAACACCAACCAGCGGCCAAGCGACTACGACAACCTGCGGACGCTCTTCCGCCCGTCGCACGCCGACTACACCTATCAGGCGAAATACGGTCTGCGTGACCACCGTGGCGGCGGTCGCGCTTCAGCGCGCGTCACCATTGCCCGCGTGGTGGGTGGCGCGCTGGCCAAGCTGGCTCTTGCCCGACATGGCATCAGCATCTGCGCCTACACGTCACAAGTGGGCAACATCAAGGCCGAAGCCGACTATCGGCGGCTTGAACTCTCGCTCACGGAACACAACGCCGTGAGATGCCCCGACCCGGCAAAAGCCGAGGCCATGGCAAGCCTCATACGCGAGGTGCGGGCAAGCGGCGACACGATAGGCGGAACGGTGAGCTGCGTAGTCAAAGGATGCCCCGCCGGACTTGGCGAGCCAGAGTTTACCAAGCTCCATGCCTGTCTGGGCGCGGCCATGCTAAGCATCAACGCGGCCAAAGGGTTCGACTATGGCAGCGGATTCGATGGGCTGTCATGCCGTGGCAGCGCGCTCAACGACTCGTTTGTCTGCCACGAACAGGGCATTCACACCCTGTCCAACCACAGCGGAGGCATACAAGGAGGCATCAGCAATGGCGAGGACATCTATTTTCGCGTGGCATTCAAGCCCGCACCCACACTGCTGCAAGACCAACAGACCGTGGATGCCAACGGAAACGCCACCATCATGAAAGCACGCGGCCGCCACGACCCGTGCGTGCTGCCCCGTGCCGTGCCCATAGTGGAGGCCATGGCGGCTATGGTAGTGCTCGACCAGCTGCTTTTGTGGCAGTCTGCCCAAGCCCCGGCGCATCCGGCGCAAAGCGACTGGCCCTCAAAGACATAGCCTCCACCCCATCGGCGGGAACAGAAATCATTTCCAACGTTTTTCTAAACCTTACCTTTTGCCTTGCCAAAGGTTACCTTTCAGGCTGCAAAAGGTAAGGTTTTGCATTGTCAAACCTAACGTTTTATTTTCCCTATCCTTTCATACTGCGCCGTGGCAAGCAGAATATGACTTTCCAGCACTGCCATAATGAAGGACTTCCGTGCATACAAGAGCCGCATCGGAGCGGCTTTTGCATCAGAGTTTCAGCCCCTCTATCGGCTCGGTGCGCACAAGAGCCGCGGCAAAGAAAGGCGCAACGCCAAGCAACATAAGGAAGATGAAGAAGTGGCGATAGCCAAGATAATCGGCCACATAGCCCGACAATGCGCCGGAAAGCATCACGGCGGCAGCGGCAATGGCGAAGCAATAGGAATAGAACATCACGGGATGGTAGCCCCGCGAAAGATAGGCAAGGTAGGCCACGAAGGCCATCACGCCAAAGCCGAAGCCCATTTGTTCAAGGAAAACACTCACGGATATGAGCCCAAGGCTGGTGGTGAGCGTGTAGCCCATGAACACATAGAACACTTTTGGGAACACCAAGGCCATCGTCATGGGCCACAACCAGTAGCGGAAGCCTTGATAGTGGACGCAGTGCCCGCCCAGCAGGCAGCCCAAGAGCACGCCGAACGCACCCACCGTGCCCTGTACGAAAGCCACTTCTTGCGGCGACAGACTCAAACCGCCGTTGCTTCCGGGGTCGACAAGAAAGAGGATGCCCACCCGATAGAAGAACCCCTCGGGCAGGAGGAAAAGCAAAAGGAAGAGTACCTCGTAGCGGAAATAGCGCCGACCGGCAAAATTGCGGAAGTCATCGGCCAGCCATCGCAGATAGGGGGTGCGCTTTCTAATCACCTGCTCGCCCAGCCGGGGCATCACCAGCCCATGATAGACCGACAAAAGCAGTATGCCAGCCCCCATAAGTGTGGATACCGTGCTCCAAGCGTGCGGCACACGGCGCGCCACCACCTCCAAATTGCCTCCCAACATGGCGGGCACGCCCAGCGCACCCACCAAGGCCACACAGAAAGCTCCCATCCTCACCGACAAGACGTGCTGATGGGGACGGCGTTCGGAGCATATCATGAAGTAGCGCGCAGCACCAACATCGTGCACTGCAGCCACCAAAGCCAACAGATAGAACAGCAGCAGAAAAAGCGGAAGCCACTCTTTCATGCGCAGCACCTCGCCCATGCCTATCGCCAGCAAACCCATCAGCAATTCGGAGAGGAGTATCAGCGTGCGACAGTCCGTCAAGCCGCGCGTCAGTTTGCCCAAGAGGGGACGGAAGATGAGCGGCAACATGGCCCATGAGCAACAGAACACGTTCAGCCCGTTGCTCAGCCCCATGCGATTGAGTATGATGGGGACGAGCGAGAGCATGGCCACGTAGGGCACGCCGCGCAGCACATAGAGCGTGGGGAGCCACGCCAAGCGGCGGTGCCAAGCCTTGGTGGCCTGCAAAAACACGTTGTCACTTCTCGCTTCCATCCTCTTTCTTTGTCATTGAGCCGACTTCTTACCAAACTCGGGGTCTATCTTAACAAACAGGCACACCACGAATGTGGCCACACAGCAAAGCATCGTCCACAAAAAGAAGTACCGATAGCCAACAAGCTCTTGAAGCCAGCCGGCAACCATGCCCGGCAGCATCATGCCCAAAGCCATGAAGCCAGTGCAAATGGCGTAGTGCGACGTGCGGTGCTCGCCCTCCGAGAAGTAGATAAGGTAGAGCATGTAGGCCGTGAAACCGAATCCGTAGCCAAACTGCTCTGCAAAGATGCACGCATTGACCACCCACAAGGGACTGTTCTGCACATAAGCGAGATAGACATAGACTATGCCGGGCAGCGTGATGGCGCACACCATCGGCCAAAGCCATTTCTTCAAGCCACCACGCGATGCGGCAATGCCTCCAAGAATACCACCCAGCGTGAGGCCAACAATGCCCACCGTGCCATAAGCAAAGCCCACTTCGCTCGTTGTCATGCCAAGACCGCCTTTCTCTATCGGGTCGAGCAGGAACGGGTTGATAATCTTCACGAGCTGAGCTTCGGGGAAACGGAAGAGAAGCATGAACGCCATGGCCGGCCAAATGTTCTTCTTGAGGAAGAACGACTTGAAGGTGGCCAAGAACTCACGCATGATTCCGCCCACCTTCACATTGGCATCGGGGCGGTCGGTGGAGGGATGGGGCAACCCCCACGCATGATAGATGCTGGCAACAAGGAAGAACACCGAGAGCGTGGCGAAGACCACGGTCCATGATAGCGGTATGTTGCCTGTCGTATCCTCTATGAATCCGGCGAGAATAACCAGCAATCCTTGCCCGGCAATGGTGGAAATGCGATAGAAAGTGCTGCGTATGCCCACAAAGAACGATTGCTGGTGCGTGTCGAGACCATGCATATAGAAGCCATCGGCGGCAATGTCGTGGGTGGCGGAAGTGAATGCCACCAGCCAAAAGAACGCCAGCGTGATTCTGAAGAAGAACGTTGCGGGAATGGCAAGGGCGATACCTGCAAACGCAAGGGCTATGGCCGCCTGCATGGCAACTATCCACCAGCGTTTGGTACGTACCAAATCGACCAGCGGACTCCAAAAAGGCTTAATCACCCAAGGCAGATACAGCCAGCCAGTATAAAGGGCAATGTCGGTGTTGGACACTCCCATCTTCTTATAAAGGATAACGGCTATCGTCATTACGGCCACATAAGGCAGTCCCTCGGCAAAGTAAAGGGAGGGCACCCAAGCCCACGGATTGACGCGCTGGCCTTGCTTTCCCATACGGTTGCTCTGTTCTTCTATCGCCGTAGCGCCTTGCCCGTTCGTCACATGAGCGTCTGACTCAACGCGCTCGCTTTGCTTTTCCATCACTTCTTTTCACTTTCTGAAGGTTCATACATGGTGCGCAGCATCGCACCGGGATAATAATGGCGCAAAATGGCGGCATAGTCATAGCCACGCGCACCCATCACTGCCGCACCAATCTGGCACAATCCCACGCCATGTCCCCACCCCGCGCCTGCCAAGTGGAAACGTTGCGGGATGCCCGCGACAACATCTTGCTTGTCAACAACAAACGCGCTGCTCTTCAAATGGCTCTCGCTCAGCACCCGCCGTATCTCCAGCTCCTTGCCAACGACAAGGATTCGCTCCGTGCCCACGATTTTCAAGCGGACAATACGTCCACTCTTGCCACGCGACAAAGGCACCAAGTCAACGATTTGGCCAAACTTCAAGCCCGTTTTCCTTTCTATCAAGCCCTGCAATTCCTCCTGCGCGTAATCGACAGACCAGCGATAGAAGTCGGCTGTTTCCTGATCATAGCCATTGAGGACCTGCGCCAACGTCTGCCTGTCTTGCGTATTGCAGAACGCATCGGGGCTTCCTTGAATCCACCGCCGCGCCGCTTCCTCGCCCGACAGCGCAGGCAACGGGGCGCGATGGCCGCAAGCATCATCGGCTACATCGGCCAAAGCAACGAGATAAGGCTTGTCCTCGTCTTGCCAACAGGCCGAGAACTGCTCCGTCACACCGCCACAACACTTGCTGAAACGGGCATCGCAAATGCCCTCATCCGACCATAGCACCTGTCCATAGGTGCTCCGCACGGCCTCGGCAACGCAATCCGACACCACACGCGTTACGCCTTGATAACGCTGGCAATGGTCGTCGGCACAGACATCGAAGCGGTGGTGCGCCTCACTATCGTACCAACGGACGCGCTCTTCCTCCGTCTCCCATCCATGCTGGCAATGGTTTTCTGTGACATTATGCCCATAGCGACCTGCCATTTGCGCAAGCAGCCAACTGCGGGAGATGACCGCATGAGCCTGAAGGAGCGACAATGACGACGTGGCACGCATCTCGCTCGATATGACGCTGCACAGATAACGTTCCACTGGCAGATCATTGATCACCAGCACCTTGTCGCCATCGGGCAAAAAGCGCAGCATTCCCTCGAAACGCTGCTCTTCCTTGCGCTCCCAATGGAAGCCTACGCCTATCGTTACCTCCGCAAGCGTGAACGTGGAGTTGGCGTCACGGGGCGTGAACGTCAAAGCATCGTAGGCCAAGCCGTTCCAAAGCAACCTCCCTTGCGACGCCGTCACGCGCTGACCGCCCTCCCACTGGCCACCATCAGCAAGGAAAACACCATGCAAAACAAAGTCTATGGACTCGGCACTGACAATGCCCACGGAGACAACAGGCTCACGAAGCCGGCGCAGCACCTGCCCGAACGCATCGGCAGAGAGTGCCACCTCGCTTACGACAGACACCAACAGGTCGGCCGTAAGGCGTTCGAAGTCTTCCTTACGCGGCGTTATCACCAGCCCGGCCATGTCGAGCGCACCGGGAGAAATCAGCATTTGACTCTCATCCGCCGCATTGTAGCAGGCCGGACGGTGCTTCTCGCGGGGCAGCACCACCGTAACGACCTTGCCATCAGCCTTCCACGCCAGCACATTCATCATCGGTTCTGTGTCGTCATGCCTACAAGGAAGAGCCGCACAGACGCGACGGAAGAGCGATGCGGCCTTCTCCTCATCGCAAGAGGTTATCACCAGCGTGGGGAAAGGATAGCCCTCAATGGTGGAAAGAGTGTTTTCTGAATCCAAGCGAGCCACCTCGCGAAGTCCCGCCGACCACTTTCCCCAGTCTCTCACCAAAGGCACGGCACTGCCATCGCCGCCCTGAAAGTGGAGATGATCGGGCGCGCTGGCTCCGCACTTAGGCCCATTATAGAAGAACAACAGCCCCTCATAGCAACCGGCAAGGCGATAGAGCGTGCCATAATTGCCAAATATGGTCTGTGGACAGTGTCGCCGCGCGGGCACAGTGACATGTTTGGGGAGGATGGGGAATGGATTCACCAGCACTTCGAAGCCCTCCTCAAAGGGCAACTCCTGCTGCACGGCTGGCCGGTTTTGCTTGCAAAGGAAGCATGGGCGATGGGCGATGGCTGCCTTATCGACCTTTGCGCCCGTGCTCACCATACGCGCCGGGTTATACTGCACGCTCAACGAGCCGAGCTGCCGCACCTCCACACCCGCCAAAGCGGCGAAACGGCTTTCCGCATCGGGCCATACGGCCAACTGACTGCGGAAGAAATCAGAAATCGTCATGCCTGTGCCTCCCCGCCTTTCCGCATCCTTGCGCGCAGTTCTATCGTGCGCAGACGGTCTTTATAGAGATTGTTGGCATTGATTTTCTCCAAACTGAGCGCATGATCGCTGTTTCCTGCCCAACGGCGGCACAGATAAATGGGGTCGTAGATGCGTCCGATGCGATACCTGCGACTCACGGCCAGCCCCATGGCATAGTCTTCTCCATAGCTCGTGTTGGGGAATCCGATGCCCCGCACCACAGAGGTGAGGAAACCACGGGGCGCGCCCAGACCGTTGATGCGCAAGGCATTGTTAGCCCCATTGTCCTCCGTCCACTCCCGGTGGTCGATGATTCCGGGCGGAAGGGTCTGCAACTGGAAGTCGCACATCCTATAAGCACCCACCACCATGGCAGCCCGCTGTTCCCGGAACGCCTCCACCATGCGGCGGAGCGTATGGGGCGAGGCATAAAGGTCGTCGCTGTCGAGCTGCACGGCAAAGCGGCCGCACCGCCCATCGTTCACTGCCCAGTTCCAGCATCCGCCTATTCCCAAGTCGGAACGGCTGGGAACAAGATGCACAAGGCGGGAATCGCGGCGCGCAATCTCCTCCAATATCTCCGATGTGCCATCGGTGCTGTGGTTGTCTACCACGATTACATTATACTCAAAGTCCGTTTGCTGCTCCAAAGCCGATGCAACGGCATCGCCGATGGTCTTCTCACGGTTGAGCACGGGGATAATGACCGAAGCCTCAACGGGATATTCCCCTGCATCGAAGTCGGGTTCGGCATAGGCCGATGCGTCCACCAGCGCATGAAGCCGCCGCAGATGCTCGGTCACGGCACGTTCCATGTCTTGTTGCACCGCACGGTTGCGCGGGTCTACATAGTCGAACTGCCGCTCGCCATCGGCCTGCACGGGCTTCTCCTCCACCGTGTAGGCATACTCATTCAGATGGAACAGCTCGCCCTCACGGCTCAGGAAGAGCCGCAAGTCGTACCATCCCGCATAGGGATAGTCGCCCGTAGGCACGTAGCGGCGCAGCGTTTCGGTGCGGACAAGCACCAATGAGCCAAACTCGAAGTCATCGCGGAGCGCGCCCGGCTGACAGTCTATCAGCGGATGACGCTCTCTTTGACCATCCTTCACCACATAATAGTCGGCATAGACCATTGCCGCGCCCGTATCCTCGGCCACTTGCAGAAGACGCTCCTCCGCGCCATAGCCCAGCGTAACGGGTGCATCGTCAAGCTGAATCAGCACATAAGGCGCGTTCACCGCATCCCGCATCCGAGCCACTGCCGATGAGGCGGGGCGCGGACTACCAAGGTTATACCATTCTATCTTTTGTGTCTTCATCTTTTACTCTGTGTTTATGATGGTTGCAAAGGTAAGAAAAAACAAACAGAAACCATACCTTTTGCCCTGCAAAACCATACCT
>CAZASQ010000013.1:23098-61737 GCA_964487905.1 uncultured Prevotella sp. | reverse complement strand
GGCCAGTCCTCTGACGACACCATCCAAGATGCAGATTTTGAGGAGGTGAAGTAAGATAGACAACCATCCAAAGAGATAAATAGGGAAAGGAGTGCGACTCAGAGAGTTGCACTCCTTTTTTGTTGTGTTAATATTGGTGTATCTTACGTTATTTGCTGGCTTAGCTACTAAAATATTGATACCAAGTACATTATCATATTCTCCAGCACAGCAAAGAGTCGTTGACTCCTATCAACCACTATCCGCCAAGCCTCCCCCGTCCAAAACCCTCTCAACACAAGACAGTTTCTCCCGTCTGCAAATGCCGCGCTGCGCGCATAAACGCATTCCTCACGCACGGGCGCAACACAGCCAAAAAGCAAAAGCATACCTTTCGCATCGCGAAAGGTATGCTTTGCCCCTGCAAAACGTCACGTTTGGCAAGGCGAAACGTATGGTATTGTTTTCGACAGGAAAAAACAAGCCTGTCAAGCTACCAACAGCCGCTACATTGCTTTCAAGCCCAAGGCACAACAGGCTTGGCGGTCTCTATGCTTGAAACAAAAACTTGCAAGTGAATAACTATTAGTTTTTATGAACATGAAAGATAAAAAAACATGTGGGACAGCCCGACTATAACGTGGAAAGCAAGAAAGAGAAACGTGCTGAAAAAGAAGCTGCCCCAAAGAAAAAAAATATGAAATTCCCCGCAGAAGCACTTGACTTCTGCGAGGAATCTTCTGCTGCCACTCCATTTAAAAGCCACGCCGAACGCCACAAGATGTCTGCCTTGGTTGGAATCATCTGCAGCCACTTCCTTTAAGGAGAAAGGAATAGCGAGAGAAGGAGGGTTATGCCCGGCGTGAAATATCGGAAACCGTCTCCCTTAGCACGCACCTTATTATCTCACTCTCGACATCTTGCGCCACCAATGCCCAGTGCCGTTAGAGCGTGGACAGCCATAAGTGCTTGGCGAGCTTACTCCCTCCATCTCGTCTCCGCAGTTGTCGCACCTCCAAATGTAAGAAGCTCCATAGTCTTCGCTTTCTTCTCTCTCGGCTTTCTCCTTTTCCTTCCACTCATCATAGGTAATGGGGATTCTCTTGGTCTTGATGAGTTTCCCATCAAAGTTATAGGTCTTGACAAGCTGGCAATAGCCCGTTTCCTTGCGCTTGGCCATATACGAGTCGTAGTCCATCGATGAGTCAAACAACGCCATTACGGACAGCCTTGGAGCTTTTGCCGTTGTGTCGCAGGTGAATGTGATGCTTTGATTGCTCATGGAAAGTTTGGTTGATGTGATTTTCATCTCGCCCTCACAGGGCTTTATCTCAAAGAATCTGTCTTTTGCCACATCGTACACAAACACTCCGTCTATCTCATCATAGTCGTTGGTGGTGACCAAGATGTTGGTTTTGCCTGCAAGAACGTTTGAAACATACTCTTCATCGATGTCGCCATAAGGAATGATTCTTGTGGAGTCGCTTTCCACATTGTGGCACTTGATAATGTTTTCTTCCGCATAAAAGACACATTTGGGCGCGGAAGAAGGCAGCACAAGCAACACTTCCGCTTCCTTGCCAAGCGTTTTCACAAACTCATCGGCCTTTTCCTTGTCGCTCTTTCCAAACAAAGGTGCAGAGCCGCCCGAAGTTTCTTGCTTGTTTCCTTTTCCACAAGAGCCAAACAATAAGGCTACCAGCATAGCCAATAATAAAACAACACTTTTGTTCATATTCCTATTTCTTTAAATGATGTTTAACGATATTTTTGCCGCATCAGTCTTTCGATGGAATGGTGAAGTAGCCTCCATTCCACCTGTAGAAAGTATTCGGAGCCTCGCCATGCTCCACACCAAGGAATGAGTTATCGAAGCATTCTTCTACAACGAGCAGACATGGACTATCCAACGTGCCAACACCCATAAACATATTGCCCATGTCGTCCTTACAGTCTATATACTGAAAAATGTTACGCTCCATAGTAAGTGTTTTTAGGCTTGTGCAGCCCTTGAACATTCCGCTCACCCGCTCAAGCTGCGAAGTACTGAAACCAGAGATATTGATACTTTTTAAGTTCGAGCAGCCTTCAAACATACGCGCCATATTACCAACACTTGCTGTAACAAATCCACTTACATCTATATGCTCAAGGCTGGAGCAGTCTTTAAACATCCACTCCATAGACCTAACATTTTCTGTAACAAATCCACTTACGTCTATATGCTCAAGGCTGGAACAGCCTGCAAACATGGAGTTCATACCTCCACTAATTCCCCCTGTCCCAACAAGTCTGGTTTTAAAACCAGAGACATCAATGCGCTTTAGCTTAGAACAACCTTTAAACATAGCCAGCATATCCTCTACGTTTTCAGTGTTAAACCTACTTACATCGATATATTCAAGGTTGGAACAGTCTTTAAACATGAGACCCATGTACTTAACACTTGAAGTGTCGAGATACTCCATGCCTTCAATAGATGTCAGATTCTTCATTCCGAGAAACCAGCATGAAGTTGAAGTGGGTCTTGCTTGAGCAAAAGACTTGTCAAACACCACTTTGGTGATAGCTTCATTTGAAGTTTTTGAAGTTGAGGATTTTTTGTACACATCAATATTGAGCCATGTGGGCGTGGCTTCTACCCAGCTTACCCCACCTTGCAAAACCTCTGGGGGGTCTTGGAATATTCCTTCAAATAATTTGTGTATGCCGTCCTGGCCACGCTTGGCAAACACCTTTGGCTTTTCTGCATACGTAAAAGTTAAGGTCTTGGTTTTCCCATCGGCATTGGTACGCAGGATGGCCACCGGGATTCTTTCTGCAAATGCCCGCAACGGCATAAGCATGAACAGCATGCTTATGCATACAATTAGCTTTGTGATTTGTTTCATGTGATTATTTTTTGAGTTATTAGATATCGCTGCATCGGCGAAGAAACTCATAGTCCTCCCACACGCGGGAATGGATTTTCTTCACTCTATGATAGACCATGGGGAATATTCCCAAAAACAAGATTAAAAAGAATACCCGCACCACACAATTAACGGGATCGGGGGCAAGCTGGCTAACCATTGCCACTAAGGCTATGGGCAAACTCATGGCTTGCAAGAATGCCACCTGTGCTTCCATAATGGATATATCTTCTTTCTTACTTAATTGCTGAACACAATAATATGCTTGATAATACTTTTCCTTTATGCATTGTTCCTTTTTGCAACAAGAGGACTCACAATAGCAGGTCAAAAACAACCACAAAGCACTCATCATGAAGACCAAAACAATAGCAGCACAACACAAGCAGGGCAATGAGAGTACGCCGCTAATAATCACAACCAACACAAATATACTCATAAAGACAAGTACTCCTTTTCCAACAAAAGCACACCAAACGGCATTCTTACCTACTCTGGAAGGGAGGCCAGCACATAATTCGCTTATATATGAGGTGCTTACAAATTGCTTTTTTGTTTCTTCCAAGCATAAAGAAATGAGACATGCATTGTTACGAAATGCCTTCCACAGCCAACCACAAACAAGATGATTGGCAATGCCGACAATATAAGCTATAGGACAAAAGAAGAAGAAAAAGAAGAAAGCCAATTCTTTGCCTTTCGCCAAATCCATCAAAGCACTGAGCGGCAAACATGGACAATATCTGCCAAGCGCCACTAAGATGATGCCGCCGGGAATGAGCATACAGATCAAATCATATAGCGATAATTTGGATGTGAGCGTTTCCAATTGCCATTATAACTCTTCCGAGACCCAAGGAAACATACTGTTTGACATGAAGAAAGCGTAGGCCTCTATGCATTACTTCCTGTCTCTGAGGTCCTAGGAAAACCGTCCACACCAGATGTAATGATATAGTAGCCCACGCGTATGCGTGAGAACCACTATGCCATCTCTTGTGTGGGTCTTGAAATTTCCTAGGTTTCAGAGACACAAGATGAGCATAACGCTTCTTCTTTTAATCCATTAAGTTTGAGCCATCAGCCAACAAGGCCAAGGACTCAGCTGCAAAGGTAAACAATGTTTTTGATTACGCAAGAGTTTTAATGAAAATCTGCAAATAATATTGTCGGTTTGTCTGCTAGATGGCTTACACACTTTTTTGGGGGGACAGTACCGACAGTTCCTGAACTGGCTGCTTGAAAGGACACAAAAACATAACTATGCTGCCACAACACTACGAACAAAAGAAAGCATAAAACAAAAAAAAGCGTGCCGCCCCCGAATCGGAGACGGCACGCCAATAACTTGGTATGTCAAATAATAAGGATGATCTTTACTCGCTCTATTACTATTCGGCGGCTTGATCAAGACCGAGAGCCTTCTTGGCCTCTACGTTGTTGGGGTCGATTTGGAGCAGCTTCTCAAAGTAAGACTTGCCCAACTCGGTGTCGTTCTTACCCATGTAATAGTAGCCAAGGAAGTAGTAGGCGGCGGAAAGGTAGTTGATGGTGGTAGCATCCTTCTCCGTCTTGGCCTCCTCAAACGCGGCAACACGCTTATAAAGCTCGCTCACCTTGTCCAAATCCTTCAGCTTGCCCAAGGCAACCGAAGCCTCGGCCACCCAGCACCAATCCTTCAAAGAGGGGAACTTCTCGGTCATGGTCTCATAAACACCCATGGCCTCATTGTAATAGCCCACGGCCTTGGCGCGGTCGATGCTATCGCACTGGTCGCCCATACCCACATAGATACCAGCAAGGTCTGCCCAGTCGGTCGTGGTAACGTTGTCGCTCTTGTCGAGATACTGACGCTGATACTTCAAAGCGTTGTCGCCATCGCCCAAGCCCTTGTAGGCTGCGGCGAGCTTGGCCAACGGCTCTGCATTGTCGGACTTCAGCTCCAAGCACATATTGTATGCCTTGATGGCCTCTTGGAACTTGTTGTTGCCAGCAAGTGCCTGTCCATAGTAGTACCAGTCGTTGAAGTTCTTGCGCTCGCGGCCACGCATCACGTTCTCACTGTAAGTCAAAGCCTCGGGGAATGCCTTCTCCTCCACGGCAGCCATCACGGCCAAGCGGCTCAGATACTCACTGCCGGGATGAGCCTTCAATCCATCGCGAGACACCTGCAAAGCCTTCTTGGAGTTGCCAGAATAGAACTCGGCAACGACAAACTGATAGTAAGCAGTCTCATCGAGTTGGCTGGGATTAGCTTTCTCAAACCAAGCGGCAGCCTCGGCATACTTCTGATCAGACAGCATAATCTCGGCAGCCTTAACCTCAACTGGATAGTCGGGCTTCACCTTGCGCAGTTCCTCGAGCTTCTCCACAGCCGTCTGGGGGTTAACGTGACGATAAACGCGGGCATAACGCTCGTAAGCACTAACGTTGTGCGGGTCGATGCTGATAGCCGTCTGATACTGTGTGGCCGCAGCACCGGCATTTCCAACGCTGTCCTGCAAGGCTGCAATGTCGCCAAGGAGCACGTAGGCATCGCTTTGGTTCATCTTCTTGTTGGCCAAAACGAGGTCGGCCATCTCCGTGGCCTTGTCGAAATTATGCACCTGCAAATAGGTTGCGCCCAAGCCAATGATGGCTGCGGCATCCTTCTTGTAAACTTTCAGGTAGTCTTTCACCAAATCCTTGGCAGCCTTCGGATTCTCAGGATCCGCATTCAAGGCTTCAGAAATAGGCTTAAGAGCCTCCATGTAATTCACTTCTTGCGCAAACGCCGACCCTGACAATCCCATCATCAGCGCGCCGGCCAAAAGATATTTCGTTACTTTCATACTCTAAACAACTTAAATCCGTTCTTTGCTTTTGCTATTACTCTTGCTTATGCTGTCTAATACTTTCTTGTTCTTGCTTAGCAGCGCATACTCTATTATTTCTTGATGCTGACCTCGCGTATCTGAATGTCGCCACGATAAGGAAGAATGGCCGACTTCAAGATAATGAGCTGCCCCACCGGACCGGTGATATAGTTGGCAAAGCTCCACGGCAAAGCGCGGAACGGGTCAACGACTATGCAATAGATGGTACGGCTGAATGGGTAATAACCGTTTAACAGATAATATTGGTAAGGCTTGAAACTGTTGCTCTTCTTCGCTTCCTTCTGCGTAGATACCGACATAACTGTAACGTCATCCTTAAACGTTGTGTTGGTCGTATCGCGAGAATCGTTAAGCCAGTTAGAGCCAATCACGCCAATGGCATTGGGGGTTTTCTTCACATAATCGATAACGCCCTTGCTGCTTTTGGCCGCAACAATATTGCTTTGCGTAATATGCTTGCCACCAAGCAACGAGTCCTCCACCCAGAAGAGCGTGGCCGAGGCTTGATTGTCGAACACCACTTGAATGTCGCCCAACGTGGAGTTCTTGTATAATTGATTCCACTTGGTCACCTCGCCTGAAAGCACCCTGCGGGTGTCGGCCTCAGTAATCAAAGTGTCTTTGTTGTTTCTATTTACAATGAGGGCCACGCCATCGTAGCCTATCGGGAACACAACAGCACTGCGCTGCTTGGTCTTCAACATGGCCTCCTCACCCTCCGTCAACCGACGCGAGGTGATGAGCAAACACGTCTTCAAGGCCATCAGCTGGTTCATGCCCGTGTTCTGATCGGTATACACCGCTTTAAGGTGTGCCTCAGGATAAGTATACTCAAATTGTTTTCTCTCTTCCTCAATGATGGGACTGAAACTCTCATCAGCGTAGAAAGTGATTGTACCGGATGTAGGGGTGTCAGTACGACCACCCCGGTCGTTCTTCTTGCTTTGACAAGAAAGAACAACCGAGGTAGTGATGAGTAATCCTACAAAGGAAATGTAGAATGTGTACTTCTTCATAAAGAATTTAACTGTTCAGAAACTGATTTACTGAAGCTTGAAGTTGATCGGGAGGGTGAACCAAACGTTAGCCGGCTGGCCATTGTTCATACCCGGATTCCACTTCGGCATGGAGTTCACCACGCGCAAAGCCTCGTGGTCGAGTGACGGGTCTACGCCACGAACGACCTGTGCCTGACTGACGCTGCCGTCCTTTCCGACGACGAACTTCACGATGACACGTCCCTGAATGTTGTTCTCGGCAGCCACAGTCGGATAGTTCAAGTGCTGCGACAGCCACTGGTTGACGTTACCCTTGAAAGACGGCATCTGCTCGGCAACGGTGAAGATCTTGTTCTCCACCTCTTTCTGCTCGGGCTTCGGCTCTTCCTTCTTCACGGGTGGGGGCGGCGGAGCTACCTCCTCTGGCGTTGCCACCTTGGGAGCAGCTGCTACAGCCGTGGCGTTGTCGGTACCCTTCACCTCCTCGGCACCCGAGGTACGTGTATCCTGCACCAGCTTGTCCATCGTCTGCATCATCTTCGACTCGTCCACCTTGTCGTCTTCCTTAATAACCGGAACGGTATTCACCTTAGTCGACTTCACCTCGGGCACGACTTTCTCGGGCTCGATTTTGGGTTTCGGCTTTGGCTTATCCTTCTTTTTCTCAGCCTCTTTCTGTGCTTCCTGAAGAGCTTTAAGCTCCATCTTCTGGTTGTACTCTGCGAGCAACTCGGCATCACGCTTGTTCTTCCAAACGAGATATCCGAGGAAACCACCGATGCAGATTGCAGCAACAATCAGGATGACCAAGGCTTTGATATTACGCCCAGAAGTTCCCTTACGAAGCACGTAGGCTCCATACGACTTGTTCTTCTCGGCGAACACCATATCGACCCATTTAGGATCGTAAAGATCTATCTTTGCCATTGTATTTCCTTGCTTTTAATTGTTAGTTTACGTGAACCTTTTTACAGTGCGACTTTCTTCAACGCCAACAGACTGCGGTCGTTATCGTTGAGCTTGTCAATCACGTAAATACCAATGTTCAAAATCTGCATCTCATCGAGCGCGTCAATCACATTCTTGTACGTAGCATTCTCCGTAGGCTTGATGATGACCGTCAGCGGAGTAATCTTCTTGTTCTTAAGGTTACCCGTCTTGATGTCGCTCAAACGCTGCTTGAACACTGCGTCCGTAATCTTGTTGGGATTGGCTTTCTGCTCAGCCAGAAGTTCCTTGACAGCAAGCTCCATCTCAACGACAGGCTTCACACGCTCCTCAGTAATGTGATTACGGAGAACGTCACGAACGCCCTTGTCTCCCCACGTAGTCTCCTTAATCCAGTTAGGATTATCGTACTTGGGAATACCCTCGCCATGATAGATTTTGTTGTCGGCAGCCAAATACAGCGTGATTGTGGCACTCTGCTTGGCCTCCTTCTGATCCTTCTCTTGTTGGTCTTGCTCGTCGGCAGGCATAGAAATCTGCATGGAGGAAGGCTTGCTCAGCGTAGTACAGAGCATGAAGAAGGTAATCAACAGCATGAGCATATCCACCATCGGCGTAAAGTCGACGCGGACAGTGATCTTCTTCTGTTTGCTTTCTTTTTTATTTGCCATTATTAATCCTCCTGCTTATTCTTCAACTCGGTTACCAAATAGTAGTCGGAAACACCCAGCGCCTGAAGCTCGTCCATCACTTTGCGAACGACCTTGTACGGAGTGCGCGAGTCAGACTTGATAGCGATCTTCACATTGTCGACCGTACCCATCTGATTCTCGTAGGCATAGACCCACTGCTGGAACTCGCTCTGCTGACCATTGATGCTGTCGAGAGGAATACCCATCTTGGGAAGCATCTTCGCACGCTGCGTAGGCGACATTGCGAGGTAAGCAGCCATCTCATCGATAGGTGCACCGAACGTGGTCTCAGCCTTGAAAGTCTCCATGAGACTCGGCGTGAGGTTCAGCCCCACATCCTGTGCCATGCCACCGAGCACATTCGTGTTGTCGATGCGCAAGAACACCTGACCCTCACCAGTGGGCTTACCAGCCTCAAGCACTGGATTGACGAGGATCGTCATTACGTCATTAGCAGGAACGTCTACTTTCGATACCGACTTCGGCACGTTCACCGCCACAGGCTCAGGCTTCACGAATGTGGAGGTGAGCATGAAGAAGGTGAGCAGAAGCGTCATGACGTCCGACATTGGAGTCATATCGATCCAGACATCCTCTTTCTTAATTTTTACTTTACCCATAGCGATAAAATTTTTAAAGGGTCAGCAAAAATTAAGCCTCTTCCGTGTGGTTTGCTTCGTATGTCTGAGCGATAGAATAACCAACCTCGTCAAGGGCGAAAGTCAACTTGTCGACCTTGTTCGTGAAGTAGTTGTAAGAAACCACTGCGCACCACGATGTGGCGATACCGAAAGCGGTGTTGATAAGAGCCTCAGAAATACCGAGCGACAGGGCAGCAGAGTCAGCGCCACCACCGGCACCCATGGCAGAGAACGACTTGATCATACCTACCACAGTACCAAGAAGACCGGTCAGCGTACCAAGCGTAACGATGGTTGCAATGATCGGCAGGTTCATCGTCAGCGTAGGCATCTCCAGCTGGGTAGCCTCCTCGTGAGCCTGCTGAATCTTGGCCACCTTCTGAGCCTTCTTCAGAGCTGCGTTTGCACCAGTCTCCATGTCTCTGTAAGCTGCGAGAGACGCGCTCACTACGTTAGCCACAGAACCGCGCTGCTGGTCGCAGAGCTTCTGAGCCTTAGCCATATCATTGGCAGCGAGAGCAGCCTTGATGTTGCTAACGAACTTGGGAAGAGCACCCTGACCGAAAGCGGTCTTCATAGCGAGGATACGCTCGATGCTCATAGCGAGCACGGTGAGCAACAGGGTATGGATAACAGGCACGATGATACCACCCTTAAAGATAGTACCCCATACGTCAACCGGGTGACCAGTAGAAACACCACCCTCGAAGTGCATACCTGCGCCGAACCATGTGAAGAACAGCGTGAATGCGATAATAGCGCAGACGACGATGATCCAGAATGCGCCTCTTACTCCTTGGAAGCCCTCAGATTTCTTCTTGGGGGCTGCAGCTTTTTGTTGTGTTGCCATAATTTTGATGAAAATTAATTTTGTTATTGATGAGTTTAACTTATTTTATTTTCGTATACTTCCTGCATAAAAGGAAAACAGCGACATCGCCTTTTAAAAGCCGTAAGCGCACATTCCCACTTTGCCCCGCAAAGTTAGCAATATAATGGGGAACTGGCAACTGATTAAGCCTTTTTTAACGTTCTTAACACGCAACTTTTCGTTCTTTTCCCGCTCGTCCGCCACATTCCAGCTGCAAAGCGACCTCGCAAGCGGCCAACGCATCATCACCCGCACCCTCACAAACACCGCAACCGCCGCAAGCTTGCTTATATATAATAATGGTACGCGACATATTAAATTACGCGCATTCATCATTGCTTCACACAGCCACGCAAGCGGCAGTCAATGTATAAATACAACGGGGGAAAACCACCATTATTTTACAGATATAGCGAAAATCATTCCCGAAAGCGACCACCACCGCCCTATTCCTTGGCAGTACGTCAGAAGGGGCAGTGCGCCAGCAAGACAACCTTACGACAAAAAAAGACGCAGGAGCAAGCCTGACAGATTCCTGCCGACACGCCAACAACACGACCTTACAAAAAAAGGAAGACATCACCCCGACCCTGCACAAAGTCTGGACGATGCCTACCCTTAGCAACGTGTTGCTTCCGAAACCGTTCGCCGCTTAAACCACTATTTCTTCACGCGAACGGAGGAAGCCCATCCCTTAGAGAGACTCCACGCCGTATTTGGGAGAGACTCCATACTCGTTCTCCTCTGGCTTCGAGTCCGTCACACAGAACACCAAGAGAACGATACCGCCTAAAATAGGGACAAAGTATATCCAGAACCACCAGCCACTACGGCCAATGTCGTGCAGTCGACGCACCGTCACCGCAATATTGGGCACGAGCACCACCAAGCAAAATAACGTGGTAAGGATTCCCGTGTCGCCCCAAACAACAAGATGTGCAGAATAATCAATAGCAATGAGCACAACGCCCACAAGAATATTGAACAAATACCAATACCAATACTCAGAACGGCGAGCACGCCCCTTAAAGGTGGCATACTTGCGGAAGCAAGTGCTGACCGCAGCACCAAACGACATTTGCGGATTAGAACTCATTTGTGTCATAACGTTAACTTTTTAGATTAATTTCTTCAACAGCCATTAGGCTACGCCACAAAGTTACAAAATTTTCAACGCACCAACAAGGGTTTCTCCAAAAACTTTCTATCTTTTTTTTATTTTCATTCCCCATAAAATATCATTTATTTCCCCATTATCATCAATTAAGGACAATACAACGGGGAAAACACTAAAACGACATGCCTTCCCGCACGCCTTCCGAAAAAACTCCGTATCTTTGCCACACAACCTCTAAAGAGATGAATATGAAAGTAAAAGTAACGATTTTAGCCATGGCCGCACTCGTTGCCGCCTGCACAGCCAACAAGACAAAAGACGGAGCTACGGCAGAAGACAGCACGCAAACAGAGTTTGTGCCAACCGACACCACAGCCACCTCCTTTGCCGGTACATATCAAGGAACGCTTCCCGCTGCCGATGGGCCGGGCATCAAGACCGTGCTCACCATCCGCCCCGACAGCACTTACAGCCTTGTGAGCGAGGCCATTGGCCAAAAGAGCGGCCACTTCGAGGAAAGCGGCGTATGGCATCTGCGCGACAACAAGGTGCTGGAGCTGACCGCACCCTCCTCAGGCGACAAGACTTACTATAAGATTAAGGACGCACAGTCGATGCTGCTCACCGACTCCATGGGCGCAGAGCCTACCGGCGAACTGGCCGAAGCCTACACCCTCACACGGAAGTAACGCACACCGTGAAACGCCATCCGCCGCACACGAGGGACAACCTGCCCTTGCCGTGTGCGGCGGACTTTCTATAAAGTCGGTGCGGGAAATGTCCCGCCAAAAGTTTAGCGAACCAACACCTTGCTGACACGTCCGTCAGTGCCGCGCACAATATTCAAACCGCGCTGACGAGCATTGACACGCTGGCCTCCCATATTATAGACCTGCTCCTCCGTGCCCTTCACCGTCTTAGGAGTGGAAACACCCGTAACAGGCACATCCTCATACAAGAGTTCCACCTCGAGATGGCCTACATACGTCCACTGATCCAATTGGAAAAGAAGACCGTCCATCACTATTGTGCTTACATCACCATCCTCATCATAGGCATAAGTAAACTCCACCGTGGGAACATCCGGACGGGAAAGCGTAGAAGGCAGATTGGCAAACTCAAGGCCAAAGGGCTTGAAGGGTGTCAATCCGAAGATGCGGTACTTCGTCAGTTGTCCCTCCACAAAATAACCCAGCAGCGCATTAACGGGCAAGGTAGACGGTGCATCCTCGTAGGTTATCTCCATCGTTTGATACTTCTCATACTCCGGACCTTTTCTCACGGCCATGCTCGTCAGATTGCCATTCTCCCAAGTGAGCTTGCCGTCAGTCTCCAGCTCCCACTCGTCATAGCCATGCACTCCTACCAGCTGTCCCTCTTCATTATATGTCATGTCAAAAGCATACTCATCGTAGCCCGAGACATAGGAAACGTTGTTAGCCTTACCGTTTTCAAGCGAAGCCGTCAGCGCCACCGTGGGCTCTGCATACTCATAGTTCTCGCTCTGCTCCCACTCATACGTGGTATGAAGTATTTTATCGTCTGCATACGTAAACTGCGTGACCGTAACCGGGAAAAACTGACCGTCAAGGCTCATGCCCGCACGGAACTGATCAGGTCTGCCATCTTCAAGCCAACTTACTCTTCCTGCAAAGTTCACCTGCTCGCCTTTGTAAGTCACCGGGGCCTCAAAACCCACCAAACGCTTTTGCGCTCCTGCTGCTAAAGTCGAAAACAGCATCATGGTTAATAACATTTTTCTCATAAATCTTCTTTTTTATTTAGGGTTTTAATTATAAATGCTGCTTTTGCATTACGCCGTAAAATTACATATTTCCAGTATAACCACCAAAACAACGCTGTTTATTTTAACCTATTTTAATAATAAAACACCAACAAACGTTAATCCGCCGCATTCAGAGAACAAAAAGCACTGTTCCCGAATACGGCGGACGCTCCAAAAAAGTGAGACGCGGCACAAGCCACTCCCCACGCTTTCACACTATTTCACCAACACCTTGCGGATGCTTCCGTCAGTGCCCTGCACGATGTTCAAGCCCCGCTGGCAGCCATCCATGCGCTGACCATTCATGTTGTAAACCCTTTCGCCCGTCTGCTTCTTCGTCTTAGGCGCGGCTATGGCCGTGGGATCATCCTCCCATTGCAGCGTCATTTCCAGCGTGTTGATTACAAAGTCATCGTCCAGTTCCAAGCAGAAGCCATCCATCACCACCGTAGTCAGATAGCCATTGGCGTCATGCTCATATTCGAATGTGAAGAGACTGAGGTCATCCGAGCTGGCAGGGCCGTCCGTACTGACTATCTGTGCGGGCAGGTTGGCACACTCCAGGCCAAAGTTCTTCACGGGCGTGAAACCAAAATGATTATTATCCGTCAACGAACTCTCCACCAACATGGAAATCAGCCCGTTCACAAAAGGCGTAGACGGATAGTCCGTATAGTCAAAGGTGAGCGAGCGCTCCTGCCGCCCGTCTTTGCTGACCGTCATTTTCTTCACGTTGCCATTCTCCCACACCAAATCTTCCTGCGTGTCAGAAGCTATCTCGTCCATTCCGCACACAGAAATCAAGTGTCCCTTATCGTCATACTCCAAGTCGAAGTTGTACGTATCAGTGCCCACTGTGTAGGAAACACCGTAAGCCAGACCGTCCATCAACGTTGCTTCCGACTTTTCCAGCGGATCTTCCTGCTGACTGACATACAAGCTATGCACGATTTTGCCTTCCGGATACTCTATTCCCACACCCGTAACATCCTCATGCTGCCCCATAAAGCCCAAGCCCAAGGAGAAGCCGGCAAGCCTGCCATCGTCATGATAAGTCAGTTTGCCCGTCAGGTCCATAGTGTAACCATAATAATAAACCGGGGCCGTAAAGCCCTTCACGCGCTTCTGCGCCACTGCTGCCACGGTGCTCAGCAGCATCAGAGTAAGTAAAGTTTTTCTCATCATCCTTTTATGTTAGATTATTTTTTCAGATTTAGACACTCCGTTTGCCCTTTGGCTACAAAATTACATGTTCTCTCCGTAATCTACAAGCAAAAGCAGCGATTTAACCCATTTTAATCCAATCACCACACCACCCTGCAAGCCAGCTTTTCGCTCCCACGCGCATGGCCGTTGCGAAATAAATGCGTAACTTTGTGGCATGACTTACGCAGACATCATCCTGCCATTGCCCCTTGAGGGCTATTTCACCTACGCCGTGCCCGCCACCTTGGAAGGCCGCGTGCGTCCCGGTGGCCGCGTGCGCGTGCCGCTGGGCAAGTCCAAAGCCTACACGGGCATCGTGGCCGCACTGCGCAGCGAGCCACCGGCCAGCATGAGCCAAGACGGCAACAGCATCAAGCCCATACGCGAGGTGATGGACGATGCACCCGTGCTGCTGCCCCAGCAGCTCCGCTTGTGGCAGTGGATAGCCGACTATTACCTCGCGCCCATTGGCGATGTCTACAAGGCCGCGCTCCCCGCCGGGCTGAAAGCCGAGGAAGACTACCGCCCCAAGACAGAACAATACGTGACCTTGGCCGATGACTACCGTTCCGCCACGGCCCTGCAAGTAGCCTTCGGCCTCATCAAGCGCGCCCCCAGCCAGCAGAAAGTGCTCGCCAGCTACCTTGCCATGGCCAACGCCAGCACAGCCACCCCCCTTCCGCAGCGCGAAATCACCCGCGAGGAGCTGATGAACGAAAGCCACTGCACGGCCGCCGTGCTGCGCCAAGTCGTGGAGCGGAAAATCCTGCGCATATATGAGAAAGAGGTGGGGCGCGTGCCACTGGGCGGACAGCCCCACCCGGAGCACGCCAAGCCGCTCAACGAGGCACAATCTGCCGCCTACGACCAAATTTTGCAGCAGTTCACACAGAAGGATGTGGTGCTGCTGCACGGCGTAACATCAAGCGGAAAGACCGAAATCTACATCCACCTCATTCAGAAAGCACTGGAAGAGGGCAAGCAGGTACTCTATCTGCTGCCCGAAATAGCCCTGACGGTGCAGGTGATGCAACGCCTGCGCAACGTGTTTGGCGACCGGCTGGGCATCTACCACTCGCGCTACTCCGATGCGGAGCGCGTGGAAATATGGCGGCGGCAACTCTCCGACCGTCCCTACGATGTGATACTGGGCGCACGCTCGGCGGCATTCCTGCCTTTCCGCCACCTGGGCATGGTCATCATAGACGAGGAACACGAGCAGAGCTTCAAGCAAGCCGACCCCGCGCCCCGCTATCACGCCCGCTCCGTGGCCACGGTACTGGCGCGAATGTACGGCGCGAAGACGCTTCTGGGCACGGCCACGCCTTCGGCCGAGAGTTTTCACAACGCGCAGAGCGGCAAGTATGGCTACGTGCGCCTCAGCCGCCGGTTCAAGGACATAGAGTTGCCACAGATAGAGGTGGTGGACACCAAAGACCTGCGCCGCCGCAAGATGATGACGGGCACTTTCTCGCCGCGCCTGCTGGCCGCCGTGAGGGAAGCCATAGGCTGCGGCGGGCAAGCCATCCTGTTCCAGAACCGCAGGGGATTCGCCCCAAGGGTGGAGTGCCACGACTGCGGATGGACACCCCACTGCCCCAACTGCGACGTGTCGCTCACCTACCACAAGACCACGGCCACACTCACGTGCCACTACTGCGGCCACGTGAGCCGCGTGCCCGACCGCTGCCCCAACTGCGGCTGCAAGGACATACGCGGACGGGGATTCGGCACGGAGAAAGTGGAGGACGAGCTGCAAGCCCTGATTCCCGAGGCGCGCATCGCCCGCATGGACTTGGACACCACACGGACGAAGAATGCCTACGAGCGCATCATCGGCGACTTTGCCACGGGCAAGACCAATGTGCTCGTGGGCACGCAGATGGTGACCAAGGGACTGGACTTCGACCACGTGAGAGTGGTGGGAATACTCGATGCCGATGCCATGCTCAACACCCCCGACTTCCGCGCCTACGAGCAAGCGTTTGCCATGCTCTCGCAGGTGAGCGGGCGCGCAGGGCGCAAGGGGCAGCGCGGCACGGTTATCCTGCAGACGCGCCAGCCCGACTTGCCCGTGGTGAGGCAGGTGGTGGAACACGACTACAAGACTTTCTACACGCAGCTGTTCGAAGAGCGCAGCCTGTTTCGCTATCCGCCGTTCACCCACATCACCTACATTTTTCTGCGCCACCGCCAGGAAGACACCGTGGAGAGTGCCGCGCTGGAGATGGGAAGCCGACTGCGGCAAATATTCGGCGAACGCGTGCTGGGACCGGACAAGCCCTCTGTGGCGCGGGTGAAGACGCTTCACATCCGAAAACTGATGCTGAAGCTGGAAAACGGCATAGACCTGCGGCGCGTGCGCGAGTGTCTCAGACAGGCGCAGGCCGACATGCTAAGGTCAAAAACCTATGGCGCGCTGCAAATATACTACGATGTAGACCCCGTCTGACAAGCCACTGAAAGATACCCTAATACATACCCCAAAGCAAAACCATACGTTTAGGGCGGCAAAACCATACGTTTTGCCGCCCTAAACGTTACCTTTTGTCAGGCGAAACGTAACCTTTCGCCTGACGCTATCCTCACACCCGTGCCTAACGGTAGCGCATCCACTTGACCAACTCCTTGAAGCTGGGCTTCTTACCATACATAAGGATGCCCACACGATAGACCTTGGCACCCAGCCAAACCATGAGAATGGCCGAGACATAGAGCAATGCCACGCTGAGCACCTCCTGCCACAAGGGCACACCAAAGGGTATGCGCACCATCATCACCACGGGAGAGGTGAGCGGGAAGAGGGAAGCCCAGAAGGCCAACGGGCCATCGGTGTTCTGAATGCTGTAAAGGGCAGCGTAGAAGCCAAACAAGGTAATCAGCGTAACGGGAAGCACAAACTGATTGGAGTCCTCCTGCTCGTTGACGCTCGCGCCAACGGCGGCATAGAAGCTCGCATAGAACAGGTAGCCGCCAAGAAACATGAGGACAAACATCACCCCAATCTCCATATAGGGCATATTGGCCAGCGCGCCGAATACCTCTTGCGCGGCAGCATTGCCCTGCGCGGCAGCAGGAACGGCCATTCCCGGCTGGCTAACGGCAGCGGCCTGCGACGCATCAAGGCCGAAATAAGCCGATGCGCCCGTGAGGATGGCAAACAGAAGCACGCCCCAAATGGCCATCTGCAACAAGCCAACGAGCATCACACCAATGATTTTGCCCATCATCAGCTGGAAGGGATTCACGCTGCTCACCATCAGCTCCACAATGCGATTGGTCTTTTCCTCTATCACGCTCTGCATCACCATGCCGCCATAGCTCAGCGTAAACATATAGATGAGCGTGGTGAAGAGCAAGCCAACACCCATGGCGACAGCCGTATTGGAAATCATCGAGTCGCCCTTTGCATTCCATTTCACTGTCTCAACGGGCAACTCGCGCTGCACATCGTCCATAATGTGGCGCAACTCGGCAATGCCCGATGCGGCAACTTTCTGTTTTTCAACCATCGCGCCTATGTTAGACTGTACGTATTCGAGCAGATTGCCGGGCACTTCCTTGTTGCTGTAGATGACAACGCGGCCTTTGTTGTGCACCAAATCGCCGGAGATGCTGACCACGGCATCATAAGGCGAGTCTTCGGAGCGCATCTCGTTGTTGAGGCAAGGTACGGAGGTGAAGTGGAATGTCTGCGATACTTTCAGCGATTTGTAGTATTCGCCCGTGGAATCAACCACTGCCACACGCAGCTGATCATCGTCCTCGATAGACGAAAGCCAAAGCGGCACGCACACCAGAGCCGCCATGATGACAGGAGTCAAGAGAGTGAGGAGGATGAAGCTTTTCTTCTGGACGCGCTTGAGGAACTCGCGCTGAATGATAATCAGTATTTTGTTCATGGCTTTTCAGTTTGTATGTTGTCATGTGACTGTTCTGCAGCCTGTTTTTGGCGGTTCTCTATCTGCTCATCGCCCCACTTGCTGTCCTTGCCAATGACATTGAGAAAGATATCGTTCATGGGGGGAATCTGTTCGGCAAACGACCGAATCTCCACCTCTTGGGAAAGAAGCCTCACAAGTTCGTTGCCCGTGATGCCGGCGTGTGCCTTCAGGCGGTAAGCCTCCATGCCGCCGTGGCTTTCCTGCTGCACAATGGTGTAGGGCTGGTCGGGCTTGGGCTGCAAGGTTTGAGGAGTATGAAGCTCGAAAAGTCCCGTGCGGAACTGCTCCTTAATCTGCCTGATGTCGCCTCCAAGCACCACTTCGGAGTGGTTCATCAAGGCTATGTCATCGCAAATTTCCTCCACGCTCGCCATGTTGTGGGTGGAGAAGATGATGGTGCGCCCCTCTTCCTTGAGCTGGAGTATCTCTTGCTTGAGCTGCTCCACGTTGACGGGGTCGAAACCGGAGAACGGCTCATCGAAAATAAGCAGATCAGGCTCGTGAAGAACGGTGATAATAAACTGCACTTTCTGCGCCATTCCTTTCGACAACTCCTCCAACTTGCGGTTCCACCAAGGCATAATGCCAAACTTGTCGAACCATTTCCGGAGACGCTCCTCCGCCTCCCTGCGGGAAAGACCTTTCAGCTGGGCAAGATAGACAGCCTGCTCGCCCACTTTCATCTTCCTATACAGGCCTCGCTCCTCGGGCAAATAGCCAATGCGAACCACATCATCGGGCTGCATCAGACGGCCATCGAAGAGCACTTCGCCGCTGTCGGGGGCGGTGATTCGGTTGAGAATGCGGATGAGGGTGGTCTTTCCCGCCCCGTTGGGGCCAAGAAGTCCGAACACGCGACCACGCCGCATGGCCATCGAAACACCGTTGAGCGCAAGATGACGCTCAAACCGCTTGGTGACGCTCTTTACTTCTACAAAATTATCCATACTGTTCATGTAGATTAAAAAATCCCCAACCGCACGACTCACGCTTCCTTTTTATATAAGAAAAGAAGCATGAATGTCAGTCGTGCGATTGGGGATTATGGTTGAAATCTTAGGCCTCGAAGTCCTTCAGGTCTTCTGCCTTGAAGGAATCGATGTAGGCAGCCTTGCCGATAACCTCTTCCTCGGCCATGCGAACAAACACGTTGGCACTCTTGCTGAACAGCTCCGGTGCGCGCGTAGCATCGTCAAGTATAAGCAAGGAAGCGATGATGTTGGCGGTCATGTCGTAAAGACGACGGCCCAGGAAATCGTGAGTGTCCTGGTCTCCTACCGCTTTCACCTTCTCCACACTGGCCTCATAGGTGTCCACAAGTTTGGCCACGCGGTCGCGGAGCGGCTTCAAGTCATCGGCAACCTCGCCCTGAAGCATCTCCTTCATGATGCCAAGGTAAGTTCCGTTCGTAATGTAGCGGATGGCAGCAACCACCTGCAACTGTGTCGTACCCTCATAAATGGAGAAGATACGGGCATCGCGGTAGAGGCGTTGCGACTTGTATTCCATGATGAAGCCCGAACCGCCGTGGATGGAGATGGCATCGTAGGCATTCTGGTTGGCCCATTCCGAGTTAGTACCCTTCGACAACGGCGTGAAGGCATCGGCCAAACGGTTCCACTTCTTCAGCTCCTGACGCTCCTCGGCGGTGAGCTTACGGTCGCGGGCGATGTCCTCAAGCGACTTGTACAAGTCTACATAGCGTGCCGTCTGGTAAAGCAGCGAGCGGCCGGCATCGAGTTTTGCCTTCATGCGGGAGAGCATATCATAGACTGCGGGGAAAGTGATAATCTTCTTTCCGAACTGCATACGCTCCTTGGCATAGGCCAGTCCCTCGTTGTAAGACTCCTGCGCCACGCCCACACTCTGTGCCGCGATGCCGAGACGAGCACCATTCATCAGTGCCATCACGTACTTGATCAAGCCCATACGGGTGTTGCCGCACAGCTCGGCCTTGGCATCCTTGAACACCAGCTCACAAGTGGGCGAGCCATGGATACCCAGTTTGTGCTCAATATGGCGCACGGTGACACCGCCGCTTTGCTTGTCGTAGATGAACATCGACAATCCGCGGCCATCATGCGTGCCCTCTTCCGAACGGGCGAGCACCAAATGGATGTCGCTGTCGCCGTTGGTGATGAATCGCTTCACACCATTCAGTCTCCAAGTGCCGTCTGCATCCTGCGTGGCCTTGAGCATAACGCGCTGCAAGTCGCTACCTGCGTCAGGCTCGGTGAGGTCCATTGACATGGAAGCACCCTCGCAAACGCGGGGGATATACTTGGCTCTCTGCTCCTCGTTGCCAAACTCATAGAGCGTGTCTATGCAGCTCTGCAAGCTCCAAATGTTCTGGAAGCCCGCATCGGCGGCCGAGATTACCTCGGAAAGCATCGAGAATACCACGTTGGGGAGGTTGAGACCACCATACTGACGCGGCATGGACACGCCCCAAAGACCTGCTTTCTTCGTCACTTCGATGTTCTCGTAGGTCTTGCTGGCGTACTTCATGCGCCCGTCCACAAGGTGCGGACCCTCCAAGTCGACTGACTCCGCATTTGCCGCGATAACGTTTGCGGCCACGTCGCCCGTGATGTCGAGCACCCGCTTGTAGTTCTCAATGGCATCGTCGTAGCATACAGGCGCGTCGGCATACTTGTCCTTGTCGGCGTAGCCTTTCTCCTTCAGCTCCACGATGCGCTTCATCAACGGATGACTGAGGTGAAATTCAATCTCCGGATGGTCGGTATAGTAATTTGCCATATTCTTTCTTACTTCGTGTTCTCCTTATAATACTTGATGAGCTTGGGCACAACGTCCTCCGCGCTTCCCGTAATCACATAGTCGGCAATGCGGTTGATGGGTGCCTCGGGGTCGGTGTTGATGGAAATGATGATGCCCGAGTCCTGCATTCCGGCGATGTGCTGGATCTGTCCGGAGATACCGCAGGCGATGTAGACTTTGGGATGAACGGTCACACCCGTCTGTCCAATCTGGCGATCGGCATCCACCCAGCCCGCGTCAACGGCGGCACGGCTTGCGCCCACTTCTCCGTGGAGCAGCTTGGCCAGCTCAAACAACTGGTCGAAGCCCTCTTTCGAGCCTACGCCATAGCCTCCGGCCACCACGATGGGCGCGCCCTTGAGGTTGTGCTTGGCCTCCTCCACATGACGGTCGAGCACCTTCACCACATAATCCTCTGCGGGAACATACTCCGACACCTCCGGATAGACCACCTCGCCCTTGGCATTTCCCTCATAGAGAGCTTTTTGCATCACGCCCGGACGCACTGTTGCCATTTGCGGACGGTGCTCCGGATTGACAATCGTAGCCACGATGTTGCCACCAAAGGCCGGACGAATCTGATACAGCAACTGGTCGTAATGCTTGCCGGCCTTGCGATCATCGTAGTCGCCAATCTCCAGCTCCGTGCAGTCTGCCGTCAGTCCGCTCGTGAGCGAAGACGACACACGGGGACCCAAGTCGCGGCCAATGACGGTTGCACCCATCAGTGCCACCTGCGGATTCTCGGCCTTGAAGAGGTTCACGAGGATGTCCGTATGGGGCGCGGACGTGTAGGGGAACAGTCCCTCGCCGTCAAAAACGAACAGTTTGTCCACACCGTAGGGCAGGATTTGATCCTCCACCTTGCCCTTGATGTCCGTACCAATAACGATGGCATTGAGGTCTACGCCCAGCTGATTGGCCAGTTTGCGACCTTTCGTGAGCAGCTCCTGTGACACCTCGGCCACTTTCGTGCCCTCTATCTCGCAATAAACAAATACGTTATTCATCTTTTAGCCAATAATCTTTTCGTCCAACAATTCCTTCACAAGGCTTTCCACGTCCTTATCGGAGGCCGTGAGCGTCTTGCTCTCCTTGGCCTGGAACACGATGTTCTTGACGGCCTTCACCTTGGTCGGCGAACCGCTGAGACCACACTGGGCGGGATCTCCGTCCACGTCGGCCACGCTCCACTGGTTCAACGTCAGGTAGGGGCGTTCCTCATAGAGGGCTGCCCACGGCTCATCGCCCTTGCGCTCCATCGGGCAAGTGGCATACTTATACTTCATCACCAGCTTGGCATTGCACGGACGGCAGGGAGCTGCCGAGCCATTGACGGTTATCACGACGGGCAACGGTGCCTCCACCGTCTCCACGCCACCATCGATATGGCGGCGGATGGTAGCCTTACCGTCCTCCACCTTCAGTATCTCCTCGGCATAAGTCACTTGGTTCAATCCCAGCTTCTGAGCCACCTGCGGGCCCACCTGTGCCGTATCGCCATCAATAGCCTGACGGCCACCAATCACGATGTCTACATCGCCAATCTTCTCAATGGCCGTGGCCAGCGCATACGACGTGGCCAGCGTGTCGGCACCCGCGAAGAGACGGTCGGTGAGCAGCCATCCCGTGTCCGCGCCACGGTAAAGTCCCTGGCGGATTATCTCGCCGGCGCGGGGAGGACCCATCGTCAGCAGCCCCACGGTGCTGCCCGGATGCTGCTCCTTGAGGCGCAATGCCTGCTCCAAAGCGTTGAGATCTTCGGGATTGAAGATAGCGGGCAGCGCGGCACGGTTGACAGTGCCCTCGGCGGTCATCGCGTCCTTGCCCACGTTTCTTGTGTCGGGTACTTGCTTGGCAAGTACAACAATCTTTAAACTCATAAATCTATATGTGTTACTTGTCTTGATTTCTTCCTATCCTACAGTCTTTTTATCCTCCGCCGCCCGCACCATGGCGCGGCAAAACAATCGCTCCTTGTGAGCGGCTTCACTAAAAAACTGCCGCAAAGGTAGTTAATTTATTCTTTACTGGCAAACAATATGCACAAAAAGGAATCGGATGTGCACAAAACGGCGCGTTTGTGTAACCACAAGCACGCTCCTTCCAAGCGTTCAAGCCGCCGAAAGGACACGCAACGGGCAAAAACAGCGATTCCCATTCCCGCAAAAGCGCGTCTGCACCCCCTGCGGGAATGGGAATCAGGAAAGCCGCCATGACGGCGCGGAAGCGCGCCGCGCAGCGGGCAGAATGGCCTATACCAACGCGGCCACCACCTCCTCGCGCGACTGGGGCAGCAGGTCGATGACCGGAATCTCGGGCATCGTGTAGCAGCCGGGGGCGAGACGGAAGCTGGCGCGAGCCGTTGCCACAAGGATTTGTGCCGTGAGAGCGGGGTTGTTGACGCTCATGTCGAACGACATACGCTGGTTGGGCGTCTTGCCGCTCGTGCCCTTGCGGGTGAGGTGAACGCCGTGCCCCATGTCGCGGACATCATCGACCGACTTCACCGCAAAGACGTGCAGCTCATCGTGGGCAAAGTAGTCATCGGCCTTCAGCTCCGCCTCCACTTGCTCAACGGTGGCACCTTCCTCCAGCTCCACATAGACCATGCGGCGATGAATGCCCTCGCCCAGCGGGATAGTCATGGAAAGCGCGTTGCGCACGCCTTTCTTCGACCGCGCCACCACGCTGTGCCCCATCGACATTCCGGGGCCAAAGTTGGTGTAGGTAAGCCCCTTGGGCGCAAGCGCCTCCAAGAGCACGCGCACCACAGAGTCGCTTCCCGGGTCCCATCCGGCCGCAATCACGCTCACGCGACCTGCCTTCCGGCACTCCTCCATCTGCTGCGAGCGATAGCCGAGTATGCTTGTATGGATGTCGAAGCTGTCTACGGTGTTGATGCCCAAAGCCACGTACTTCGCGGCATACTCCGGGCAGAGCCGCGTGGGCGTGCAGAGCACGGCCACATCCACGCTGTTCAGTTTCGATATGTCGTCTACCACCTCATAGGGGGTCAGCTCCAAAGGTTTGTCCTCGCTGCCACAACGGCGCACTACGCCTGCTATCTCAAAGTCGGGCGCGGCCTCCAATGCCTCAATCGTGTACCGTCCGATGTTGCCGTAGCCCACTACGGCTGCTCTAATCTTCTTCATTGCCTTCTAACTTTTTGTTCATCGAATTGTCTTTGCGGCGACAAAAGTACGTAAAATCCCCGAAAATGCCGAACCACATGGAGCGTTTTTGCATTTTTTTGATTTACATTACAAAGCGCAGCCACACATTCCGCACAACAAGAGCTATCTTGTTGAGAAACAAAAGGTTACGAATCGCGAATATTTTTAAATTAAAAACCTCAGATTTTTAATTTAATTTTCTCCAATTTTTAAATTAAAAATATCCGCAAAACCATACCTTTCGCAACGCCATACCACAAGCGGGGCTTCACGCCGCCGCCCATCTCATCAACCAAGGGCATCGGCGAGTGGCCACCAAAGCAACCCAACAGGACAGCAGCACTATCGCCACATAGGCCACCAAGAAGCATGCGCACCAAGCCACGCTGCCCTTGGCAAACACGCGATTGAGCACCACGGCCGCCGTATGGCACATGGGGGAATGCACAAGCATAATGCCCAAAGAGCAACCGCCCAGTCGCGAAAGCCAACGGAGGCGGACAAGGCGGGCAGCAAGCCAAAGCACGCCGGGAAACACGGCAAGCATGGCGACAAAGGAAACAAGATAGAGGGGATGATAAAGGCCGTAATTAGCAGGCACAATGGTGAGACTGACCCACCCAAGCAGGAATAAAGCGGTGGAAAACAAACTGCCGAGCAGTATTACCCCCCCCATTTGCTGGATGGGATAGCCGCATACACATTGTCTTTGAGCAACGGATAGGCCAACTTGCCTACATAATAGAAAGGCAACGCGGCCAAAGCCTCACACAAATAAAGGGGCATAGGAGTGTTCTGGCCTACATAGCCCAGCACAAGAGTGACGACAACCATCGCCCACGCGGGCAAACGCAGCCGCAGAAGCAGCCATACGAGTGCCTTGACCCAAAAGAGAGCCACAATGAACCAGCACGGACCGTTGCCGGCACAAGGACTAAAAATGCTGAAACGATAGTCTATCGGTGCGCCCTTGGCGGCTGTCAGCAGAAAGGAATAGGCCAATCCGATGGCCGTCCAAAGGAGAGCCGGCCACAGCAAGGTGCTCGTGCCTTTGGCAAGAACGCCACCCAAAGTGCCCGAACCGTGGTCGAAGAAGCCACTCATAAAGAAAAACATGGGTACGGCAACAAACATGAAGGGCATGGGAATCACACCAAACACCTCGGTATGAATACATACCACTATCAAAATACAGATGCCTTTGGCGGTGTCCACCACCACATCGCGCACAGGAAAGGAAGTCATGTGAGAAAATGGTTAATGTTTTGCATATATAATAAGGAGAAACGGCAAGCAACATTTCCGGTTTCCGCCTTTCCAAGATTTAATTACGACATATATAAAAAGGAGAAAGCATCCGCCCTCGGCAGCAGAGCGAGGACTGCGCGGGGCTGATTTCGCCCACGGCGGCAACCCCACAGGGCTGCGCCACCTCTTCTCCGGCCAAATGCGGATGCTTTCCCTAACTTACATGACGTGGCGGCTATTCGGCCGACAGAGCCAGTTCCACCACCTTGTCTACGGCTGCCGAGAGCCCCTCGGCGTCTTTTCCGCCTGCCTGGGCATAGTGGGGCTGTCCGCCACCGCCGCCCTTGATGAGCCGAGCCGCCTCGCGCACAATCTGTCCGGCGTTGAGCTGGTGGTCGGCCACCATGTCATCGCTGAGCATTACGCTCAACATCGGCTTGCCCTCATGCTTCGAACCTACCACGCAGAGGAGATTCTGCGGAATGGCCGCGCGCACCTTGAACACCAAGTCCTTGGCCGCTGCGGGGTCGAGAGGCGCAACGGTCTTGACCACCTTCACCCCCCGCACGTCCTTGGCACGGGCAACAAGCTCCTGCGCCATGCGTTCCACGGCCTGGACACGGAACTGGTCTATCTCTTTTCTCATGTGTTCGTGCTCATCGATATACTTCGCGACCACGGCGCGCAAGTCCTTGGCATTGTTGAAGAGGCTCTTCAGCCCGCGCACGGTGTCCTCCAGCAGGTAGATGGCATTCTCGCTGGTCTCGCCGGTCATGGCCTCCACGCGCCGGATGCCCGCTGCCACACTGCTTTCGCTCACAATCTTGAAGAAGCCTATGCGCCCCGTGGCCTTGGCATGTATGCCACCGCAGAACTCGCACGAGGGACCGAAGCGCACAACACGCACGCGGTCGCCGTATTTCTCGCCAAAGAGTGCCACCGCACCAAGCTTCTTGGCCTCCTCCATCGGCATATCGCGGTGCTCATCAAGCGGTATGTCCTGACGAATCATGTCGTTCACGATGCGTTCTACGCGGCGAAGTTCCTCATCGGTGACTTTCTGGAAGTGCGAGAAGTCGAAGCGCAGCGTGTCAGGGCTTACGAATGAACCTTTCTGCTCCACATGATCGCCCAGTACTTGCTTCAAGGCGTAGTCGAGAAGGTGGGTTGCCGTGTGGTTGGCGGCAGAGGCATTGCGCAGGGAAACGTCAACGCGGGCGGTGAACTCGGCGGACACATCGGCCGGCATACGTTTCACAATGTGTATGTTTTGCCCGTTCTCGCGCTTCGTGTCAACCACCTTCACGGTCTCATCGCTGCTCACCAGCTCGCCTTGGTCGCCCACCTGACCGCCCATCTCACCATAGAAGGGCGTGCTGTCGAGCACAATCTCGAAGAAAGTGGCTTTCTTTTGCTTCACCTCACGGTAGCGCAGGATGTGGCAAACGTATTCGGTGTGGTCGTAACCCACAAACTCCTGCTCGCCATCGCGCAGCACCACCCAGTCGCCGTTCTCCACTTGCGCGGCGTTACGTGCACGGGCCTTCTGCTTGGCCATTTCCTCATCAAACTGTTGTGCGTTGACCGTGTAGCCATTCTCGCGGCAAATAAGCTCGGTAAGGTCGAGCGGGAAGCCGTAAGTGTCGAAAAGGCGGAACGCCTGCACACCGTCCAGCTCGGTCTGGGCGTGGGCTTTCAGTTCGTCCATGGCTCCATTGAGCAGGTTGATGCCCTTGTCGAGGGTGCGCAGGAAGCTGTCTTCCTCTTCCTTAATCACTCGCGCCACCAGCTCACGCTGCGCCGCCAGCTCGGGATAAGCCGCTCCCATCTCCTGGGTGAGCACATTGACGAGCTTGAAGATGAACGCGTCCTTCTGGCCGAGGAACGTATAAGCGTAGCGAACGGCACGGCGCAGGATGCGGCGGATGACGTATCCCGCCTTGGCGTTGCCCGGCAGCTGGCCATCGGCTATGGAAAAGGCCACGGCACGCAAGTGGTCGGCCACAACGCGCATGGCAATGTCTACCTTTTCCTGCTCCCCGATGGCATCCTCGCTCTTTCCCTCGGGCGTGGTGAAGCCATACTTCTTGCCCGAAAGCCGCTCTATCTCGTGGATAATGGGCTGGAACACATCGGTGTCGTAATTGGACTGCTTGCCCTGCAACACGCGAACAAGACGCTCAAAGCCCATTCCTGTGTCGATGACGTTCATGTCCAGCTTCTCCAAAGAGCCATCGCTCTTGCGGTTGTACTGCATGAAGACGAGATTCCAAATCTCTATGACGCGCGGATTGTCCTTGTTCACCAGTTCCCGACCCGGCACCTGCGCCTTCTCCTCGGCCGAACGGTTGTCTATATGAATCTCCGAGCAAGGGCCGCAGGGACCCGTGTCGCCCATTTCCCAGAAGTTATCGTGCTTGTTTCCGTTGATGATGTGGCTCTCGGGAACGTGCTTCCGCCAGTAGCCGGCGGCCTCGTCGTCGCGTCCCAGCCCCTCGGCGGCATCTCCTTCGAATACCGTCACATAGAGATCTTCGGGATTCAGGTGGAGCACATCGACGAGATACTCCCACGCTTGATCGATGGCGCCCTCCTTGAAGTAGTCGCCAAACGACCAGTTGCCCAGCATTTCGAACATCGTATGGTGGTAAGTGTCATGCCCCACTTCCTCCAAGTCGTTATGTTTCCCGCTCACACGCAGGCACTTCTGTGAGTCGCAGCGGCGGCGCGGCTCAGGGTCTTTCGTCCCAAGAATGACATCTTTCCATTGGTTCATTCCGGCATTGGTAAACATCAGCGTAGGGTCGTCCTTGACAACCATCGGTGCTGACGGAACAACGGCGTGCCCCTTAGTCTCGAAGAACTTCTTGAAAGAGTCGCGGATTTCATTTGCTGTCATCATCGCTTATATGTTTTTAATTCCTAAAAATCGGCCTTAAGTGTTGCAAAGGTAGTGACTTTTGCGTATTTTTGCAAATCAAAAGGTTTCCGATTGAATTAAACGACAAAAAAATATGGCAGAGATTGAGGAAGAGAGACCGAACAAGCTCTATTATTCCATCAAGGAAGTGGCGGGGATGCTGAACGTCTCAGAGAGCCTTTTGCGCTATTGGGAGTCCGAGTTTCCCACCCTTCGCCCGAAAACGAACGCCAACAGAGTGCGCCAATACACTACGAAGGACATTGAATTGGTGCGCCTGATATACAACTTGGTGAAGGTGCGGGGATTCAAGATTGCCGCCGCCAAGAAGATGCTGCGGCAGAACCGCGAGGGCGCGGAGCAGACACAGCAGATTCTCGACACGCTGATTGGCGTGCGCGATGAGCTGAAAGAAATCAAGAAGCACCTCGACCGCCTCTCGTAGCCCCCTCCGTCTTGCCCAAAAATTTCTGGCAAGACACTCCATAACTCATTCCAACACAAAACCTTAACTACTCCGCCAAGCATCCAAAAGTACTTGGCGGAGAACAAGAAACGCCCCTTGTGCGAACACGCTCCGCACAGGAGGCTGCAAAACGTATGGTTTTGCCGTGCGAAAGGTATGCTTTTGGAGCGCGAAACCATAGGTTTTGGAAGGCCAAACCATACGTTTTGCACAGGCACCGCCACACCGCCGTCCGCGCCACAGCGTCCCGCCCCTATGCCTGCCGCCTGTATTCCATGGGGCTCATGCCCGTCATGCGCTTGAAAAACTTGCAGAAGAAGCTCATATTGGGAAATTTCATGCCGGAGGCTATCTCCTTGAGCGACTTGTCGGTATAGCGCAAGTCTACCTTGATGGACGTAATCATCTCGCGGTCTATCCATACCTTGGAGGTAACACCGCTCACCTGCCTCACCAACGTGCCCAGATGGCGGGGCGAGAGACACAGCCGGTCGGCATAGAAACTCAGTTTGTGCTCCACGCTGCCATACTGATTGACAAGGCTAAGAAAGTTGTCGAACACCATTTCCTCATGCTTGCGGCTGCCTACGCGCCGCTCCTCCTGCCGGGCATAGAGTTGATCGACAAACACAAGTATGGTGCTCACCAAGCGCAGCACCACCTGCCCGCCCATCTCCTTGCGCACGGCCTGCCAAAGCAGCCGGTGCAGGGATTCAAGAAACTTGCGGTCGGCATCGGAAAGATGGAGGACGAACGCCAGCCGAGGCCGGCGGAGCAAGCGGGGCAAGCGGCCATCGAAGGCAAGCGACAACAGCTCATCGGCGCACGATATGCCACGCCCAAGCAAATCGGGGGTTACGCCATCCACCTGGACCGTGCCTCCACCACCAACAAACACCAAATCGCCCGCGCAAACCTCGCACGGCTTCAAGTTGATAACGGGGCTGGCCGCCCCACGGTCTACAATGATGAGCCTCATCTCATCGAAACGGAAGGGAGACCGCAACACGCGGGACAGCACATCAAAGGGATTGCCCGCAAGCATGGCGAGATTCTCGCTGATATAGCCACTCACGTGCCTGTTGTCCTCACTTTCCAGCATATCGCGTATCTGCCCGTAAGTGAGCCTTTGCACCTTTGGATTCTTCATTTTGTGTCTTTTGCGCTTGTTATGTGATGCAAAGATAACAAAAAAGGCCGCTATCACGCGCACAAAAAGTCGCATTCGTACAAAAAGGACATTATTTACATCCGAAAGGTAACGGATATACCACGGCAGAACACTAATTTTGCAATCAACAAATGCAACGATTATGAAACGCTTCTTTCCTTTTTTAATATGGTTTGCCACACTGCCCGTGGGCGCGCAAACCCTTGGCGAGTGCCAAGTGGCCGCAGAGCAGAACTATCCGCTCATCCAAAGGTATGGAATCATACGGCAAACGGCCGGACTTACCATCGAGAACATTGGCAAGGGCTGGTATCCGCAAATCAAAGCCTCAGCGCAGGTCACGGCACAGAACCGCGTGGTGGAGCTGCCGGAAGCCATGCGGGGCATGATGGAGGCCCAAGGCGTGGACGTTAGGGGGCTGAGCAAAATCCAAAGCCGCGTGGGCGTGGACGCCACCCAGCTCATCTACGATGGCGGACGCATCAGCAGTCAGCAGGAAGTGGCGCGTAGGCAAGCCGAGGTGGAGGAACGGCAGAACGAGACCGACATCTATCAGGTGCGCCAGCGGGTGAACGACCTCTATTTCGGCCTCCTGCTCGTAGACGACAAGCTGCTGCAGAACGAGAACACCGCCGAACTGCTGCGCGCAAGCGAAGAGAAGCTGCAAGCCATGTACGATCACGGCACGGCAGCCCTCTACGACCTGAACGCCGTCAAGACGGAACGCGTGAGATGCAAGCAGCAACGGACAGACTTGCTGGCACAACGGCGCAGCCTGGCCACGGTATTGTCTGTCCTTATCGGCAAGGAGGTGGGCACTATCAGCCGCCCGGAAAAGCCACTGGCAACTTTCACAACCGAAAACAACCGCCCGGAGCTGCGACTGTTCGACAGTCAGATTGCGCTGGCTGACGCGCAGGAGCGGCAACTCAACGCAGCGCGCCGCCCGGTGGTATCCGCCTTTGCATCGGGCTACTACGGTTACCCGGGATATGACATGTATCACGATATGCTGTCGCGCAACTGGTCGCTGAATGGCACGGTGGGTGTGCGCGTAAGCTGGGACTTGGGATGGCTCTGGACCGACAAGAACGACCGGAAGAAGATTGCCCTGCAACGCGACTTGGCAGAAAACAACCGCGCCACGTTTCTCTTCAACAACCGGATAGAGCAAATACAGGAAACGGACGAGGCAGAGAAATACCGCAAGATGCTGGCCGATGACGAGGAAATCCTGCAACTGCGCACGCAGATGCGCCGCGCCGCCGAGTCAAAGCTCGACCACGGCATCATAGCCGTCAACGATTTGGTCAAGGACATAGCCAACGAGAGCGATGCCCGCACAACACTCTCCCTGCACGAGATTCAGTATCTGAAGCATTTGTACGACTTGAAGATTAAAAAATAGAACGATATGAAAACGCTCACTTATCATTTCACCCACACAACGAGACTCTTGCTGGCCGCCGTGCCCGCATCTCTCCTCCTTTCCTGCTCGTCTGGCGACATCGAATTTGACGCTACGGGCAACTTCGAGGCCACCGAAGTAACCGTTTCGGCACAAGCCACGGGCGAGCTGCAAGCATTCAACATCCAAGAGGGGCAGCAAGTGACGGCCAACTCCGTGGTTGGGCTTATCGACACAGACCAACTACGGCTGAAACGTGACGAGATAGCCACCAACCAGCAACAAATAGCCGCCACACGCAGACAACTCGCAGCCAGCAAGGACGCCATGGACAGCCAAGTGCTCGACCTGCGCAAACAAGTGGCCACCATCCAGCAGCAAATTACCAACGCGCGGCGGGAACGGGAGCGGTTTGCCGAGCTGGTCAAGGACGGCGCGGCCCCGCAGAAGCAGGTAGACGACTTCGATTATCAAATTGAAGTGCTGCAAAAGCAGCTCGAAGCCACGCAGGAACAGATAAACAGTGCCAACGAAAGTGCCATGAGCCAGAGCAAGGGCATAGACGCGCAAATGGAAAGCAACGATGCCAACAACGCGGGCATGGAGATTCGCAAGGCGCAAATAGACGACCAGATAGGAAAAGCCAGCATCAAAGTGCCCGCCAGCGGCACTGTCATAGAGAAATATGTGGAGGCGGGCGAGTACGTGAGCACAGGCCGGCCGCTCTTCAAGGTGGCCGACACTGGCAATATGTACCTCCGCGCCTACATTACGTCAGCCCAGCTGCAGGACATCAAACTCGGCAGCCACGTGAAAGTATATGCCGACTATGGCGATGGCAACCGTAAGGAGTATCCGGGGGTGGTGAGCTGGATTAGCAGCAAAAGCGAATTTACGCCAAAAACTATCCTTACGGACGACGAGCGTGCCGACCTCGTCTACGCCGTCAAGATAAATGTCAAGAACGATGGCACTATCAAGATAGGAATGTACGGGGAAGTAATCTTAAAGCAGCAATAATAGATAATGAGGGAAACGGCTTGGCCGACAAGAATGTTTGGCCATGGCCGTATTATATTAGGTGTATCATGATAAGGAAACTGATTCGGCTGACGAAAGGAAAAGGTGGAGAGCCAGCGGAGAACGCACCACACGCAGAAAGCCACGCGCCCGCCTCCTCAAACGGGGTTGTCGTGTCCCACGTGTCGAAGTCTTACGGCTCAACGGTGGCCCTGCGGGATGTCAACCTGACGATAAAGCCCGGCGAGACGTTCGGCCTCATCGGCCCCGATGGTGCCGGCAAGACCACACTGTTCCGCATCATGGCCTCATTGTTGCTCCCCGACACCGGAGAGGTGAGTGTCTGCGGGCTAGATGTGGCAAGACAGATGGCCGACATACGCCGCATCGTAGGCTATATGCCGGGGCGTTTCTCCCTGTATCAGGACCTTACGGTGGAAGAAAACCTCAATTTCTTCGCCAAAGTATTCGGTACTACTATCGAGGAGGGCTACGATGGCATACGCTCCATCTACTCTCAGATAGAGAAGTTCAGGAATCGCAAGGCCGGCGCGCTGTCGGGAGGCATGAAACAGAAGCTCGCACTCTCCTGCGCGCTCATTCATCAGCCCCAAGTGCTCTTCCTCGATGAGCCAACTACGGGCGTTGACCCCGTGAGCCGCAAGGAATTGTGGGACATGCTCGGCACGCTGAAAGACCGCGGGATAACTATCATTGCCGCCACGCCCTATCTTGACGAGGTGCGCAGATGCGAGCGCGTGGCCTACATCAAGGCCACAGACGGCAGCGGCGACTCTTCCGTATGCTCCATCCAAGCCATTGGCACACCCGATGAGGTGATTACGCGCTTCAAGGACGTTTTCTGCCCTGCGCCTCTTGAGCGACCGACTGCGGCGGAGGAGACCCAACAAGAGGAGAACGCCATCGAGGTGAGCCACCTTGTCAAGGCTTTCGGAACGTTCCGTGCCGTCAACGACATCTCGTTCACCGTGCGCAAGGGTGAGATTTTCGGCTTTCTCGGCGCCAACGGAGCTGGAAAGACCACAGCCATGCACATGCTCACGGGGCTGAACCAGCCCACAAGCGGGCAAGGACGCGTGCTGGGATACGACATTGCCTCGGAATATGAGTTGATTAAACGCCATATCGGCTACATGAGCCAACGATTCTCGCTCTACGAGGACATGACCGTGGCCGAGAACATGCGTCTTTTCGGCGGTATCTACGGCATGAGCCGCAAGGAAATCAAAGCCGCCACCACCCGTATGCTCGACTTTCTGGGCATGACTGCCCACCGCAACACCATCGTAGGGGACATGCCGCTCGGCTGGAAGCAGAAAGTGGCTTTCGCCACAAGCATTATGCACCACCCCGGCATAGTGTTCCTTGACGAGCCGACAGGCGGCGTAGACCCACGGACGCGCCATCAGTTCTGGAAACTCATCGCCGATGCGGCACAAAGCGGCATAACGGTGTTCGTTACCACTCATTACATGGACGAGGCCGAGTATTGCGACCGCATTTCCATCATGGTTGATGGAAAAATCAGCGCGATAGGCACGCCCGAAGAGCTGAAAGCTCGCTACAAGCAGCCCGACATGGACAGCGTGTTCACACATCTGGCACGGCAAGCCAAGCGGGAATAGCCCGCCCCCGCCCAAGTGCGAATATTCCATAACAGCAACAATCCCACAAAGAATAGTGACATGATTTTTGCCCAAGAGTCAATAATCCTCATCCAAAAGGAGTTCAAGCACATCCTGCGCGACAAACGCACCATGCTCATACTCTTCGGTATGCCGCTGGCGATGATGCTTCTCTTTGGCTTTGCCATCAGAACCGACGTGAAGAACGTCCGCACCATTGCCGTAACCTCGTCCTGGGACTACGCCACAAGTCAGACGCTGCAACGCATAGACGCATCGGAGTACTTCACCGTCATAGGTCAGGCGGGCACGGCGGCGCAAGCCGAGCGGATGATAAGAAGCCAGAAGGCCGACATGGCCATCGTTTTCGCGCCCGACTTTGCAAGTGGAGGCCATGGCAACGCCGACATTCAGGTGATAACCGATGCCACCGACCCCAACATGGCGCAACAGTACGCGAGCTACCTGCAACAGATTGTGCTCAGCGAAGACACGTCCCGCCCTACGCCCGTCATGGTGAGGCATCTCTATAACCCCTCCATGCAATCGTCCTACAACTTCGTGCCGGGCATTATGGGAATGCTCCTCATGCTCATTTGCGCCATGATGACCAGCATAAGCATCGTGCGCGAGAAAGAACGGGGCACCATGGAGGTGCTGCTCGTATCGCCCGTCCGCCCCATCACCATCATCCTCTCCAAAGCCGTGCCCTATCTGGTGCTGTCGCTCGTCATCGTTGCCGTGATTTTGCTCATGAGCCGCTTCGTGCTTGGCGTTCCGCTGGCCGGCTCGCTGCTCTGGATTTCCCTCTTTTCGCTTGTCTACATCTTCCTCTCACTGGCCTTGGGGCTCATCATCAGCAATGTGGCCAACTCGCAGCTGGTGGCCCTGCTTGCCTCGGCCATGATTCTGCTGCTGCCATGCGTCATGCTGAGCGGCCTACTGTTCCCTACGGCGAGCATGCCCAAGATACTGCAAGCCATTTCCTGCATCGTGCCCGCCACCCACTACATTTCGGCCATGCGCAAGCTCATGATTATGGGCGTGGGCCTCGGGCAGGTGCTCACGGAACTGGCCATACTGGCGGGCTACGCCACACTGCTCACCATCATAGCATTAGCCACCTTCAAACAAAGAATGCGATGACACTGACATATCTCTTGCAAAAGGAATTCACGCAGATACGCCGCAACAAGTTCCTACCCAAGCTAATCATCATGTTCCCCATTGTCATCATGTGCGTTATGCCGTGGGTGATGAACCAGGAAGTGAGAAACATACGCGTTGACGTGGTAGACAGCGACCATTCCGTGCTCAGCCAGCGGATAATGCACCAGATAGAGGCGAGCGACTACCTCATACTCAACGGACGGAAAGCGTCTTATGCCGATGCAATACGCGACGTGGAAACCTCGCGCGCCGACGTAGTCCTCGTCATTCCGCCACACTACGGACGCAACATGGCCGACCTTGCCGCCACACAGGGGCAAGACATCGCCACCCCCCATACGCCCGCACTCATTGCCGCCAATGCCGCCGACCCGATGAAGGGCAGCATGGGCGCAAACTATCTGACGCAAATCGTGGCCGGACAGCAACCTGCCAGCGCGGCAAGAGCAGCAACGACCGGGCACGCAGGGCGGAATCCCAGCGTGAAAGTGCTGAACCTATACAACAAGAACCTCAACTACAAGGTGTTCATGATACCCGCGCTCATGGGAATACTCGTCATGCTGTTCTGCGGCTTCCTCCCCACGCTCAACATCGTGGGCGAGAAGGAGCGGGGAACCATAGAGCAGATAAACGTAACGCCCGTAAGGAAAGTCACGTTCATCCTCGCCAAGCTCATCCCCTACTTCATCATAGCCCTGCTGGTGATGACCATGTGCTTCATTCTGTCCTGGGCCGTCTACGGCATCACCTGCCAAGGGTCGCTCCTGCTGGTCTACCTCCTCTCCATACTGCTCGCCATGACACTCAGCGGCATGGGGCTGACCATCTCCAACTACAGCGACAACATGCAGCAGGCCGTCTTCGTGATGTGGTTTCTCATCGTCTGCATCATGCTGCTCAGCGGAATATTCACCCCCGTGGGAAGTATGCCCGAGTGGACACAGTACATCGTGGCCGCCAACCCCATGCACCACTACATCGATGCCGTGCGCACCGTGTTCGTGCGCGGCGGAACAATAAGCTCGATATGGCCGCAAGTCGTCATCCTGCTGGGCTTTGCCGTGGCCACAGACACTTGGGCAATAGCCAGCTACAAGAAGAACCATTAAGCCGCCAACACCATTGCCCCAAGCAAAAACAAGGCGTTGGCGAATCATCACCCATAATCCCCGGCCGCTTGCGAACCTCTGCAAGCAGCCGGGGATTATCATAGCGCACCGACAGCAACCCTTCATGCTTGGCACAGGGTAGCCCCGACCATGCGGAGCAGCCCGCAAAGAAAGGCTCGGCAGGAAAACAAAGCCCTCCTTATGCAGCCCTTGCAGCCCCATCGCCTTGCCGTTGGCACTGAAAAAGCCATGCAGAATTTGCCCTTGGGCAGCCTTCGCAACCTCCTTCCCCACTTGCACCCCACGGAAACAAAAAATCGCCGCAAGCATTTAGCTTACGGCGATTTAAAGACTAAATTAACGTAGCGGGGGTGGGACCCGAACCCACGACCTCCGGATTATGAATCCGACGCTCTAACCAGCTGAGCTATCCCGCCAACACTTGCCCGTTCCTCCCACAAGCGCAATACCCGTGGTTCGGAAAAGCGAGTGCAAAGGTATGGAGAAAAATTGAAACCACCAAACTTTTGGACAGATTATTTCAAAAAACCACCGTTTTCGCACCACAACGCCCCAGCAAACCGCAACAGCCACGCAGCCTACGCACGCCGCAGCATACAAAACGGACACAACACACACGCGCCACAGATGCCAAAGAAATGTGCGCACGCTTACCCGCATCCGCCCCGCCGCCAGCGCAAAAAGCAAACAAGCCAAGCGCACAAGCCAAGAACGAAAAGCCTTCGCGCCGCTTCGGCAAAACAAAACCATACCTTTTGCCGGGCGAAACCATACGTTTCATGCTCCAAAACCATACCTTTTGCACGCCAAAACCATACCTTTCGCACACCAACACCAACAACCCTGCGGGTCAACAACTTACACCGCGCACTGCGCGAGCCTGCTTCCCACAAGGCATAAATGGCTGAAAAAGACACGCGGGAACTTGGACGGGCGGCAGGAAAAGCGTAATTTTGCAAGTACAAAACAACTTTTCCCGAATGGCACACTATCAACATCCACACCTCATTGCGTCTGCCCAAGACGCTATCATGCGGCTTCTCGCACGCATCCCCAAGCCCTGCCAAGCACAGCTTCTGCCGCTTTTGGCCGTCATCATCCTAAGCACCGCCACGGCCTGCACTCCCCCGGCATCGCCCAACGGCCACCAGCGCGGCGGGCAACCAGCCCTATCCCAAACCAGCGCAGACAATCATGACGCAACCGAAAAGGCAACACCGGCGCAAAGCAACGAGGCCACGGCCGAGGATGCCGATGGCATGGAGCTGCCCGCACCACTGACCGACCGCAAGGAGACCATTCTGAGGCGAAAGGGATACACTGCGTCATACAACGCCGACCTGCTGATACCCAACTGGGTGGCCTGGCATCTGACCAGCGGTCACACCTCGGGCAGCGCGAAGCGCGAGGGCATAGCGTTTGCCGAAGACATGGACGCACCGGGAACACGCGCCGACACCTACGACTACAGACGGTCGGGATATGACAGAGGCCACATGTGCCCGGCGGGCGACTGCAAATGGAGCGAGAGAGCCATGGAGGAGAGTTTCCTCATGACCAACATCTGCCCGCAAGCACCGAGTCTGAACCGTGGCGACTGGAACGAAATGGAGATTCAGTGCCGCAAATGGGCGGAACAATACGGCGACATCTACGTGGTGTGCGGCCCCATCCTCTACAAAGGGCGGCACGAGCAGATAGGCCAGCACCGCGTCACCGTGCCCGAGGCGTTCTTCAAGGTGGTGCTGTGCCTGCGCGGTGAGCCAAAAGCCATTGGCTTTATCTACAAGAACACGGACGGCAACCGCCCCAAGGGCGACTATGTGAACACCGTGGACGAGGTGGAGCGCATCACGGGCATAGACTTCTTCCCCTCCCTGCCCGATGATGTGGAACAGCGCGTGGAAGCACGCGCCAGCCTTGACGACTGGTTCTGACAGCAAGGCGGGAAACTATAAAATCCGCATGGCTCTGATTTTAGCCATGCGGATTTTCTTTTCTCATGCACCTTAGCACCGCGCCTACGACCAAATTATGCTGAGCACACTTACTAACCTTATAATATTATGGGATGGAAATCCACAAATATTACAGTTATTTTCATAAGCATATACTCCATTATAAACAATCCTTTTATATCATATACTCAAAGAAGGCTTATATCCCCCTCCCCCAACAAAAGGCTACCCTCCCTCACCACAACAATAATGATACACAATTCATGACATACACACTGAGTCAACACACAAAAGCACACCTTTCGCAAAACGAAACGTCACAACTCGCAAGACGAGTTGTGACGTTCCGTTTTGTGCTCGGTTATATTTTTAGGAATCATTAATATTCAAGCGATTGCACCAAAGATTTCTTTAAAGCCAAAAGTTGCTTGACTGAATGACTCAAGGCTATCAAGTGTACCACAAAAAGGGATAGCCACTGCATTAGCAGCCCTACTTCTTGTTGCAACCACCAGCCTTCTGCTTGTCACAACCTGCGGACTTCTTGCAACAGTCGTCCTTCTGCTTGTCGC
>CAZASQ010000013.1:0-22998 GCA_964487905.1 uncultured Prevotella sp. | reverse complement strand
TTCTGCTTGTCACAACCTGCGGACTTCTTGCAACAGTCGTCCTTCTGCTTGTCGCAGCCGCCTTTCTCGCAGTTTCCGCAGTCGTCTTGGTTGGCTTTCTTGGCAGGCTTGACCTTCTTGGTTGCCTTGTCTTTCTTCTTAGAGGGTTCGTCGATTTGGAAACCGGCTTCGGTGACAAGCAGCTTAATGATTTGTTCGGAGATTTGCTCCTCATCGTAGACAATGACAACTTTCTTAGCTCGCACATCCGCAACCACATCATTGATGGCCAGTTGGGGGGAAAGGGCTCTTTTCAGAGTCTCCACACAGTTGCCACAGTTCAAATTGCTGATGGCCAGTTCCAATTTGTCTGCCATAGAAGGGAGCGAGAGCAGCAGGAAAGCTGCCGACAATAACAGTTTATTCATCGTAATACTATTCTTAAATTTAACGTTCTCAATTTTCGTCCGCAAAGGTAGGGAATGGGCTGCAATGCGGCAATACCCACTTATGGGTAATCGCCCATACGGCCAGCGCGCAGTGTCAGAAGAAGAAAGCAACGACCACGGCGGCAAAGCGCGCTGGCTTGCCGTTGTGGCCGTTGTGTTATGACCGCCGGCTGTGGCCGGGCTTCCTGCGGGCGCATTCCTTTGCGGAACTACCCTGCGGCACGCCTTGGCGCGCCTACGTGCTTAGAAATAATAGGCCAGGCCTATCTGCCAAGAGTTGCTCTTGCCCTTGGTGATGCCCTTTCCTATCTCCTCGGCTGCGCCAAGGGCTGTCTTCAGCTCACCAGTGTTGCCACAAGCGATGTTGTAGTTGGCTGTTACCTGCAAGTGGTTGAGCAGCATGGCACCCAAACCTACGTTGACGCTGAACGTGGAAGTTTTGAGTTTCCACTCGGCAGCATCGTGCCACAAGCTCTGATCCTTGTCGCCGATGTTGAAACCAAACTGCGGACCGGCGAAAACGAAGACATTGGCCAACTCGCCAAGTCCCACGCCGTAGCGCAAATTGATGGGGATGGCTATCTGACGGTGCTTGATGGTCTCCTCAAGAATCTCTCCCTCAGAAATGTAAACAGGCTCCATCTTGGCCTCGCGCTGGTCGTAGAGAGCCGAAGCATCAATGCCAAGGCCAATAATGGGGAGGGTGAACTTCACAGTGGGGCCGATATAGAAGCCCGCACGGTTGGAAGCATCGAACACATCGTTGCTGAACGACATCTTGCCCACGTTGACACCACCCTTCAAACCAATCTGAAACTGTGCGTTAGCTGTGGTTGCGGCCATCAGTCCTACGGCCACAAGCAGAGTAGTAAAAAACTTTTTCATGCGTACTCTTGTTTAATGGATATTATGGTTATAGTTGTTGCAGCACAGCCCCGACGCTTATACGCGCCGGAACTGCACGGGTTTAATGACGTTCGCGCCTTACGGTTACTCTGGCCGAGCCTGCACTGCTGCCCGAGGAAGAGCGGCGGGGACGGCGAACAGTGGCCTTGCTCTCGCCCGAACGGCGGCTGGCACGGCTGCGCTTCACATTCTTGTCAGACTGGTCTTGCGCAGTCTTCACACTGTCGAGGCTATCGCGCTTGGCCTGGTCGCCAAAGATGTTCTTCTCGAAGTCTTTCAGCTCACGCTCTATCTTGCGTTGCTCGGCTGTCATGGCCGAGTCGGTGGGGCAATACTGCGCGAGCGTGCGTCCGAGCATATTGGTGGTCTTGTATATCTTGCCATCATACATGTTCGTTGTGAAGTAATCGTCAACGCTCATGGTGGCGGCATTGTTCAAGTCGGAGGTCATCATCGTCTGCTTGGCAAGATAGGGCGACACCTCATCATACTTCACCCAGAACAGCGGATACTTGGTCTCGCCCTCGCCGAAGTCGTCCTCGCGGTAGAGGATGGGGCAAAGAGCCACGACCTTGCGATGGAAAGTTGCCGTTCCTTGGTCGTAATAGGCACTTTCCTTGATATAATAGCCCTTGACCTCGGCCGAAGGAATGTCGCTATTGTCAAGGTAAATGCCCTTTCCGCGCCGCTCGTAATAGATCTTGTAGTTGTCGAGGAACTGCAACGGCTTTATGCGCGCCGAGTCGGTGAACAACTCATTGCCATCAAGACGGTACTCATAGCAGTTGATGTCGCGATGAAGCATCAGTTTGAAGATGTACGTAAAGAGGTTCATTTGGCTTCCTATCGGCTCCGTGGGATAGTATAAGCCGGCGTTGGCCTCCTCGGTGAGCTTCAGCTCGCGATAGATGTCGCGCCGCCATACCACGTCTTCCGACATCTCTTGTGCCGTAGGAAAGGAGATGCGGGCACGGGTGGTGATCGCGCCGGCTCCCGTTTGCTGCTGCTTTTGCTGCTCTGTTCTGCGGCGGGCAGGCTGTGCCGTCACGGAGAGCACGGTAAGCCCCATGCAAAGGATGAGAAATATTCGTTTCATCTTATCTTGCTTATTCTTTGTTTCTTGTTTTCTGTCTTCTGATTCTGCTTCTTTCTCACGCCCACTACCTCACAATCACCTGCATGGCATTGCCTCCGCCAAGGTTGCGGGTGGTGCCATCGGGGCCGTGAACGACCACATTGGTGATGTAGAAACGGCGATTGCGGCTCAAGCGGCGGAACTGATCCTTCTGCTGGGCGGTGAACTGCGATCCGTTGGAGGAAAGCGGCACGGCGTTACCCATGTTATCGAAGAACACAGTTTGGAAACTCGTCACTTGGAAGGGGATGTCGAGCAGACCATCATCAATGGCTGCATGAATGCCCGAGGCCGCCATGAGATTAGCTTTGGTGAAACTGCCGCCCTTGAAACGATCCGCGCCCAAGGCGATGTAAGGAGCCGGATCGGGCAATTTACGCACGCGGAACTTGTATTCTCCGACCGTTCTGCCCTTGGCCGACACGTGCAGGGTGACCGGCTGCCCCGGTGTGGTGGGGCGGGCAATGAAGCGTCCGCCGCCACGGGAGGTGAGTGTGCCGCCCGTCATCGTGGCTTGCACATCGCCTTGCGAGGTGTTGGGTATGGAGATGGTAATGGGATTGTCGAAGCCAGCATAGAGCACGTTCATCAAGTCGGCCGCAATGGTGGCCATTCCGTCAAACGGCGGCACTTTCTGCATACCGTCTGGCGAGATGTAACGTTCGGGGTTGGGGCCACCGATGACCGTATACTCTTGCTTGAAGTCGCGGCGGAGCACATTGCCCATGAGATCTCTCACGAGCATATAGCCCGAAATGGTGTGCTTGCCCGGCGTGGTGGCCTTCACCTGAATGGTGTTGCCCTTGATGCGCTGACCGTTTACGTAGACCTCGGGCGACTGCGTAGAGTCGACAGCGGCAAGAATCATACGCGCCGTGATGGTCTCGCCCGGATAGAGACGTGTCTGGTCGGGCACAACGATGGCCTGCAGCTTGTTTACACGGACATCCTTCAGTCCCACATTGGCCACAAGCGTATGCAGCACCTCACCCTCGGCGTAGCGAATATCACTCTGTAACTTGGAAAGCAACGTGACTGCGGCCGCCGTGGGCATATCCTCAAACATATATTCCTCCCAGTTTTTGTTCAGTCCTTGCGACGGAACTTCCGTGGAAAGGTTGCTTCTGATGATTTCTTTCTGCCGCTTGTCGTCCACAAAGCGCAGTATCCGCTCCCGATAACTGTTGATGGCATCAAAGAGTTTGCGCCCTTCGCCCGTGCCGGGACTGAGCATCACGATGCCGGCAGCTTCCAAATTATCCTTGTTCTTGATGTTAAGAGGGTCTCCCTTGTCGCCATCGGCCTCACGGACAATGCGCGTTTTCAAGTCCTGGGCGTAGTTGAAGAGCGAGTCGCTCATGGCCCGCACCGTTGATGCGCGCTCAAACCACACACGCACCTTTTCGGGATTCTTGCGCATCATCTGCTCCAACTCACCAAAGATTGCCTCATTTTCCTTGCTGGAATTGCCCGTCGTCCGGTTCAAGCTCTCCTCCACGATGGAGAATCCGTTGAGCACCTCGGTCGAGATGTTCAGCGCGAGCATGGCCATGAGGACGACATACATGAGGTTAATCATCTTCTGGCGGGGAGATACCTTTATTTTTTTGATTGCCATATCTTGGGTTCTGATCGTCAAGGAGTGCGGCATGGAGCGCCCACGGGCGCCCCCTTACCCTACCGAACGGACGCGCCAGAGACTGGCTACGCCCATTTCTTCTCCTTATTATATATTCTGCTGCTCCTGCTGCGGCACCCCTGCACCGGGAGCTGCCACGCGCATATTGACCGTCATGGCCTCAATCATGCGAGCATAGACAGCGTTGAGATCGGCAATCTGCTGCGCCATCTTGCGCGTCTGCTCATTGATTTGGTCGATAGTGCCCACCTGCTGGCTTGCGCCTTTGAGCTGCATCTCGTAGATTTTCGTAATGCCCGTGAGCGTCCGGTTGAGATTCTCCATCTCCTCACTGTCTCTCGTGAGCCGCTCGCTCTGCTCCTTCACCTTGCCAAGCATCTCGGTAAGGCTCTTCAAGGCATCCACATAGCTGGTTTGGGCCTCAACCAACTCGGGCGATTGTTGCTGTGCCAGCTCCACTTCGGCGCGCTGACTGCTGAGCATTGCCATAGCCACTTGCTGGGCTGTGGGCATGGCGGCCGACGCGGGCTGTTCCCCACCAGCGGCGGGAGCTGCCGTTCCAGCAGACTGGGAGCCACCCTCCTCACCATCAAAGCTGATGGAATGCGACTGGCCACCCACGTGCTGCGTGCCTATGCTCTCCTCGTCTTCTCCGTTTTCCATGCTTCCTTCCTCGTCTTCGTCGAAGCTCAGGCGCGTAGGCAACTCGCGGCCATCGTCTGTCTTGTCGAACGGACGGTCGAAAGCCGACAGGAAGAACACGATAACCTCCGTTCCCATACCAAAGAACAACATGAAGTTAGCTCCCGGAAGGTGCGTCAGCTTGAAGAGCGCACCAAGAATCACGACAGAGGCACCCCAGCTGTAGCCATAATTGAGGAAAGTCTGCCCGGGAACGCTGTCTATCCACTTCTGCAGACGGTAGATGACGTTATATTTGCTGTAATTAGTCATTATCTCTTATTTCTCTTTTTACTTTTCTTAATCATCTTTGCGGCTTCACTGGAACTGCTTGCCAGCGACCTTACGCAACGGAATCCGATGTAAGAGCGCGGCTGGTTCTGGTATTCCCACGTGCGCCATGCCGAGCGGATGTAGCTCTCGGGGTCTTTCCATGAGCCACCACGCACGCTCTTCTTCTTCAAGCGGTACGGGTCTTCGCGTGCGGCCTTGTACTCAAGCTGCGGATTGAGGTCGTTCATCGCCCCTACGCCCGCCTCGGTGTAGACGGTGCTTGTCCATTCGGCCACGTTGCCGGCCATGTCGTACAGCCCATTGCTGTTAGAAGAATAGATGCCCACCTTGCTTGTGATGAGGTTGCCATCCTTGGTGTAGTTGCCACGGTCGGGCTTGAAGTTGGCATAGAAGCATCCGTTGCCACTCTTCACGTCCTGATTCTCCCACGGGAACTCCGTCTGATCCTTGCCACGGGCGGCATACTCCCACTCCGCTTCGGTCGGCAGACGATAACGCTGCACGTAGCGCGCCTCCGCGCCAAGTCCTTTCAGCAGATAATCCGTGCGCCAGGCGCAGAAAGCGTTGGCCTGTTCCCACGTCACGCCCACAACGGGATAGTCGTTGAACGACGGATTGCTGAAGTAGCCACGCAGATAAGTCTCGTTGTCGGAGTTGCGGAAGTCGTTCACCCAGCAAGTCGTATCGGGATAGACGTTGACAATGTACGTATTGAGGAAGTCCCACGGTCCGGAGAGCGGGCGGTTGATGGTCTCGCTGTGTATGACGCCATCATCGTCCACGTAGGCCGTGTCCTTACTGATCATCACCACCTCATTCGGGTCGGGCGTTATGTCAGTATTCAGATTGCGCTCCGCCGCATTCATGCGGTTGCGGCGCAATGCCGCCGCCGTGTAGTCGTATACCTCATAGCGGTAGTTGAGCTGACGCGCGTCCAGCATCTTCTCTCCCGTGGCGGGATTGTGCGTGTAGAGACTCTCAAAGGCACGCAGCTCGTCCTCATTGGGCTTGCGCGGCAGCCGTTTGTTCCAGTTCAGATGAGGGGTCACGGGGTCGCCGTTCTTGTCCTCCGTAATCATGTAGCTCTCATCGCCTCCGTAAGACGGATCGGCCAAGCGCGTGCGGAGTATCGAGTCACGAACCCAGTTCACAAACTGCTTGTACTGCGAGTTGGTTATCTCCGTCTCGTCCATCCAGAATCCGTCTACGGAGATGTCCTTCACCGGCGTGGCCTTGCCCCAGAGGCTGTCTTGCTTCTCCACGCCCATTTTCAGATACCCTCGCTTCACGAGGGTCATGCCGTAAGGCGTGGGCTCTTTGAATCCTCTTCCGCTCACGCCGACCACCTCGCCGCCTCTTCCCGACGACGATGCCGACTTGCCGCCGAAGCAACTCGTCAGCACGCCAACGGCCATGAGGCACACGCAGATGGCTGATATATGCGTTCTCTTCTTCATATCTTTGTTCATTCAGTGCCGCCCTATTCCCGCGCAAGGCATCGGAACGCCACGTTTCGTTCTTATCTATTATTAAAAATTGTGTCTCTTCCAGTCCGCACAGCGACCTGCCCTATCCACCTTGCGGCACGCCCCCGCACTTTACACGACTTTACAGAATCCGCGCGCTCTTGTGCAGGTTGCGTCCTTTCTTCTGCAGGTTCACGTCCATCTGGTAGCTCACCACCAGCTCATGGCTTCCGTGCCCCATGCCTACGCCGCCCGTATACATCTCGTAGCTGTAGCCCACGTTGATGCCGTGGAAACTGCCGCCTATATATCCCGTGACGGAATTGGACGGGCTGTAGCCCACACCGGCATACATACGTTTCTTGTCGTTCACGTAGACTACGCGAGCCGTCACATCGGCGCGCCAGGCGTTGCCATCGTAGCGCACCAAGGCCGACGCTGGTATGCTCACATAGGGGTTGCGGAGCTTCACGTTGTAGCCTCCCGTGACATAATACGTGGGGTCTATCTGCATCTCATTGGTCTCGCCAAGCTCCACTTTGGGCGCGGTGAGGTGCTGACCGCTCACGCCCAAGTACCACGCATCGCGCAGATAGTAGAGGCCGAAGCCCACATCGAGGGCGTTGCCCGACAGCTCCGACTTGGAGAAAGCGGGGTCGCTGGTGTCATCGAGGTCGATGTTGGTGCCGTCAAATTTCTCCATGATGAGTCCCAGCTGAACTCCGGCCGACAGCATGCCGCCAAAGAGATTCTTGCGGAAGGCATACTGCCCCGCGAGACGCTGATGAGTGAAGGCTCCGAGCTGGTCGTTGAGCATCGATGCGCCCACTCCGTGGTACTGACGCATGAAGTAGAGCGGCATGTCGCCACCCACATAGAACGAGTTGGGATTGTCCTCGTAGCCCGCAAAGCTCAGCGCGTAGGCACCCACCACGTTGAGTTGGTTGCCCTTGCCCACGGCAGCGGGATTGAACGATGGCTCCGCCAGCCAGTAATGACTGAACACTACATCGTACTGTGCGCGCGCCGCAATGGCGGCAAGCAGCATGAGGGATATGGCGACAATGCGTTTAAACACATTCCAATAACGCAACGTATTTTGTTTTATTGCTATCGCTCAACAGATTATTTCGGACTGCCAGCGCGTTTCGCGCCCTGCAGCCATCCACCCTGCGGCAACAGCCTCCTCGCAGCCAACGGCGGCCGTGCCATGACAAGCCATAAGGCAACGAGCAGCGAGTCGCGACCTGCCGCAACGCCCGTTGCCGCAATGCGCCACGACTGCCCCCAGCCATGCCCGAAGCCCACCGAAAAGTCCAAAAGCGCGAAGCAATAAGGCACAGAAGCACCCTTTTCCAACCCGCTGAACAGCAAATAGTTACACAAACGTCCAAAAACGCCATGCAAAAGGGCACGTTTCGCCTCCCGAAACGTGCCCTTTTGCAACGCAATATGTATGGTTTTGCCAAACCATCTTGCCCCTATGGCTGCGCAGCCCGTCATGCCCCGCCTTCGGCGGCGTGCTTTTCGCCCGCCAAATCCATCCGCCGAGCCGTCCCTTCGGCGGTCTTTCCCATCGCGCTGCTGGCAAGGACGCGCTCCACATCGCCCAAAAGACGCTGGCAGGGCGACGACTGCAGGAAGCCCGTGTTGCGCCGGAGCGTGGGAATGATGTCTGCGGTGCTGTGCTGATAGCAGGACAGCTCGTTGAGACGTTGGGTATCGTGCACGGCATAGCGGTTGATTTCCTCCTGACGCTCACGCATGAGCCGCTCGCACACCTTTTGCAGCATGGGCACAACCACGTTGTCGAAGAGGTGATGCCCCTGTATGTAGAGGTATACCGTATCGGGGGTCACGCCAAGGCGGCGCAAGTCACGGTCGGTGGCCGCATATTCATCCCGCATTCCGGGATGGGCACGCCTCAGTTCCCGCACCTTTTGCTCCATCCTGCGCTGCAAGTGGTCGAGCATCATCTGCGCCTTCCCCAGGCCGAACGTGCCCATGGAGATGGCTTTGTTGAAGTCGGTAACGGAGATTTTGCCCTCGCCGCCACGGCGGCAGAGCATGATGTTCCAAACAAAAAACGGATGAATGATTTGGCTGAAACGCGCCAAATAGGCCTCAAAGTCGAAGAGGGGCTTGTCGTTGAGCGTAGCCGACACGCAAACATCGTGCAGGCTGGGCGCATAGCACTGATAGTTCTCTATGGCGTAGACATAAGTGTGGAGCACGTAAGGATTGGAGCACACTTCCTCCGACTGCTTGGTGCGCCCCTGAAGCAGGTAGTCGTAGTCGGCATCCACGCAGGCAATCATGTCCTCGCCCGCGTTCTTGCAAAGCAAGTTCATCAGCACCGACTTCTTGCCCCGCGAGAGATTGCGGCGCGAGGGAAGCATCACTTCGAAGCAAAGGGCATCGTTCTCAAACCTCCCCAGCACCATGCGCCAGAAGAATATGTCATCGTAGGCCTCCACATAGGCCACTATTCGCCGTCTGGCCTTGCGCCCGTTGAGGCGGTTGGCGGCGGTCATGTATCCCGACGTGATGTTGTCCTTCAGCCTACGTGCCATCTTTTGCCTCCGCTTCTATTCGTTGTCGGTAATGTCGCTCACCTCCGTCACGCTGTCCATCCAGCCATTCATGATGACGGCGGGGCTGTGGGTGGTGAGTATAATCTGAACGTTGGGATTCAGATCAAGTATCAAATCGATGAGCCGCTTTTGCCATTCAACGTGCAAGCTCACCTCCGGTTCGTCCATGAAGAGCACGTAGTTCTTGTTGTCCTCCACGAGTACGGTGAGCAGGATGACAAGCATCTGCTTCTCTCCGCTCGACAGCTGGTAGGGCAGCAAGGTCTCGCCAATCTGCGTGAAGCGTATCTCGTTCTCGCCACGGATGATCCTCTTGCCCGTCTCGGCAAAGAGATCGTCTATCAAGTCCTGAAATTTGCGCTTCGGCTCGCTCAGCCTCTGCGCCTCCGTGGCGGCTTCGGGCGTGCCCGCCTGCAAGGCCGCGATGATGCGGTTGCCCACATTCACTTGGTAATCGAGGTACTTCCGTTGCAGCTTATATATCTGCCAGTCAAGCTCCGTCACGAGCGAGGCGTCTATTTTCTCCGTTATCTCGTTGCTCATGAGCGGCCTGTCGAAAGAGCGGATGATGTCTGAGCGTATCCACTTGGCATCCTCGGGCACCACTTTCAGCCGCACGCCTTTGAGAAGGTGGCTCGGAAACTCGCCACCCTGCGAGAGACTGCGCACCACCTTGTTCAGAATGGTGCTCTTTCCCACTCCGTTGATGCCGCTGAGGATGTTCACCTGCCGGTCCAGAGACCACTTGACGTGCCTCGTTCCGCTCCATAACGAGTCTATTTCTATCTCCTTGATGTAGTCAGCATATTTCTGCATGGCTTCCGTTTTTGAGGTTTTACACTTCCCTGCCCCATATTCCGCCGTCTCCGGACAGACGCGCCGCGCGCCCCGGCAGAGCCTGCGCCCCGCCGGGAGGGCACGCTTACTCGTAGCTGTCTACGGGCTGGCTTCCCATGTGCTTGACAAGCGTGCCGCCTTCGGCAAACTTCCGGAAAGGAAGACGTGTGCCGGCGTGAGGCTTTCCGTTGAGCACATAACGCTGCACGTACTCATTGGTGCGGCTGTTGTCCACGGCCTCAATGCAGAACGTGCGCCCGGAATAGTACTTCGGGCTGAGTTTGATGGTCACTTTGTCGAATATCGTGCTGCCAAGGCCGAACGATGGGTCGGCCTCATCGAGCCCCTTCACATCGAAAAGGCCGATGGAGGAAATCACATACCACGCTCCCAGCATGCCTTGATCCTCATCCTGCCCATAGCCGTAGCCATGAATGCCGTCCGTACCGTAGAACTCGTTGAGGATGGCGCGCACCCAGTGCTGCGTTCTCGATGGCCTGCCGGCCTCGTTGAAGAGCCAAGAGATGTGAAGCGACGGCTCGTTGCCTTGATTATAGAGCGTGCGGAGACCCGCGAAAGCCTCCACCTCGGTGCCTCCGCTGAATATTTGCTTTTGGGAGAGCGTGAAGATGCTGTCGAGACGTGCCGTAAACACCTCCGCGCCCACCTTGCCGATGAGCGACTGCGCATCGTGCGGCACATAGAACGTGTACTGCCAGGCATTGCCCTCTTGGAATCCGCGCCACACTTGCAGCGGATCGAAGTTCTCAACAAACGTTCCGTCTTCGTAGCGGGGATGCATGAAGTTGGCCTGAGGGTCGTAAATGTTCTCCCATCCACGCGAGAGCGTCATCAGCCGCTCATAATCTGCCGTCCGTCCCAAAGCTTTGGCCAGCTGCGCCACAGCGTAGGCACTGTAAGAGTACTCCAGCGTGTGAGAGGCGGAGTAGTTATAGATGCCGCCATCCTCGGCATGGACGTGCGGAACATACCCGTACTCCACGAATTGCTTCGTGTCTGACTTGCCTGCGCCGCGCGGACGGTTGTCGCCGCACAGTTCATTCTTCATGCAAGCTTCATAGGCGAGGTCAAGATCGAAGTCGCGGATGCCCGACATGTAGGCCGCCACAATCATGTTGCTGAGCTGATTGGTTCCCACACCGGACACGAAGCGGCTGCAAGCCAGTCCGTCGGCCAGCCAGCCGCAGTCCTTATACACCTGCAAATGGCTGCTGATGTAGTCGCTCATGTGTTCAGGATAGGCCATTATCCACAGTTGGGTAAGCCCCCACTGCGCCCCCCACATGGCATCGGTGTTGTAGAGGTTGAAGGCGGGGCGGCCATCGCGCACCGGAAGCTGCCCCACCGTGCCATCGTGCTTGGGATAGTCGCCGCTCACATCGCTGCAAACGCCGCGCCCCAGCAAGGCATGGTAAAGTCCGGTGTAGAATTTCACCTTGTCGGTATCATTCTTTGTCTCCACGCTGATGCGTCCCAGCATCTCCTCCCATGCTCCGGCCGACTGCCGCAGAGCCTCATCGAAGGTCAGCGTGGCCGCCTCGGCAAGGCGATTGCGGCGCGCATTGTCCACCGAAGTGTAGGACACGCCCACCTTCACGGTCACCTGCTCGCCCTCCTTGGTGGAGAACGAGAGGTAAGCACCTGCGCCCGCGCCCTGCGCCTCACGCGCGTTCTTGTGTATCTCGCCATGATTGAACGTTCCATAGCGCGATGGCTTCTTGCTCACCGTGGCGGAGAAATAGATGGGAACGGTGGCTCCGGGCTGATAAGCCTTGACATATTCGGGCAGCGTGACCACATATCCCTCGATGGTGCCATCGGGCTGGATGGTCACACGCGCGTCTTTCACCGCGCCGCTCTCGCCCATGCGGTTGCCAATGTCGAAGATGAGGTGGCTCTCACGGCTCTTGGGGAAGGAGAACCGCTGAAAGGCCACACGCTGCGTGGCCGTAAGCTCGGCCTTGATGCCGTAGTCTTGCAGCAGCACACTGTAATAGCCCGCCGTGGCCACTTCCTCATCGTGGCTGAAATGGGAACGATAGCCCGCCGCTATGCCCGCCTCGGTGGTGTCGCCGGGCACGGTGACGAGCCGGCCGGTAGTGGCCATCACCGAGATACCGCCCACCTGGAACTCGTGCGTGCAGGGGAAGCTCTCTATCGACGTGTCGCGATAGTCGTAGCCCGTGGCCTGCCAGCCATCGGCGTTGCCGTAATGGCCATTGGTGGAGGGGCCGGGCTTGGCCATTCCGAAGGGTAGCGCACCGGGTGCGAAATGGAAATAGCGGCAATGGGCCGTGCCTACGCGCGGCTCCACATACTTGCGCAAGCCGCTGGCGGACTGCGCCAAAACTGCCGTTGCTGCCATACAGGAGGCCACAACGAGCGTAATCAGCAATGATAGTCGTCTCATTCTATTGTGTCTTATGCGTTTCTGTTGGGTGATTGATATTGCAAAAGTAGCAAAAAGTGGCTAATACTCCAAGAATGCAGAAGAAAAAGTGGCCTTGACAGGGAATTAACCTCTCCCGCCACAGCCCCTTGACACTAGAAACGAACGCGCGGCGGAACGCAAAAGCCCCACCAACGAAAAAACCCGAGGGGCAATTTCCTCACGGAAACCGCCCCTCTTACTAACCATTATAATACGAAAATTTCAACTAATATTACCAATCTATCTCATGAAACATTACTCCACTGTAATCCTGCGCCCCGCGCCTGCGGCCTCTTTCACCCGCTTGGGCAGCGTGATGGTCAGCACGCCATCGGCCACCTTGGCGGCGATGCGTTCCCTGTCCACGTCATCGGGCAGCCCGTAGGCCTGACGGTAGTTGGCGTAAGAGAACTCGCGGCGCAGATAGCGCATTCCACGGCTCTCCTTGCCGTCCTCCTCCTTGTGCTCAAACTTGTTCTCAATGGCCACGTCCAAGTTGCCCTCCTCATTGATGGCCACGCGAACATACTCCTTCTTGATGCCCGGCACGGCCATTTCCATGATGTAGGTCTTGCCGTCTTCCCTCACGTTCACCGCCGGAGCAGTGGAGCTCACTCGCCGCAACTGCGGCGTGCCGAAGAAATCATTGAACGCACTTTCCATCCAATCACTCGTTTTCATTACCGGAATCAACATAATTTTTACCTCCTATTTTCTGTTTTAATCCTTATACTCTTTCGTTCTCGCCCTTCGGCTCTCCGCGCTTGCCACTCCCGGGAGGGGCATCCGCCTCGCAGCTTCCAAGCCTCACCACCCCATGATGCAATCCTTGTGCCGCAAGAATACGAAACGCCATTCTGGCAGAACGTAATGACAATTTGTCAAAAACGCATATACCATACCCTCCTTTTACACTTGCCGCACCCCCACTCTGCATCCCCCGGAAAGCGCAACATAAGGTATGGCAATGCAAAAGGTAACGTTTTGCGGATATTTTTAATTTAAAAACTGGAGAAAAATAAATTAAAAATCCGACATTTTTAATTTAAAAATATCCACAACAGATAACCCTTTGACTTACAACAGATTAGCCTGCGCCACAAGAGAGGAAAGCCGCGTGCGTTTGAAGCAGCCTCAACCGCCGGCAAACAGCGAAAGAAGCACACGGGAGGAAGCAGGACGAAGGAGACTTAAAAAACGCAAAAAAGCAGCGCGCTTTCCACATTTCACGCCCACGGGGGCAGCTGATGCCACTTTTTTTTCGTAATTTTGCAATTGAATATCGAAAAATTTTCAATTAAACAATAGAAAGATATGAAACGAATTGTTTTGGTACGCCACGGCGAGAGCCAATGGAACATGGAGAACCGCTTCACCGGTTGGACGAACGTAGACTTGACCCCGAAGGGCAAGGAGGAGGCTCTGGCAGCCGGAAAGCTGCTCAAAGAGAAGGGATTCCACTTCGACATCGCTTACACTTCCTACTTGAAGCGCGCCGTGAAGACGCTCAACAACGTGCTCGATGCTATGGACGAGGACTGGATACCCGTTGAGAAGACGTGGCGACTGAACGAGAAGCACTACGGAATGCTGCAGGGCTTGAACAAGGCAGAGACCGCCGCCAAGTATGGCGATGAGCAGGTTCTACTGTGGCGCCGCAGCTTCGACGTGGCTCCGCACGACCTTCCGGCCGATGGCATCGGCAGCGCCTTGCAGGACCCGCGCTATGCCAACGTGCCCGAGGAGTATCTCCCGAAGACCGAGAGCCTCAAGGACGCCATCGAGCGTGTGATGCCTTACTGGGAGTGCGTCATCTTCCCGAAGCTCAAGGAGGTGGACTGCATCGTTGTGGCTGCCCACGGCAACAGCCTTCGCGGCATCGTGAAGCACTTGAAGGGCATCAGCGACAGCGACATCACGCGTCTGAACATCCCCACGGCCACTCCTTACGTGTTTGAGTTCGACGACAACTTGCAGCTCGTCAAGGACTACTACCTCGGCGATGCCGATGAGATTGCCCGCAAGCAGCAGGCTGTGGCCAATCAGGGCAAGGCCAAGTAAGCCCTAAGACAAGGCTATACGAAACCACGGGGATTTCCCCAAAACAAAGGGCGGCACGAGTCTCACTCCGAGACTTGTACCGCCCTCTTCTTTAATATAGGTGGCTCTCCGCTGCGGGAAAGCCATCTGCTGTATGCTATCAAGGTCTTCCGCCAGGGCCACCGCCGCCAGGGCCGCCAGGGCCGGGGCCTCCGCCGCTGCCATACTGTACGGCCGTGGCCGTCTGCGTGGAGCTGCCGTTGCTGATGGTGTAGCTCTTGCCCGCCGTCATGCCCTCTGCCGTGAGGATAATGTTGCCTTGGCTGAAGCTGTAGGGCAGGGCGAAGGTGGCCAGCAAGGTGTCGCCATCCCTCACGGTGAGCGTACTGTTGGCCGTCACGCTGCCCGTGTAGGTCACGTAAGCCTGCGTCGACTCGCTGTTGGTGGGGTGCGAATTGTTGCCACCGCCTATTCCAAACACGTTTCCGCCCGTAAAGTAGACCGTGTATCCGTCCTCATCGTTGGCATCAATGCCGCATTCGGGAGCGCGCGTGCCGTAAGCCACCACCGTTCCACCCGAGAAATAGAGGTTGCCGTTGCTGTCCAGTCCGTCATTGCCATTGCTGCGAACGGTCACATCGCCACCTTTGATGTACATGTGGCTGCTCGAATTGATGGCGTCATCGTAGGTCTCGCAATTCACCACGCCTCCGCTGATGGTCAGTGTGCCCTTGCTCTCAATGCCCTCGCTGCCATCTTGCTGTCCGGAGCACGTCACCTTGATGGTGCCACCAGTGATTTGAATGTCGCCCACAGGCTCTCCCGTAGAGCTTTCCGAAGCCTTGATGCCCACCTTGATGCCCTTTGGCGAGGTGGTGTAGGCATCATTGAGGCGGTCAAGGTTGCCCGAGTAGTTGCCATTGTACTCCTGCGTGCCGCCAATGTTGACATACACCTTGCCAGAGGTGCTCACCGTGAGGTCGCCACCGCTGATGGTGAGCGTGGAATCGCTCTTCAAGCCCTTTCCGCCGTTGCCCGTCGCAACGAGACAGACCGTTCCTGCGGAGATAACCACGTTGGCATCGCTCGACATACAAGACGCTCCTTTCACCTCTTGGTCGTCCTCGTCCCACTTGCCGGAGCCGCTGTTGGCAATCGTTACCGTCGGTGCCGACTTCGTATCGTCTATAATGATGTCGCCATCCGTCTTCAATCCCTTTGAGCCGGCAGCCGTAACGCTCACGGAAAGTGTGCCGCCAGCAATGTGGGCGTAGCCCCGCTCGTCCTTGTCGGCCGAGACCTGTATGCCGTCATCAAGCGTTCCCGACACGTTGAGCGTGCCGCCGTTCTGCTCAAAGTACTGATTGACGTTCAATCCGTCCTTCTTCGCATACAATACGTTGATTGTTCCCGTAAATTTCTTCTTCAGCTGCACGTATTCATCAGCCCAATAGGCGTGCTTGGCGTAGCCGTAGAGATTGAGCGTGCCGTCTCCGCTGAACTCCGAATGCCCGTTCACCATCAGCGCGCCCTTTCCCGCACTCTGTTTGCTGTCCTTGAGGGTGCTCTCGCCTTTCAGTTCGATGGCGATACGTTTGCCGTTCTCAATATTCACGGCCGCACTGTCAGCGCACGTCAGGCTAAGGCCGTCCAAAACAAGCGTGGCCTTGTAACTTCCGTCCATGTAGAACGAGCCGTTGTCGGACGCTCCGCTGAGCGTGTAACAGATTTCCGTGTCCACACCATCGTCCTGCACGATGCTCACGGCGGCTCCGTTGGCCGTCACGGTCAAGTGGCGCATGCAGTTTCCCGCCACGGTCACGGCGGCAGACGTGCCATCATAGGCCACCTGCACGCTGTTGTCGGCCACGGCAGAGTCGTCTACGTACATCCGGGTCACCTCCACCAATTGGAAGACCTTGCCCAAGATGGCCAGTTGCGTGCCGTCCGAATAGATCATCTCGCCGGCTTGGCTGGCCGGAATCTTGTAGGTCACCTCGCCCACAACCACGTTCAGCGTCTGCGCCGATGCGCCAAGCGTTGCAAGCAATGCGGCGCCGATTGTCATTATCTTCTTCATCTCACTGCCATTTTAAGGTTATTGCCATGCTGCCGCACCACGTAAACCCCCTTGGGGAGCAACTTGCGCGCGGCCTCCAACGAGGCAAAGCTGCCCACCCGGCGGCCCGACAGGTCGCAAACTGTCACCTCGCGGGCTTCCGCCGATGACGCCGTGCCGACAGAAGTCACCTCCAGCGTGGAAAAATACATCTTGGACAGCGCGGCAAGGTCGAGTTCCTTGCTTTCCAATGCGTTCGCGGCCACGAGCTTTCCCTCGCGCACCGTCATCTCCAATGCGTCCACACCAACGCTCTGCGAACCGCCCTCCGTGGTCTCAAAGACCAAATACTTGTAGTCGCCGGCATAGGCCGTGGCGGCTAAAAGCAGCCCTAAAGAAAGAGTAAATTTTCTCATCTGCATTCCTTTATCTTGAATATTAACCGTCAATGCCTTGGGAGTTGATGCCCCCTTTGATGCAAAATTACGCAAAAAAAACGACAGTTTTCAGCGCGGCGCGGCAACTTTCAACTGGCAAGAAACGCAAATGGATAAGCCCCCTTTTTTACTCTGCCAACCCCAAAGCAGCCCTTTCGGCCCAAAAACATTTATATTAAATGGCGCAATTCTATCCTTAATTTGCCGAAAACTTCGTAACTTTGGCCAAATTATCAATTACAAGACAACCAACCCAACGAACATGAAGCATATACTAACCTTACTTTTGGGTGCAATGGCGGCCATCCCGTCTGCGGCGCAGCAGCTACTGCCCGCCACGATGCCCACCTTCCCCGACGCTTCCACCATTGTGGAGGACCAACCCGAAGGAACGCTCTACAAGAACTTGTCGCGCCACGCCACAAGCTGGTATACGGAAGACAACGTGCAAGCCTCCATTGACGAAGTGGAGGGCTACATTGCCGACTTTGTGAAGCAAGACGATGGCACCGTATGGCTCAAAAACCCGTTCACTTTCTTCCCCACCGATTCCTGGATGCGCCTTGATCCCGCCCGGGGCGACACGCTTGTGGCGCATTTGCCGCAAGCCATGTTCCGCTCAAGTCAAGGCCAGGTGTTCTACGCCATGCGCATGGAGTACGCCATGCACGATGACAAGGGCGGATTCTTCCTGCCCGAGAGCGATGAAGGCTACGATGTGAAGTTCACGCTGCAAGGCAACGTGCTCAAAATGGTGACCGACGGCAACGACAATGCCTACGGCGAGCCGGCCGACATACTGGGACTGGCCACCAAGACGGGCGGCTGGAGCTGCTATGGCGAAGCCGCGCTCACCATCAGCCCGCTCGAATGGACCACGACATCGCTGCCCGAGGGCGTGGAAACGAAAGACTACGCGCTCAACTACACCAACCTGTACGGCCAGCCGGCCACCGAAATCGTGCAAATGGGATTCAGCGGCAAGGATGTATACATGAGCGACCCCGTGAGCCACAACAGCGCGGTGTGGCTGCACGGCACACTGAGCGGCCAGACGCTCACCTTCCTCACACAGTATCTTGGCCCCGATGAGGCAAGAGGGCTGCACCTGTTCCTCGCCCCGGCCACCGATGACTACTCAGACGAGACGGGATTCGGCCTCGCCAGCGAGATGTTCATGACCTACGATGCGCAAACGGGGGCATACACCGCACCCGACGACCTCTACTGGCTGGTCAACGTGGGCACGGATCGCGTGTTCTACGATGATGTATTCTTCTCCCCCTCCCTCACACCTGAGCAGGAGGCCACGGGAAGCGCACAGCCGGAGAACCCCAGCGAACTGTTCTGCGAGCCTTACAACCCCTCCGAGGGCGGAAGCGTGCAGTTCAGCCTCGCCTCTACCGATGTGGAGGGCGACCCGCTGGCCAAGTCGAAGCTCTGCTACCGCATCCACGTGGACAAGGCGGGCGACATACACACCTTCGCCGCCGACACCTACGAGAGCCTCAGCGAGGATATGACCGATGTGCCCTACACTTACGATGACCAGTACGACTTCTTCGTCAGCGGCGAGATGCACAAATGCTACATCTACCGTCCCTTCAAGCGGCTCGGCGTGCAGGCTGTCTATCACGGCGAGAACACGCTGGTGTCCGACATCGTGTGGACGGACGGCACTGTCACCACGGGCATTGAGCCAAACACCAACCGCAACGCGCGCCAGGGCACAAAAGCCACCACGTGGCACCGCATTGACGGCTCTGTGGCACGCCAACCGCTGCGCCCGGGCGTATACATTGGGCGCAACGCCGATGGTACGGTTACGAAAGTTGTGAGAAAATAGGGCGCAAAACGCGCTTGGCGACAAAGCCGCCATAAGGCCACGGCCACGCGGAAGCACCGCAAAAGCGGCGCACGCACACACGACAGAAACGACAAAGGGGCTGGTCTCGCACACGCGAGCCAGCCCCTTTGCTTTTCCTATCATTTCCCGTTGCCCTGCAAGAGGTATGGTTTTGCCTTGCAAAAGGTATGGTTTCGCAAGGCAAAAGGTCACGTTTCGCACGCCAAAACCATACCTTTTGAACAACCCGTCCTATGCCGCCGCCACGCGCGGAGCTTTTTCCGCCCCGCCACCTGCGCACAGCGGCACCTCGCCATGGCTACTTGAACTCATTCGGCTGGAAGGAAACCGTAAACCAGCCCATCTGCAGTATGTCGATAAGGTCGAACTGTGCCATCACATCGAGTTCGGTATTGACAAAGGTGGGCAGCGCGCTCACGCCCGGTTTGTCCTCGTAGCCACTCTGCCGGAGCAGATTCACGATGTAGGGCGAGCGCACTTTCAGGTTGTCGAACGTCACTACCATTGCGGCATAGTACTTTCCGCCGTCTTCAAGGAGCAGTATCACGGGGAAATCCTCAGACGTGGTGTTGACGACAAGTCCCAGTTCGTTGGCCTCCTCGCTCTTGTAGTAGGGCTGCTGACGGTATTCGGCGGCTATTTCGTCCATCGTCTTCGTGCCAAAGGTAGTGATGGGCATCGGGAAGTCCACCTTAAGCGGGGGCACGGAGGCATCGAGGTTAGTGTAGGCGTAGTGCATCTGCGGTTCGAAGGCCGTTTTGCCCTCCGTTTTGTCCGTCATCTTCACGAAGCAAGCCGATTTCAGGTCGTAGTTGTAGTAGATTACGTCGCCCTCCGAGTCGTACATGCTCGTGTAGATGTGCCCCGAGGCCTGCAGATACGCCGTAAGCTGCTCGGGAGTGGGGAGGTTTTCGGCGTTGACGTAGAGGGACGCTTCCTCCAAACGGCTCTTCGTGGCCACGTCAAACCAGTATTTGACGCTCGGCCAGCGGTCATCGCCCGTTGCGTAGACATACACGCCGTTGGCCACTTTCGACTTTTCGGCATCCAGCCTGTGGTTCATCCGCTTCTCAAAGAGCTGCATCAGCTCCACTGTGGCTCCCTGCCCGTAGAACGGCATCCACACCGAGGTGGCCTCATCGCGCAAGAACGAGACGCGCATCCACGAGTTGAAGCCCTCATCATAGCCCCCAAAGAAGTATTCGAAGCGGTCGCCGTTCTTATTAATGTAAAGAACGGTTTGCAAACTCTTGTTCACATACGCCAGCACCTCATCATTGAGCGATGCGCGCGCCTCCATCTCGTAGCCCTGACGGCGCAAGAAGGCCTTGAAGGCATCCACCTTGCCAGCCGGAAGCTGGCACTTCGCATACCTGTATGCACCAGCCGCATCGGCATTGTACTCCCATTGCTGCGCCATGTCGCCCTCGCCCTTCGTGAGCACAAGCCTGCTGTCGCCCTCGGTGCCGATGCTGAAGCCCCGCATCTGCTCGGCGGCGGCCAGTTCGGAAAGTTTTTGGGAGAAATTGGTGCTCGGCAGCTCAAAGTTTTCTTCGCCCACAACGGGCGAAGGGTCGTCATCGGAAACGAAGAACACCAAACTGTCTATTTCTTCCGACTTAAACACCTGCTTTTTTCCGTCCTTGAAGATGTAGACGCCCTGCGCCGAGGCGGCCGAAGCAGACAATAGGCAAGCAAGGACGAAGGCTACAAACGATAGTTTATGCTTCATTTCTTGACAAACTTAAAGGTTTGACGCTGTGTTTTCACAATATGCACACCCTTGCCCAGCGCGCCGAGGCCAACGGTGAGGCTGCCATCGCTGCCAACAACGTGGCTGGAGCAGAGCCTACCCGCAGCATCGAACACGCGCACCGGCTCGCCGGGGCGGAATCCCGCAAGCGTCATCTGCCCTTCCGCAAAAACGGCCTGGCCGGAGGTTTGGTCTCCCGCCGCACGGCCTATGCCCGAGGTCTCGCCATCGAAGATTATCTTTCTGACTTCTTCGGCGGCGTAGACCACTTCTGAGGTATTGGTGACCAAATGCACGTCGTTGCCATCCCGCACCACCTTGGGGCGGTCTGAAAGGTTATAGGCCACCTGCTCACCCGATGACAGCCACAGCAGAATGCGCGTAGGCTGCGCATAGACAACGGCCGAAGCCACCAGCAACAACTGCAAAAGCACAAGTCGCTTTGCGTTTTTCAAAGCACAAGGAAGCTCACGGAATGACACTCCGGAGAATGAACGGTTTTTGTTTGTCATAATAATATCTGTTTTAGATTAAGAAATATTCTCTTCTTTTCGCCACCATGCGTGGTCAGGTTCTTAGGAAGTCAGGCGTTGCAGTGCTTCGCTAACAGCGGAAAATCTCCTATTGTGCCCGCAATTTACGCACTTTTCACAAAAGCAGCAAATGCAAACGGAGCTTTCCGCCCATGCTTCACACTTTTTAACCCACGCTCGTTTCCTTGCCAATAAATTCGCCCTCACCATCCCTTTCCCAACCAAGGGCACGCCCAGAACACGCCACCGCGTTCCAACAATGCTGTAACATCAAAGGGGGAAACCAATGCTTGCCTCCCACTCGTTTTCCCCCTGCCTGGCAAAAGGTATGGTTTCGGCGTGCGAAAGGTATGGTTTCGGCGTGTAAAACCATACCTTTCGCACATCAAAACGTTACGTTTCGCAACGCGCCACATAACACACTGTACAACAACCACTTCTATATACCTTCACAACCACACGGCACACGCTCCGCCCCATCCGCCCTCATACAGCAAAGGGGCGTGCCCCTCTTCATGGAAGCACGCCCCTTTCGCGGGTCCTATTCGCCTTTCTTTATTGTCTACACATTCCGCTTTAATCCGCATGGAGATTATAACAGGCCCCACGCGGCATCCCGTAGCGGCCACATCACCCCCGTCTCACTTTATTTCGCCTTCGAAGAAGCGGGCATACTCATTAAGTCGTCCTGCGCCTTCTTCACCTTGGCCACATCCCAATCGAAGTCAAACACAGTTCCATTCACAGGAATGGTTATCCTCATGGCCTTCCCCCGCTTTCCTTTGATGTTCATATAGCCAAGTATTCCCTCGCCGGGATAAATGGTGTTCTTCTTCAAATAGCCCTCATCTCTTATTCTTCTGTCGTCCTCCATCTGCTTACCCATTGACATCAAAAAGCCCATTCCACTATTCTCCAACCCTACGGAAAAGCCCAAAAGTGCCGCGCTCCACGCCTGCTGGTTTTTGATTTTCTTCTGAAACTTGCGGGCAGTATACACTTCCAAGGGAACAACCACGTCCGACTTCGTAGTCAGAGAGACCGTCACTCCATCCGGCTCAAACACGAACGCACTGTCCGAAAGGTTCTGCACCATCACCTTAATCTGCCAGAACCTGCCATAGTTGCCCTTTACGAGCGTGTTGCCAAGTCTGACGACAATGCCGTCTTTGGCCATCACCGCCCACTCCTCATCATTTCTATACTCTGTCACAAAGGTGCTGTCTCCTTCCGGCACAACTATGCGCTGTGCCATCGACGGCACAACCGCCAAAAACAAACTGAACAAAAGGAATAAATGTTTTCTCATAAAGCAAACTATATTATCATTACTCAACGCGACAAGCGCAGGACATATCCTGCAAAACTGCCGAAACAGCCATTGCCTAAAAGCGCAATACACAAAGAGCACTTTAACTTCACGCACAAATATAAACATAATTTTTTGAAAAACATAAAAGCCCACATCCTTTTTGTGGCTTTTTAAGGATTTACCTCCCACGCTCACACAATGAAGCATTTTCACTTACTTGCCAAAGCTTCTTAAGTTTTAGACAAAAACTTACTGTTTTAGAAATTAAAGACGTATCTTTGCAGAAGATAGGCGGCGGCTCGGCAATTGAAGCAAGTTTCATTGCGCTCGCACTTGCACTATCTTTGCAAATCAAAATACTTTAAATATGGCAAATCGTGATTTGAACAGGCTGAAAGTTGTGCTGGCAGAGAAAAAACGGACAAACCGTTGGCTGGCAGAACAACTCGGAAAAGACCAAACCACCATATCAAAATGGTGTACTAATTCAAGTCAACCAGACTTGGCAAGTCTGATGATGACTGCAAAAGTGCTGAATGTGGAATTGACCGACTTGGTTCGGTTC
>CAZASQ010000012.1:0-63046 GCA_964487905.1 uncultured Prevotella sp. | reverse complement strand
CGGTATACTATGCGTAACCACAGAACCTGCGCCAATCACCGACCGAGCACCGATGGTGACTCCTTTCAAAACGATGGCATGCGCACCTATCCACACGTCATCCCCTATAACGACTGGAGCAGAAAGCGTACCCTCACTGCCTGCACGCCGATGCTGCCAAGATATAGGGTGCGCGTCTGTATCCGTGATAAATACACACCCGCCTATATTGACATGACTACCGATGCGGATACTCGTGTGGGTCCAAATACGCGTAGAGCTCATGCCCACGTTGTCACCCACAACGAGCGTTGCGTCTTTCTCCACATGAATTGCTCCGTGAATGTTGCTGCAAATGGGATTCACCCCATCGCCAGAAGAAAAATAGAAATTAGAACCGATGGACACTTTGCCACCTCCACTCAAATGTACTTTACCCGGAATAATGGCGTGACGCCCCAAAGTTCCCCTCCCCAATTACGCAGGATAACAGGATTGACTATTGTCCAAAAACGAATACGTAAAGCCGCAAACAGATTGGGCAGCTTAAATAATATCTTCATTTGTTGGCATTTCAAATACTCTACAAACAAACTATCAAAAAAAAGAGCAAAGGAAGACTTGCCCCTTTGCTCTTTTCATATTGCATAATACCTAGATTACTTGATGCGCGTGTAACCATAAACGGCACCCTCACCAAGCTGCTCCTCGATACGGATAAGCTGGTTGTACTTAGCCATACGGTCGGTACGGCTCATGGAACCGGTCTTAATCTGGCCAGAGTTGGTAGCCACAGCAATGTCAGCTATCGTCGTGTCCTCGGTCTCACCAGAACGGTGGCTCGTTACGGTGTTATAGCCGTGACGGTGTGCCATCTCAATAGCGTCAAGCGTCTCGCTCAAAGAACCGATTTGGTTGACCTTGATGAGGATTGCGTTGGCTGCACCAACCTCAATACCTTTCTTCAAGAACTTGGTGTTCGTCACAAAGAGGTCATCACCAACAAGCTGAACCTTGTCGCCGATACGCTTCGTGAGCTTCACCCAGCCTTCCCAGTCGTTCTCATCAAGACCGTCCTCGATGCTGCGGATAGGATACTTCTCGCAAAGCTGCTCCAAGTAGTCAATCTGCTCGTCAACAGACAACTCCTTGCCATTCGGATCCTTCGGCATACCATTCTTGAGCTGCTTGTAGTTGTAGTAGTACTTGCCATCTTTCACCGTAGCGAACTCGGAAGCAGCGCAGTCCATGGCGATCGTTACGTCCTTGCCCGGCTCGTAGCCAGCATCCTTTATAGCCTGGCAGATGCTGTCCAATGCATCGTCAATGCCATTCAAAGCCGGTGCGTAACCACCCTCATCACCTACGGCCGTGGAAAGACCGCGAGACTTGAGCACCTTGGCCAAAGCGTGGAAAATCTCTGCACCGCAGCGGATAGCCTCTTTCTCCGTCTTGAAGTTGCGGGGCTGAATCATGAACTCCTGGAATGCGATAGGAGCAGAAGAGTGAGCGCCACCATTGATGATGTTCATCATCGGGATGGGGAGCACATAAGTGTTTGTTCCACCGATATAACGATAGAGCGGCATATTCAAGGCCTGAGCTGCCGTGTGAGCAACGGCCAAAGAAACACCAAGGATGGCATTAGCACCAAGCTTGCTCTTCGTGGGAGTTCCATCAAGGTCGATCATCTTCTGATCAATAGCACGCTGTGCGGTAACGTCCATGCCCTTCAATGCGGGAGCAATGATGTTGTTGACATTGGCAACAGCCTTCAATACGCCCTTGCCACAGAAGCATTTCTTGTCACCATCGCGAAGCTCCAAAGCCTCATTCTCACCCGTGGAAGCACCCGACGGAACGCTGGCACGTCCCATTACGCCATTATCAAGCGTTACCTCAACCTCTACGGTCGGATTACCTCTCGAATCAAGAATCTCTCTTGCATGAACTTTTTCAATCTTCATCATTTTACCTTTTAAAATTTATGTTTAAACAATAAACTAATTATTTCTTTTTATTGATTTTCTTCTTTTTGCCATGAATAACATAGCCGCACTTGGAGTCTCATTCCGAGCACCCTCCCTTTTTGTTATTAGCAAAAACCATGCCTGTCAACATCTACAGTCCTCTTTCACGCAATCTCAACGCCTCATCATGTGCTTTCATGGCACCATAAAGATAAACCAATCCAAATATCTGCCATATTTGCGCAAAAAGCACAAGCGCAAAGCATACGATGATTGTGACAAACATCAACACGCTAAATCCCATTCCCAGCACAACATCATCCCCCATCTTGACGCCTGTAGCCTCAACAAATCTTGCTATAAGCAAAATGACAACAGGGAGAAATAATATTGCAAACAAGACCGCACGTATAATACCCGACAACAAGGAATACCAGACATACTGGCCAAGATGCCGAAACACCCTACGAATGGCGTTGCCAAACTTAGGCAAAGGGGACAACAGTCTAACCACAGCCCGCTTAAACAAGCCATACCCAACAATAAAAACAGGCAAAAAGGCCAAGCCCCACACCAATTCTCCTTTGAGTATCTGCTGCAGCATAACCGCAAAAGCCACGGATGCAGCCAAGAGCCACACCCACACTTTCTTCAACACGCCCCACATTTGGGCACGGAACAGAAAGAAACCGTCAGCAATACAGCGAGCTACGCTACGATATTTAACCAGTTTATCCCCATCCATCATTTCTTCTATTTACCCATTCTACGCCTAAACTCTCCCAGCACAATGGCAGTAGCCACAGACACATTGAGAGATTCAGCCGTAGGCCGCAAGTCAGGATAACTGGGAACAAGCAAGCGGCGCGTGGCCACCCCCCTCACTTCGGCAGTAACACCATTCCCTTCATTACCCATAACTATAATTCCATTCGGCGTAAGGGGCGTTTGATAAATGTTCTCACCATCAAGCTGCGTGGTGTAAACAGGACATTTTGCCACAGCCTCCCCTACAAGAGATTTCAATGAGCCATAATGCACCCGTACTCGCGCAATGCTTCCCATTGTGGCTTGAACAACCTTCGGATTCCAACAGTCGGCTGTTTCGTGTGAGCAAAATATATCGCTAATCCCAAACCAATCCGCCACACGGATAATCGTCCCCAAGTTTCCCGGATCTTGTATCCCATCCAAGGCAAGCGTCAACGAAGCCGAATCCACCGCTGCCAGCTCTTGTCCATAAGTGGGCATTTCAAATATAGCAAACACTCCTTGTGGATGCTGAAGGAAGCTGACTTTCTTCACATCTTCAACATCTTGAAAGATGTCTACAGGCGTGAACCCAGCCTCCTGCAAATCAGCCACCAACTTAGGCCCCTCCGCAACAAACCATCCGGTCTGCTTGCGTCCCTTACGAGTAGCCAACGAACGAATGATTTTAATTTGATTCTTCGTTACCACACTGCAAATTTAGCAAAAAATACTCAATCTGCCACCGCAACTCTGCTTTTTTTGCTAACTTTGCGCAAAATAAACATTTTATATGATTTCGCAGCACCGTCTTACACCCCTTGTCACGTCTATAGCGTTCCTACTTGTACTTATCTTTTCGGGCTGTTCCACCGCAAAGTTAGTACCAGAGAACCGCTATATGCTTGATGCCATCAAGATACAATCCGATGATAAGGATTTTGACGCAGACCAACTATCACAATACATTCACCAAAAAAGTAACTCACGATGGTTTTCCTTGTTTAAAATTCCACTTGGAGCATATGCCCTTTCCGGCAATGACACTACCAAGTGGATCAACAAGACGCTGCGCAATATCGGCGAAACCCCTGTTATCTTCGACTCGCTTCAAGCCGCGCAATCCTGCGCCGACCTGCGAATTGCCATGCAAAATATGGGCTACATGAACGCCAGCGTAGACTTAGACACAAAGGTGAAAGGGAAAAAACTCAAAGCCATCTATACCCTCCACCCAGGAGAGCCGTACCGCATCAGTTCTTTTCGGTTCGACATCCAAGACTCAACCATCGCCCAGGTATTATCCCCCCGCTTCGGTACAGGACAAGCCTTCACCAACATGGTGTTCACCGTGTCCGCCCTTGACGATTTACGCAAACAAATAACCAGCGTCTTAAACGACTCCGGCTATTATCGCTTCCACAAAGACTTCATCAACTACACCGCAGACTCCATCCAAGGAGCAAACGGCATCAACATCGTATGCCACATACTGCCCTACCGTGCCAGCAGCAACAGTCCCGCAACAGCACATCCTCGGTACCAAATAAGAAACATCAGCTACAACACCAACGACACTTTGGGGATTCCCATTCGTCAAAGCATCCTCAAAAACAACTCAGCACTGAGTACAGGCAATTGGTTCTGTGCCTCCGACTTGCGCCGCACCTACAACAACTTTGCCCGTTTGGGGGCAATACGCTATACAGACATCACCTTTCGGGAAGACTCCCTCCGCAATCTTGACGCCAACATACAGTTCTCCACCCGAAGGCCCAACACCATAGCCTTCCAGCCCGAAGGCACCAATACAGCCGGCGACTTTGGCGCCGCCGCCACATTGACTTATCAAAACCACAACCTCTTTCATGGAAGTGAGCTGCTAAGCGTGGAATTACGCGCAGCTTTCGAGGCTATCAAGGGACTGGAAGGATACGAGCAAGGCGACTACGAGGAATATGGCTTGCAAACACGCTTGCAAATCCCCCGGCTGTTCACACCTTTCCTTTCTCATAAAGCACGGAGAAACAGCACTGCCACAACAGAACTGCTCGTGGCATGGAACTTTCAAAACAGGCCCGAATTTCACCGCCGTGTTTTCTCGGCTGGCATAAAATACCAATGGGCCAACACCAATGGCCGCATACGGTATAATTTGGACATGCTCGACTTGAATTATGTCTATATGCCATGGATCAGCGCAACGTTCAAGCACGACTATTTGGACAGCGTGTCCAACCGCAACGCCATTTTGCGCTACAATTATGAAGACCTGTTCATCATGAAAGCAGGCTTCGGACTCACTTATAACCACCGGGACCGAGTGATCAGAGCAAGCGTGGAGACCGCAGGAAATTTGCTGGGCGGTCTTTCATGCCTTTTCGATTTCAAGCGCAACGATCAGGGACAAAGGCAATTGTTCAACGTTGCATACGCCCAATACGCCAAATTTGACTTCGAGTACACACGCCAAATACGATTCGACGCAAGGAACACGCTCGCCCTGCACGGACGCTTCGGCATAGCGTGGCCCTACGGCAACAGCCACGTTTTGCCCTTCGAGAAGCGTTACTTCTCTGGCGGAGCAAACTCGGTGAGAGGATGGAGCGTTCGCGAACTTGGCCCGGGCAGCTACCGCGGACAAGACGGACGCATAGACTTCATCAATCAAACGGGAGACATGCGTCTCGATCTGAATGCCGAATACCGCACCCACCTGTTCTGGAAACTGGACGGTGCCGCTTTTATCGATGCTGGAAACATTTGGACGCTGCGAGCCTACCCCGACCAACCGGGCGGGCAGTTTAAATGGGACAGTTTCTATAAGCAAATAGCCCTTTCATACGGACTGGGACTAAGGCTGAACTTCGGCTTCTTCGCCCTGCGCTTCGATGGAGCAATGAAAGCCATCAATCCCGCCTATGAAAACGCACGGGAGCACTACCCCATCACCCATCCAGACTTCGGTGATGACTTCACCTTCCATTTTGCCGTAGGTTTGCCTTTCTAACGCCAACTTACTCTATACAAGATTTCACTTCTTTGTTTGAGCAAAGCAATACATCCCGTCTCCCCAACGTTAGCCCATCGCAAAACAACCCAACAGCACAAAACGCTTGTCAGTAAGCCTTGATGAGGCTTGCTGACAAGCAAAAAACAAGAAACATCAAAAAACTATCACCCAACAGAAGCGGAAACCATTGTTTTTTCTTAATTTTGCAACTATCTGTCAACTAAAAACATATCAATCATGAGCAAAGCTATCCACATTGCAGCCACATTCTCCCTGCTGGCACTCACTGTCTCCTGCGAAAAAGCGAACTTGGAAGAGGCGGAAAACGAGCCAAAAACAACACACATTATCCATTTTGCGCTCTCCGAAGAAAGATCATTCATTACGGAAGAACCCCTTTTCAATGCACCAGCCGCCCCCGCATCAACCAAGAAGATTTACGCCGTCAACGTATATCAGAAGAAAGACGGAGCAGGCTCTTACAAGAAATATGCCTACGGACTTTTTGACGACCCGTCACTGATGAGCATAATCTTAGAGTCAGGAAGTCTTTACCGATTCGAATGCTCCGAAAGTTGCGACGATCAAGAAAGCGTCTATCATGATGCTGACGGATATTGGTCACCCTATAAACACAACGGGATGCCCACTCCGCTGGACAACCAATTTGTCCTTTCCTCTAAAACAAACCTTGACTACATTGTGGAAGGCAGTTCCAAAGGCTGGGTAAACACTTCGGCAACAGACTCCATTCGCTGCCCCAGAATCTACCGCTACTATGCCACCGTGTCTGACTTCGACCCTACGGAGTCTGAGACCATCAGCATGGAGTTGCGGCGCGCCATCTTCGGCCTTCGCCTCGTTATTGCCCCACCAAGCGATGGAACAATCAGTTTGAATTACCTTTTTCGCAATGTGACAGTGGCTGCATCCGACAACACTTACGAGCATGAGGCCGTTTACGCATTCAATCAAATAAGCCGCGCTTGCGCCGATGGATATAGCGGCGGATTCCCCTTTGAGCTTACTTGGACACGCGGCGATGGCACACAAGTAATTGGCCGCGATACCATTACGCTCAAACGGAATGTTATGACCACACTTGAGATTAATGTTGAAGGGAAAACGCCCTCAGGCTTTCAAATCACCGAGGAGAACACGGAGATGGAGAGCGAAAAACACAATTGGACAATAACAGAAAAATAGGCCACAAGCTGCCAAGAAGCAGACAACGCCAACCCGCTCATCCACAATAGTTTGCAAAACGTAAGGTTTCACACGGCAATAGCATACCTATTACACGGTGAAACCTTACGTTTTACTCTGCCATAAAGGACGTTTTGCAACTTTCATGCGCCCTTTACCCTTTTTAAAAAATCAAGAAAGGAGCGCCTTTACCCATCCAAGGAGATACAAACCACCACTGTGCAATAACATTGCCACCATGCCCCGCTGGCCGATTTTCTCAAGCCGAAGGAGCATTCTTGGCCAAAAGTTTCTTTATTTCCCCATCTGTTTTGGTCAGTCGGTCACGACACAGTTTGATTAATTGCTGAGCACGCTTAAGCTGCGCTACCAGTTCATCAACATCAAACTCATCGTTTTCCATCTTTTGTACTATCTCCTGCAATTCCCTTACAGCATCCTCATACTTTATTTTCTTCTCCATAATTGACTTATTTCGATTCTATTATCTGCATTTAGCCTTCATCATGCTTCCATTACTCCACCTTGGAAAACACACTACCATCCTTCAAGCGAGTTTCTATACAATCACCATGGCACAACGCGCTCACATTCTTCACAATACGGCCATCCTTTAAGGTAATGCTATACCCCATCTGCAACAAGTGCCAAGGATCGGCCGAGTCCACATTTTGCGCTATCAAATCCAGCCGATGCCGTTCCGTCATCATTCGCCGCTCCAAAGCCGCATCCAAATGCCCCACAAGCATGTCAAGAGCATGACGCGCATTGGCAACATTTCGCTCCCAAGCACTGGACAAACGGTCGCTCATATTCATTAGCTTAGCTTCCTGCCTCACTTTCATTACGGAAAAAAGCGATGTAATCTCCGTTGAAAACACCCACATCCGCTGTTCCTCCTCCCCCATCCGCTGTTGCGCATAGCGCCCCAGTCGCTCTTGCGCCTCATCCACAGCATCAAGGGTCTCCCTCAGATGGTCTATAAGGAACACTGCAGCGGCCGTTGGCGTTTTCACCCGTGTGTGCGACACAAAGTCTATCACGCTCTCATCCCTGTCATGACCTATGCCCGTGATAATGGGCAAAGGGAAATTGGCCACGTTCTCAGCCAATGCCAAAGAGTCGAAGCCGCTTAAATCGGCCACCGCACCACCACCACGGATAATAACCACCACATCGAAGCTGTCTGCACACTGATAAATGGCGTTCAGCGCATCTATCACCGAACTTTCCACCGCCTCGCCTTGCATCCTGGCCGAGAAAAGCATAGTGTAAAAGCGCAGCCCCCACTCGTTGTTCTCTAATTGATTTCTGAAATCGCCATACCCAGCAGCCCCCTCGCTGGAAACAACAGCCACCCGCTGGGCAAACATAGGCAAAGGCAACTCTTTATTAAGGTTGAGCACGCCTTCTTGTTCCAACTGACGCAGAATCTCCCGCCTATGGCGTACCATATCGCCAAGCGAGTATTCGGGATTAATGTCATCCACTATCCACGAGAAACCATACAAAGGATGAAACTGAGCATGCACTTGCAGCATCACTTTCATCCCAGCGCTAAGCCGTTGTCCTGTGACACGCTCAAAATAAGGGCGAATCAACAGCCAATGGTCACGCCAGCAACGTGCTTGCGCCTGCGCCACCGGAGTGTTCTTCCCATCCTCTTTCTGCGTCAAGCCCATATAGCAATGACCGTTGCGCTCGCGTAGTTCCGACAGCTCAGCCTCAACCCAGTAACTGCGGTCAAGCGTCTGACCAATAACGGCACTTACCAGCGCATTTAACTCATATAACGATAGTGCTTTCACCTACTATAATAAATCGTTTCCGTGTGCTCAAACACACTGTTTACCGCGCAAAGTTACAAATTTAAAACCACATCGGCCTCCTGTTTTTCCACAAACACCTCATGACAGCAACTCTACACGTGGGCAAACACACATAGAAAAACCACTTTATACACTGTTCTTTCCACCTTAAAGAAGTTTTCAAATTCAATATTACGCTTTGCCAAATTCAACATTTTATGTACCTTTGCAATTGGATACAAAATCAAGATGACAGACAAAAGACAAAAGACACTTGAACTGGGCACACGCCCTGTGGGGAAACTATTGTGGCAATACGCCCTTCCAGCCATGGTGGCCATGACAGCTTCCTCGCTCTACAACATCATAGACCGCGTGTTCATCGGACAGATTGTCGGCCCTAACGCCATCGCTGGGCTGGCCATCACTTTCCCATTCATGAACCTTAGCGGCGCATTTGGCGCAGCTGTGGGCGTGGGTGCCTCCACAGCCATCTCCATCAAACTGGGACAACGCGACTATGAAGGAGCCGAGAACCTGCTGGGAAACACCGTGACGCTGAACCTTATCATCGGAATCACCTTGGGTATTATTTGTCTCATCTTCGTTGACCCCATCCTGCGCTTCTTCGGTGCAAGCGATGCCACTTTGCCTTATGCAAGAAGTTTCATGCAAGTTATTCTGGCTGGCAATGTCATCACGCACATGTACTTTGGCATGAACGCCGTGCTGCGCGCGGCCAGCAAACCGGAGAAAGCCATGTATGCTACGATATTCACCGTTGTGATGAACATATTGCTTGACATGGTGTTCATTTGGTGGTGGCATTGGGGCATACAAGGTGCAGCCTGTGCCACCATCATTTCGCAGTTCCTCGCCATGTGCTATCAACTCCACCTGTTCAGCAACAAGAATGAGCTATTGCGGCTGAAACGCGGCATCTACCGACTACGCGCCTCTTTGGTAAGAAACATTGTGGGCATAGGCATTTCTCCCTTCTTGATGAATGTCTGTGCTTGCGTGGTGGTAATCTTTATCAATAACCGTCTTGTGGGCTACGGAGGCGACATGGCCGTGGGAGCTTACGGCATTGCCAACAGCATCGCCATGGTGTTTGTCATGTTCATCATTGGCTTGAACCAAGGCATGCAGCCCATCGCAGGATATAATTATGGTAGTCAGCAAATAGACCGTGTGATGCACGTTTTGAAATTGGCCACTATCAGTGCCACTGCCATCATGACTATAGGCTGGCTCATCGCCATGTTCTTTCCACACTTTTTGGCGCGTATGTTCACTACCGATGCCAGCTTGCTCAACCAAGCGGCAGATGCCATCCGAATCGTCATGATGATGTTCCCCATCATTGGCTATCAAATGGTGTCAACCAATTTCTTTCAGTGCATCGGCAAAGTGAAAGTGAGCATCTTCCTTTCACTCAGCCGACAACTCATCATTCTTCTTCCCTTATTGGCCATCCTGCCTTTATTCTTCGGGGTAAACGGCGTGTGGGCTGCACTACCCGCAAGCGACCTCACAGCATCGCTTATCGCTGCCGTTGTCATGGTAACCTATATGCGGAAATTCAACAAACAAGCAAAACTTCAAAGCAATGGATAGGCATATCATTATCAATGTAGGACGACAAGTTGGCTCTGGCGGATTAGCCATCGCCAAGCTGCTCGCCAAAGCGTTCGACTGCAAGTTTTACGACAAAGAGATTCTGAACCTTGCCGCAAAAGAAAGCGGCTTCTCAGAGAAGTTCTTCGAACAGAACGATGAGCAAAAGGAATATTTGCGCAGCCGTTTTCACTTGCACGTTCCTTTGATTGGTGAGGCCAACTTCTACAAGAGTGACTTTTCACAAGAAGGGCTGTACAAATTTCAATGCGATGCCATCCGCAAAGCAGCACAAGCAGGAAATTGCGTTTTTGTAGGCCGCACAGCCGACTACATATTACGAGACTTCCGTGAGAAAGTGGATGTGTTCATCACAGCCAATATGGACGACCGCATTAATGCCGTGGCCAAACACTTTGACCTAAGCCGCGCAGAAGCCAAGAAATACATCATCAACAAGGAAGAAACGCGGGCAAGCTACTATAATTATTATACTGGGAAAAAGTGGGGAGCAGCCGAAAGCTATGACCTCTGCGTGAACACCTCTGTCTTGGGATTGGAACAAACGGCAGAGTTCATAGAAAGCTTCATCAGAAAACAATCATGAAGCGGATTGGTATCATTAGCGACACTCACGCCTATTGGGATAATCGGTACGAAAAGTACTTGGCCGAATGCGATGAGATTTGGCATGCTGGCGATATTGGCTCGCTGGAAGTGGCCGATCGCTTCGAAGCGATGAAGCCCATGTTCCGTGCTGTCCATGGCAATATCGATGGCTACGACTTACGGGCACGCTATCCTGAAAAGTTGCGTTTTCGCTGCGAAGAAGCCGATGTGATGCTAAAACATATTGGCGGCTATCCAGGACATTACGACCGTTCTGTCGCCCACACGCTTTACGCTTCTCCTCCCGACCTCTTTGTCTGTGGACACTCGCATATTCTGAAAGTCCTCTACGACAAAACGCTCCGGCTACTGCATATCAATCCAGGAGCCGCCGGACTACAAGGATGGCAGCAAGAGCGTACCCTTATCCGCTTAACCATTGACAAAAAAGAGTTTAAAGACTGCGAAGTGATTACTTTGGGAGAAAGCAAACAATAGGAAACATATCCCCAAGGCATCACGACACCACAGTTTTTATCCCCTTTCTATAATAAAACACCTTTATTACCGTATTTAAAATAAAACAAAAATATCAAATCATAACGCAATATGAAAACATACCTCGTAACAGGTGCTGCTGGCTTCATCGGTGCCAACTTCATTAAATATCTCCTCCATAATAAATATAAGGACGAAGACATCAAGATCATTATTCTTGATGCGCTCACATACGCGGGCAACTTCGGCACTATCAAAGACGACATCGACAATAAGCGTTGCTTCTTTGTCAAAGGCGACATTCGCGACCACGAACTGGCCAATCGCCTTTTCAAGGAGCATGACATTGACTATGTGGTGAACTTCGCTGCTGAGTCGCACGTTGACCGCTCCATAGAAGACCCTCAACTTTTCCTTTCCGTCAATATTCTTGGCACGCAGAATTTACTGAATGCCGCACGACACGCATGGATTACAGGAAAAGACGCACAAGGCTACCCCACATGGAAACCAGGGAAACGTTTTCATCAAGTAGCCACCGATGAGGTGTACGGAAGCCTTGGAGACGAGGGATTCTTTACAGAAGAGACTCCACTTTGTCCCCATAGCCCTTACTCTGCCAGCAAAACATCGGCAGACCTTTTTGTCCTTGCTTATCGCGACACTTATCATATGCCCGTAAGCATCACACGTTGCTCCAACAACTACGGCCCTTACCATTTCCCAGAGAAACTTATCCCCCTTATCATCAATAATATTCTTGAGGGGAAACAACTGCCCGTCTACGGAAAGGGAGAAAACGTGCGCGACTGGCTCTATGTTGAAGACCATTGCAAAGCCATCGATCTTGTTATTCGAGAAGGGAAAGACGGTGAGATCTACAACGTTGGAGGCCATAACGAAATGAAGAACATCGACATTGTACGCCTCACCATACGTACTATTCACGATATGATGCAAGAAGACAAGGAACTCCGTCATATATTAAAGAAACAAATTCTTGATACCAATGGCGACATCGATATCAGCTGGATCAATGAAGACCTAATTACTTTCGTTGCCGATCGTCTTGGGCACGACCAGCGTTACGCCATTGACCCAACAAAGATAAACACAGAATTAGGATGGGAGCCAGAGACAAAATTTGCTGATGGAATCATCAAGACCATACGCTGGAACTTGGAAAACCAAGAATGGGTTAATGAGGTGACATCAGGAGAATATCAAAAGTATTACAATATTATGTACGGTGAGGAACGTCATGGACGAACTCTCTAAGGAATTACACGAATTTCTCACCCGACTTGGCAAGCATCCGGAACAAGTAAGCAATAAGCTACAAGAGCACACTTTGGCTTTATTTCGGTTGCTTGCCCCTGCTGACGCAGAACTATTACAGGCACATTACGGGCTGTTTGGCATCAAACAATTATCAGACGATTGCATCGCCACACAGAACCAAACCGATGTAAATTCTGTAAAAAGTACTATTGCTCAAAGCATCAGGAAAATCGCCGTCTCGCCAGAGTGGCAGAGCATTAAACATTTGACACATCTAAAATCTCTCAAATTGAGATAAAAGGGAACAACATGAAGAAGATACTATTATTGGGGTCTGGAGAACTGGGCAAAGAATTCACCATCGCCGCCAAACGAGCAGGGCAATACGTCATTGCCTGCGACAGCTATCACAATGCGCCCGCCATGCAAGTGGCTGATGAATTTGAAGTTTTCAATATGCTTGACGGCGACAGTCTTGTCTCCGTAGTTGAACGTCACCACCCCGACATCATTGTCCCAGAAATAGAAGCCATACGTACTGAACGCCTATTTGAATTTGAAAGCAACGGCATACAAGTAGTTCCTTCTGCCAAGGCTGTCAACTTCACTATGAACCGGCGCGCCATACGCGACCTTGCTGCCAAGGAACTGGGGCTTAGAACTGCCAAGTACTTTTATGCCAAGACATTCGATGAATTCAAACACGCCGCCGATGAGATAGGCTTCCCATGTGTAGTGAAACCCTTAATGTCTTCAAGCGGACATGGACAAAGCTATGTTCATAATGATGAAGAACTGCAACAGGCATTCAATGATGCCATGCAAGAAGCAAGAGGCGATGTCCATGAAGTTATCATCGAAGAGTTCATAGATTTTGATTCCGAGTTTACCCTCCTCACTATCACCCAGCAACACGGCCCAACACTTTTCTGCCCTCCTATCGGGCACATACAAAAAGGTGGCGACTACCGCGAAAGCTGGCAACCATTCCATATTTCCGATGAAGCTTTACGACAAGCGGAGCACATGGCAGAGGAGGTGACGCGCGCTTTGACCGGCTATGGCCTTTGGGGCGTGGAGTTCTTCTTAACCAAAAGCGGAGAAGTTATCTTCTCCGAACTAAGCCCACGCCCACACGACACGGGCATGGTCACGCTCTCTCACTCCACCAACCTTAGCGAGTTTGAATTGCATCTGCGCGCCATTTTAGGGCTGAACATTCCCGCAATACACTTGGAACACAGTGGTGCATCAGCCGTAATACTCTCACCCGTTGAGAGCGACAAGCCATTAGATTACCATCTTGATAATGTTTGCCAAGAAGACCACTCTCGTGTGCGCATCTTCGGCAAGCCCATAGCGCACATTGGCCGCCGAATGGGCGTAGTTCTCTGCTACGATGATGTCGCCTCAGACATCAACGCATTACGGACAAAAGCCAAACGATTGGCACAAACCGTACTGGGAACAGACCCATACATGAAGAAATAACTGCGCGGACAATGCTTGGAAAGATTATCCATCTGTCAAAAATCGCCGACCGACGCGGCAATCTCACCGTGGCCGAACAGCTCAAGGACATACCCTTTGAGTTGAAACGCGCCTATTGGGTCTACGATGTACCTGGTGGGGAAAGCCGTGGCGGACACGCCCACAAGCAGCTGTTTCAGCTGCTTGTGGCAGTAAGTGGTAGTTTTACCGTCAACCTTGATGATGGCACACACACACAGAGCTTCTTGCTCAACCATCCGTGGGAAGGTTTGCTCATCACCCCCGGAATATGGCGCACGCTTGACGACTTCTCCACAGGCGCAGTATGCCTTTGTCTGGCCTCGGAAGAGTATAATCCGGAAGACTACATCTATGATTACAACGAGTTTCTCCATTACAAGAGATGTTCGAAATAAAGCTATACGACAGCTCATACGAGCAGACGTGGAATGACTTTGTCATGCGGTCGAAGAACGGCACGTTTCTCTTCAACCGCCAATACATGGATTACCACAGTGACCGTTTTGCCGACCACAGCCTTCTCTTCTTCCGCAAAAACGCTTTATACGCTTTATTGCCCGCCAATCGAAAAGGCAATACGCTGTTTAGCCATCAAGGTCTTACTTATGGCGGGGTGATTATGAGCGGGAAAGCAACGGCCGAAGCCATCCTTTCCCTTTTTGCCGAACTAAACACATGGCTGCATGGCCAAGGTGTTACGCAAGTGATTTACAAGCCTACGCCTTGGATTTACCATCAAATACCCGCACAAGAGGACTTGTATGCGCTCACAGAAGTTTGCAACGCCCAGTTGACTGCCCGCGAAATCTCGTCTACCATCATATTAGACCATCCAGTCAAGTTTACCGAATCCAGAAAATCGGGAATAAGGAAAGCCCTTCGAGCTGGTCTTACTTGCAAAGAATCTGATGACTTAAAAGCATTTTGGCAAATGCTTGATACCAATCTTGTCTCCCGGCATCAAGCCCATCCCGTACATTCACTTGCCGAACTGGAATTACTTCACAGCAGATTCCCACAAAACATCCGTCTCTTCCTTGTATACAATAAGGAAGAATGCCCCATTGGGGGAACTCTCGTCTATGAAACGGGACAAGTAATTCACACACAATACATTGCATCAACTGATGAGGGGAAAGCACTCGGGGCACTCGATTTGCTCTTCGATGAACTAATCCACCACCACTACTCCAACAACGCTTACTTTGATTTCGGCAAATCGACCGAACAAAGCGGCCATTACCTCAACAAGCAACTGATATTCCAAAAAGAAGGATTTGGCGGACGTGGTGTATGCTACGACACTTATCAGTGGAACATACCGTAAACACGAAGCAAAGGCCCTACACGGAACAGAGCCTTAAACATAAGAACAAGACGCACGGAGAACATGACAGAAATAGAATACCTACCCCTAAGAAAAGTTACCGCACAACATGAGCAAGAATTGCTCAACGCCATAAACAATGTGGTGCGCAGTGGCTGGTATCTGCACGGCAAAGCCACAGAGCAATTTGAGCACAACTATGCCTCATTCATTGGAACACGCCACTGCATCGGCTGCGGCAACGGACTTGACGCGCTAACCCTCATCTTCCGTGCTTACAAGGAGTTGGGACTGCTATGCGAAGGCGATGAAATTATTGTGCCCGCCAACACATTCATTGCCTCTATCCTTTCCATATCCGAAAATGGGCTGAAGCCCGTCCTCGTAGAACCAAATTATGACACATTGGAGATAGAGGACAGCATCATCGAAACTCACATCACCCCCCGCACACGCGCCATATTGCTTGTCCACTTGTATGGCCGTTGCGCCTACACCCCGCTAATTGGCGACATTTGCCAACGCCACAACCTGTTGCTGATAGAGGACAACGCACAGGCACACGGATGCCACTACGAAGACAAGCGCACCGGGGCACTTGGCGATGCCGCAGCCCACAGTTTCTATCCTGGGAAAAACTTAGGGGCACTTGGCGATGCCGGAGCCGTCACCACCAATGATGACGGCTTGGCCAACATGATTAGACAACTTGGCAATTACGGTTCATCACGCAAATACGCCTTCGACCATAAGGGACGCAACAGCCGCATGGACGAATTGCAGGCAGCCATACTCGATGTCAAACTCCAACACTTGGAGCATGACACCCAGTGCCGTCAGCAAATAGCCACCCGCTACTATAAAGAGATTAGCAATCCAGCCATACTTTTGCCAGGAAAAGAACATTGGCTGCAACAGGAAGTGGATCATGTATTCCATATTTTTCCCATTCTCTGCAACCGTAGGAACGCACTCCAAGAGCATCTAAGCACCCACGGCGTGCAAACGCTCATCCATTACCCTACGCCCCCCCACCTCCAGCCATGCTACAAGGAACTGGCCACCCAGCCCCTCCCCATCACCGAGCGCATTCACAACGAAGTTCTGTCTATTCCATGCAATCAGACAATGACGGACGAGGAGGCAGAACACATCATCTTTGCACTCAATGCGTTTTCTGTAAACGAATAAGCATCGCAACAAAAGGCACGGCACAAAGATATATCCATCACGGTCGCGCCCTCCTTTTCATATTTCAACAACATCAAACAACACACTATGGCTACACCGCACAACGCCGCACAAAAAGGCGATATCGCAGAAACCGTCATCATGTCGGGCGATCCGCTCCGCGCCAAATTCATGGCAGAGCACTTTCTCGAAGCCCCCAAACTCTTCAATACCGTGCGCAACATGTATGGCTACACAGGCACTTACCACGGTAAACGTGTCAGTTTCATGGGGCACGGTATGGGTATGCCCTCCATGGGCATCTACAGTTACGAGCTGTACCATTTCTACGATGTGCAGCGAATTATCCGCACGGGAACAGCCGGATGCATCCAGCCTGGCATGAACATTGGCGACATTATCCTGGCACAAGGAGCTTGCACAGACTCCAACTACCTTTTCCAATTCAATCTTCCCGGCACTTACGCTCCAATCGCCACTTTCAAGCTCCTCCATGCAGCTGCACAAGAGTGCGAACAACGCCAATTGCGCTATCATGTAGGCAATGTGCTGTCGTCAGACATTTTCTACGATACGGAAGAGACATGGCGAAACTGGCAAAAGATGGGCATCCTTGCTCTGGAAATGGAGTCGGCCGCGCTCTATGCCAATGCCGCAAGCGCAGGACGCGAGGCTTTGGCCATCATGAGCATAAGCGACAACCTCGTGGAACACTCTTCCGTGAATGCGGAACACCGCCAAACAGCATTCACACAAATGATGGAAGTGGCACTAAGTCTCGTCTAAGAAAACCATACGTATGCTTTCGCCCGCCAAAACCATACGTTTAGGAAGCCAAAAGGTATGGTTTTAGCGGGCAAAATGTATGCCCTTGTTTCCAGAACAGATGCATACGTTTTCCCATCGTTGCTATATCCCTCAAAACAAAAGGGTTACACACGAATAACGGCAACAATTTCAGCAAATAGAAATCCTCTTTGCCACTGTGAAAAACAGTTGGCAAAGAGGATTTTCCTTTCTACTCTTCTATCAAATTCCTTACTGCAAACAGAGGGGCATCAGCACTTGCGCGGACAAAGGGACATCCAAGCCTCCCTCTCCGCCGCTGCCCTTACCGCTTAATATAAAGCGAAGGCAAACTGATGTGGTAACGAACCGCAAGAAAGCGGACAAGGCAGACAAAGACAAAGGTGGACACCACCGTGACCGGAAGCCCCGCCCCCAAACTGATAAGCACCCAATAAAGAAGTCCTCCAGCCACACAGGCCGTGGCATAAATCTCCTTATGGAAAATCACGGGCACATTGTTGAGCAGCACATCGCGTATCACACCACCTGCCGCACCCGTTATACATCCCATGATAATGGCCACCCAATAAGGAAGTCCCATGGATATGGTTTTCTGCATACCAGCTATGACAAAGAGTGCAAGTCCAAAGGTGTCAAATACAAACCACGTGTTGTTTATCCATCGTATCTGCTCGCCAAGGAGTACCACAAAAAGCAATGCGACAAAAGTACAGATGATGTAGATGGGCGATGTCATCCAAAACGGAATTACACCAAGCATGACATCACGCAACGTTCCTCCACCCACAGCAACCGCAAAGCCACAAACATATCCACCAAACCAATCCAAATGCTTGGCAGCAGCATGACGAATACCGGAAACGGCAAACGCAAGTGTGCCAAGCAGCTCGATGATTTGCTGCACGGTATGAACAAACTCGGGATCAGCTGTAGGAAAATCAGTTGACGACATTATTAGGATTACCGTTGATGAAAGCCTTTACGTTCGCAACACAAACATCCATGAGCCTTTGACGTGCCTCTACCGTAGCCCAAGCCACATGAGGCGTGATGTAGGCATGAGGCTCTTTAAGCAGCGGATTGTCCGCATGAGGAGGCTCATCGTCCATCACATCAGCGCAATAATAAGCAAGTTCTCCCTTGCGGAGCGCGGTAGCCACAGCGGTCTCATCCACAAGCGGGCCACGTCCAGTATTGATTAAGATGGCCTCAGGCTTCATCTGGGCAAGCACCTCTGCATTGACGAGATGGAAAGTGGAATGCTCACCATCCTTTACCAACGGGCAATGAAGGCTGATTACATCCGATTGAGCCAACAACTCCTCCAATGACACCTTGCTTATGCTGCCGGGCAACTCACTCGCTGGTTTGCTCGTGAACGCAACAACGCGCATTCCCAGCGCAATGGCAAGCTGCGCCACACGCATTCCGATATGCCCAAGTCCAACAACACCAAAGGTCTTGCCTGCCAACTCACAAAGAGGCTCGTCCCAATAACAGAAATCGGGTGCCGCGCTCCAACGCCCGTTGCGGCTCTTGCGGGCAAACTCCTCCACATGATTGGTCACATTAAGCAGCAAGGCCAATACGTGCTGCGCCACACTGACAGTGCTGTAAGCTGGTATGTTGGTCACCACTATCCCCCGCTCACGAGCTGCCACAAGGTCTATATTGTTATATCCAGTGGCCAACTCGCCAATATACTTCAGTTTGGGCAATTGCTGGATGATGTCGCGCGTAAGGCTTACTTTGTTCACCAACACAGCATCGGCATCCAAAGAACGCTCCACTATCTCCCCAACCGATGTGCGGTCGTAGATGGTAACGTCTCCAAGTTGTTTCAATTCATCCCAGGATAGGTCGCCCGGATTGGCGGCATAGCCGTCAAGTACAACGATCTTCATGTTTCTCTATTTTCTTTTTATTAATTAGTATCTTCTTCTTCAAAACGCTCTCCCCAACATTGCAGCATCCATTTATATTGCTTTTCCTCAGAAGGAGAGTGCTGGGCGTGCCAAAAACGACTATCCACAAGCGCATCAGGCAAATACTGCTGACGAACAAAATGCCCGGGATAGTTATGCGCATACTGATAACCATCACTGTAACCCAGCTCCGCCATCAGCTTGGTGGGCGCATTTCGCAAATGAAGCGGAACAGGCTGATTGCCCGTTTTTCGCACACAGGCAAGCGCGGCATCAATACCCAAATAGGCCGAATTGCTTTTTTGCGATGTGGCCAAATAAACCGTAGCCTCCGCCAATGGTATTCTTCCCTCGGGCCAGCCCACCTTAGCCACAGCGTCAAATGCGGCATTGGCCAGCAACAAGGCATTGGGGTTGGCCAGCCCCACATCCTCGGCCGCACTGATTACAAGCCGGCGGGCTATAAACTTGGGATCTTCGCCCCCTTCTATCATCCTCGCCAGCCAATAAAGCGCCGCATCGGGATCGCTTCCCCGAATGCTTTTGATAAAAGCAGAGATGATGTCGTAATGCATATCCCCACCTTTGTCGTAGGCCAACGGATTCTGCTGCAAACGATTGGCCACCATCTCGTCCGTGACAACCACCTCTTCCGCACTCTCCGCATCAACCACCAACTCCAAAATATTGAGCAGTTTGCGGGCATCGCCACCACTATAACGCAGCAATGCATCTGTTTCCTTCAGCTCTATATGCCGCTTCTGCAACTCCGCATCTTGCGTTATAGCCCGGTTCAGCAAATCCAGCAAATCCTCTTTCTCCAAAGATTTGAGCACATAAAGCTGACAACGGGACAGCAAAGGGCGTATCACCTCAAACGAAGGGTTCTCCGTTGTTGCCCCAATGAGCGTTACAACCCCTTTCTCCACCGCTCCAAGCAACGAGTCTTGCTGCGATTTCGAAAAGCGATGAATCTCATCTATAAAAAGGATAGGTGACGCGGTATTGAAGAAACGGTTCTGTCGCGCCTTCTCAATAACCTCGCGCACATCCTTCACTCCACTGGTCACAGCAGAGAGCGTATAGAAAGGAGTCTTCAGTTTGTTGGCTATGATTTGCGCAAGCGTTGTCTTCCCCACCCCCGGAGGTCCCCAGAGGATGAAAGAGGAAATACGTCCTGAATCTATCATAGTACGCAACACCGCATTTTTTCCCACGACATGTTTCTGTCCGACGTACTCATCAAGGGTAGACGGGCGCATTCGCTCAGCTAATGGTTCCATGCTTGCAAAGTTACGAACTCTCGGCCATAAACCAAAATAAATGATGCTGAATTGAATTTTTCAAGGCGAAATGTTTGGGGTCTTAGCTTTTAATGCTACTTTTGCAGCGCGAAACGATGTGTTTCCACCATTGAGAGGGATAAAAACAAATAAAACATATTGGATGAAACCAAACAACAAGTTGAGTTTAAAGACTTTAACCAAGAGTACTGTGTGGGGATTGCAAGAGGGGGATGTGTTCCGCCTTTGGCAAATAGCCGAACGTGATGCCGACTTAAAGGATAATCGTAACCATTACATAGACGTACTGCGCAGTGCTTTCACCATTGAGGAGGTGACAAACGATGCCCCCGATGTCATGAGAAGGTACGAAGAGCGGGGCTTTAAGGTAAATTCCATCAGAATGGACGAGAACACACGCGTGAAATGGGCCATCAAAAAGCGTCCCATATCGCGTGTTAACGACCTCACATACGAGAATATCCACCACATCAGCGCAGCCAAGCTCGTTGAAGTGTTGTCCCGCAATTTCGGCGGCGGATGGGACAGCCTGCCACAAACCATACAGGACATTATCGAAGCTGGTTTTGACATTTCCACAACTACACTGCCCACCTCGCGCTTAAAACGTCCAGGCGGTATGTACCAAAAGAAAGTGGCAGACGGTTTCGAAGTTCTTGAAGTGCCAAAGGGTGGCTGGACGGAGGCTATCTTTGCCAAAGAGAAGCCCGCCAGCGACTTTACACGCCAGAAATTCGAATCCAATGAAGAGAAAAACGGAAGATTGCTGGGGGCAATGGGCGAAGAAGACGATGAGGAAGAGGACTTGCTGGACAACGATGACTACAAGGACGATGATGACGATGCCGATGCTTTCGATGAGGACAAGCTCACCGAGGAAAGTTATCGTACCACCTACGAGACCAACCCTGAGGAGTTGGAGAAAATGGCACAAGCCGATGTGGCTGACGACAGCGAGGACTTTTAGCCTTTCCTAATCCTGCACATCACGGTGGGAGCATACCTCCCCCCCCTGAAAAGCAGGGAAAAGCCAACATTAAATTCAAAAGTGGCGCAAGACAGATTACTTTACAGGCTTCCATCAAACAGAATCTATCTGAATAAAGTTTGATGGAAGCCTGTATTTTTTTACCTATTGGTCAAACTTTCACGCAACTTTGGCCACAAGTTGCTTTCCTCTCAGCATCAAATAACCCACCAAGACAAGCAGCGTGATGGTTTCCGAAATCGGCTCGGCAAGCCACAATCCCCAGACGCCAAGCACCCGTGGCAACACCAAGAAGCAAGGAATGATGAGCAAATAGCCACGCAAAAGCATGAAAAACGTTGCCGACTTATAACGCTCCAAGCTCTGAAGATAGCCTATAAGCACCACATTGAGCGTAAAAGGCAGGCTCGTCAACAAGAAAAGCGGAATACCCTCCTGTCCTATAGCATGGGCTGGAGATGAAGAATCGATAAACAAGCCCACTATTTGCGGCGCAAGCAAATAGCCCAGCACTGACATCAGCAAGCCAAGCCCTATGGCCAACCCCGCAGAAAGGCGCAAGGTCTCCCATACACGTTCCAGCCGTCCCTTCCCATAGTTGAAGCTAACAATGGGCAAGGCCGACTGCGCAATGGCGTTACCGAACATAAAAATCATCGGAAAAAGGTAGCAAGCAACGCCAAATGCCGCCACACCATCCTCATGAAATTGCGCCATAAACATGAAATTACCCACAATCATCATGCAGCAAATGGCCGTCTCGGCAATAAATGTGGAGAAACCAAGCCGCAGCATACAACCACTATTGCGCATAGTGAGACGCAACGCCGTGGGCGAAAACTTAGGCTTGTAAAAAGCAAGCTGACGACTCTTGCCACGGAAATACCACGCTACCATCAACGAGCCTACAAGCCCCGACAAGGACGTAGCAATGGCCGCGCCCTTCACTCCCATAGCCAAAGGAAACACATAGACCCAATCAAGCACAATATTAATCAAAGCTGAGACGATATTTACAGCCATAGCAAAATTGGGCGAGCCATCAAGTCGAATGACAAACATTCCCACGATGTTGACAACCATGAAGCAAAAGCACGGACTTACCCATAACAAATAATCATGAACCATAGGGAACAGCTGATCGCTACCACCAAAAAGTGCCGCCGTCTGCCGTGGAAACACATTAATGACTCCCACTACAAGCAGCATCAGCAACAATCCCACGGTGAATGCCTGCGTCACATTGATTTTGGCCGCCTTAAGGTTTCCCTTGCTCAGATGCACCGCAGCCACAATGCTTACGCCACTTCCAAACATCAAGGCTATGCCCGTAGAAATCAAAAATACTGGCGCGGCTATGTTAATAGCCGCCAAAGCATCGCTCCCTACGCCACGGCCAACAAAAATACCATCGGCCAAATTAAGCAAAACCGATGATATAAGCCCTAACAAAGTGGGAAAAAACAGTTTGCGGAACAACCTCGGCACCCGCATCTCTCCATAATCCAAAGCGTCTCTGTTGTCTCTCATAAGTCTACTTTCTAAATTTACAGGCGCAAAGGTAGGACTTATAAATGACGCTGACAAATTTATCCTAACAAAAACAGAATTTTGGAGTATGCGCAAGAATTTCCCTGCTCTCTGGGAACATATCTCCGATTAGCCCAGACAGCATGAAAACACACACACAAGACTGCTTGTTGCTCCTGCCAACAACAAGCTAAAACATATTCTTAACCTTGATATAGTTTTTGAAAAGCCAAGACTGCCCTTCCGAAACAAGCATAGTCACCTCGGCCATCGTCCACAAGCCAGCAAACACAAGCAAGACAAAAAGCATGCTGAACGCAAAGAATATCCACAAGTCGCCATCCTCATAATCGGCTTGAAACTTCTGTATCTTCTTTGAACTCCACAGACAAAACACGCTCAAATGCCCCCAAATCCAATTCAGCATCCCCACAAAGCCCGACGCACGATGCTTGAACTGGTGCACACTGGCTTGAGGCAGACTCTCCTCTGCTTCCAGCTGGTTGGCTTGCAAGCCCCCCGCTCCCATTATTTCCTCCTCCTTGGGCTGCGCAGACGGCATTATCAGCCGCACACCCACCTCGGGCAAATGCTCGTTGAAGCCCACCACTGATGTGTCGGCCACAGGAATGACCGAGCGGGCAAACGTGCGCACAACCTTAGGCGGGTCAAACTGACACACCATCACCGAGCGGCAATAAGGGCAACGATACTTCATACGCCCATAATTCTGCGTCTCGGCGATGAAAGTACGTCCACACTGGTTACATTTAACGGAGAATCTCATTTCGCTACAAAGGTACGAAAAAAGTGAAAAACAAGAAAGACTATACTGCAAAAAAGACTCCCCACCCTGCCAAAACCATCACGGCGGAAAACAAAAGGCGAGGTGCTTATTGCAAAAGCATACCTTTCATCATGCAAAAGCATACCTTTCACAACACGAAAGGTATGCTTTTGCAAGGTAAAACGATACGTTTGGCAACGCAAGAAAAACAATAAAGATTTTTCTTAGAAAACGAGATTAAAGCCTAAACGTATTCCGCCCTTCTTTATTCCTGGATATGCGGTGTAAGTAAGGCGGCGCACATAGTCCACCTCAAACATCTGAAAGATGTTGTGAACGCCCACCACAAGCTCCAAGTAAGGCTCGCTATTCATCACGTGCGTACCCTCGGGCAGCTGCCACAAGTCGTTTCGCAGCCGATTAGCCGGCAACGTGGGGTTGTTCTTGTCCGTCAAGTGTCCCCACATACCCTTAAACGCCACATACTCGCGCAACTTTAAGGAACGAAGCAAGGGGATTCGGTTGAACACTTTACCCGCCAAATCCCACGCAAGATTGAACTGCAAGTAGCGGTCGTTGACAAACTCCATGTCCTCCATGAGGTTGAAAGAGCCTTGATGCTCGAAGAGCGATGTATTGACCGGGGGCAAACAAAGCATAAAATAGGGCGCACGGCTCCACGCCGCACCTGCCATCAGGCGGGTGTCGAAGTGCCCCCAGCTGCCCAGCCAAAACCGCTTATAGGCCGTCAGTTCCGTGGTGTTGTAGCGATACTGCCCCCCAAGGAAGCCATTCAGTCCCATCGTGTGGCGCAATGTGAACTGCGGCGCATCCAAATTCACCTCAATTCGACGCTGTTTGGTGTTGACATAGCCCTGCCCAGAACGATAGACAAAACCCAAGGACAACTCCGTGGTACGGATTCTCCCTATATTGCTTCCATCCTGTTGCTTGAATTCCAGCGTACCCGTGGGGCGATTGCTCTCCGTCTTCAGTTGGAAATTAGTGGCAAAACCTGCATCCGTTTCCCAATCAAAGCGCAATGCCTGCCGATTATAGAAGTACATCTGCTCCACCTTCTGTGGTTTGAAAGTCATGAAGATGTTGTCCTTGTTGTGCTCCAAGTACTTGTCGGAAGGCGACTCCACGTCTTTTGATGTCTCGAAAGAGATGGTGCGCACGGGGAACTCTATGGGCTGATACTGCGGACGGTTGAATGAATAAGTCAGCTTGGCATCATAATAATGATTCTTCGACTCCGTACCATACGCATAAAATCCCTCTCCAAACCAATGAGGGGAAAGCTGTGCCGTGGTGCGGGCAGAGGCGCGAAGACGTATCCCGTCTACAAAGTTCTTGGACACGAGCGTGTTTATCGGGCCAATATCCACTTTGCTTCTTCCGTCAGAAGCCGTCTCTACAAAGTTTTCCACCAATGCCTTGACACCCAGCATAACCCATTTGAACCGTTTGGTTTGCGACATTTGATGAACAAAGTTGTCCATATTCTGCTCGCCGTGCGTCAATGGTGCCATTCGGTTGTGCTCCCAAAACTCCTCGGCACGCATCTTGGCTTGTGGCTCATAGACTGTGGACGCGCCCCCTTGGAAGTATTTGTCCTCAATGGGAGCAAAACTGTGGTTGCCAAGTTTTGTTGTCCGAATGACAATGGCGCGCTGCAAGAGGTCGGTAAGCTCCATCTCGGCCACCATGTTGTCTGTTGTCAATGCCCAGTCGCCATTGCCCAATCGTTCAAACTCTTGCTCAAATCGCATGGACTGCATAAAGTTGACGCCCGTCCCCGCTGGCAACTGCATCAGGCAGCGGCGCACGTGCAGGGAGCTATCATTGAGAACGTAAAGCTCGCCACGAAATCCAAAGTCTTGATTGTTGGCCGGAACAAATTGCAAACGTATGCAAGAGTCGCCTGCCACCGACACCGTGTCTTGAATGTAGAAGTGATAAAAGCTGATGGCCGTACTGCCAATGGGCGAAGGGAAACGCCTTTGAAGAAGGGTTATATGGTCGTCATAAAGGTCGATATCGCAAAAATAGTCCTTGGCCATCGTGTTGAACGCATCGCCGGTTTGTATTAATTTCGATATGCCTCTTGTGGTCTGGCCGCGCACAATGTCTTTCCTCGCTTGCGGCTCTCGCCGATAAACATGAGTGAGGGCGGTCTCATCAACGGATATGGGCAAAATAAACTGGTTGTTCCATGGACATAACTCAACCTGTCCGAGCAACCAAGGCGACGAGGCAAACATCTTTCCTTGCAGCTCTTCTGCCGTAAGGTTGTTGATGGCCATCGTTATCTTTTGGTATTTATCGTACTTTAAGTAGTCATAACGCTCCAAATCGGAACGTTTCTTGGCCGCAATGACACGGCGCATCAGTTCAACCGCAGGATTATTCTTTCTGCTATAACGGCTTCTGCGCTTGCCTTTTACCGACACTTCTGCCAACTGATTGTCGGTGGGGGTGAGCTTAATGGTAATGGTTGATGTAGATGTGTGAGCGTTAACTTTCATGCGATGCGGCTTGTAGCCCAACGCTGACACCTTAATGGTGTGTCCCTCACGGCGTGGGAAAACAAAAAAGCCGTGATCATCGGCCATTGCCTGCACACGTGCATCCGTATAAGACACATTGGCATGGGCTATGGTGTCATGCGAAACAGCATCAACAACCACACCTTTCAAACTTTGGGCTGCGGCCGGAAAAGCCGTAGCCCAAAGTAAAAATATCAAAAACGGAATATGATTAATCAATCTCCTCATCCGCCTCGTAACCTCCCATCTCGCGGATGGCATTCTTAAGCATCACATACTGTTCGAAGAGGTTGTTCACAGCGTCCTCTCCCTGTGTGTAATCATGCATTGGTGCTTTCAAGAAGAAGCTCAAGAAACGCTGAATACCATAGCGACCGGCACGAGCGGCAAGGTCGCTGAGCAACGTAAGGTCGAGCAGCAGCGGAGCGGCAAGGATGGAATCGCGGCAAAGGAAGTTGATCTTGATTTGCATAGGATAGCCCATCCAACCGAAGATGTCGATATTATCCCAGCCCTCCTTGTTGTCATTGCGAGGCGGATAATAGTTGATACGCACCTTATGGAAGATGTTTCCATAAAGGTCGGGCTGATCCTCGGCGCGGCAAATCGTCTCCAGCGTGGAGAGTTTGCTGACCTCCTTGGTGTGGAAACTGGCAGGCTCATCGAGCACAAGGCCGTCCCTGTTGCCCAGAATGTTGGTGGAGAACCAGCCGTCCAAGCCCAAATTGCGCACCTTAAGAATAGGCGCGAATCCGCTCTTGACCAGCGTCTGTCCAGTCTTGAAGTCTTTTCCGGCGATTGGCATCTTCGTCTTTTCAGCCATCTCCCACATGGCGGGAATGTCTACCGTGGTGTTCGGAGCACCCATAATGAACGGTGCACCCTCGGCAAGTGCCGCATAGGCATAACACATGGACGGTGCTACGTGCTCGCGGTCATCGGCTTTCATCGCAGCCTCCAAGGCTTCGAGCGTGGCGTGGTGCTTCTCATCATACGGAACGTAAATCTCCGTCGATGCAGCCCAAATCACCACAATGCGAGAGCAGTCATTAGCCGCTTTGAAGTCACGGATATCCTTTCTCAACTCTTCCACCATGTCCCACCGGGTGGCACAGTCCTTGACATTGTCGCCCGTGATACGCTTGGCATAATTGGGATCGAAAGCGGCCTTCATGGGCACAATGCTTTCCAACTCATCACGCACTGGCTCTATGTCCTTAGCTTTGAGCACCTCAGCATACACAGCTGCTTGATAAGCGTTCTGCGGATAGGCATCCCAAGTGCCAAAAACGATGTCCTGAAGATTTGCCAGCGGCACAATATCACCATAGTGCAGGTATTTCTTCTCTTCTCCTCGACCAACGCGAATCTTGTCATACTGCGTCATCGAGCCAATAGGCTTGGCCAGCCCCTTACGTGCCATGAGCACACCGGTCATGAATGTGGTAGTCACAGCACCGCAACCCACAACCATGATGCCGAGTTTGCCCTCAGCGGGTTTCACTTCTTGTTTCATATTAATCAATATCGTTAAAGTTTTGACAGAATTATTTCCTTTAAATATCGCCCGTCAGTTCCGACAACGAAGCGACAACACGTGTTTGCGAAGGTGGCAAATAGTTGTCATTATTCCACCCCTCCCCCTTCAACCACACTGTTTGGCAACCCAAACTGTCGGCAGGAAGAATGTCGTTCTTCAGACTGTCGCCCACCACAACTACATCATTGCCCGGCAACCCCAAATCGCTCAACGCCAAAGAGAATATGCGCGGGTCGGGCTTGCGTATTCCCACAGCGGCACTCTCTACCACAATCTGGAAGCAATCGTCAAGTTCCATCTCACGAATTACGGTAGGAAGATTGCCATAGAAATTGCTTACCAACGCCAAAGGCACACGCTGGGACAACACAGCAAGAACATCCTTGCTCTCCTTGATTTGCTTGCGAGCGACCATATAAACATCGACAAGCAGCAAATCGCACATAGCCGGAACGTCCACATCATCTCGTTTCAGCGCGCCATTGCCACGCAAGTAATCCATTTGCAAACGCAGCTTGATGGCCAAGGTGTCATGAAAAGTATGATTACGGCAGATAATATCGCCCTTTCCTAATTCTCGCTCGGCATAGACGTAGGCTTCACGAAACGATTCCCAATCCACAGGAACGGCATTCCTCTCATAGGAATGCCAAATGAACTTACCCCAATGGCAACCACCCGTATCAAGCGTTCCGCCAAAATCGAATATGTATCCTTTGATGTCTTTATTCATTTTTCCACCGTAATTTCGTCTACACCCTGCAGCTTCTTGGCCATCATGGCACAAAGGTCCTCATGCCGCTTGTGCATCGTAATATACAAAACGGTATAGGCAATTATCTCCATCAGCAGATATACCCACGGACAGCCCAAAAGGCAGGTGAGGTAGATAAGAATGGCACGCGAATTGAACGTAAGCATATTGGTCATCCACATCAGCGGACGGCTGCCCGCCAAGAACTCCTCCTTCCACGCTTGCGGCGCAAGCCCCGGCGAGCCGTATCGCTCACGCAACAATGCCATCATACGCTGAAACTGCGGCGTGCGTCGCTCCTGACTTTTGCAATACCCTTTATAGCAGCCATGAAAGGCACGACTCCAGAAAGCCCCATGCTTAGGAAGGCGGCTCAAAATATCCATCTCCTGCGCATAACTGTCCAGCTCTGCACCATCCTTTCCCTTCAAAAAAAAGAGGTGTATCTGACGATAATAATCCGAAAGCGAGCTTTGCGGAGAATGACACAATATGCCAGCCACAGCGGCAAACACAAGTCCCCACAGCCCCCAATGCGATTCAAGACCAGGCATCGGCTCATTCCACAAACGAACAACTATGCCCAGATAAATCGCAAAGAACCAGACGTCGCCCGCAAAACCGTCAAGACAACGCCCGATCATCGTTTTCTGTCCCGTCAAACGCGCCAACTGACCATCGGTGGAGTCGCAAAAATTGGCAAACATCAGCAACACCACCCCCATTACGTTGTGCTGCCAATCGGCAAAATGAAACATCCAGCCCGCTGCCACGCCAAGAACAATCGAAATCAAGGTGACAGTATTGGGATGAACGCCCAGCCGCTGCCATATAAGGGCGAAGAACAGACCCACGGGACGCGTAAAATGCACATCAAGCCATTCCTCTGTATCCTCCGATTTCAGCGATGCATCCAAAAGAGTCTTGAAGCGATGGCTTCGTTGAGATTCAAAATCCATTCAGTTCTTTCTTTTTCTTGGGAACGTCTCACCTTATCCACAAGGCAAAAAACGCTCTTTACTTTTTTAAAACGTTACACAAATAGGATTATTGCCTACTTTGCATATTAAAATCCTGTTACAAGTCCTTCGCCTCGGACAGTTTTCCTTTCCCACAGCACCCCTTCCAAGCCATCATCCACAAAGCACTTCCGCATCTCATTGGCTACCAGCCTGTTCACCAGCGCCCAAAAGCGGTTAAACGAAAGCATACGTTTGACCTTGCAAAACCTAAGGTTTCACCCTGCCAAACGTATGCTTTTGCCATGCGAAACGTAACCTATCGCCACACTGCCCGCCAAGTTGGGCCACCATCGACCATAGCTACGCATAAACTACACACCATGTTATTGGTGCAACACGAATACAAACAACACCCCCAAGACAACAAACAAGAGCACATAGTGTATTCATGCACACAAACTTTCATAAAACAAATAGAGCCGCTGAAAATCAGCAGCTCTATTTGTTGCATATAACTTATACTTTGGATTATCCGAAGTTGTCGTACATAATGCTCTCTTGATCAACGCCAAGGCTGTCAAGATAGTCAGTAACAGTCTTGATGAGCATGGGAGGACCGCAGAGGTAGTACTCACAATCCTCCGGTGCCTCATGCTCCTTAAGATAAGTGTCACGGATGCAGTTGACAGCGAATCCCGTGTAATAGTTCACACCAGCTTCGTCTGCTTTCGGGTCCTGACGGTCGAGAGAAAGGTGGAAATGGAAATTGGGGAATTCCTTCTCCAGCTCCCAGAAGTCCTCCAAGAAGAAAGCCTCGGTGAGGGCGCGCGCACCATAGAAGAAGTGCAACTCACGATCCGTGCAATGCAGCGTCTTCGTCATATACATGATTTGCGCACGCAGCGGAGCCATACCAGCACCACCACCAATCCACACCATCTCTTTCTTAGAGTCGAGATGCGGATGGAAGTCGCCGTAAGGACCAGACATCATCACCTTGTCGCCTGGCTTCAAAGAGAAGATGTAGCTGGAACCGATACCCGTGGGCACATCTTGGAAGCCCACCTCGGGACGCGGCTTGAACGGCGTTGTGGCAATACGTACGGTGAGCGTGATAATGTCGCCCTCATCGGGATAGTTGGCCATAGAATAAGCGCGGACGGTATCCACCGGGTTGTGCGCCTTGAGCGAGAGGATTTCAAACTTCTCCCATGTACCAATATACTCCTCACCAATGTCGTTCTTATCAAAATCCTTGTCGTAATCAATTACGTCATAAGCAGGAATCTTGATTTGGGCATACGAACCGGGCATGAAGTCCATGTGCTCTCCGGGAGGAAGCGCCACCTTGAACTCTTTGATGAAAGAGGAGACGTTCTTGTTGGAGATAACAGTGCACTCCCACTCCTTAACGCCCATAACGGACTCGGGCACCTTGACGCTCATATCACCATTGACCTTGCACTGGCAACCCAAACGCCAATTTTCCTTGATCTGCTTGCGCGTGAAGTGAGGACGCTCAGAGTCGAGAATCTCACCGCCACCGCTCAACACTTGGAGCTTGCACTGGCCGCAGCTTGCCTTACCACCACAGGCAGAAGGCAGGTAGATGCCATTCTCATTGAGCGTGGCCATAATGCTTGAGCCTTGCTCAACATTCAGTTGCTTATCGCCGTTGATTGTGATAGTCACCTTACCACTTGGGCTAAGATACTTTTTGGCCACAAGCAAGATAACCACAAGGAGGAGTATTACCGCAAGGAACACTCCCACACTACTGATAATGAAATTGATATCCATACGGTAATTTAAATTTTAAGTCCTGAGAAACACATCATAGCCAAAGCCATAAGTCCCACCGTGATGAACGTAATGCCAAGGCCCTGCAAGGGCTTAGGTACTTCGCAATACTCCATCTTCTCGCGAATGGCACCCATCAAGACAATGGCAAGCAGCCAGCCAAGACCCGAACCAAAGGCATAGACGATGGAATCCCACACGTTGCCAATGTACTGGGAGGATGACGGATCCAGTCCGATGCGCTGCTGCATGAACAAAGACGCACCCATGATGGCACAGTTCACAGCGATAAGCGGCAAGAAGATTCCCAACGCGCCATAAAGGGAGGGGGAATATTTCTCAACGGCCATCTCAACGATCTGCACAATGCCCGCAATGACTGCAATAAAAAGAATGAAACTCAAGTAACCCAAGCCCAACGGGTCAAGCACTTTCGTCTGGAGGAGATAATCTATGGGCACCGTCACCACCAATACGAAAGTAACGGCTGCACCCAAACCGAATGAGGTCTTCACATTCTTCGACACGGCAAGGAATGAACACATTCCGAGGAAGAACGCGAAAATCATGTTGTCCACAAAAATGGACCGGAAGAAAAGACTTATTAAATGTTCCATATTATATTTCCCCCTTAATCTTTATCCTTAAAGAAATAGGCACGATGCACCCAAATGACACATCCCAAAAGGATGAGAGCGGTAGCAGACATGGACATCATACCGTTGTTCAGATAACCAGCATCGTAGAAACTCTGCGGAATAATATTGATTCCCAGCAAAGAGCCACGTCCGAAAAGTTCACGGAAAGCACCCACAACCACAAGAATCAAAGCATAGCCAAGACCGTTGCCAACACCATCGAGGAATGAAGGCCAGGGCTTGTTGGTCATGGCAAAAGCCTCCAAACGTCCCATAAGGATACAGTTGGTGATGATAAGGCCGACATAGACGGAAAGCTGCACACTCACGTCATAGGCAAAAGCCTTAAGCACCTGACTAACCACCGTCACCAACGCTGCAACCACAACCAGCTGCACGATAATGCGGATTCGGTTAGGGATGGTCTTGCGGATGAGTGAAATAATCGTATTTGAGAATGCCGTAATAACAGTCACAGCAAGTCCCATCACGATGGCGGGCTTGAGCTGCGAAGTGACGGCCAAAGCCGAGCAAATACCCAACACCTGAACAAGGATAGGGTTATCCAAGTTGAGCGGATTTACCAGAGCTTCTTTGTTCTGTTTACTAAATAAAGCCATCTTCGTTACTTACTATTTAAGAATTTGACATACGGCTGCAGACCACCCTTCGCGCTCTTGAGCATATCGGTCACACCATTAGAGGTAATGGTGGCACCGGTAACGCAATCAACCTGCGTTGCGGGGTCGCTGACTTTCTTCTCCACGGCAAGCGCAATGTTGTCGCGCTCATTCTCCTTGAAGAGTTTCTTGCCTTTAAACAATTCCTGCCAAGCCTTGCTGTCCTTGATTTCAGCACCAAGTCCGGCCGTCTCACCCTCATGGTTGAAATAAACGCCAAAGACAGAACTCTTGTCACCATTGATTGCGATGAAGCCATTGATGGATCCCCAAAGTCCATTGCCATAGACAGGGATCACATACTTATCCTCACCGCCAACCTTACAGCGGAAGAGGACGAGCGTACCCGACTTCGCGTCCGAAGACTTCAGACACTGGAAGCCAGCATCGGTACCGCCCTGCGTACCAGCCTTAACCACCTTGCCGCTCTCGTCAATGATGTCATCAGCCACGATCAGCTCTTTCCAAAGCTGTGCCGCCTCTTCATTGCTCATATCGCGATCCTGATTGAGGGCAAAGAGAATTTGCTTCTGCGTATCCAACATCACATTGGCATCCTGCTGCGGCTTGAGCACTTGATAAACAAAAGCCAGCAAGAAAGCGACAACCACCACAAGGATTACCGAATAGATGATGGTGTATGAATTTGTGTTTGTTTTCATCAGTCTGTTCCTCCTTACTTATTGGTTAGCATTCGATTGTGCGCCACGCTTTGCACGACGGCTGACATTGCGCTCCACCACACAATAATCGATGAGCGGTGCGAACATATTACCAAAGAGAATGGCCAGCATCATGCCCTCGGGATAACCGGGGTTCATTACACGAATGATGACGGCCATTGCGCCGATAAGCAGGCCATAAACCCACTTTCCACCTTCCGTGCGTGCCGACGTAACGGGGTCAGTAGCCATGAAGACTGCACCGAAGCAGAAGCCTCCAAGAATCAGATGCTCATACCAAGCGATGGGCGTAGCACCCGTAGATTGGAACAAGAGTCCCATCAAGCCACCACCAACGAATACGCTCAGCATGGTCTTCCAAGAAGCAATGCCCGTCCACAAAAGAATGATTGCACCGATAGCAATGGCGACAACAGACGTCTCACCCATCGAACCTGGAATCAAACCAATGATCATATTCTCCAAAGAGCTGGTTACATCCACGTGCAAAGCAATCTCACCGAGCGGCGTAGCCATGGTGAAACCATCAGGAAGTTGGTAGCCCAAGCCCATAATCTTATCCGTGGCAACCCAAATGGTGTCACCCGTCATACAACTGGGATAAGAGAAGAATAAGAACGCGCGCGCGAGGAGCGCAGGGTTGAAGATATTCATACCCGTTCCTCCAAAGATCTCCTTACCGAAGATAACCGCAAAAGCCACGGCCAATGCAAGAACCCACAACGGCGTGGAGACAGGAATAATGAGAGGAATGAGAATACCCGAGACCAAATAGCCCTCTTGAATCTCCTCACCCTTCCATTGTGCCCAAGCAAACTCAATACCCAGTCCTACGATATAGGAGACAAGTATCTTCGGAAGCATTGCCAAGAAGCCATAGAAGAACATTCCCCAGAAAGTGGCTTCCTGCAGCTTGCCTGCCGCAAGGGCATTCTGATAACCAATATTATACATGCCAAAAAGCATGGCAGGAATCAAGGCTATCACTACAAAACTCATGATACGCTTCGAGTCGATGGCATCATGAATGGACACACCTCCCTTGGAAGTCGTGCGCGGCACATAAAGGAATGTGTCGAAACCATCATAGACACTACGGAAAGCTTGAAACTTCCCGCCCTTCTCGAAGTTGGGACGTATCTTGTCGAGATAATTTCTTAGACTCATATCAGTATGTTTCTTGTTTAAGCGTTTTCTTTACGAAGCACATCAAGTCCTTGACGCACAATCTGCTGCAACGGAAGCTTCGAGCTATCCACGAACTCTGCCAGCGCAAAGTCTTCTGGGCTTACCTCATAGATGCCCAATTGCTCCTGCTTGTCAATATTGCCTGTGATGATGGCTTTGATAAGATACTCACCAAAAATATCCATTGGCAGCACACGATCGTACTCACCACTCATTATCATATGTCTCTCGCCACCTTTCACACGTGCGTCAAGATCATACTCTTTCTTACCCTGTAACCACGAAAAGTAGCTACGCGAAACAGAGAAAGCGTTGGTGCGCGGCATAATCCACCCTGCCAACTCGTCCACATCATCGCCTTCGGGAATCGCGCACACCTCAGAGGTGTGTGCACCAAGCACGCTTTCAGAATTGGCAACACGCCCCGTAAGCGGATTACCATTGATCAAGCGCACATGATGGTCGGCCTTAACGTTGCCTGCAAGGATGTCCTTAAGCGGAGCGCCCACCAAAGCCTCAACATAGGCCGGGGTCTTGATCTCGCTACCAGCCACAGCGACAATACGGCGCAAGTCGACACGCCCTGCATTAAACAGACGGCCAAAGAAAATAACGGCTGTGGGATCTACCGTCCAGACAACCTCGCCCTTATTGACGGGGGAGACATGATTGACCTGAACACCCACATTGCCTGCCGGGCAAGGACCATCGAAGACATTCACCTCCACATCCTTGGAATTCAGCAAAGCACCTGCGGTTTGCTGCACGCCCACGCCAAGATAAACCTTGGCCACACGCGAGAGAGCCGTCAGACCAGTTTGGAAGTCTTTCTCCTGCCCTTTCAGTTCCAGCTCAAAATCGCCCTGCAAAGGCTTGTCGCGCAGTGCCGACACAAAAATAGCCTTGGGACGAGCATCGGGAGTAGTGGAGACGGCATAAGGAAGCTGGTCTATGTAACCAAACAACCCTGCCTCAAGCAGAGCCTTGCACACTCCGTCACCATCGAGTTTGGCGGGATCTTTCACCCCAAAGCCAACATACTCCTGCTTGTCATCGGCTTTCACCGTGACACGCAACACCTTGCGGCGCTCCCCACGCACAACGGCAACAACCGTTCCACTGACGGGGGATGCGAATCCCACCTCTGGCGACTGCTTGTTAACAAACAACGCATCACCCGCACGAACATGATCACCCTCCTTGACGGCCACCTTGGGCGTTACGCCAACGAAATCATCGGGCACAAGCGAATACTCTGCCGATGGTTTCAAGCGAGTAACGGTCTCAGCGGCACGGCCTTTCAAGCGAATGTCCAAGCCCTTACGTAGCTTAATTGTTTCTGACATAATTAAATCTAGATTGTTATGTAAATTCTTATTTCAGACAACGTTTTGTAATTTTCGTGCAAATTTACCAATTTTTACCCGTACAAAGAAATCTTTCTTGGGAATATTTTCGCCAAAAACCACTTTTCCAGCATCCCCAACACTTTAACAATGATTATAACCTATCAAAAGCCGCAAAATCGCCGAAAACGCCCTTAGCATCCTTCTTTTCAAAAGACAAAAACCGCAACCGCCCCTATCCCATTCCCATATCATCACAAACGCAACACCAGTTCCCGCCTCCCACCTTTGTTCCAAAGCATGGAAGCAGAAGTTCCAAAGCGTGGAAACATTGCTTCCATGGCTTGGAAACATAGCCAAAGCATACCTTTTACCATACGCTGCCACAAACTTTCCGCTCTGCCCAAATTGTCTATGCAACACAAAAGTCACACCCGCCCCACCCTCTTCTGGCACTTCCGCCCACGACAGGAAAAACAACAACACTTTTCGCCCACCCACCCGCAATGGCGAAAAGCCACAAAACCACAATATTTCAGAGGTTACTACGTTTTCATAGCATGAACAAAACGATATTGCGATTATTCTTAGCCGCCACCTTGGCTACTTTCTTAGCCGCCTGCTCCGACGATGATTCTTTCTCGGCCTCGCCCTCCTTGCGTCTCAGCTTTTCCGCCGATACGGTAAGCCTTGACACCACTTTCTCAAAAGTCCCCACGCCTACACGCACTTTTTGGGTATATAATCATTCCGATGACGGAATCCGCTGTGTCAACGTTCGCCTACGCAACGGCAACCAAACGGGATTCCGAGTGAATGTGGACGGAATCTATCTGGGCTCATCGAGCGGATACCAAGTCAATGACGTGGAAATACGCAAAAACGACTCCATTCGCGTTTTTGTGGAATTGACTTCTGCCGAGACGCATCACGAAGAGCCGCAATTGCTGCAAGACGAGCTTGTATTTACGTTGGAAAGTGGAGTGCAGCAAAACGTAACGCTCAAAGCATGGTCTTGGGACGCCACATTACTAAAAAACGTGGAAATAAGCAAGGACACACTCATTCAAAGCACCAAGCCCATCGTAGTGCAAGGCGGTTTGAAAGTGGACAGTGCCGCAACGCTGACCATCGGAGCCGGAACAACGCTTTATTTCGCCAACCATGCGGGCATAGACGTATACGGCACTTTGAAGACAATGGGCACAGCCGAACACAATGTGACCCTGCGCGGCGACCGCATCGACAGGATGTTCGACTACTTGCCCTACGACCGCGTCAGCGGACAATGGCAGGGCATCCGCTTTCACAGCAGTTCTTTCGACAACGAAATCAACTATACAGACTTGCATTCCGCCTACAACGGTATGGTTTGCGACTCTGCCTCCGCCGACCGTATGAAGCTCAAAATCCACAACAGCATCATACACAACTGCCAAGGATACGGTCTGTTATCAACCGGCTGCCAACTCGACTTGTATAACTCGCAGATTACCAATGCCTCCATCGACTGTGTTTCTATTTGTGGTGGAAGCGTTGTAATGCGCCATTGCACGCTGGCGCAATTCTTCCCGTTCGACCTTGGTTCACAAGTGGGAGTCGCGCTGCGCTTCGGAGACCGATACAATGCAGAGACAACCATTCCGCTCACACGGTTCGACATTATCAACACCATCATCACCGGATATGCCGATGACGAGATTATGGGCAATTTTACGGATGTGGAAAACGCCGTCTATTACTTCGACCACTGTCTCCTGCGCACAGAGAAGCCCGACACGCTGGATGAGGCACACTACAAGAACGTGATTTGGGAAGACGTAAAGGATACCACGTCAACGGGCAAGAAGAATTTCAAGCTCATTGATTATGACTTGCAGAAATTCGACTTCCATCTTGACAGCGTCTCCCATGCCATTGACTCCGCAGCCACCAACGGCACTAACAATACCGACCGCGATGGCATCGTGCGCGATGAACGCCCAGACATTGGATGCTACGAATACAAGAAAGGAAGCTGACTTTCCCCACACAACAACACTAAATGCTCACAGCGGCCTTTCACAACGAAGCAAAGGCCTGTGAGCATTTAGTTCGTCAGAGTTCCCTCAACCGCTTGTTTTACACCAAACTGCAAATTAATTAAAACCAAATCGAATACATAAGCAAATGAAGAAAACGCTCACGCTGGCCATGCTTGCCATGACCACAACGCAAATCATGGGACAAGGTATTAAATACCCCACCCCACCAACTGACAACACCGTGGACGAGTATTTCGGCGAAAAGGTGGCTGACTCCTACCGCCCTTTGGAAGATGACAACTCGGAAGCCACCAAACTGTGGGTGGAAGAAGAGAACAAGGTCACACAAAGTTACCTCTCCAAGATTCCTTTTCGGAATAAACTCCTCAAGCGTCTCCGCGAAGTGTCAGACTATGGAAAGGCAGGAACTCCTTTCTTTGTGAAAAGCACAGGAAAATGGTATTTCTACAAGAACAACGGGCTTCAGAATCAAAGTGTCCTCTACGAGATGGACAATCTCGGCGAAGAGGCGCAAGCCCGTGTTTTTCTTGATCCCAACAAGCTGTCCAGCGATGGAACTGTGGCTTTGGGCAGCATCAGTTTCTCCCATGATGGTCGCTACTTAGCTTATTCCATCTCACGCAGTGGCAGCGACTGGTCGGAGTTCTATGTTATGGACACACGCACACTGCAACCCCTCAGTGACCACATAGAGTGGGCCAAGTTCTCTGGCGCAAGCTGGCATGGGAATGGCTTCTACTACAGTGCCTACGACAAGCCCGATGGCAGTGCCTACACCAGCAAGAACTCCACGCACAAGATTTATTACCACCGCATTGGCACGCCACAATCTGAAGATGTGCTGTTCTTCCAAAACCCAACAGAGCCAATGCACTTTTTCAGCACATCGCTCAATCAGGAGGAAACCGTACAATTCCTCTATGAGTCGGGAGGTGGAAGCGGGAACGTCCTCTACCTGCGCAACTTGAGACAAAAAGACGCACAGTTTGTCAAAGTAGCAGCCAATATGGACTACGCCTATTCCCCCATTGCCACCATTGGCGACAAGGTATACCTCCTCACCAATGACAATGCGCCCATGTACAAAATCATGATCATGGATATCAAGAACCCAGCAATGGAGAATTGGCAGACCGTGATTCCCGAGAGCAAGAACGTCATTGACGGGGCAAGCGTCATTGACGGAAAACTCTACGTCAACTACCAAAAGGATGCTTGCAGCCACATCTACATCTACGACATGCAAGGCAAACAGCTGCAGGAGATGCAGCTGCCCGGCATTGGCAGTGCAAGCATTAGCGGAAACAAAGACCAAAAGGAATGCTTCGTCAGCTACTCCACGTTCACCCAACCATGGACTGTATACCAATATGATTTCGCCCAGAACAGTTTGAGCGTGTATTCCGAACCTAAGGTGAAATTCCGTCTCAGCGATTATGAGACCCGCCAAGTGTTCTACACCAGCAAGGACGGAACGCGAGTTCCGCTTTTCCTCACATACAAGAAAGGGCTTAAACTCAACGGAAAGAACCCCGTCTACTTGTATGCCTACGGAGGTTTCAACATCTCCATGACTCCGAGCTTCTCTGCCACGCGCATCCCATTCCTGGAACGTGGCGGCATCTATGCCCAAGCCTCGCTACGCGGTGGAGGAGAGTATGGAGAAGAATGGCATTTGGCCGGTACCAAGATGCAGAAGCAAAATGTCTTCGACGACTTTATCGCCGCCGCCGAGTACCTCATCCAAGAGAAATACACAAGTACGCCTTACTTGGCCATTGTCGGCGGAAGCAACGGCGGCTTGCTTGTAGGTGCCTGCATGACACAACGCCCCGACCTGTTTGGTGTTTGCATCCCACAGGTGGGCGTAATGGACATGCTGCGCTACCATAAATTCACCATCGGATGGAACTGGGCACCTGATTACGGCACAAGTGCAGACAGCAAGGAAATGTTTGATTACTTGCGGAACTACTCTCCCCTGCACAATCTCCGCAAAGGACAAAGCTACCCCGCCACCCTCGTGACCACAGCCGACCACGATGACCGTGTAGTACCAGCCCACAGCTTCAAATTCGCCGCCAAACTTCAAGCCGACAATGCGAGCACAAAGCCTATGCTTATCCGCATTGACACCAAAGCTGGACACGGAGGTGGAAAGCCATTGAGCAAGCGACTGGAGGAACAAGCCGACATTTACAGTTTCATCCTCTACAACATGGGGCTTAAGTATTAATCCACCCCCACACATTTTCTTAGCATAAACGAAGGATGCCCTAACGCTTTAATATCACAAAGCATTTGGGGCATCCTTTTGTATTTTTCCCTAACCAATGACGTAGGGCATCATCCTTACAACAAATTCAAATGATAGTGCCCTCCAGCATATTCAACGCGCATAGACGAAAACGGGGAACTTAGACAAGACAGCAGCTTGATAGCCACATGCCCCATCGTCATGCGAAGATTTACCTCTACACAAGGATGTACACGAAACACACCATCATCACAACGAACTATCATCATGTCTACACCCAAAGGACCAACATAAGCAGGAATTAACTCCTTAGAAAACAATACACAAAGAGCATCCCGTACTTTATTCAACAAACCGATATCAATGTATCCTAACAGAACGGCCAGTTTGTCTTCCTCCGAAGCCAACATATTTCCCGTATAGGCCGAGCCGCGAGTTCCAAAGATTGACAACCCGACATAAGAAACAGAATGAGCATCGGCAATAAATTCCATGCCGAAATCCTGCACTTTATCATAAAAAGGCTCTACCATCAACGCACCTTGTTGACGCATAACGCCCACAGCCCAAGACATGATTGCATCTATTGGAGTCCCTTCCACAAAGCGCACACCACGCCCACTACTGCTCCAAGGAGCTTTCAAAACAGACAATGGCCACATTTTTAATTGTTCGCGCAAAGCCAATTCATTATCCAGTAAAACTGATTTGCCCAACAAACTGTCATCACGCAGATTGCATCTAATTTGCCTCAGCATATATTGAGACCACTTTCTGTGACTCAACTGCCGATAGTTTTCCAAACATTCGTCACTGGGCATCACTTCCAAAGCCACTCCAAGACGCTGTAACTCATTTTTCAACGCAGCATCCCACCCCCAAGGACACACCCGGTCTATCCGAAGTGCAGCCTTGCACAGGTTTTCCACCTCAACCAACGTCACATCATCCTTGTATAAACCAAGCTGTCTCAAGGCACATTCGGCTTTTTCCCCATCAGCAACCAACACATAATCATCCTCTCCAGCCCACAAAACGGACAAGAAGCCAAGGTCGGCACGCAACTGCCGACCAGCTCTGGGAGCTGTAAAAAAACGAGAGCCGTGAGCCAAGGCTATGTCATGCTCGGGATTGAACACACACAAATTCATAATGTTATCGCCATTAAACACCCACAAAGATAAGGGAAAGAATAGGAACAGAAAAGGGAAAATGAAATAAAATCAAAAAAAGCGCATTTTTGTAATGTTGAGTTTGCAAATCAAAAAATAATCTGTAACTTTGCAGTTGTATAAGGATATAGAAACATGGAGGCATTTTTTAGAACCCACACCTATCTCATCGAGCATAAGCATGCTACATTCAGACGCGCGCTGATGGATGAGATTGACTGGCGCAACCGCCTAATAGGCATCAAGGGAACGCGCGGTGTAGGGAAAACGACCTTTCTTTTGGAATATGCCAAAGAGCATTTTGACGCAAAAGACAGGAGATGCCTTTACATCAATATGAACAATTTCTATTTCCAAGGACGTGGCATCCATGATTTTGCTGGCGATTTCTACCAGCAAGGAGGACGCGTGTTGCTCATCGACCAAATATTCAAGCAACCCGACTGGTCACATGAGCTACGCCGATGCTACGACAGCTATCCCCAATTACAAATTATCTTCACTGGCTCAAGCGTCATGCGGCTGAAAAAGGACGCCGCATTAAAAGACATTGTGACCAGCTATAACCTACGGGGATTCTCGTTCCGCGAATACGTCAACCTGAAATCTGGGACAAACTTTCAGCCTTACACGCTACAAGAAATCATCTGTCATCACAAGGACATAGCAAGGGAGGTTGTGAGAAAGATAAGACCGTTGGAGTTGTTCAAGGAATATACTCATCATGGTTTTTATCCATTCTTCTTGGAACACCGCAACTACTCGGAGAATCTGCTGAAAACCATGAACATGATGATTGAGGTGGACATTCTGCTCATCAAGCAAATTGAACTGAAGTATCTGGCAAAAATCAAGAAACTGTTCTATCTGCTTGCCCTTAACGCAGGAAAAGCCCCCAACGTCAGCAAATTGGCCGAAGCTATTGACACAAGCCGTGCCACGGTGATGAATTACATTAAGTACTTGGCAGACGCACGATTGCTGAATATCGTTTATCACGCAGGCGACAGTTTCCCTAAGAAGCCAGCCCAAGTAATGCTGCACAACCCCAACCTCATCTTCACCATCTATCCATACGTTATTAACGCACAGGAAGCCATGCAGACTTTTTTCGTTAATCAGCTTTGGAGAGAGCACGAGATTTACGCGGGAAAACGTATCGGCACATACATTGTTGACAATCACACCACCTTTCGCTTTTGCGATGGCGGTATCGGAGCAAAAACTCACGATGGAGACAACACTGTTTTGGCTTGCAACGGCATAGAAGTCGGCCACGGCCAAAAGATTCCCCTTTGGCTTTTTGGATTTCTCTATTAAAGCCAACACTATAAGAGCCAATGGAATTCGTTCCATGGCTCATCAGGCATAACACATCATTTGCAGAATCAGAAACATTAGACATAAATATTTCATTTAACAAGTTAACAAAAATGGCTAAAGAAAAAAAGTTTATGACCTGTGATGGTAACACCGCAGCCGCCCATGTGAGCTATATGTTCACTGAAGTAGCCGCCATTTACCCTATCACACCGTCATCACCCATGGCAGAGCACGTTGACGAATGGGCAGCCAAAGGCCGCAAAAACCTCTTCGGACAGAACGTGCTGATTCAAGAAATGGAGTCAGAGGGAGGAGCTGCCGGAGCCGTTCACGGTTCTTTGCAGGCCGGCGCACTCACCACAACGTTCACTGCTTCGCAGGGACTGTTGCTGATGATCCCCAACATGTACAAGATTGCCGGCGAATTGTTGCCCTGCGTCTTTGACGTCTCAGCCCGCACACTTGCCAGCCATTCACTTTGTATCTTTGGAGACCATCAAGACGTGATGGCTTGCCGCCAGACAGGCTTTGCCATGTTCTGTTCAGGAAGCGTTCAGGAGGTCATGGATCTCTCTGCCGTTCCCCATTTGGCAACATTGAAGACATCCGTTCCGTTTATCAATTTCTTCGATGGCTTCCGCACTTCCCACGAGTATCACAAAGTTGAAGAAATCGACCTTGATGCTGTGGCCAAGCTCGTTGATCCCGCCGATGTAAAGCGTTTCCGCGACCGTGCCCTCTCCCCCGAGCGTCCTGTCACACGCGGTACGGCCGAGAACCCCGAAACATTCTTCACACATCGCGAGGCTTGCAACAAGCACTATGAGAACATCCCCGAAGTAGTGGAGCACTACATGGGCGAAATCTCGAAGATTACAGGTCGCGAGTACCACCTTTTCAATTACTATGGCGCACCCGATGCCGAGAACGTCATCATCCTTATGGGCTCTGCCACAGAGGCAGCCCGCGAGTGCATCGACTATCTGACGAAGCAAGGCAAAAAGGTCGGTATGGTTGCCGTACACCTTTATCGTCCTTTCTCTGTCGACTACCTGCGCAAGGCATTGCCCGACACCGTGAAGCGCATTGCCGTACTCGACCGCACCAAAGAGCCTGGTGCAGAGGGCGAGCCTCTCTACCTTGATGTCAAGACCGCCCTCTATGACGACCCACGCCATCCGCTCATCGTTGGCGGACGCTACGGTCTCGGCTCTTCCGACACTACACCAGCCAAGATTCTCGCTGTTTACAAAAACTTGGAGTTGCCCGAACCGAAGAACCACTTCACCGTGGGTATCGTTGACGACGTAACATTCACCTCCCTGCCCGAGGAGCCAGAAGTGCCGATGGGTGGCGAAGGCATGTTCGAGGCCAAGTTCTACGGTCTTGGAGCTGACGGCACTGTGGGTGCCAATAAGAACTCGGTGCAGATTATCGGTAATAACACCAACAAGTACTGCCAAGCTTACTTCTCCTACGACTCGAAGAAGTCTGGTGGTTTCACCTGCTCGCACCTCCGTTTCGGCGATGACCCCATTCACTCGGCCTACCAAGTAAATACGCCGAACTTCGTGGCCTGCCACGTACAGGCCTACCTGCACATGTATGATGTGACACGCGGCTTGCGCAAGGGCGGTACATTCTTGCTGAACACCATATTTGATGGCGAGGAACTTGTCAACTTCATCCCGAACAAGGTGAAGCGTTATTTTGCCCAGAACGACATTACCGTTTATTATATCAACGCCACAAAGATTGCCCAAGAGATCGGACTTGGCAACCGCACCAACACTATCCTGCAGAGTGCATTCTTCCGCATTACGGAGGTGATTCCTCTCGATTTGGCCATCGAACAGATGAAGCAATTCATCGTCAAGTCTTACGCCAAGAAGGGACAGGATGTCGTAGACAAGAACTATGGTGCAGTGGATCACGGCGGCGAATACAAGCAGCTGACCGTAGATCCCGCATGGGCACAGCTTCCTGACGATCCCGCCAAGGAAGACGATGCTCCCGCATTCATCAAGGAGGTTGTACGCCCGATGAACGCACAGGCTGGCGACTTGCTGAAAGTATCCGACTTCGTCAAGTTCGGCACGACCGATGGAACTTGGCAGGCTGGCACAGCTGCCTACGAGAAGCGCGGTGTTGAGGCTTTCGTTCCCGTTTGGAACGCCGACAACTGTATCCAGTGCAACAAGTGCGCTTTCTGCTGCCCCCACGCTGCCATCCGTCCATTCGTTCTGACCGATGAGGAACTGAAAGGCATCGATATCAAGACGCAGGACATCCTTGCACCGAAAGCCCTCAAGGGAATGCACTTCCGCATTGAGACTTCCGTGCTCGACTGTCTTGGTTGCGGCAACTGTGCTGATGTTTGCCCCGGCAAGAAAGGCGAGAAGGCACTTAAGATGGTGCCGTTCAACGTTGACGAGCCGTCAATGGTTCAAGAGGCCAAGAACTGGGAGTACCTCACCAAGAAGGTTACCTCAAAGCAAGACCTCGTAGACACCGCACAAAGCCCCAAGAACTCGCAGTTTGCCCAGCCGCTCTTCGAGTTCTCCGGTGCTTGCTCTGGTTGCGGTGAGACTCCCTACGTGAAACTTGTCAGCCAACTCTTTGGCGATCGCGAGATGATTGCCAACGCTACAGGTTGTTCTTCTATCTACTCTGCCAGCGTGCCCTCCTCACCCTACACGACAAACGCCAAGGGTCAAGGCCCTGCTTTCGACAACTCCCTGTTTGAGGACTTCTGCGAGTTCGGTCTCGGTATGACCATTGCCAACAAGAAGATGAAGGAGCGCATCATGATGCTGCTTGGCCAAGCCAAGGAGAACGCGAGCGATGACTTCAAGGCCGCTGCCGACCAATGGATTGCCAACAAAGACGATGCCGAGGGCAGCAAGGCAGCCGCAGCCGCCCTGAAGCCGCTCATTGAGAAGGGCGCAGAGACGGGCAACGAGCTTTTCCAAGAGCTTCAAACATTGTCTCACTACCTTGTGAAGCGTTCGCAGTGGATTATCGGTGGCGACGGTGCTTCTTACGACATCGGCTACGGTGGTCTTGACCACGTGCTTGCCTCGGGTGAGGACGTGAACATTCTCGTGCTCGACACCGAGGTGTACTCCAACACTGGTGGACAAAGCTCGAAGTCTACGCCGCTTGGTGCCATTGCCCAGTTTGCCGCACGCGGCAAGCGCATCCGCAAGAAGGATCTTGGCTTGATGGAGACCACTTACGGCTATGTTTATGTGGCTCAAGTGGCTATGGGCGCTGACAACGCACAGACGCTGAAAGCCATCCGCGAGGCCGAGTCTTACAATGGCCCATCGCTCGTCATTGCCTACGCTCCGTGTATCAACCACGGCATCAAGGGCACCAAGAACGAGAAGCGCAACATGGGACGCAGCCAAAACGAGGAACGTTTGGCCGTAGAGTGTGGCTACTGGCACTTGTGGCGCTTCGACCCGCGCCGCGCCGAAGAGGGTCTGAACCCGTTCCAGCTCGACTCCAAAGCTCCCAAGTGGGAGAACTTCCGCGAGTTCCTGCTTGGCGAGGTGCGCTACTCCTCACTGGCCAAGGCTTATCCCGCAGAGGCAGAGGAACTGTTCTCTGAAGCTGAGCACATGGCCAAGATTCGCTACCAAAGCTACATCCGCAAGACGCAAGAAGACTGGAGCGAGACTATCTAATCAGTTAGCAATCAGCTAAACATAATCAAGGGCACTTTTCCCAAAGGGAAGAGTGCCCTTTTATCATATAAGCCCACAAACATCTACTCCAAGAAAAGGACTATGCGGCATTACGTTCCCCTCAGTGTAACTTCCTTAATTTCTCATAAATACGCTTCCAGAAATTCAAGGTATGGTTTTGCTAAGCAAAACCATACCTTTTAAGCAACAATAGCATAGGTTTTGGGAGACAAAACGTATGCTATGCCTAAATGCCCTCACACATCGCCCATTCTCACAGCACCTCGCCAGCAATCACAAGGAAAGCAAAAAGGGCGCGAGGCAAGCACCAACGGCTTCCCCACGCCCTTCCCTATAAAGGCGTAACTAATTCTTCTAAAACATTTTAGAGGTCGAACTTGTAACCCAGCGTTATTGAGAAAACGCTGTTCTTGCAGTCAAGACCGTCCGCGAGTTTCTTCAAACCCCAATTATAACGCGCATCAAGCACAAAATTGCTGTACTCATAAGAAGCGCCTACGGGGATAGAGAAATCGAACGAATGCACATCATCAAAATTATCCTTGCCCACCAAGAAGCCTGGCTGCACACCCAACTTCACGGCCAAGCCTTTCACAACATACACATTGGCCATGATGGGGATATTGAGGTAGCTCGGCTGCCATGTATCACCCTCAATCGTAACAAATCCAGTCTTGACATCCTCAACCTTAAAGCCCTGACGCGAATACATGAGACCACCAGAAACCGAGAAGAGATCGGTAACCTGATACTCTGCCTCCACACCACCAGTGAAGTCGACACGAGACTCCGTTCGATCCAAATCTGTTACACTGGCAATGTTGATACCCATACGGGGCTGCAAAGTAAACGAACCAACAGCGTGCTGTGCGAAAGCACCCATCGAAGACAGCATCATGGCTGTCGCTAAAATCATCTTTTTCATGCTATAAATTCTCCTTTAACGAAATTGATTAATTGTTTTTACTCACTTGATTCAGTTGCAAAAATAGCCCATTCGGCTGATATAAGCATAAAAAACGATTTTATTTTTGCTTAATAGAAGTTAATTCGCAAAAGTTACCGCCATTATTGTTCCATTTTTCGTATTGTTTGGCTATTTTTCCTCTCCTCATAAAAATCCAAGAAACGTTTATCCCGCCGCAAAAGCAAGGATAAACGTTTCGTCTCTATACCATTTTTGCCCTATACAGGCATAAATGGTTTAGAACTGAAAATAAATAAACGGCTGAACATCGCTTCCCTTAACTTGCATGATAAGGAATATCACCGCCGTAATAGCTACAGCCGCAAACACGACACCGCCTTTCTCGAACAACTTCACAACACGCTCCTGCCATGAGTTTGGAATCCAGTGGGTGAGAAGAGCCAGAAGCATTAGCGCAAAGACATACCGATAAGTGGAAAGCACTTGCGGAAGCACCTCCGGATTAAACTTGGTGACCATCTGTTTCAACATCACCCATGCCCCATCAAAAGTGGTGTTGCGGAAGAAAAGCCATGTGAGGCAGACCACATGGAACGTGATAAGCACGGAGGCAAATCGACGGAAGCCCTGCGGGTGATAATGGCGGTCGTGGCGCAACACTATTTGCGAGAAGAACTTATGAATGCAAACCAACGCGCCATGCATAGCTCCCCAAACCACAAAACTAAGCGATGCACCATGCCAAAGTCCACAGGCAATCATGGTAATCATTTGGTTGAGATACATCCTTGCCGTTCCCTTGCGGCTTCCGCCAAGCGGGATGTAAACATAGTCGCGAATCCACGAAGACAGCGATATATGCCATCGACGCCAAAAGTCTGACACGGAGTCGGCTTTCCACGGAGCATCGAAGTTCATGGGAATGGAGAATCCCAACAATGCCGAAATGCCTATGGCCATATCACTGTAGCCCGAAAAGTCGCAATAGATTTGCACCGTATAGCCATAAAGTCCCAGCAGCACCTCACCACCAGAGAAGAGTGTGGGATTGTCGAATATGCGATCGACAAAATTCTGCGCAATGTAATCGGAAATAACGCATTTCTTAAACAACCCTATAAGTATGAAATAGCTTCCCAGCGCAAACAGACGGCGGCTCACATTGAGCGGTTGACGTATCTGCGGGCCAAAATCGGTGGCGCGCACAATGGGGCCGGCAAGCAAAGTGGGGAAAAACGAAACGTAGAAAGCATAATCAAGCAACGAATCCATCGGACGCATCTTGCCGCGATAGACATCAACGACATAAGAAATGGTCTTAAAAGTATAGAAACTAATACCCACGGGGAGAAAAATATCCCACGGCTGGAAATTATTGCCTATCATCTCCATCACCATGCCCGCAAAGAAATTCGTATATTTGAAATAGACCAACAAGCCCAAGTCTATGAACAGGCTTAATCCCAACAAACACTTTGCCCTATGATAATTGGGAAAGACAGGCTCGTGCTCTTCGCCCAAGACGCGGTATTCCAACGCTGCTTGAGCATCGGCCTGCTGCTTGCAACGGGCGATGGCGCGAGCGATGAGAAAGTCGGTAATGGTGACAAGAAGCAGCAATAAGAAATAAAATCCGCTACTCTTGTAGAAGAAATAATAAGAAAACAGCGTCACAAAGAGCAGACGAGGCATGAACCGATGCTGAAGCACCATATAGACGAGCGCGAAGGCAAGGAACATAAAGAGAAATAGTCCCGAAGAGAACAAAAGCGGCTCATGAGGATTATACAAGAGCATTCCCAACAACTTTCCCCAATCAAATGAGCAGAAATACTGCATAATCGGCTCACTACTACAAGCAAGCAAAGTCTGTATCTGGCTTATCATGCTGATTTTTTAACTGTAATGTGTTTACATTTGCTTCTAAGAGAGACGATTTTCATTTAAACCGCCTCCACCATATATAATAAAGAGACAACTGCTGTGTTTTTATTGTTGCTCTATCTTTTTCCTGCGCAGATAGTTGCTATATCCCGCCATAAAAGAATCATAGATCTTGCGGGCAACAAATTTTCCGCCATCCCTGTTGATATGAACATAGTCCTTAGAACCCCATCCGTGCTCATCAACAAGGCGACGCATTGACCCAGGACCTCCCATGGCATGAAGGATGCTTAAAAACGACACTTGCGCATCGCTGGCCAACTGCTCTTGAAATCCCGTCAGCATTTCTATGCCCGGCATTGTGCCATCAGCAGATGTCTTTGAGCCGCGGTCGGGCGTTCCCATCACAAGTATACTCGCTTCGGGAAAGCAACGGCGCATATGGGCAACCACTCGGCGCATCTTATCGGTATAGAGCTTCAATGTTTCCGTGGTACTCTTCTCGGTCACCGCATTCACTCCAAACTGCAAAACTATCAAATCATAGGGACGCAACCGATTGAACTCCTGCAAAGTTACCTCTGGAATTTCATTTAAAGTGTTGCCCGATGTACCACGCAAACTGAAATTATCCACAACAATTCCCCCATCAGTTTCCAAAGCCGTACCGTAAAGGATGGCATTGCCACGGGGTATTTTAAATTCTGTTTGCGAGGCAACGCCCTTCATTTCAGCAACCTGCACATTCGGACTTCCCTTGAAAGAAAAAGAATAAGGAGTAGTCCCCTCCTGCCCTTCAATCGCAACGTTGCCCGATGAGCGGAAATAAAGCCGCGATACTCCCCAACGCGCTGTATGGGGGAAGTCTTTCTTAGCCGTAAGACTAATACTGACAGGGGCTGTCATCGTGTAATACCGCTGAGCTATTCCTGTTTCGCTGGCACGATAAGTCTGCTTCTTCATTGCCATGTGCTCTGTCAAACCTGAAAAACTATTGGCAATGGTACGCTTGTATTGCGTAAGGTCATTTCCCGCGTCAATCCAACCTACGCCCCATCCGCCAAAACGCATCTGAAGAAGCTCCCGCAAGTCGGCCACAAGAATGTCGCCCTCAATAAAAGAATCACCATAAAAGCCTATACGGAGTGGACGGTTCGCCAACTTTTTGCGCGCAACAGAATCAAGCATCGCATAAAAATGGCTCATACCGCCAGCCTTGCCTTCGGAGAAGTCCACCACACGCTGCACGCCCTTTGGCCATACCTCCTTGAACTCCACCATTTTTCCATCCTTACTCTTGGCCATCAATTGCCGAGGCTCTTTGGGCTTGGGGATAACATCATGCAAATCATGCTTGGCAGAATCGCTGGAAAGGTCGCTTAATATATCTATACGCCTTAGCTCGGTTTCTCCAATTCGCATCGTTGGCAACCAATGAAGCAACAACAGCAATATGCAAACTAATAACGTAAGCAAAAAAGGTCGATATGCGTGGCTCTTCATCTTACTTATAGAACACTTTTAAACTTTACTTACCATAAAACAAGCCAGCCTTAACCTCTCTACTATAACCAGCTTGCATTAACATTAAAACTAATCAGACAAAACTGTCTCTGCCGTATCCTCCTTGGAAGCGGCAAAATTAGCAACTTTTGTTTTAACCTCATTCTCTAAGAAATCGTCCAGTTCACGAATGCCCTTAAGCGTACAAACACTACGCAACAACATTCGGACAAGGGTAATCCACACCTCGCGTGCATCATAATCCTTTCGGTAAAACATCGCTTGCTCGCGGAAGGTTCGCACAATGTCATACACCAATCGGTAATTGACATCTGGTAAAAAATAGCCCTCACGCACTCCCTGCCAAAAGAACTTATTTGTCTCCTTGTCACGACGTTTCTCCAAAACATCAAGCATACGATGCGCCTCAGGATAACGGTGCAAATCATCAAGAAAAGCCGCTGAAGTCTGCCGCATCTCCTCAATTGAGATTTTCAACGCCAATATCAATATGTCCATTGTGGAAGCATTGGGCTTTAGTTCCCTCCTCATTCGCTCCCGGCTCATATTGAACTGCAGTTCAAGCACATCTTCCAGCAACTCCATCTTGTTGGCGTACAATTCATAGAGCGTGCGCTTCGACATGGAAAGAGCTGCGGCAATATCGTCCATCTTCACTAAACGAATACCACGCTCATGAAACATACGAAGTGCTGTACACCGTATCTTTTCCTTTACTTGCTGCCGATTGCTTGTCGAAGCTACATTCATGACTTCCTGTGGTCTCTTAATTTGCCCACAAAGTTACAAAAATAGATTTAAATAATTATTTTGAATCTAAAGTTTTTTCTACCTTTGCCGCGAATCTTGAGAAGGGGGAATCCCCTATAAAACATTTAACAACAAAAGAAACAAAATGGTAAAGATTACAAAAGAAGCGGCTTTGGAATACCACAACGAGGGTCGTCCAGGCAAGCTGGAGGTTATTCCAACCAAACCCTACCACACACAAACAGACCTTAGCCTGGCTTATTCTCCCGGCGTGGCTTACCCATGTCTGGAAATTCAACAAAAGCCGGATGATGCTTACAAATATACAAACAAAGGAAACCTGGTCGCAGTCATCAGCAACGGTACGGCTGTGTTAGGATTAGGCGACATTGGAGCCATGAGCGGAAAGCCTGTCATGGAAGGGAAAGGCCTTTTGTTCAAAATATACGGTGGTGTTGATGTGTTCGACATTGAGGTAGACGAAAAAGACCCCGACAAATTCTGCGAGATTGTTGAGCGCATATCGCCAACATTCGGTGGCATCAATCTTGAAGACATTAAAGCCCCCGAATGCTTCAAAATTGAAGAACGGCTGAAACGCACACTCGACATCCCAGTGATGCACGATGACCAACACGGCACCGCCATCATTTCCGCAGCAGGATTGAAGAACGCATTAGAAATCGTGGGGAAAGACATCAGCACTGTAAAATGCGTTGTCAACGGAGCCGGAGCTGCCGCTATCGCATGTACAAAACTGTATTGTGCCTTGGGACTCAAAAAGAAAAACGTGGTCATGCTCGACTCAAAAGGCGTAATCACCACCGACCGCACAAACCTAACTCCGCAAAAAGCCCTCTTCGCCACGTCCCGATGCGATGCACACACACTGGAAGAAGCGCTTAAAGGCGCAGATGTTTTTGTTGGCTTATCAAAAGGAAACATACTTACCAAGGACATGATACGCACTATGGCCGACCACCCCATCATCTTCGCCTTGGCCAATCCCATACCAGAGATTTCCTATGAGGATGCTTTGGAAGCTCGTCCCGATGTACTCATGTCCACTGGGCGCACCGACTATCCTAACCAAATCAACAACGTATTAGGTTTCCCCTACATCTTCCGAGGCGCGCTCGATGTTCACGCACGAGCCATCAACGAAGAAATGAAGATGGCAGCCGTACATGCAATTGCCGACTTGGCCAAACAGCCCATCCCTGATGCCGTCAACGAGGTTTATCATACCGACAACCTCACTTTCGGACCCAAATACTTCATTCCGAAACCTGTTGACCCACGCCTAATCACAGAAGTGAGCAGTGCCGTGGCTCGTGCCGCCCAAGAAAGCGGAGTTGCCCGCATGCTCATCACAGACTGGGAAGCATACAAAAAGCATTTGAGAGAACTTCGCCCTCAATAGGCTAACGTGCATCAAGAATCGCGCTAACAAACAACATACGCATTACGCTGCACTAAACGAGAAGCCATGCGCTCAGGATTTGCAAAATAAAGCTATGAATCTCCAAGCACATGGCCTCGTTTTTTCTTTTCCAGATTTTCAATTAGGAGAAAAAAGTTCCTATTGTCCAAAAACAACAAGACAAATAGGAACTTTAACTTTGTTATTACTCAAAGGACAAAGCCTACGAGCAAAGATTTATCTCTTATGCAAGCGCGGAATGGCATTCACACGCAATTGGGATGCCTCGTTATTTTCGGCTTTGCCAAAAGCACGGGATGGCACCAAAAGACTTTCCGCTCCCACATTTGGCTTGGCTTCCGTTGTCACACGCTCCAAATCGATGTAAATCACATCATCATTGGACTGCCCCATCAAATAGCCATAGAACGTAAACGCATTGCAAGCAGTCTCCCAGCCAAGATGATAACCATACTCCTTACTTAAAGCATCCATCTTAAAGATGGTGTTTGAGTCCGTGTATTTCACGTAAATATCACCTCTCTTAGTGTCTATCCACCACGAGAAGGGCAACGCCTGCGTGTCTCCACGCTCATTGGTGTCCACCTCAACGCCTTGCCCTGCATACGTGTTTTTCGTATTGCCGTACTGGAAGAACTTCATACTCACCTTGTAGGTTTCCGTCACACGATGCCCATTGGAGCCACCCTTGCCGTCATCGGTATAAGTATAGTACATATCACCATACCACTCATTGCAAAGCAACGACACCATGTCTTCCAATTCGTCATCCCTGTCATACCCGCCATCGGGATAGTCTGGATGATAATATCCCCAAGGCTCGTCATCATCACAACTTGTCAAGGCAAAAGGCAATGCGGCTATCGTCAACATCACCAACAGTTGCATCCATTTTCTCATTTTCATTCAGTTTAAAGTTATTCTCCTGCAAATATAGAGCTTTTCCGACAAGTCCTGAAAGTCAAAACCCTATTCATGCAGGTAAAATCCCTACTCTTTTCCTTTACTGTTAACTACTGGCTTTTTGGCATAGTTGTCCCAGCCATAGTCGTACTCATAGCCGTTGTCATCAACCTTATACAAGCGGAATCCCGTCAGCTGGCCATAAGCATCTTCTATTTGCCCTGTGAAATAATCGCTCGAAAGATAGAAATTATAAATATACTGCTCGTCCCAGCTGTCATAAACCAGCCGCACGGTATTGCCACCATCCATCACTTGCCAACGGAACCGCTGCGCGTAGCGTCTGCCCCGCACATAATCTATCTCCCATCCATTGCCTTGGCGCGACCCGGGATTGCCCTCAAAATGCCAAACGGTATAATAACTTTCGCCATAACTTCCCCAGCGATCTTGATAGAACTCGGTGGAAAGTTGGCCTTCCCATGTTCCCCATAGCATCATGGCAGTTTCTTGTTCCTCATCGCAACTCGTCATCATCAAGGTCGACACCACCAGTAGCAGCATCGAAATAATAGACACCTTTCTTTGCTTCATCTTAGTATTAATTGGATTACTTTGCAAATTTAATACTTTTAAGAGTGTGGTGCAAGTTTTTCAAAATATAATTTGTACTTTTGCAACGGTTAATCTAATTATTTTACAACAAGACAGAAATGAGAACTGTTTATGAATTCTCTGTCAAGGACAGAAAAGGAAAGATGGTGTCGCTCAAGGAGTACTCCAACGAAGTGTTGCTAATCGTCAACACGGCCACCCGTTGCGGTTTCACCCCGCAGTATGAGGAATTGGAGCAACTTTTTGAGAAGTATCATTCACAAGGCTTCGAAGTTCTTGACTTCCCCTGCAACCAATTCGGCCAGCAGGCACCGGGTACAGACGAGAGCATCCATAATTTCTGCAAACTGACCTATGGAACAGAATTTCCGCAATTCAAGAAGCTGAAAGTCAACGGCGAAGACGCAGATCCCTTGTTCAAGTTCCTCAAAGAACAAAAGGGCTTTGCCGGATGGGACGAAACCCACCCCATCTACCCCGCACTCGACAAGATGCTCGCCGAGGCTGACCCCGACTATCAATCCAAACCCGACATCAAGTGGAACTTCACCAAATTCCTTGTCAACCAAAAGGGACAGGTGATTGCCCGCTTTGAGCCTACAGAGAGCATCAGCCGCATTGCCGAAGAAATCGAAAAGCTTTTGGCTGAATAAGAAGAAACAACCTCCTCCTTGCATTTTTCCTTTCAGAAAAAAGCGAAGAGGAATAATCATACTAACAGAAAATGACAGAAAACACTCAACAGCCCGAGCACATCAAGGTGCTCATCATAGGAAGCGGCCCTGCTGGATACACCGCTGCCCTTTATGCAGGACGCGCTTCATTGTCGCCCGTACTTTATTGCGGAATGATCACCGGTGGACAGCTCACACAAACTACCACCGTAGAAAACTTCCCTGGCTATCCTGACGGCGTGGACGCCAATCAAATGATGATGGAGTTCCGTCAGCAAGCCGAGAATTTCGGTGCCGACATTCGTGATGGCGAAATCACCAACTGCGACTTCTCTTCCCGCCCATACCGCCTTACTACTGAGGCTGGCAAGGAGATCCTTGCCGACACGGTGATTATCGCAACGGGAGCATCGGCCAAGTATCTTGGCCTGTCCGATGAGAAGAAATATATGGGCCAAGGCGTTTCCGCCTGTGCCGTATGCGATGGTTTCTTCTATCGCAAGAAAGTAACCGCAGTGGTCGGCGGTGGAGACACCGCCTGCGAGGATGCACTTTATTTGGCCAACCTGTGCCAAAAGGTCTACCTCGTTGTGCGCAAGCCCTACCTGCGTGCTTCTGAAATCATGCAGGAAAGAGTGAAGGCACAGCCCAACATTGAGATTCTGTTCGAGCACAACGCCACAGGTCTTTACGGCGAAAACGGCGTGGAGGGAATGCACCTTGTGAAGCGCAAGGGCGAAGCCGATGAAGAGCACTACGACCTGCCCATCGATGGTTTCTTCCTCGCTATCGGACACCACCCCAACACTTCGTTCCTCAATGGCCAAATTGAGCTTGACGAGATGGGATTCATCCAAACCAAGGGCAAATCGCAGAATACCAACATTCCCGGCGTATTCGCTGCTGGCGATGTTTGCGACCCCACCTACCGTCAAGCCATCGTTGCCGCCGCATCTGGCTGCAAAGCCGCGCTTGAGGCGGAGCGTTACCTGCAGACACTTTAAGCATTAGTATCCCTAAGGGATTTTCCCAAAACGATATTGGGGCGTACTCCTTTATAATAAAATAGGAGTACGCCCCAATGCTTCTCATTACCGCAGTTATCTCACATCCCACCCCTTTCTTGCCCATCCTTATCGGGACAACTCCATATTTTTCTCCCCTATCACCCTCTGCCAATATTCAAAAGAGGCTCTATTGAAGTGCAAAACCTAACGTTTCGTCACACCATAGGACACATATTGAAGCCCAAAACCTAACGTTTCAGCAAACAAGAAAGCAAACCATCGCAAACAAATGACATTCAACGAGTTACAACAAAACCAAGAATAAGGCTAATCTGCATCCCAATAACAGGCCGTTCTGCAAGGCGGCACATCCTCGCTGAAGCCACAAGAAAAGGCATATCTTGGAACGAGCCTACGATTGTTTTCACTCAAAAGCAAGCAAATAGCAAGATATTTCGTACCTTTGCACGCACAACCAATAACAAAAAAAGATATGTTCAGTGGAATTGTAGAAGAAATGGCAACCGTTGTGGCCATCAAGCACGATCAAGAAAATATTGATTTCACATTGCGCTGCAGCTTTGTTGACGAGCTAAAAATCGACCAAAGCATAGCCCATAATGGTGTTTGCCTGACCGTGGTGAGCATAGAGGACGGTTGCTACACGGTGACCGCAATGAAAGAGACCCTTATCCGAACCAATCTGGGCAAACTGCAAGAGGGAGACCGGGTCAATGTAGAACGCTCAATGCTCATGAATGGCCGGCTCGATGGGCACATAGTGCAGGGACACGTTGATGAGACCGCACACTGCATCAAAATGGAAGACGCTGGCGGCTCTACGTATTTCACCTTCGAATATGCACAGAACACGGAGATGGCGCGCAAAGGCTACTTCACAGTAGACAAGGGCTCTGTTACCGTCAACGGGGTTTCGCTCACCGTTGTCAACCCCACCGACAACTCTTTCACGGTAGCCATCATCCCTTACACGCGCGAGCACACCAACTTTGCCGACATCCAAGTGGGCTCTATTGTCAATTTAGAGTTCGACATCCTTGGGAAATACATTGCGCGGCTCAATCACTTCACCGAGAACGCATAACCACCACAAAAACAAAATTTTACTCATCTCCTTGCCCGCTGAGCTCCAAACGGCAAGGAGATGCCTGTTTCTTAACCGCAGCGAAGCCTTACCTGCAGGTAAGCCCCCACCTTAAACACCTTAAACAAAAGAAGCGATGGATGCCCGCCCATCAAATTGCGCCTAACCAACGAACCGAACAGTTGATAAAGCAGCCTCATCGCCCCCGCCACACGCCACTTTTGCAACCATTCCACTCCTTGAAGCAGCGGACTATATCCGTTTAACTCATCACGATAAGCGTGGAGCGTGCGTAGGCTCTCCTCCACCTTGTGCAAGTAAGTGGCATTGTCCTCCAACAAACGATAAATTACGGGATTATCAATATGAGCAATGCTCACCTCATGACGCGCTAATTCCTTGCCAAAAAGCACATCCTCATAGCCATAAGTACGAATGTCGGCACGCAAGGGATGAGCCATCATCACCTCGCGCGCAATCATGAAGTTATTAGTTCTAAATGCCCGGTAAGGATTGCGTTGCCTTTCGGAAGCCGAAAAACGCGGTGCGCTGGACGACTCATAAACATAGCGCAGCCCTTGGGGGGAAGACTGGGCATCCACCGTCGACCCTCCGCAAACCACTTGTGCCTTGCCTACATGCCAAAGATAATTCCCCACAAAGCCATCGGGTATCCACAGCGCAGCATCAATGTAAATCAACCACGGATAGCAAGCCTCCTCGGCAAGCCGATTGCGCACTCCTGCCCGCCCCACATTACTCCGCAAGGAAACCAAACGGCAATGGGGCAAAGCCATCAAGCACTCATTCTCCTGCCTAACGGCAAGATTCGTGCTGCAATCATCGGCAACAATCACCTCATAGCTTAGCGCGCAAGTGCTCGCAAGTGCTGCCAGCTGCGCCTGCAAACGGGTTACTTGCGTCAAAACGCGGTCATTATAAGTGGGTATTAAGACAGAAACTTCAACCATATCAGCCACAAAATTACAAAAAAAGGCAGACAAGAACGCCAAACAAAGACAAAAACGACAGGAAAAGTACAGAAAAAGAAGGGCTACACTTGCGTAATTGGCTGAAAACCCGTACCTTTGCACCCGCTGTCACGAGTTTGGCAGCACAAAATTCAATCCACATTACAAAAAAGTTTAAAAGTAAATGGCAACAAAAATCAGACTTCAGCGCGGCGGACGCAAGAACTATGCTGTGTACCGCATCGTCATTGCCGACTCGCGCGCACCACGTGATGGTAAATTCACTGAGAAGATTGGTGTGTACAATCCTAACACCAACCCCGCCACGGTAGATTTGAATTTCGACCGTGCCCTTTATTGGGTGGAAGTAGGCGCACAGCCCACGGACACTGTTCGTAGCATTCTCAGCCATGAGGGTGTCTACCTGATGAAGCACCTCCGCGGAGGCGTTAAGAAGGGCGCATTTGACGAGGCAACCTGCCAAAAGCGCTTCGATGAGTGGAAGCAGAAGAAGGTTGCAGGCGTAGAGGCTTTTGAGAAGAAGCTGGTTGAGAGCAAGAATGCCGCTGCACAAAAGGCTCTCGAAGAGGAGAAGAAAGTCAACGAGGCTATTGCTAAGAAGGTAGCAGAGAAGAAAGCCGCTGAGGCACAGGCCAAGGCAGAAGCCGAGGCAGCTAAGGCCGCTGAGGAGAACGCCACCGAGGAGCAAGCTCCCGCTGAGGCATAATCCTCCAAAGTCTCATCAGTACAACAAGAGACAAGCCAACCTTTATGAGTTGCTTGTCTCTTGTGTTTTTTTATAAAAATAGCAAGCGGGGAAGTGCACTGCACCTACCTGCATAGCTCTTTCATACGGGGAGGAACATTACACCTACCCCGCCTACAGGTTGCCAAAAACTTATTTGTTCGCACCCGCCAAAATAGTTTTGGCATTATCCACACGCTCTATCGTTGGTGAGGCAACATCTTTAAGGGGATAGTCCATGCCCAGTTTCTCATACTTAAACGTGCCGAGAGTGTGATAAGGCAGCACGTCTACCCGCTCAACATTATTCAAAGTGTCAAGGAAGCGGCGCAACTCATGCAAGTAATCATCATTATCCGTAATGCCCGGAACAAGTACATGACGAATCCAAACCGCTTTTCCAATATCAGAAAGGTATTTGGCACAGTCGAGAATATTCTCATTGCCAAACCCAGTCAGCTTGCGATGGTTCTTGTCATGGATATGCTTGATGTCAAGAAGTACCGTATCGGTGTAGCGCATCAGTTCCTCAAACTTGTCAAACCACGGACTTTGGCGCGTAAACGGTTGTGCAGATGTGTCCAAGCAAGTATTAATGCCTCGTTCATGCGCCTTTCTGAACAGTGCGCATAATGCATCTATCTGCAAAAGAGCCTCTCCCCCACTCACGGTAATACCACCCTTATCGCCCCAATACGTGCGATAACGAGCCGCCTTGTCCAGCAAATCATCAACAGAAGTGGGCGTTCCCACCCCCGTTTTCCAGGAATCGGGGTTATGACAATACTGGCAACGCATCCGACAGCCTTGTAAAAATATCACATAACGTATGCCTGGCCCATCCACAGAGCCAAAAGATTCTGTCGAATGCACTAAAAGCATATTTCCACTGTCGCTATTAGAATATTCCATCATCAAGTTTTTATTGGAAAAAGAAAACCGCCTACCTTGTTTTTCATCCATCGGCAGGCGGTTTCACTTTATGTTTTCTTTTGCCGCAACTTCCCCGTTGTCGAGAAAGCCGCTGTCATGTCATTTACAAACGCTCATGAGCCTGACGCGCGATCACATCGAGTTGCTGCTCACGGGTAAGGTCGATGAACTTAACGGCATAGCCAGAGACGCGGATGGTGAAGTTCTGATACTCCTCTTTCTCGGGATGCTCCATGGCATCCTTCAGCTTCTCCACGCCAAAGACATTCACATTCAAGTGATGCGCACCCTGTCCGAAGTAGCCATCCATCACGTTCACAAGCGTATTGGCACGCTCCTCATCGTCATGTCCGAGTGCTCCCGGATTGATGGTCTGCGTATTCGAGATACCATCAAGCGCATACTCGTAAGGCAACTTGGCCACCGAATTGAGCGAAGCAAGCAGACCATTCTTCTCTGCACCATAGCTTGGGTTGGCACCAGGAGACAATGGAGCCTGAGCTGGACGGCCATCGGGCATCATACCCGTATTCTTTCCGTACACCACATTCGATGTAATCGTAAGGATAGAGCACGTTGGCTCTGAATTGCGATAAGTGTGATGCTTGCGAATCATTCCCATGAATGTCTTCAGCAACCAAACGGCGATCTCGTCTGCACGCTCGTCATCGTTACCATAGCAGGGGAAATCGCCCTCCGTCTTGTAACCCACGGGGAAACCCGTCTCATCACGCTCAATGGTTACCTTACCATACTTGATTGCCGAAATTGAGTCAACAACATGACTGAAACCAGCAATACCCGTTGCGAAGGTGCGACGCACGTCTGTATCAATGAGAGCCAACTCCTCTGCCTCATAGAAATACTTGTCGTGCATATAATGAATAAGGTTCAGCGTCTTGACGTAAACGGCAGCAAGCCACTCCATCATGGTCAAGAAACGCGGCATAAACTCATCGTAGGTCACTACATCGCCCGAGATGGGGAGATAAGCCGGCCCACACTGCTCACGCGTCTTCTCATCAATTCCACCCGAGATGGCATAGAGAAGACACTTGGCCAAGTTGGCACGAGCACCGAAGAACTGCAACTCCTTACCCGTTTGCGTGGCCGAAACGCAGCAGCAAATGCTATAATCATCGCCCCAAATAGGACGCATCACGTCATCATTCTCATACTGAATAGAACTTGTCTTCACCGAGATCCATGCGGCATAACGCTTGAACGCCTCTGGCAAACGCGGGCTGTAAAGCACCGTAAGGTTAGGCTCGGGCGATGGCCCCATGTTGATAAGCGTGTGGAGGAAGCGATAGTCGGTCATGGTCACCATCGAACGACCGTCCATTCCCATACCGCCCACCTCAAGCGTAGCCCAAACGGGGTCGCCACTGAAGAGCTGATTATAGGAAGGAATGCGCGCGAACTTCACCATACGGAACTTCATCGTCAGATGATCGACCAACTCCTGCACATCCGTCTCCGTGAGCGTACCCTCATCAAGATCACGCTTGAAATAAATATCAAGGAACGTAGAGATACGACCCACAGACATTGCGGCACCATTCTGCGTCTTCACCGCACCCAAATAGCCAAAGTAGAGCCACTGCACAGCCTCGCGAGCATTCTTGGCGGGCTGGCTAATGTCGAAGCCATAGATGGCTGCCATCTCCTTCAAGCCCTTCAGAGCCTTGATTTGCTCCGACACTTCCTCGCGCAAGCGAATCACCTCATCGATCATCTCGCGGTCGCCCATATCGGCCAAGTCTTTCTGCTTCTGCTCGATAAGGTAGTCAATGCCATAGAGTGCCACACGACGGTAGTCGCCCACAATACGGCCACGGCCATAAGTGTCGGGCAGACCCGTAAGAATGTGATTATGGCGCACGAGCTTCATCTCCGGAGTGTAAGCATCGAACACACCATCGTTATGCGTCTTGCAATACTTATGGAAAATCTCATGAAGTCTCTCTGAGGGCTGATAGCCGTAAGTGCTGCATGCCTGCTCGGCCATCTTGATGCCGCCATAAGGCATGAAAGCGCGCTTCAGCGGCTTATCAGTCTGCAAACCGACAACACGCTCCAGGTCTTTCGTCTGCTCATCAATGTAAGCTGCGCCATAGGCTGTAAGGCTGGACACGACCTCGGTCTCCATATCAAGAACGCCACCTTTGGCGCGCTCCTGCTTCTGCAACTCCTGCAACTTGCCCCAAAGCGTATCCGTGGCTGGCGTAGCTCCCACAAGGAACTTCTCGTCACCCTCGTAAGGAGTGTAGTTGTGCTGAATGAAGTCGCGAAGGTTGACCTCAGACTTCCACTTGTTTCCCTTGAAACCTCTCCATGCTGTATTCATGCGGTAGAATTTTATGGTTGTTAGTTATTTTTCATTGCCTCAAGAATCATGACCGCTTGAGCAGCGGCGCAATTCCAAGACCTGATATTGGATTTGAGATTGCAAATGTAAGGCTTTTCCATGAACCGTGCAAATTATAAACAAGAAACTTTCAGCTTGAAAGCATTTTTCAACCAGCTCCACATCCCAAGCATGGCAATCAACAGAAAAAGTGACACTTAGCCTGTATTGCAGTTTATTAGCATTCGACCTTGAAAATCACCATTTCTTCTACTTTCCATCACACATCCCATCCATCATAGAACCAAGGTAAACCTCCCCCTATCACATACTTTATTCATGAACATTCAACACACATTCTTCGAATCCCCACACAACCACATATATAATCTTAATACTTGCAGCAGCCGCACGCTCCGCATACCGTCCTGGTGCGCTTCAAGGAAAGCGTT
>CAZASQ010000011.1:0-63786 GCA_964487905.1 uncultured Prevotella sp. | reverse complement strand
ATCATAGCGATTATTGTTTGTAATTCTTTGTAATTGAGCACTATAAAGTCGCAACGATTTTCGATAATCACCAAAATCACAGCCAATTATAATTTGTCGAACTCGCGTTAACTTATCTTTTGAAAGCAGACAACTCAAAGATACCTTTCTCATCCATCTGCAGGTCGGGCATATAAATGGTTGTGGCTTTAGTTTTTGGCATAATCATCTCAATGGCGGCCAAGTCGTCCTGCGACAGGCTGACGCTGATAGCTGCAGCCGCGCTTTCAGCTTGTTCTGGATGGTGGGAGCCCATGATGGCTGTCATGTCCTTGCTCTGAGCCAGCACCCATGCCAAAGACAGTTGTGCCAACGTGCAGCCCTTATAGTCTGCTATCTTTTGCAATCCAGCAGCAACAATAGGGTCTTTCCTCAGTCCCTGCATTACGCCGAAGGCGCACACGGGTATGCCGAGTCTCTGTGCTTCTGCCATGGTGGTGTCCTCATAGCGGCGGTTCACAACATTGTAGTTCAGCTCTACAAGATCTATAGGGGTCACTTTGTTGGCTTTTTGCAATGTCTCCACGTCTATCTGGGTTAGGCCAATGTGTTTTACGTACCCCTTCTGCTTAAACCTTTCTATTGCTCTGAGGGTTTCTTCTACTGGTATGTGTGGGTTGATGCGCCCTGGCTGATAGAGATCCACATAGTCAGTACCAAGACGGTGAAGCGTGTAGGCAAGATAGTTTTCGACATGCTCGGGAGACACGTCAATACCTGTCATTCCGGGATGGCCAAGTGTCATCAGGGCACCGAACTTCACAGAGATGAAGAGGTCTTCACGTGGTCTCTGTCGCAGCACCTCGCGCACGGCAAGTTCCCCATCGCCACTGTTGTAAAAATCGGCACAGTTGATAAGGTTGATACCATAATCGAGAGCTTTCAATATCGTGTCAGAGCCTTCTTTGTCGGGGGTAAGTCTCGATGTACCCAATCCTATTCTGGAGATTTTGTCTCCACCTTTTAAAATGATATGTTCCATTTTGTCTTGATTTATATAAGTTAATTTACTTGGGGATGTTTACAGATGATAAATACGCTCAGCATTCCCGTGGGCAATCAATGTCTTCTGCTCATCGGTGAGCAATTCGTCTTCCATCAGAAAGCGATATAGGCTTCCCGACTGGATGTAGGGGTAGTCCTCGGCATAGAGAATATGTTCAGCCCCCATAATCTTAAGCATGGTGTGGAGATTGATCTTGCTCTCAATGCCACTTGGAGTCATGTAGATGTTATTCCTGTAATACCACGACACCTCATGCTTCAGTCCGGTTAGACTTTGTGTGAGCATATAGTCCATACGGTCAAGCATCATCGGGATGCCTTCGCCCCAGTGGCCTACGACTATCTTGAGTGAAGGGTATTTATCAAATATACCGGAAAGAATCAGTCTTGCTGCGAGAATTCCCACATCAATGTGCCAGCCCAAACCAGCAGATGCCAGTTCTGCTCCTACGATGGGAGAATAGGATGGCGACATATATGCCATCTGCCGAATGTCTGGGTTGATGAGTGCGGGATGGAGATAGACAGGCACATCGAGTTCGGTGGCCTTGCGGAAGATGGGGTCGAACTGCGGCTCGTCATACCAGTGCCCCTGATACTGTCCAGCAAGGAGGACGCCTGCGAACCCGAGTTCCCTCACAGTACGCTCCAACTCTTTGGCAGCAGCCTTTGGGGCAGCCATCGGCAGTGTTGCCATGGCACGGAAACGGCTATGGTGCTGCTTCACCTTTTCGGCAAGGAGGTCGTTGGCTTCCTGGCAGATGCGAATTGCGTCCTCACGTGGTATCTGGTCACTGACTGGTGATGTGTAGGAGAGAATCTGCATACGCACATGCTGTTCGTCCATGTGCGCCAGCCGTTTGTGGTCGATGTCCGTCAAGTCTTCCCCGACAAAGGTGTGTGAGCGGAAGAAGTCCTGCACTTCCTGTTCTTCCTTTGTGAGCTTATGCGGCTTGTCAATTCTTGCATTCTCACGTATGATTCTTTCATCCGTAATATGCTCTTCCAATGTTATAAGATACGTTTCCATTTTATTTCATTTTGATTCTTTATCTCTTTAGCCATTCCTCTGCGGCCTCATACACTTTCTTGACTTCTTCTGGCCGATCGGTGCCGAGAAGATTCTGCGAGATTGTTCCGCCTGCTTGAATACGGGCGTATGCAAGCCAGCGGTAGCTTTTGCGGAATTCCTTCACTTCTGTAGGGTCGATGCCGAGGTCTTCGCCCGGAATACTGGGCTGCAATTCATCGGCCTCATTGATAGATGTCATGTCTGCTATGCCCCATGTGCCATTCCGCTTCTCGCAGCGGTAAAGCAGCGTCATATAGCTGGTCAATGTGGCCTCCTTGCCATGAATCCATACTCCGCGTGACGTTGTCATAGGATATTCTACGAAAGCCTTGTAACCGTTAATCTTGATGAGTGCAGCGCCAGTACGATTTACCAGAGGTAGGGAATAGTCTGTCTCTACGGGCTTATTGTCAATAAAAGCAGATGTGCTTCCGCTTTGCCAACTTGTATGTGCATGCGCATCGGGGAAGTACAGTTTCTGTAGTTCCTCATTGCGATGGCCGCTACGATAGATGCGTTCTGCCACCACAAGATTGTTGATTGCTTCATAATCGGTCAATCCTTTATTACCCTGTGCCTTGGTGCATATAGGGCAGACAGCCGTCAGCATAGGCAATATTATTGATAATGTGAATGTCTTCTTCATTTCCATTTGCTTTACTATTTGTTTCCGATTGCAAAGTTAGGCCGAAATAAATATTTATAAGCAATCTTTTCTTAAGATAAAACATTCATATCTGCAGGTAACAATAAGTTTGTTTAGCCAATACTCTTGATTTGATGGTTTTATCAGTCCTTTTGATTGCATAATTACTTCAGAGAAAGACTAACTTTGCAGTCGAAAAAGAAAATACATTCAATTGTAACATATTATATGAAGAAAGTTGAACAGATCATATTGTTGCTTACTTGCATCTGTGTTATTGCCGTATCTGCCATTCAGCGTGATGGTAGAATTTTAGGGTATGAACTGAAATTATCTGCCGATACGTCTGAGGCAGAAAAGGTAAAACCAATGACAACGCTATCTGACGGAACACTTATCATTAATACCACAGAGTTAGGCAAATATGTCAGTGGGTATGGGGGGAGAGTGCCTCTTGAAATCTATTTGAAGGATAGAAAGGTCGAGAAGGTTGAGGCTTTGAGAAACTCTGAAACTCCCGACTTCTTTCAGGCTGCAAGTTCTTTGCTCTCCTGGTGGAACGGTAAAACTCTTGATGAGGCGTTGGATATGAAAGTCGACGCAGTGAGCGGTGCAACTTTCTCCTCACGAGGAATAATAGGCAACATGAAAGCGGGACTGCAATACGCTGGCAATAACGCCAGCGAGGCATCCTTCTTTGACAAGATGGATTTGAGCGTGAAGGGCATTGTTGGACTCATCGTTGTGCTTATGGGGGCAATATTCCCTCTTTTCCTTCACAACAAACGCTATCGAACGATACAACTATTTCTTAATGTCATCGTCCTTGGATTATGGTGCGGCACATTCCTAAGTTGGTCGCTGTTTGTCAATTTCATGTCGAGTGGCATCAATGTATGGGTGTCTCTTGTACCGATACTCATGCTTGTTACCGCCTTTGTGTATCCGCTTTTCGGCAAGAAAAACTACTATTGCACCAACATTTGTCCTTTTGGTTCAGTGCAAGACCTTGCGGGTAAGGCAAACAAGAAGCACAAATGGAAACTCGGACAGAATACTGCCAAGAAGCTCGGTTATTTCCGCCAGTTGCTTTTTGGCACACTGATGGTACTGATGCTGGCTGGCATCTGTTTCGACTGGATGAGCTTCGAACTCTTCACAGCCTTTATTTTCAAGTCGGCCTCAGTTGTAGTTATAGCTCTGGCTGCACTGATGGTATTTCTGGCAATATTCATCCCGAGGCCCTACTGCAGATTTGTCTGCCCTACGGGTACTTTATTCAAGTTATCGCAAAATCAATAAAATAAGAAATATGAAAGCATCAAGTTTATTGAGCCTTGTATTGGGTATAGCATTAATCATCGTATGTGGAAGAAACGCTTTCGCAAGTAAAGGAAACCAAAACCAGAAAGAAAATGAACAAAGCAAAGAAAACAGCACCCCGCACTCATCATGGGGCGGGGAGCGGAAGAGCGATTACCCCTTCATCGTACTGGAGGCAGTGGCCATGATCGGCACCTACGATGCCAAAGGCAATCCCGATGTGATGATGGCCGTGGCCACACAGAAAGGAAATCAGGTGATCATGCACATGTCGAATCACCAGACCACAGAGAACTTCGAGAAAACAGGCGGCTTTACACTCGCCTTTATCACCGAAGAAACCGTTGCCGAAAGCGATTACTTCGGTACGACATCAGAGAAGAAAGCACCGGGAAAGGTGAAGCACGTGGGGTTCACCTGGCATAATGCCAGCAAAGTGAATGCCCCGGTCATTGACCAGTATCCGCTGACACTGGAGTGCAAAGTGGCCAGTTGGAAAGACGGCGTGCTTGTAGCTGACATCGTTGGTTCTGACATCGACAAGCGCATACAGGACAATGACGGCAAGATAGACTATGATAAGCTGAAGCCCGTGGTATTCGATGAGGGAACCCATGAATACCGAACCATAGGCACTGCCGTGGGCAAGGTGTATGGCGCAAGCATGAAATTCAGAAGGTAAAATGATGAACAAGGTAGAAGCAATAGATCTTTATCAGGAATATAAAGCGAGGAGAGGAGAAGCGGCTTCGCTGGCTTCCCGTCTCCAGATACATGGCATTGTCACCAAAGCGGGGCCAGACCCGTATGCCTTGCCATCGGTGGAACTGGCTGAGCGTAAAGATGCCAGCGGCAAGGTGCTGTGTGTGCTGCCTCTGCAAGACTATCTGAAACTGCGGCATGTTCACCAGGGTGATGATGTCGTCATAGAAGGCAACCCATTGGTATTTGCAGCCGGCAAACTCAACTATGTGGTGATGAAACGCTGCAAGATTATTCTTATAAACGGAAAACAACAGAAATGAAAACAATCAATTGCAAACAGGCCGTCATGCTTTTGCTGATGGCATTATTTGTAGCAATGGCAGGAAATACCCAGTCAAAGAATGACAACAGCATCACGGCAAGTGCCCTCTATCAGACTTTTCGTAATAATAAAGCAGAACCGTACAGAATGAAGGTGATGCAGATAAGTGGTGTCGCCACGTTTGTCGGCCCCGACCCATACGCCCTGCCATCGGTGGAACTTGCAGAAGCTAAGGGCAAGCACAGTCGGGTACTCTGTGTATTGCCTTTCGGCGATTACCTCAAGCTTCGCCATGTGTCGAAAGGAGACCATGTTGTCATGCAAGGAGAGGTGAGGGGCTGCTCTAAAGTACATGACTATATTGTCGTAAAGAATTGCAAGATACTCAAAGTGAATGGGAAAACGCCCTAATTGTCTGGATTTTGTTTGCCCATATCCTATAAGTTGCCTATATTTGCATCTTCAACGAAAATATATAGGCTATGGCAAACGATGTGCAGCAAGTTAACAATCAATTCATTCTGGAACTTTACAATGAGACCGATGGTGAAGGGCTGAAATGGTGCGATGAGGAAATGCTGATGATAAGATCTTCTGGCAGCCACCCTTCGAGTGTATTCATGAGCGGGCAGCCTTTCCAGCATACAGACATCTTTGTAGCCTTCATCATGGAGGGGGCTTTCGATTGTATCATCAATCTGCAAAGGCGACATCTCGGCACGGGCGACATTCTGTTGGCCACCCCTGAAAGTATTGTGCAGGCTGTGGGCGATGTCGGCGATTTGCAGATGCAGGTGCTGCATTTGTCGGATCATCTGATGATTGAAATCTTTGCTGGAAAAATGCCAGCGATGTTTCATCAGCGTATGAATGGCGTGTTACTTCATCCTTCAGAGCTAGAGAAGGAATTGGTGCTTAGCATGTTCAACACGGTGTGGATAGCTGTGCATACAGAGTATAAAGATAACCGTAACGCCGAACTGCACAACCTGCTGCTGTTACTTCGCAATATGGCGCTTAGACAGAATGATGTCAAGGTAGCGGAACAACCTCGCAAAGTGCAAATCTTCAACCGCTTCGTCCAACTCGTTAATGAACACTGTGGGCGGCATCGTGATATGGAATTCTATGCCGATAAAATTTGTCTGGACAAGCAGTACCTTAGCAGCGTCATTTCTGCAACGAGTCATCGTAAGGCGTCTTCCTGGATAGAAGAAGCGCTTGTCACTCGTGCCAAGGTGCTCTTGCGCCATGACGACCTCACGGTGAACGAGATAGCGGGCAGACTTGGCTTTTCAAATCCGTCTAATCTGACGCGTTATTTCAAGCGGATAACAGGAATGACTCCGCTTGAGTATCGAAACTGCAAATAATATGGCAGAACAGCCTGTAATATTATCCTAAAAGGCTCAAGAATATGAAAGACGTCTTGTCCGTGGCTTCCAATGTATAGTTTCGGTTCTGTGTTTAATAGTGTCCTGTTGGAACTTGTTATCCTTCGCGTTATCCAGACACGGAACTTCGCGGCAAATCCTATATGAAGGCAGAAAGAGGCTGCGATGATAGTCTCCAAAGAGTATTCACAAATGTTTATAGGGAAGAGGCACAAGAGGGACGCTTATGGGGAGAGGTGCTCTTTGGCTTGTCTTTATGTTGATATGCTGCAGAATATGAAGTATAAAATGTTGGCTAATATAATAAGGAAAAAGGAGGCTGATAGAAAGAGCAGCGTCACTTTTTTGCCCATTCCCGTTTGTGAGGGGGCTGTGGTATTGCGGTGGTGTGCTCTTTGGCGAAGGGCGTTGTTTGTGCTTTATGCGAAGAGGATAAGGGCGTGTTTGTAGAGGGGTCTTGTGCGGTAGCGTCGTATGGCGTGGCAATGGTTGCCATATGGTTACAGTAAGGACACCGTGAATGCAATGTTTGTCCCGGGGTGGCACTCACCACGTAAAGTTGGTGGCAATGTTCGCAAGTGATTTGGTATTGCATTGTTTGACTTTTTATGATTTTATCTGTCGAGCGCTTTGGTAGCGGAACTCTCCCAGTGCTCACCCCATTCGGGGAATGGTAGAAAACCTTCTGTCCATAGTGGGCGGGGAGAAATTTCTGGCGTGGCCTCTTCTTGTGCCCCTGTCACAGACAAGCCAATTAGACGTATCGGCCGCGTTTTGTATTCCGTTTGGCTAAGCAGACGCTTGGCCAGCGGCAGTATGTCTTCTTTTTTTCGGATGACATGAGGGCACGTTAGGCTACGCGTGATTTGTGTCATGTCGCTCCATTTTATTTTGAGTGTGAGTGTATGCCCGCAAAAATCGTTTTTGCTGATTCGCTGTTCCAGTTCGAGTACGGTGTGATACAGTTCAATGATGATGGATGATTCAATATGGATATCCTTCAAAAAAGTTTGCTCACAGCCTACAGATTTTCGCTTGCGTTCTGTTACAACGGGTCGGTTGTCGATGCCGCGTGCAAAGTCATAATATATATCGCCAGCTTTTCCAAACACTTGGGTGAGGTGTTGCCGCGAAACTTTGCGCAAGTGGCTACCTGTAAAGATGCCCATTTGGTGCATTCGCTCTGCGGTTTTAGGACCAACGCCCCAAAACTTTTCAATGGGCAACGCCCCGATGAAGTCCAAAGCCTTGTGTGGGTGGATTACGAATAGCCCATTGGGCTTTTTATAGTCGGAGGCAATTTTGGCCAAAAATTTGTTGTAGCTTACGCCGGCGGAAGCCGTCAGGCCTGTTTTGCTTTGTATTTGCCGTTTGATTTCCATGGCAACATCCTGCGCCATCTCTACACCCTGTTTATTGTTGGTAACATCCAGGAAGGCTTCATCGATGGAAAGAGGCTCGACAAGTTCGGTGTGGAGGAGGAAAATCTCGTGAACCATTTGCGACACCTCCTTGTAACGGTCAAAACGGGGGGTGACTATGCGCAAAGAGGGGCATCGGCGTTTGGCGGTGGTAATGGGCATGGCTGACCGAACGCCATAGGTGCGGGCTTCGTAGCTGGCGGTTGATACTACGCCGCGTGGCCCATCGAACCCCACGGCCAAAGGTATGCCCCGCAGTTCGGGGTGGTCGTGTTGCTCAACGGAGGCGTAGAATGCGTCCATGTCTATGTGTATTATCTTTCTCCGCAACATCTTATTACAAGGCAAAGTTACGGAAAAATTTTTAAGATAGAAAAAAAGTGGCTACCTTTGCAACAAAATACAAAAAGAAGAGTTTTATCACAAAAGAAGAATACAGGGAAAAACGTAATGACAACACAATTCATTCGTGGTGAGATAAAAAAGGCGCTGGTTATGCTGTTCTTGATGTTGGGCGCGGTGGGCGTTCACGCACAGTCGGGAATGAGCGATTCGCAGGTGATGGAATTCATTGCCAAAGAGTATCAAAAAGGCACATCGCAGGCGCAGATTGTGACCAAGTTGATGCAAAACGGTGTGCAGATCGCGCAGATAAGGCGTGTGCGCGATCAGTATCAGCGCATGAGCAAGAATACAAGCATGGGGGCAACGGGAGCATCGGGGCAGAACGGTGACCGTAGCCGAACCAATAACGGGCAGATAGCCCCGGGAAAGGATAAACTGACGCGGCAGCAGGTGGCCGACCAAACAATGCAGGATTATAATGCATCGCAGACGCAGGCCGACTTGTTCTCTTCTTATCGTGTGCAAGAGTTGCGTGATAAGGATCATGTTACGAAATATGATGAGACCGATCCGGACTTTATTCTCATGCAGCAGGAACTTAATGGCATTTTGCCGGGAGATACCGCACGAATGTATGAGGAACTGGTAGAGGCCATCAAGCGTAAGAAGAAGCAAGTGTTTGGCCGTGATATTTTCAGCAATGAGAATCTTTCTTTTGAACCGAACGTGAATGTAGCTTTGCCAAAAAACTATCGTTTGGGGCCTGGTGACAATGTCTTTATTGATATTTATGGCGCGTCTCAGAAGTCCATAGAGGCTACCGTTGCCCCAGATGGTCTCCTGACTATAGAGGGATTTGGCCCAGTGCAAGTGAGTGGGCTTACTGTGGCGCAGGCCAATGCTCGTGTGAAGCAGCAATTGGGAAAAAGATATAGCAGCTCTTCCATTCGCCTTTCGGTGGGACAGACCCATACGATAATGGTCAATGTGATGGGCGAGGTGAAGACCCCTGGCACTTACACGGTGTCGTCTTTTGCAACGGTGTTCAATGCTCTCTATCTTGCTGGGGGAATCAGTGACTTGGGCACATTGCGTAATATCAAGGTATATCGAAATAACAAGTTGATTTCCGTTATAGACGTATATGATTATATTCTCAATGGCCAGCAGCGTGGTAATGTTCATTTGGCTGACAACGATGTGATTGTGGTCGGTGCTTATGATTGCTTGGTCAACATTACGGGAAAGGTGAAGCGTCCGATGTATTATGAAATGAAACGTAATGAGAGCCTCGCTTCGCTTGTTCGCTATGCGGGCGGTTTTGCTGGCGATGCTTATACCAAGTCGGTGCGCGTGTTTAGAAAAACAGGGCGTGAGTGGTCGATATATAATGTGAATGAGTTTGACATGTCGGGCTTTGGAATGTCGGATGCGGACTCTGTGGATGTTGATTCGGTCATTGCTCGTTATGACAACATGGTTGAAGTGAAAGGTGCCGTGTTCCGTCCAGGGCAATATGAAGTTGGTGGCGATATTAGCACTGTAAAAGCTTTGCTCAAAGCGGCGGAAGGTGTTACGGAAGAGGCTTTCACTGCGCGCGCAGTGATGCATCGGCTGAAGGCTGATCGCACGTTGGAGGTTGTTGCTGTTGACGTGGAGGGCATTCTTACTGGGCGTGTTGCGGATATTCCGTTGCAGAATGGTGATGTCTTGTTTGTTCCTACACGTACCGATATGCAGGAAAAACGTACTATTAGTATTGATGGAGAAGTGCAATATCCGGGAACTTATCAATATGCGGATAATGAGACCTTGGAGGACTTTATCCTGCAGGCTGGTGGACTGACAATGAAAGCATCGACCGTGCGTGTTGACGTGAATCGTAGAATTGTAAATCCTCATGCGGTGGAAACGGATTCAATTTTGGCGCGCACGTTCTCGTTCTCCTTGAAGGATGGCTTTGTTATTGATGGAGAGCCTGGATTTGTTCTTCAGCCGTTCGACCAAGTTTACGTACACAAGAGTCCGGGATATAATGAACAGCAAAATGTGGAAGTAAGCGGTCAGGTGCTTTTTGAGGGAACTTATGCGCTGAAGACGCGTAATGCGCGGTTGAGTGATATTATAAAAGCGTGTGGAGGCCCAACGAATATGGCTTATGTGGCAGGTGCGCACCTTGAGCGCAGAACAAATGAGACGGAGCGTAATCGCATGGAGGAAATTCAGCGTATGGCTCGTGAGCAGCAACAAAAGAATCTGTTGGAATTGGCCACTCGAAGTTCAAATGGAGCTGGCGCAACATCTGTAATGCAACAAGCTAATGCAGTGGAGATGCAGCGTTATAACATTCCTGATTATTATCCTGTAGGTATTAAGTTGGATGAGGCATTGCGTAATCCGGGGGGAAGTGCTGACATTATCTTGCGTGATGGCGACCGCCTTGTAGTGCCAGAGTATAATGGTACGGTGAAAATCAATGGTGCTGTGCTTCATTCAAATACAGTGAGCTATGTTGAGGGCAAGAAAATCTCCTATTATATAGATCAAGCTGGAGGATTTTCCAGTGATGCCAAGAAGCGTCAAACTTATATTCTTTACATGAATGGAAGTGTGGCTAAGGTGGGGCATAATGCCAAAGTGGAGCCAGGATGTGAGATCTTTGTGCCGACAAAGGCACAAAGCAAGCTCTCGCTTGCGGAAACATTGAGTATTGGTTCGAGTGCAGCCTCTATTGCGGCGGTTATTGCAACTATTGCTAATCTGTTGAAATAAATGGAATTATGAAAGTAGTCGTGTTGGTCATCTTTATTTGCAAAAGGTGATTCAACACGATTCTTGATGAGATAAGGAATTGCGTTTGTCTTTCGGTGTGGCTTAGCTACCGAGTGACGTAAATTCAAATACAGACGATAAGAAAACATGAATATATTTGATGTAAAGCGGAAGTGGACGGCTTGGATGAAGCATCGCGAGGAAAAAAAGTCGGCGTTGTCTTCGGATACCAACGAGGAATATGAGGATGAACAAGACGAAGTGCTTGAAGACTCTGTGGAAAGTGACGATGTGACGGAGGAGGAAGAGCAAACGCGTAAGGAAGTGTCTGCTTATAGCAAGCAAAGCGAGGTCTCTACCCAAAATGAAGGAAATGGCAATACGGTTCGTCAAATAGATGTGGTGCTGTTGTTCCGTCTTATGGCGAAGAAAAAGTGGGCGTATATCATCACATTGCCTATTGTTCTTATCCTTTCTACTTTGTATATCTTTGATGAACCAAGAACCTATACTTCTTCCACAACAATGGCGCCGGAGATTGCGGATGCGTCATTGCTGGGCAGTGCTGGCTCGCTAAGTTCCATTGCCGAGTCTTTCGGAATCAGTTTGGATCAAGGACAGGGAACTGATGCCATAACGCCGTTGCTTTATCCCGATTTGATGAACGATAATGGCTTTGTGGTGAATTTGCTCAAGATGAATATTCGCACGAGTGCGGATGAGACTCCAATCTCTTATTATACTTATTTGAGGTATCATCAGAAGAAATCATGGGTTTCAAAAGAGGGGGAGAAATTCATGAAGAGCGTAAAAAAGATGTTTCCAATGGATGGTGATGTACCACGTGCGGGCAGTTCTAAAGGCGGGATTGACCCTTATAGGTTGTCCAAATTAGATAACGACATCGCCGAATTGGTGCGCAAGAGTATTGCTATTGATGTGGACAAAAAGACTGGAGTGATTTCTATTAATACAGAGGCTCAAGATCCTTTGGCGTGCAAGATATTGGCGGACTCTGTGAGAGGATGCCTTCAGAAGTTCATAACGGAGTACAGAACGAGCAAAGCGCGCAGGGATGTGACTTATTATGAAAATCTTGCTCAAGAGGCGAGAGGCACATATGAGCGCACGCGTCGTACTTATGCCCAAAAGGTTGATGAGAATATAGACGTTGTCTTGGAAACCGAAAAGTCAAAGATAGAGGATTTGGAGAATACGATGCAGTTGCAGTATAACACGTATACGGCTTTAAGTGCGCAGCTGGAGGCGGCACGGGCAAAGTTACGGCAATATACTCCTGCTTTTACGGTCATCCAAGGCGCGGCAGTTCCTGTAAAGCCTTCTGGTCCCAAGCGAATGTTGTTTGTGTTGGGAATGGTTGTGTTGGCTGCAGTGGTTATAACGCTTGTTGCGGCAAAGGATATTATCATCTCGGAATAAAGGCTTTATGCCCATTGCGTCAACAGACAAAACGGCCAATTCGAAGCGGATAGCTTCAAACTCTCTTGTCTTGTTCATAAGGATGCTGGTGATTATGATCATCAATCTTTATGCTGTTCGGCTTGTGCTAAGAGGGTTGGGGCAGGAAAGCTATGGTGTTTTCAATGCCGTTGCAGGAGTGGTGTTGGCCAGTTCCTTTATCACCACGACGTTGGCCACGTCTTTTCAGCGTTTTTTGTCGTATGCTTTGGGTACTAATGATCGTAAATTACAGGAAACGGTCTTTTCGGCAAGCATCAATATATCGTTGGCCTTAGTGGCCATATTGTTGCTTTCGCTGGAATTGATTGGCCCATGGTTAATTCATACACAACTGACTATTCCTGTGGGGAAAATAGTAGCGGCAGATACCGTATTCCAATTTTCGTTGGTGGCTTTTTTGCTTAGCTTATTGCAAGTTCCCTTTACCGCAGCCATTTTTTCGAATGAGGATATGCCATTCTTCGCATTAGTCTCGTTTATTGAATGTCTTGGACGTTTGGGAGTGGCAATCGCTATTCCTTATGTTCTTGGTGACGGATTGGTATTTTATGGTATGGGGCTGATGCTTGTGGCTATTCTTGTCTTTTTGGCATACGGGATGATAGCTTTGCGTAAATATGCTTTGTGCCATTATCGGGTGGTGCGTGAGAAAGGAATTTATAAAGAACTGCTGGGCTTCTCGGGGTGGACGATGTACGGAGCACTTGCGGGGGTGGGGATGTCGCAAGGACAGACCATTTTGCTAAATGTGTTCTTTGGCCCTTTGGCCAATGCCGCATTCAGCGTTGCCATTCAAATATATAATGCAATGATTGCTTTGGCTAATAATGTCAACTTTGCGTTTCGCCCAGTGATGATTAAATCATACGCGTCATGCGATTATAATTATTTGGACAAGTTGTTTGAAGCGGGAAATAAATTCTTGCTGTATGCAATGTTGTCCATTGCCATCCCTGCGATAGTGGAGATGGAAACCATCTTGGGGTGGTGGCTGGGAGAGCAAGTTTCTGAAAGTATGGTCTTGTTTACGCGCCTTTTCATGGTGCATAGTACGCTTTTATCTTTGCACAATCCGATAACGGCAATAGTACAAGCAACGGGAAAGATAAAGTATTACTCCATCTTTGTTGAGTCTATTACCATATTGTGTGTTCCTCTTTCGTGGTTGATGTTCCGTTTGGGCTTCCCGTCTTATTATGCGTTTGTGTCAATGATAGGGACGTGCAGCATTGCTCATGCGGTGCGCCTTGCTTGCCTCAAACGTCTTTACCCTCAGTTCTCTTATGAGAGATATGCCATAAAGTTTTTCATTCCCGGAGTCGTTATTGCTGGGTGTGGTGTTGTAGTTGCAAATAGTGTGCAAGGTTTGGTTAGTGATGAGGTGTTACAGTTTTTGCTCGTATTCATATTAACAATTTCAACGATATGCTTATTGGTCTACTTCTTTGCTTTGACCAAAGATGAAAAGGGTGTGCTGAAACAGATGATACGAAAAGTATTAAGGAAGAGAGCGTAAAGGACATGGGCTACATCATCATTTTCATATTCTTCTTTGTGGCTTTGCTGACCATGGTGGAGCAGCGGATGGGCAAATACCGCTTGCCCATTTATTTGCTTGTAGGCTTATCTTTGATATTGGTTGCGGGACTTAGAGAAGTGGGCATTGATCCCGACTCCGAGAACTATGAGTCAACATTCCTCAATTATTACCATGAGGATACAAGTATGGCCATAGAGGTTTCGTACCTGCTCTTGTCTCGTATTATCAATATCTTTACAAACGATGTTCACGTTTTGTTTTTGTTTTATGCCTTTTGGGGGCTTAGTCTCAAATTCCTTGCATTCCGGAAGTTAAGCGAATATTGGTTTTTGCCCGTTGTGGTGTATATAGCCTTTTATTACAATCTTCATGAAGTAACCCAAATCCGAACGGGTGTGCTGTCGGGATTATACTTGTTGGCTATTCCTTTAATTGCAGCAGGAAAGCGGATGAAGGCTTTTGTGTTGCTTTTGATAGGAATATTCTTCCATACCTCTGGAATAGCTTTGTTGCCTTTGTTGTTCCTTAATAATAAGATGTCGGGCAAGAAGCAGCGATTGCTTTGGGCTTCATTGATACCAATAAGCTATGTCTTCTTTTTTGGAGGGAATGCCTTGTTGCTTAATTTCAGTAGCAGTATTCCTTATATCGGTGATAAGTTGGCCTTATATCAAACGGGTGCGGAGCGTGGACTATTAACCGTTTCTGTGAATGTATTCAGCCCATTGCAACTGCTTTCCATTATACTTTACTTTTATTTGTTGCTGTTTTATGATACGATCACTCAGTACAATAAGTATTTCCCGCTGATGATGAAGTGTTTTTCCATCGGGATATTCTTCTTTGCAACGTTGTCCATTGTTCCAGTGTTTGCGCAGAGATTCAGTTATCTCTTCAACATTGTGAATATTATCTTGTATTCTAACCTTGTGTACACGTTTAAGCAGCGATGGATAGGCAAACTCATTATAATCGTTTTGTCTACAGTCTTGTTAAATTATGGACTTGGATACATCGAATTCCCCTTCCTTTGGGAAGTGTAGAGACGGTAGTGTTGGTTGCGAACTTGATGCGTTAAAGAATAGTGTAAGGCTACTATGGTGATGGGGAGGATTACGCTTTATGTAAAAAGTATTGTCTTTCCTTTCGAATGTGAAAAAGTATTTGTATCTTTGCGGTGTCCCAAGAACAGCCTTGCATAGAAGCGAGGTAAAGACAGGATGAAAAGCGTAAGGGGCAAGAAGCCTTATTCTGAAATTTAAATGAAACGCAAGCTATCCCCCTTTGTCAAGGGTGAAGCAGTATGTAATATGAATGCCAGGGTTATAGCATATTATCTCCCACAGTTCCATCCGATAAAGGAGAATGACGTATGGGGTGCTGGATTTACGGAGTGGACAAATGTGGCGAAAGCCAAACCATCGTTTCGCGGACATTACCAGCCTCGTATTCCTGCGGATTTGGGCTTTTATGATTTGAGATTGCCTGAGGTTAGAGAGCAGCAGGCGCAGATGGCTCGCGATGCGGGGGTCGAGGGCTTTTGCTATTGGCACTATTGGATGGGTAACGGCAAGCGACTTTTGCAACGCCCCTTTCAAGAGGTTCTTGAATCGGGTAAGCCCGATTTCCCTTTTTGCTTAGCATGGGCTAATCATAGTTGGACAACAAAGACTTGGGAGAATGGTGGCAAGGTCAGAATGATTGCCGAACAGCTTTATCCAGGGGATGAGGATTACATGAATCATTTTGAGACGGTGCTTCCGGCATTTAAGGACAAGCGTTATATCACCGTAGATGATAAGCCCTTGTTTGTCATTTTCGATCCCTATCATTTTGCGGATGTTGAGCATTTCATGGATTTATGGCGCAAGCTTGCCGTAAAGAATGGATTGAAAGGTATCCATTTTTGTGCCATTTGCAGTTCAACAACAACGGTTGTGCGTGGAGAGGACGGAAAGTTGTCCCGTGTGCTTCCCAACCTCGTGAGCAGCAAGTCTGTTTATGACGCGATGTTCTCCTTGGGATTTGACAGTATCAACTCTATTGGAAAGTCACGTGCAGAGATGATAACCTGTGGAAAGTACAGACGCATAGCCCGTAAGGCTCTTCAGCAATATTTCCCGTGGATGCCAGCCATGAGATATGATTATCCTCGTGTTGTCAAGCACTTCTTTGCCCCAGAAGATAGCTGGGAAAACGTGTTCCCGACCCTTCTTCCCCAATGGGATCGCACTCCAAGGGCGGGCAAGCATGAAGGAGTGTATGTCCACGCTACTCCTGATAACTTCAAGAAGCATATTCAAGACGCTTTGACTGTGATTAAAGAGAAAGCAGATGAGCATAAAATACTTTTCCTTCGCTCATGGAATGAGTGGGGAGAGGGCAATTATGTAGAGCCTGATTTGAAGTATGGTCATGGCTTTCTCAATGCGTTGAGGGATTGTATTAAGTAATACGGAATGGAGTTATCTGTAATTATACCTACATATAAGCCCGGAGAGTATATTAAGGATTGCTTGTCTTCTTTGTTAAAGCAATCCCTTAGCCCTGCGAAGTTTGAGGTAATTATCATTCTGAATGGATGCGGAGAGCCTTATCTTTCAGCTATCAAGACTTTTTTTCAAGAAAATAGTCCTGCGTTTCGAGTGGTTTTGCGTCAGACGGATACTCCGGGGGTAAGCAATGCTCGCAATATGGGTATTGACATAGCCAAAGGGAAATACATCACATTCATTGACGATGACGATTGGCTGTCGGAAAACTTTCTTGAGACATTGTTGAAATCAGTTCAGGACGAGTGTTCTTCCATTGGCGTGGCCAATGTTGTCAATTACAGGGAAGCGACAGGGGAGTACTGTAAAGACTGGATGACAAATGCCTACGAACGGTGTCGGAAGGAAAAGAAGGTTACTCTTTTATCTGGGCGGAGTTTTTTCTCCACACCATGGGGAAAGATTATTCCACGCGTGCTGATAGGAGACGAACGTTTTGATGCGTCCTTTAAGCAAGGAGAGGATGCCTTGTTTATGGCTTCCATAAGCAAGCGGGTTAGTGAAATCCGACTTGCTTCATCGGATACCATCTACTATCGTAGGCTGCGTAAGGCTTCTGCAGGAAGGAATAGGGCTAAGTGGAGCATATTTAAGGATTCTTTTCGGTTGTCTTTAGCTTTCCTTGCAATGTATCTGTCAGATGTGTTGCATAATAATCTCCCGTTTTTTGCAAATCGGGTACTTGCACCGTATAAAGAAATATTCAGAACACACGAGCAATAAGCAGATACTGGGCCGTGTGATAATTGATATTGTTTAAATCATTTTGTTCGCATAGAAATCATGGTAAAAGTAAAAAAGGTATTTGAGACATTACTAACTCCTATGGCAAGGATAAGTCCTAAGGGGGTTGTCTATGCTCGTTACTTTTTAAGGTTTCATCGTTTTCCTAATTTGCGAAAACCAAAGGATTTAAATGAAAAGATACTCTATCTTAAACTCTTCACTGATACAAGCTCGTGGACACGACTTGCCGATAAATATCAGGTAAGAGAGTATGTGAAATCGTGTGGCCTTGGCGACATTCTTATTCCGCTTATCGGTGTGTGGGAACGTGTGGAGGATATTCCGTTTGGAAAGCTTCCGCGAAAAGTGATGTTTAAGGCCAATAATGGCGATGGTAGGGGTACAAACAAGGTAGTTGACGTGCAATCGTTAACCGCAGATGGATTGGAGGAGCTAAAAGCGGAGTTGCGGAGATGGTTGAATAAGAAAGATATTGGGGCATTGTCGGCAGAGCCACAGTATAGGGATATCCCCCCCTTAATTGTGGCGGAGGAGGTTCTTCCTGTCAATGACGGCTTCTCTTCTCTCGTTGATTACAAAATATGGTGCTTCAACGGGAAGCCTTATTCTATTCTTGTTTGTACCAATCGTGCTGATGCCCATGCGCAAGTATGCAGTTATGATTTGGATTGGCATCGCCATCCGGAGCACATGGTCAATTTGAACAAGTATTCACGTTATGACCAAGACATTCCCCGCCCGTCACGATTGAGCGAGATGATTGAGGCGGCGCGTGTGCTGTCAAAGCCTTTCCCCGAGGTGCGTGTTGATCTTTATGAGGTGAATGGGCGAATATACTTTGGCGAGTTGACGTTTACCTCGCTCGGTGGCATGATGAACTATTATACAACAGCCTATCTTGAGGAGATGGGAGCGCAGATTACGCTCCCACCCCGTACTCGTTGACATGCTTTATTTGGACAATTGGTAGACTCTCACCCAGTCAAATTCTGTCTCATAGGTTTTGGTGACATCGGGAGTAAACCAATTGCCATCGCCAACACTTTGGTTGAGGATAATGTAGAAAGGCCGGTCGAAAGTCCATTGGCCATCTTTAAGCAGCTCGGCATCATTGTCTTTGTGGTATGTTCCCACCACTTCTCCGTCTATTAGGAATGACAAACTCGTGGGAGTCCATTCTATGCCATATATATGCCAACGGTTAATCGTTGTCTTTGTCTTGAATTCATTTTTTGTTACCCGCTTTTTCAGCACGGCCGAACGGTGTGAGTGTACGGTTTGCTGCGCTACGGCGTTGTCGCCAAAGGATTCGAATACGTCTATTTCTCCATAGCGGTAGGGGTTTCCATTGTCAACTGGCCACAGCCAAGCAGCCGGGAAGTTGCCTTTTTGCAGATTGGTGCGCATCCGCACGAGGAAACGGCCATATTTGAATGCAAATTTTCCTTTCGTATTTACAGCGCCTGTCAGCATCAGTGCCGTGTCCGCACGGTTGATGGTGTTGGGGATGGCACGGCACACAAGGTGTCCGTTCCTTAGGAATACGGTTTTATTTGAGTTGCTAATCCATTTTCCCCAATGGTTTTGCACTCTGTTAGCAAATCCCCACTTGGACTTGTCGGGCAAGCTCCCGTTTTTTCCCTCAAATTCGTCATGCCAAATCAGCTTGTAGCTTCCTGATGGCTTTTGCATGGCGGTGTTTTGTACCGGCGTGTCTTGGCTTTTGGCAGATACGCTTACAATATATGTTGCAACCAGCGCAACGGAAAGCGTGCCAATTGCAATTGCTAACTTATGTTTCATCATGCCCATTTTTGTCTTTTTATGAATCCAGCGTGCCTATGTTCCTAATATGGCAAGGCGTTCTTGATGGATGTATTGGAAAGTCATTGCAAATATAGCCAAAAACTTTTTTATGTCCAAAGGTTTCTGTCACAATGTTTTTGGGCAGAGTGCATATAGGCATTTCAATGATGAGCGGGTGTGTGGAAGCGCTGGTGTCAACGTGTGAGATTTGCTAAAATAAAGGTGTTGCTGATGGCTGATTTTTGTCTTGGTTGTGAAAGAATACCTTTTAGGGTGCAAAAGCATACCTATTGCATCGTAAAAGGTATGGTATTGGAGTCCGAAAGGATACCTTTTGGTTTTCGGGTAGTTTTGCATTGCATGGAGTGGGGAAGAAAAAGGCTTTTCTATGTTTTGAATAGATGAATAATACACGGCTGAGAGGTCTGCAAAGAGACTGTGGCACCCCGTAATTGCAGTAAAAGGTATGCAATAATCAACCTTGTTCAACGTTCTTAAAGAAAAATTAGTTACCTTTGCACCTACATTATGGAACAAGAACTCGTATCCGTCATCATGCCTACATTTAATACAGGGGAGTATCTCTCTGATAGTATTGAGTGCGTGCTGCAGCAGTCCCATCGCAATTTGGAACTGCTAATAACGGATGATGCCTCAACAGAGGAACTGACCAAGGAGATTCTGAACCGCTATGCAGCAAGGGATGCGAGGGTGAAGATTGTGGAGCTGGAGAGCAACCATGGGCCAAGCTATGCGCGCAACAATGCCATAAAGCGTGCCCAAGGCCGTTACATAGCTTTTTGCGACAGTGATGACTTGTGGATGCCGGAGAAGCTGGAGCGGCAAATAGCTTGTATGGAGGAACACGACAGCGCGTTGTGTTATACGAGCTATACGATTTGTAATGAGCAAGGGAATACCATCGGCGTAGTGAAAGCCCCTAAGCATATTACTTTTGACCAGCTGAAAATGGACAATAAGGTGGGATGCTCCACTGCCATTTATGATACGAAGCGGCTGGGAAGGAAGTATTATATGCCCAATTTGCTGAAAAGGCAGGACTGGGGATTGTTTCTGAGCATTCTGCGCGACAGTCATGTGGGGTATGGCATTCAAACCCCGATGGCCATTTATAGGCAGAGGGCAGACTCGGTGTCCAGTGGAAAGTTGGGACTTGTAAAGTATAATCTGCGCGTTTATACCAAAGTGCTTGGCTTTTCTGTATTGAAGGCGTACTCTTATTTTGTATTTTGCTTTATGCCTTGTTACACGCTGAAAGTGCTTAAGAAGAAGTGGGACAGCTGGCGTTATGTCTCTACGCACAGGAACGGTGTAGCCGAGAGGTAAGACTTGTAGGGAAAGGCTTGTCTTTGCAGAGGATAGGTTGCATCTCGGCAATTAGATCAAGCTTCGTTGCACTCGGTTTGCGCTCTCTTTGCAGAAGTAGGAGGCTTTATTGACGTACTTCTTTTGTTTTTAGTGGTTTTCTATTGGAATCACGGATTAAATTAGTAACTTTGTAGCATAAAATAATTGTGCGGGAAAGTGCTGAAAGTGAATTTTGCAAGTAAGCGATACAATATGGCGCAGAGGATTCCGTTATTAAGAAGTGAAAATCAATGAAAAATATATGGTCATTAAAACAACAACCTTAACTCCCACTATTCTTTGGGCAGAGCAGGAGGCGGAGTATATACCCGATGGAATGTCCAAGTCTGGGCAGTTGACGAAGCGCATATTCGACCTTATAGTGTCTGCGTTTTGTTTGGTTGTTTTCTCTCCATTGATGCTTGTTTGTTATATCTTGGTGAAACGCGAAGATGGCGGTCCAGCCATTTTCAAGCAGGAGCGTCTCGGTCTTAACGGCGAGCCATTCTTTATTTATAAATTCCGAAGCATGAAAGTGGATGCGGAAAAGAATGGTCCACAGCTGACTAATCATGAAGGCGATGACCGAATGACCAAGATTGGTTGCTTCTTGCGCGATCATCATTTGGATGAGTTGCCTCAGTTGTGGAATGTTTTCAAAGGTGATATGGCTTTTATAGGCCCTCGTCCAGAGCGGAAGTACTATATTGACCAAATCATCAAGCATGATCCGCGCTACATCAATCTTTATCAGATTAGACCAGGGGTTACTTCTTATGCCACTTTGTATAATGGATATACGGACACCATGGAGAAAATGCTTCGTCGTCTTGAACTGGATCTTTATTATTTGGAGCACCGCTCTTGGCTGTTCGATTGTAAAATATTAGCCAAGACATTCTTTAAGATTATCTTCGGAAAGAAATTTTAAATATTGCAGAAGCCGCCTTTGGGCGGCTTTTTTATATGTGTTGCACTGATAGAACAATATTCTTATGGGGCAATTTTGTCCCATCTCACTTTGCTTTTACTGTGTTTATGCAAGCAATGGTTTTGCCTTTGTATGTGGCTTTGACGAAGAATAAGGGATGAAAGTCCTTGCAAAAGTCAACAAAGGCAGAGGTCGCACAACTGGTTAAAGCGCGTTTGACGATTTAAGGTTGTTGTGACTTCTGCCTTTATTGGTTATTTTGTCTCTAAATTTGCAGGTTGAGAGAGCGCGGGAAAATAACCTGTTGCCTCTGTTCCTGCAAGAAAGAAAGCATATCCCCTCGCCAAGATGAGGGGATATGGGGGATAAAGCGTTTTAAGCGAGTTTCAAACTCTCCTTGATAGCAGCAATCTTCTTGGTGGCTTGTGCTTCGCAAGCGGCGTAGTCGGCTGCATTGTCCATCGTGTCCTTTACTTCTATATAGAATTTAATCTTTGGCTCTGTTCCAGATGGGCGAACGCTCACTTTTGTGCCATCGGTGCAGAACCATTGAAGCACGTTGCTTGTGTCTGGCATATCAAGCTTCGTCTTGTTCCCATCGGCCATTGTCTGCTCAAGAGTCTTGTAGTCTTTCCACAAACAAACCTCTGAACCGCCTAATTCTTTTGGAGGATTAGCGCGGAAGTCAGCCATCATGCGCTGAATTTCCTCTGCTCCAGTCTTGCCAGGACGCTCCACGTTGATTGTGAACTCTTTGCTATAACCGTATTCCAAGTAAATATCCATGAGAATATCATACAGTGTCTTGCCGTGATCTTTGGCGTAAGCGCAAATCTCGGCCAACAAAGAGCAAGCACTGACGGCATCCTTGTCTCGTACAAAGTCTTCTGCCAAGAATCCATAACTTTCCTCACCACCTCCAATATATTGTTGTTTGTTTTCGGAAATTTTGATTTCCCGGGCAATCCACTTGAATCCCGTGTAGCAATCACGCATCTCAATGTGGTTCTTCTCGGCAATCTTGCGAATCACTTCCGTTGTAACGATCGTCTTGACAATGAAGTCTGTCGGCTTCATTTTGCCCACAGCCTGACGGTTAGTGATGATATACCACAAGAAAAGGAGTGCGGTTTGGTTGCCATTGATGAGCACCCAGTTGCCCTTGTCATCTTTGCAAGCCATGCCCACACGGTCTGCATCGGGGTCGCTGGCCATTAATATGTCGGCATCAAGTGCTTTGGCATCGCGCAAGCCCAGTGTCAAAGCTTCTGCAAATTCGGGGTTGGGGCGGTCGACAGTGGGGAAATTGCCGTCCTTGACCATTTGTTCTTTCACACAGTGTACGTTGTCAAATCCCCAATACTTCAATGAGCGCGGAATCATGGTCATGCCTGCGCCATGGAGCGGCGTGTAAACAATCTTCAAGTCATGCTGATGCTTGATTACTTCAGGGTCGATACAAAGCGTTTTGATCTGTTCCAAGTAGGCGTTGTCTACTTCCTCTCCAACGATTTGGATGAGACTTTCGTCTCCCTTAAACTTCACATCGGCAATCTGTACTCTGCTCACCTCATCAATAATACCCATGTCATGGGGGGCAAGCACCTGTGCGCCGTCTTCCCAATATGCTTTATATCCATTGTATTCGCGTGGGTTATGGCTTGCCGTGAGGTTCACTCCTGCCTGTGCCTTGAAGTGGCGGATGGCGAAAGAGCACTCCGGAGTGGGGCGCATTTCTTCGAAAAGGTACACCTTGATGCCGTTGGCAGAAAAGATGTTAGCCACCGTATGAGCGAAAAGGTCGGAGTTGTTGCGGCAGTCATAACAAACTACGGCACTGATTTGCTCGCGATCTTTGAAGTTTTTCTTCAAGTAATTGGCAAATCCTTGCGTCGCCATGCCCACGGTATAGATGTTCATGCGGTTGGAGCCAGCTCCCATAATGCCGCGCAAGCCTCCCGTGCCAAACTCCAAGTCGCGGTAGAATGATTCTATCAAATCAGTCTTGTCGGAGTTGTCCAGCATAGTCTGCACTTCCTTGCGCGTCTCTTCGTCAAAGTCAGGGGTGAGCCACTGCTTTGCCTTTGCCTCACATTGGGCGATGAGTTCTTGATTATTGTCCATAAGAGTTAGTGTTTTGTCTTGTTCAGACGTGTTCGTTATTTAGTTGCAAATATACCTAAAAAAAACGGAACAAAACCGATGAATGAGTTTTTTTTTGTATTTTTGTACCGCATTAAGCAACAACGTTCTTTATTAGACGCTTGGCAGCTTGGAGTAAAATAGCGATTAAGATTGAATATTAAGTATATGCAACTCAATTTTCACGGCATTTTGTTGGCCGTATGTACATTCCTCATCATTGGTATTTGCCATCCTATAGTTATCAAGACGGAGTATTATTTTGGCACGCGTCCTTGGATAATCTACCTTCTTATTGGTATTGCAGGGCTGGCAGGGGCTTTGTTCATCGAGTCTATCTTTTGGTCGGCTGTCTGCGGCGTTACCGGGGCAAGCTTCTTGTGGGGCATAGGTGAACTTTTCGACCAAAAGAAGCGTGTGGAAAAAGGATGGTTTCCAATGAATCCCAAACGTAAGGATAAGTATCGGAAGTAAATCCTGTTTTTGAGAAAGCAGGTTTTGCTTGGATTTGGCGAATGGAGGATGTTTCTAAATTTTGTATAATGGTTGCAAGGGCATCCCTCCAGCTCTTGTATAGCCGCTGTTTTTGAATGAGGTTTGTCGTATTTGCCTGCAAATAAAAGATGTTGGGGCAAGCCTTTATGATGTACATGGTAAACCTTTGATTATTAGTAAGATGATGAAACGTATGCTTTTGCTTGGTGAAAGCATACGTTTGGTGTGGTAAAACCTAACCTTTTACTCGGCAATATGTGTTTTCTTGCGTGCGCTATGTGCTTGGCCTTTAAGATACAGTTTTATAATGTACGACAATAAAACGCCCTTGCCCTCGTTATACCTTATATGAAAAAAGACCTAATTGCATGGGTGCTTGTAGTGCTGTGTCTCGCTTCTTGTGGTTTGGACAGAAACTTGAAGAAAGGAGAGAAGTTCTTGCAACTCGGCGAGTACTATGATGCGGCGGCACAGTTTAAGACCGCTTATCAGAAAACGCCTCCTAAGGAGCGGGAGAAGCGTGGGCAAAGAGCTGCAAAGCTGGCTTTTTGCTACGATCGCATCAACTCCTCAGAGCGCGCTGTGGCTGCTTACCGCAATGTGATTCGGTATCATCAAGATGATGGTGAAACTCATTTGAGGCTTGCGCAGAACTTGATGAAGATCGGACGCTATGCTGAGGCGGCCAAGGAGTTTCAAGTGGCTCTTGATTCATTGCCTGATAACAAGTTGGCACAGACAGGTTTGCAGTCCGCGCAAACAGCACCAGATGTTAAGCAGTTAGGGTCTCGGTATACGGTCAAGCGTATGGAGGTCTTCAATTCGCGTCGTGCCGATTATTCCCCAATGCTTTTTGGTGACGAGTTTGACCAACTTTATTTCACCTCAACGCGCAACGAGGCGCAGGGGGATGAGTTGAGTGGCATTACGGGAACAAAGAACGGAGACATCTTCATGAGTGAGAAGGACGACCGTGGACGTTGGCTGCGTCCGCAGTCTGTGGCTTCTGGATTGAATACAGAGTTTGATGAGGCAACCCCGGCTTTTTCTGTTGATGGACGAGAAATGTATATTACGCAATGTCTGACAGATGCTTCTTATCCGCGTTATGCGCAGATAGCAGTGAGCAACCGTTCGGACGCGGCGTGGGGCAAGGCCACCAAACTGGAAATTAGTCGTGACACGTTGTCGAGCTTTGCCCATCCAGCTATTTCTCCCGATGGCAATTGGCTCTATTTTGTGAGCGATATGCCTGGAGGAAAGGGGGGGATGGACATTTGGCGCGTGCGCCTTATAGGCGGAACGTTGGGTGGCGTTGAGAATTTAGGCGAACCTATTAATACGCCTGGTGACGAGATGTTTCCTACGTTTCGTCCCAATGGCGACCTCTATTTTTCCTCCAATGGCCATCCAGGATTGGGAGGATTGGATATATTCATAGCCAAGGTGGGACCTGACAAACGGTATTATTTGGAGCATCCGGGGTTTCCGCTTAATTCACAGGGCGATGATTTCGGCATGACTTTTGAAGGATCGCATAATCGGGGCTTCTTCTCCTCCAACCGAGGAGATGGCCGTGGATGGGATCATATCTATAGTTTTGAGTCGCCTGAGGTAGTGCAGACTATAAAAGGCTGGGTCTATGAGATGGATGGCTATGAGCTTCCTGCGGCAGAGGTGTATCTTGTAGGCGATGACGGAACAAATCTGAAGCGTTCTGTTAAAGGAGATGGATCTTTTGAGCAGGTGGTTCAACCAGGAGTCAATTACATTATATTGGCAACTTGCAATGGCTTTTTGAATCATAAGGAAGAGCTGTATGTTGATACGGTGAGTGAGTCGAAGGAATATACATTGCAATTCCCGTTGGCTTCAATCAGAATGCCAGTGCTTATTGACAATATCTTTTATGATTTCGACAAGGCCACTTTGCGGCCAGAGTCGAAAACGGCTCTTGACGACCTTGTGAAATTGCTCAATGAGAATCCTAATGTGACCATAGAGTTGAGTGCTCATACCGATTATAAGGGATCGGGCGAATACAATAAACGTCTTTCACAGCGTCGCGCAGAGGCTGTTGTGGCTTATTTGACGGAACATGGTATTGCTTCCGACCGTCTTTCTCCTGTCGGATACGGCAAAGAGAAACCCAAGAATGTACGTAAGAAGATGACGGAACGCTATTCGTGGTTGAAGGAGGGCGATGTGTTGACAGAGGAATTCGTTAAGAAACTTGATGACAAGAAGCAGGAAATCTGTAACCAAATCAATCGCCGCACGGAGTTTACGGTACTTCGTACCACTTATGGGATGTTTGACGAAAAAGGTAATTTGAAGAATCCGCCAAAGAAGAAAGAAGAGACTTTGAGCGATGATGATGACGACTTGATAATCATAGAGTGATGTTGCCACAGGAATTTATAGACAGTACCCGTCAGTTGATGGGCGAGCAGAGGTTTGAGTGCTTCGTGGAGGCACTTAGGCAGTCTGCTCCTGTGTCTATTCGTTTAAATCCATTCAAGGTGTCTTTGGCACAAGTGCCGTATGATAGTGATGGAATGGTGCCGTGGTGCAATAGCGGATATTATTTGAAAGGTCGTCCGGCATTCACTTTCGACCCCTTACTTCATGCAGGAATTTACTATGTTCAAGAGGCTTCATCGATGTTTGTTGACGAGATTGTGAGGCAGTTTGTCCATCATCCGGTAACTGCACTCGACCTTTGTGCTGCTCCGGGAGGCAAAACTCTTTGTATTCGTGCTGCTTTGCCGCAAGGAAGTCTGCTTTACAGCAATGAGCCGAATGGCAAGCGCGCGCAAGTTTTGGCAGAGAATGTTGTTAAGCAAGGGCATCCAGATGTGATAGTTACCAACAATTACGCGCGCGACTATCAGCGGGCGGGCTTGTGCTTTGATGTCATTTTTACCGATATGCCTTGTTCAGGGGAGGGAATGTTTCGTAAAGACCCCGATAGCGTGGGGGAATGGAGTATGGCGAATGTGGCAAATTGTGCCCAGCTGCAACGCTCTATACTTGAGGATATTTGGCCTTGTCTTGTTCCCGGAGGGTTGTTGGTTTATTCCACGTGCACATATAATGCCCATGAGAATGAGCAGAATATCGCTTATGCGGTAAAAGAGTTGGGCGCGGAGGTGTTGCCTGTGGCTGTTTCGGAAGAGTGGGGTGTTGTGGATGCACTGGAAGGAACGCTTCCCGCTTGTCGGTTTATTCCGGGATTTACCCGTGGTGAAGGACTCTTTTTGGCGGTCTTGCGTAAACCGGAAACTCAACACCCTGCTGCTTTGCGAACGAAAAAGAAAGTTGCGGCTGAGCGTGCGTTGCATGTGGTGGCGCATGGGGTGAGCCCCGCGCAAACTAAAGGGAAGAAAGTTATTCCCGATGTCTCTCAAGCACTTTCTATAGATGTGGCTACTAATCCTTATCCGCGTGTTAATGTGGATTATCTTACAGCCATAGCCTATCTTCGTCATGAGGCTATAGTGTTGCCACCAGCAGTGCCCGCAGGTCTTGTAACGATTTGTTATCGTGGAGTAGCGTTGGGATATGCAAAGAATTTAGGCTCGCGTGCCAACAATCTTTATCCGCAGGAGTGGAGGATTCGAAGCACTCATGTGCCGGAAATGCCCCAAGTGCTGCCTTTCCCCGACTCTTTCAATATATAAATAGTGACCATTTGAATTATGAAACAATACTTGGACTTGCTCAATCGTATCCTCACGGAGGGTGTGCGCAAGGAAGATAGGACCGGAACAGGTACGTTGAGCGTATTTGGACATCAAATGCGATTCAATCTGGAGGATGGATTTCCTCTTTTAACAACCAAAAAGCTCCATTTGAAATCAATCATTTATGAGTTGCTGTGGTTCTTGCGTGGTGACACCAATGTACGCTGGCTGCAGTCGCATGGTGTGAGAATATGGAATGAATGGGCGGATGAAAATGGAGACCTTGGGCCTGTCTATGGTCGTCAATGGCGTTCTTGGCCGGATAACAATGGGGGATTCATAGACCAAATAGCCAACGTTGTGGAGATGATTAAGCATCATCCAGACTCTCGTCGCCTTATGGTTACGGCATGGAATCCTGCGGATGTTGATGCGATGGCTTTACCGCCATGCCATTGTCTCTTTCAGTTTTATGTTGCAGACGGTCGGCTTTCTTTGCAACTTTATCAGCGTTCGGCGGATACTTTTCTTGGTGTGCCGTTCAATATAGCGTCCTATGCCCTGTTGTTGATGATGATGGCGCAGGTGACAGGACTGAAAGCAGGTGAATTTGTACACACTATGGGCGATACACATCTCTATACGAATCATTTAAGTCAAGCTCGTTTGCAAATGGAGCGTGTGCCTCGCGCATTGCCTAAGATGATTTTAAACCCGGAGGTAGAGAGCATTTTTGATTTCAAATACGAAGATTTCACACTTTGCGACTATAATCCTTGGCCGCATATAAGCGGAAAGGTGTCTGTCTGAGCAAAAAGAAAAACAATAATGGAAGTTACATTGATAGCAGCTGTGGCTCGTAATCGGGCTATTGGGTATGAAAATAAATTGCTGTATCACATTCGTGAGGATATGCGACGTTTTAAATCGCTTACCACGGGTCATACGGTTCTTATGGGACGGCGTACATTTGAGTCGTTGCCTAAGGGGGCTTTGCCTAATCGGCGTAATATTGTCATCAGCCGAACGCATAAAAGTTTTGAAGGATGCGATGTATTCTCGTCTTTGGAGGAAGCCTTGCGTGCTTGTGGGGATGATGAGAAAGTGTTTGTCATAGGAGGTGCGTTGGTTTATGAACAGACGCTTCCTTTGGCTCATCGCTTGTGTCTTACGGAGATAGATGACACTCCTGAGCGTGCAGATGCCTATTTTCCTGAATTTAGCGGATGGGTGAAGGAGACGGAAGAGCGTTGGGAGAAGGATGAAAACCATACTCATGCGTTTGCTTTTATTGATTATGTGAGAGGATAAAATGTTAACCTCTGATATGTGTTGTGAGTATATTGTAAGGTGAGATAATTAATCAAAAGGCTCAGTGGATTAACCGCTGAGCCTTTTTTGATACATACGATAAGTTTGTATCAAAAAAAATTGATTGTCTCACGACAACCAATCTTTATTAACCTTAATAATCTAATACCATGAAAAACACGATGCAAAGGTAATATTTTGTATTTAATAGCGCAAATTCTTTTGAAAAAGATGATTGTTATTTAACTTCTTTTAAAAGAAAGTCGCGTAAATCAATCTCTACAGGTTTGATAATTAAGTCTGCTTTTGCTTTTTCTTCTGCAGTGAGCATGGGGAGTGAGCAGGTAACTTTTAGTAATGTGTTGTTTGGAGATAGACTATATGTTAGCATTTCGGGGTCGATGGTTACCAAAATCTCCTCAAAATGCTCTATAGACATCGTATCAGGACGTTGAAATGTGCCTTTTATGATGGGAACATTTACTGTTATAGGCCGCCATACCATGTCAAAGAATGCGAGTTTGCTCTCGGGTTCTGGCCCATAAAAGGTGCTTACGCAGGCAACAATAGAGTCGTTCTGGGCGGTCGAAAACAAACGTTTGATTTCGATGGTTGCTGCTTCGGATATTTGTGCTTTAAGGTAGTCGCTGGTAAGGCTGTCTATATGTGATTGCCCCGAAACCAAGTTGTCGGTTTTCTCATCTGTTCCGAACGCTTCCACCATATTGCCTCTTACTCGCTCGTTTAGGTAAGGAGCGATACTGTCGGGCATGGAAATCCATATTTTCTGCATACTTTGTCCGTGGGACAATAGTGTTGTTGTGGCCAGCAGAAAGGCCAATAATGTTTTGACGTACATATCATTCTCTATGTTTTGTTATAATAAACATAACGTTTTCGCTTAGTTTTTGTTGCATAGTGCCTTGAATGGACAATAGCGGCATACCGATAAGTCTGCTGTGGGGGTGAATGGTATCTCAGGATTGAATATATCATCGAGCAGGAGGTGCAGATGTTTGCTGAACTCATCCTTGTGCTCTGCCATATTATTGATGCGTTGGCCGTTTAGAGTCAAGATAGGGGAGTAATCTTCGGCAGAGGTGTGCTGGATAAAAAGTAAAGCCGGGCTTACGGGCTTATGGCTGGGATTGAGCTGTGTGTTCTCTCCTACCAAAAGACTGTATATCATTACTTGAAGCTGATAATCGCTGTGTGAGGATGTTATTTTTGTAGGCATGAAAACTTCAGCGATTTCCTTCAAAGGTTTTGCCACGCTATTGCCCGTTTTGTAATCAACAACTCTAATTTGCTGTTTCGGACTTCCCAGTCTAATTTCGTCAATACGGTCGATTCGCCCTCCAACGCTTATGCTGTATGCAGGGCTTTCAGAAGTGGAGGACAAGCAGGTGTATGCTGATGCCTCATGGGCAATTATGCGTAATGGGGCTACGCTAAGATCGGTTTCCAATAGGCGTAGGAGATATTTTTTAATCACTTCCTGACTAAGAAGTTGGATGCCATTTAGCGCGGGATGCGAGATAGTCCCTTCGGCAAGATGGAAGTATTGCTCAGCGATGGATTGACTGATAATAGCTTCTAATGGGCTGTTGTTCTTTTGACTTTGTTTGATGAGTTGTTCTATGTCTGCGCGCTCAATACGCTCCTTGGGCAGCAATTTCTCATAAAGTAATTCGGCTGCACGGTGGAAGATATTGCCAAAAGCCATTGCATCGAAAGTGTTTGCATCCAAATCTTCTTGCTCGTATAGTTTGGCCACGTATCCATAAAAGAAACGGAGTTGGCAGCGCAAATAGGTCATAAGTGCTGTGGGTGAAAGTGTTTTGTAGGCATGTAGCACTTCCATTATTCGCTTGTCTTTTTCCACGGGAGTTATGCTGCGTGTCATAGGCTCTTGCCCTGCTTGCAGTGTAAACCTGTTGATGCGGTGTGGCCACTCTACCATTAATTGTAGCATGAAGCGAGACATTTCACCAGTTCTGATTCCTTCGGTGGAACTGTTGTATAGAATGGAGACGTCCTTAGCGCGTTGCAATAGACTATGGAAATAATAACTGTAAATGGCAACTTTGTTGTCAATGGTTGTTAAGCCATAAGCTGAGCGCAACGCATGAGGAATGAAAGAAGCGTCATCTACTCCCTTAGGCATATTTCCCTCATTGCATGATAGTAGGAGAACATGGTCGAAATCAAGATTGCGTGTTTCCAGCACTCCCATGATTTGTACGCCTTGTGCTGGCTCGCCGTGAAATGGTACAGATGTTGCGTTTACCAATTGGTTGATAAGCCGTTGTAGGATAACTAAATCAGCATTGAGGTCGCCGCTGGCAATGAGTTGGGAGAGCTGCTGTGTAACGGTGTACATGCGAAAGACGGATTCTTGAAACAGGGGATCTCGTTGCTCAGCTCCACATACGGCAACGTTCTGAATAATCTCCGCCACCCATTCGGTTAGCGCAAGGGCATCGATTTCGTTTAATGCTCCAATGGGAAGTTGACGGAATATTTTTCGGAGGCTTTCGTCCGTAGAAAGCTCTTCGCGTGCAATGTAAAACTGCTTATGCGAAATGATTTTGGCCAATAGTGGGTTGGCGTTTGGTGAGATAAGTTGAGTATAGGGATGACGAAGTATGCGCTCCACATAATTTAGACGGAATTGTTGTTCCTTTGAGGAGAAGCCATCTATTTGGAGACGCAGCAGCTGAGTGACGAAAGAGGATATTGGCGTCTGTTGTAATGGATAACCCGTTGTGACGTTAATGGATTCTGTCTCGGGCGGCACGCTGTGTATGACGATAGGGAGTAGTTTCTCGTCACACATAACGATGGCCGTTCGTTTTCCATCGTTGTATCGTGTATGCTCGCGAAGCCAAGTGGATACATAACGCGCTTGCAGATTTTCTGTAGGGGCAGAAATGAAGTTGATTTCTTTGTTTTTGGAAAGTTGGTTATAGACCTCTTCGTCCTCATCGTTCAAGGCGTTAGGAAACTTATACGGCCATTGACGGATATAAGCTCCCGCCTCATGCTCAATACGGCGAGTGAAGTAATAGTCGTAGTCCCAATAAAAATCTGCTTTCCCTTGTTGGCGAAGTTTCTCAAACAAACGTTGCTCAACCTTTTGCAAAACATTGAAGCCAATGAAAATGTAGCGTTCCATGGGCAGCTCCGTTTCGCCTTGTTCCACCACATTGCGATAGAGCATACCCTCGTAGGCCAATCCCTCTTGTGATAGTCGGTGGCGGTATTGTGTGTAGATTTGATGGAGGTTTGACCAAAGACTGATAAATTTCTTTTTTAATTCACTTTCTTCTCCTGTGAAATTGCCAAAAAATCGCATGATGAGTCTTTTTTGCTCATCATCTAAATAGTCAATGCTGTCTAATTCGTGTAGGTCGCGCACGTTGCGGAATAGCATGGACGCATCGGCCATATTTTTGTCTATATCATCAAAATCTGCCAACAAGAGTTGCCCCCAACCAAAGAAGTGGTCAAGGGATTCGTTGCTTTCCGTAATGTCCGTGTATACTTTGTGAAGTAAACAAATGGATTTTATGGGGTTGGCAATGGATAAGGAGGAGTTATTGCGGAATAATTCACTGATTGTGATATAAGAAGGACTCCAAATAGGGCCATTCGCTATTTTTGCCAATTCTTGGTTAAGAAATAATGCGGCACGCTTGTTAGGAAACACTATGGCTAAATGAGCCAATTTGTTTCCGTATTTTTGGTATAAATCTTTTGCTACGTAGCTAAGAAATGGTTTCATTTTCCTTAAATTTAAGAAGCAGATGGTAAAATACTATTTTCAATAGCCTCTATTTGTCCTTGTAAAACATACCATAGATATCCTTCCACATCGGAGTGTCCCATCTTACGCAGGAGTTGCATATATTGAGACACTTGTTCTGCATATTCGGGGCGTGGCTTGCCAAACTTGAAATCAACCACAAGCATTCGTTGTCCATCACTCATGACGCGATCTGGGCGGCGTTCTATCACTTGGTCTTTTTTTGCATCATATTCTAAAATGGTACATTCGTTGAAGAGCGTCCACTTGGGCTTAAACCATTCTGCAACTGCGGAAAGCCTTAAAGCAGCGTAAATGTGGTCTCTTAATTGCTTTAGAATTTGCCGGTCAGTTATGACTCCGTTCTCTTCCAGCATTTTAAGATGTGGTTCAATGTCTTCCGATGTTTTAATGGTGGAGAACAGCTGATGAAGTATGGCACCCGTCTTAATGTAGGTCTTTGACTTGCTGTCCGTTTCCTCACCGCGTATAAACTCCTCACTTTTATTACTTTGTCTGAATCCAACAAGACGAGGAAATGATTCTATTTGTATGGGGATAGGGGATGCCGTTACCTCAAAAGGATTTTGGGATACTTCGTTGGAATTTATGTCATGAGCGACTTCTAATGAGCCGTAAACGAGACGAAGAGGAGCGTTTGGCTCATCTTTTCCTTGCAGGGTACAGGAAGCTCCCAGTTCTTTGGCCACTTGTTCAATACATAATTCTATAGCTTGGCTACGATTGGAGGTAATGCCATCGGCAAGTTTCTTCTGAATGTCTTTGGTTCGTTTCCCTGTAATGAAAAGCCGTTTCCCTGCGCGCGTAAAGGCAACATAAAGCAAATTAAGATTATCAATAACATTTTGAAAATGTTCCTCGCGATAATCAGGCTCATACACAGTACCCAACATCTTTGTTCGACTATATGTTATTGGGATGATGGGAAGAGTGTCAAATGGTTTGGGGCGGTTGCTGTTCTCGCACCAAATAGTGTTACTTTTTTCTAACTGCCAATCGCAGAAAGGAATGATAACATTATCAAATTCCAGACCTTTGCTTTTGTGAATCGTGAAAATTCTTATGCCATCAATTTCATCGCTTTGAATCGTTTTTTGTGCAAAGCTGTTTTCCCACTCTGTCAAGAAGTCATCAATATCTGCGGGATAATCTCGTAGGTAATCACTAAGTATGTCATAGAAAAGACAAACGTATGCGCTTTGTCCATGAAGTGTGTTGAGTTGGAAGAGTGCGTATAACTTGTTGACTAAGTCAATAAGAGGCATGGCACGTAAAGTGTTTTGGGTTTTGACAAAGTCTTTGGGAAGAAATGAATCCAAAAGTTGTCTTTGGCGCGCCTCGTGTATGCGCTTGTGCTCAGCTTGGCTAATGGCTGTATGCGTCAATTCTGTCTCATCTATTAGCATAGACGAGATGGAGGGGAGGGTATGCAATATGTTTTGCTGGTACATTTTGGTAAGTGCTGCTCGCGTAAGGTTGTCGTTGGGATGTGCCAATAGCCTTAGGGATAGTACCAACACGTTGACGGCCAAAGAAGCATCAAGGCGAAACGCTTCATCGGAGACAATGCGGACGTCTTGTCCAAACTCTTGGGTGAAATAATCTGCTATCAGTTGTACAGGGGATTTGCTACGTACAAGTATGGCGATGTCTTTTTGTTTCACGCCTTTTTCAAGTAATTGTTGTACGCTGGCAGCGAGAGTCTTAAGAACTTCTTCCTCGTAATCTTTCGATGGGAGCAAGTTCAATTCTATGTATCCTTTGTCTTTGCCTTTAGCATAATGTTGTGCTACATCGCAATAAGCAGTGGAAATAAATTCCGCTTGCTTGACACCATCATTTAATAGTTCTTCAGATGTTTGTTGAATTAATTTTGAAAAGAACACATTGTTAAAAGTAACAACGCGCTCCCAAGAGCGATAATTGGTGTCGAGTGTTCTTGTATTTACAGTATCTTTTCCAAAGAAAAGGGGTAGGTTGTTGAGCAATCTCCAGTCTCCTTGTCGCCATCTGTAAATGCTTTGCTTAATGTCTCCTACAATAAGGTTGTGTGAGTTTTCTTGAGCCATGCAATTATCGAGCAGAACTTTGAAATTCCGCCATTGTATTTGGCTTGTGTCTTGAAACTCATCAATCATGATGTGCCGCAGCTGCACACCAATCTTTTCATAAATGAATGGTGTGTCTGAGTTTTTAATGATGCCATGAAGCAATGTTTGTGTGTTGCTGAGCATAAAGCGATTGGCGGCGCGGTTGCTCTCTTCCACGGCGGCCGCAATAGCATTGAGTAGGCGGAGTTCACTAAGATGAGATAGTGTAAGTATTGCGGAACCATACGTGGGCCAGCCGTTTTTGCGCCAGTCTTCCATTTCGGTAAGTAGCTTGATGCCTTGCTCTTGCGCCATGCACTCAATGGCTTGTTTGTCGTTTGCTTGGCATTTGGAGGATGGCCATCCTTTTTCGGAGCTTATGGCTTTGGCTGCAGTAGGTGGCGTGGGGGTGTTGTCAATCTCGCCCATGCTGCGTTTGGTTATATATGAGTATAGCCCCCTTCGGTATAGTGCAGAATCATTGATATGGTTTTGCTGCATTGCCGTAATGATATTTCGGGCTGGTGTGGAAATATTTTTTTTCCACTCATTCCGTAGGTTGCGGAGTAGGGCAATATACCGGGGGATGAATTTTCCATTTTCGGACGCAAGAACAGCGTTTAGGTTTTCTTCGTGTTCCTTGTAGGATTCTCGGAAAAGATTCATACCAAATTGTTTAATGGATGCGATGACATTCCATCCATGATCATCTTCAATGTTATGGTTAATATAATCTTGTATCCATCCGAGGAGCTCTTTATGGCTATCAAGGTTTTCCAGCAAGTTGTCTACGGCGTGTTCTACAACTTCCTCATCGTTGAGGTCTACTCGAAGGTTAGCCGTTAGATCCAGTTCGTGGGCTAAATTGCGAAGTACACTTTGAAAGAAGGCATCAATGGTTTGAACTCGGAAGAAATTATAGTGATGGGTGAGTAAGGCTAAAGCCTTTTTAGTATTAGTTTGTACGACTTCTTTGCCTAAGCCTGTCAGTTCCAAGACTTTTTCCAAATAATTTGCAGAGGTGGGCAGGGAATAAGCAATTCCGTAAAGTTGTGAGAGGATACGGTGCTTCATTTCTTGCGTGGCTTTATTCGTAAAGGTAACAGCAAGAATATGGCGATAGTTGTCAGGATAGCTTGCGAGGATAGAAATATACTCAACGGCAAGCGTGAATGTTTTTCCAGAGCCAGCGGACGCTTTGTAAACGGTTAGCGGCTTATTCCCAAGTATGGTGTTGCCGTTAGCTTTTCTTGTATTTGTCATATCCTAAAATATTAGCCTTGACGTAATGTCTCTTTCCTAATGAGGAATGCAAATATACTACAAAAAAAGTGCTTGAACAAGTTTTGTATGTTATAAAACGAAAAAACGCATGACATTCTGCCACGCGTTTTTAGTCCTAACACTGAAAAACTTTCTAAACAATGCTTGATTTTAGGTTCACACCTCACGGTGTTCCCCCTCAATCGTGCATCATTGTTATCCATGAACGTTAAGTCAATCTTTCACCTAAAATCCTAAAACCTATTTCGTTACCTGAACAACACCTTGTTCATTACCCTAAACTAAAATAACTAAAAACCTAAATCAATTACTATTAACCTAAACAATCTATTAACCTTTTGACGATGCAAAGGTACTTGGTTTCGTTTTGCCGCACAAACTTTACGCAAAGAAATCTTCAAAAAACGGCGTATTATTGATTTGTGTCAAGCGTTGTGCGCGAACACAATAGGCTTTTAGCGGGATTTTTGACTTTGTTATGTGTGCTTTGCGTATCTCCTGTTGGTATTTTGTTCGAAACCATAGATGTGGGGTACTGGATGGAATAAAAGAAAAGGTCATAAGGGCTTTGTGCTGATTTATATTCTTTGTACCTTTGCAAGAAAATTATATGGAATAATGGCAGAAAAGAATATTGTAGATATGACCAATGGCTCTTTGCTGGGTAAGATATTGCTTTTTTCGTTGCCTTTTGCGGCGAGCAGTATCATGCAGCAGTTATTTGTTACCATCGACGTGGCTGTGGTTGGTCGTTTTGCTACAAGTGAGGCGTTGGCCGCAGTGGGCGCAAACACATTCCTCATAAGTCTTCTTATCAATCTGTTTGTTGGTATTTCTATAGGTGCAAATGCCGTTATTTCTAATTTTATAGGCCGAGGCGACCGGCATCGCGTTCGAGATGCCGTGGGGACAACGATGGTGCTTTCTGTCATGGCGGGCATTATCTTGTTGATTATAGGTACTGCCTTTGCTCCACGTATTTTGTTGATGATGGGAACGCCGCGTGAGATTCTTGCAGATGCATCGCTTTTCTTGCGTATTTATTTTTTGGGCGTACCATTCTTAATGGTATTTAATTTTGGACAGTCTATCTTGCGTGGCAAAGGCGACACGCGGCGTCCACTTTATATCTTGCTTGTTGCTGGCTGTATTAATGTATCACTCAACTTTTTGCTTGTTGTTGGTTTTCGTCTTGGCGTGGCCGGAGTAGCCATTTCTACAGGGTGTTCCAGTGTGTTTTGCGCTGTGACTGTAGTGTGGGTTTTGCGCCGTGAGCATGGGGCTTTCAAACTGACGCGGCAACGTTTGCGACTGAATATGCCTATAATGCGGCAAATACTTTTTATAGGTGTGCCTACAGGGCTTCAAGCTATGGTGTTTTCGTTAAGCAACATATTTGTGCAAGGGGGAATTAATGCTTATGGTTCGGCGGCTATTGCGGGGGCTGCAGTGTCTCTGAACTTCGACAACTATTGTTATTTCTTGTTGAGCGCATTTTGTGGTGCGGCTGTCACCTTTATTGGGCAAAATTATGGCGCAGGAAAAGTAGAGCGGTGTCGCCGTGTGTTTCTAATTTGTTTGGCGTGTGGGGGAGTGGCTTGCTTCTTGGCCAACATGCTGTTCTATTCGCAAGCGGATTTTTTCCTTTGGTTTTTCACGGATGATGCAACGGTTATCCATTATGCCAAAACAAGGATGGCTACAGTGTTGGTTTTTCAGGCATTGGCAACTTTTTATGAAATTCCCGCTGCGTCTATGCGAGGGTTAGGGCATTCAATAGAGCCTACCTTGTTCACCATTTTGGGCACTTGTGTGTTGCGCTTGTGTTGGATATTCTTTGTTTGTCCGATTTGGCCAGGCTTCCGTCAGCTGATGTTATGTTATCCTATATCGTGGATTCTTACCGGTATAATGGTGTTCGCTTCCTATATTGTGATAAGTCGTAAGGCGTATAAACAAGTAATTGCTTAGAACTTTTTGTCCTTGGCTTGTTACGGAATGTAAAATGTGAAGAAAGGATGTCTAAGAGCCGTTAAGTGGGAAACGGAATTTGTTAATTTCGGATAAAGATTCACGTTGAGTTATTCGTTTTACATTTTTTGCGTCTATTTTTGCAGAGCGTAAAGCTAAAAATGATGCTTCATGCATCAGCGTTTATGCGATCGGTTTGAATGTAAATACAATTATCAAGTATAAAGAAATGAAGAATTTATCGAAGTATCTCATGGGTGCCGCTACGGTGTTGGCACTTGCGTTCTCGACTGGAGCATTCATTAAGGTTTATGCGGCAGCTTCTCCTGCTGCAGCCACACCGGGGCAACCAGTGGATCTTACTTATGCGGCAGAAAAAGCTCTTCCTTCTGTAGTGCATATTAAGTATGTACAGAATTCTAAAACGAAGACCGTAGAGGTCCAAAGTGATCCTTGGGGTGGTTTCTTTGATCCGTTTGGCTTCTTTGGCAATCCCGGAGGAGGGTCGCGCCAGCAGAAGATTCAGACACCAAAGCGTGAGGCTACGGGATCTGGTGTAATCATTTCGTCTGATGGCTATATCGTGACAAATAATCATGTGGTTGATGGTGCTGACGAGTTGACGGTGACATTGAATGATAATCGTGAGTTTAGTGCAAAGATTATTGGTACCGACAAGCAAACAGACCTTGCGCTGATTAAGGTGAATGCGAAGGATCTCCCTGCGATTAGCATTGGCAATAGTGAGGGGCTGAAAGTTGGTGAGTGGGTATTGGCCGTAGGCAATCCGTACAGTCTGAATAATACAGTTACCGCTGGTATAGTCAGTGCTAAGTCACGTGGCTTGGGTGTAACTCCCAATGGCATTGAAAGCTATATCCAAACCGATGCAGCCATTAATCCAGGAAATTCGGGAGGCGCTTTGGTGAACACGCGTGGAGAACTTGTTGGTATCAATGCCATGCTTTATTCGCAAACAGGTTCTTTCACAGGATATGGCTTTGCTATCCCTACGACTATTATGAATAAGGTTGTTGACGATATCAAGAAGTATGGTAGTGTGCAGCGTGTATTGCTTGGTGTCACGGGCGGTGATGTTCTCAACTATATCAACTCGCAAAAGGAGCAAGGCAAGGAGGTTGACTTGGGCACCAACGAGGGAGTTTATATCAACTCTGTTTCAGAAGATGGTAATGGAGCGGAAGCTGGCTTGGAAGAAGGCGACGTTATCGTGAAGTTTGATGGAAAGAGTATTGGTAAGATGTCTGAGTTGCAGGAGATAATGAATACGAAGCGTCCGGGCGATAAGGCTACCATAACCTTTATGCGTAACAAAAAGGAGTATTCGAAGACCGTTACGCTGAAGAATGCGCAGGGTAATACAAAACCAATAGAACAAGCCGACATAGATGTACTTGGGGCACAATTCCGTCCCGTCACATCAGCTATGAAGGAGCAGTTGGGTATCAACTATGGCTTGGAAGTGCTCAAAGTGAACAATGGTGCTTTGAAAGACGCGGGTATCAATCGTGGTTTTATCATCCAGCGTGTCAACGATGCTTCCATTAGTACTATTGAAGCTTTGCAGAAAGAGGTCAAGAAGGCCAGCGTCAGCAAAGATCCGGTGCTTTATATTCAAGGTGTTTATCCTACGGGCAAGAAGGCTTATTTCGCAGTGCCAATTAGTGAATAAGATTACTGCGTTATAGTAAAAGCATATACATGAAGACGGGAATGGGATGTTGGTGAAGCCTTTCCCGTCTTTGTGTTTTTTGTTCTGTTTGGATTTAGGAAAGAAAATAACATTTAAATTTGTACATTTCTTAAATAGTGCGTATCTTTGTACGGCTTATTCCCAAACAGATGGGGTGAGTATATTTGGAAATGAATAAATTAAGCAATTTGTTTATGCGGAAATGGAAGTTTGTGGTGTTGCTTGTTGCGTTGTTGCTTTCTGTGGGCATGACACAAGCCAAGGACTACAATCAGCAGAGAGTTTATATGTTTGGCTTTGCGGCCTCCTTTAATGATTCAACGGTTTACTTTACCGATGTGCAGGTTGTTGACAGTGCATGGGTATATGCGAATCATAGTCGCTTCCTTGTCAATCGGGATGATTATTCCTATCAGTTACGCAATTATTTGCAACGTCAAGGAAATGCTTCGCCCACGTGCGTTACCGTTTATGCTTTTAATGAGAAAGAGATATACAAGAAGTATTTGAAGCTGCGTGAACGGTATAATAGCAAGAATATGCGCCACTATTTTATCAAAGATTTGCGTAGTGGTGAGTTTGCCTATCGTGCTGTGTCGCCTAACGAGGGAACGGTAATAATCAATGCTGCTCAAGCGGAGGCAGAGGCAAAGAAAGCTTTGCGGGAAGAAGAAAAGGCTGCAAAGAAAGCACGCAAGAAAGCCAAAAAGGCAAAAAAAACGGTGACAGAGCCATAGGATGATGGCGGTGTGGCAGCAAAACTATTTTGAGGTAGCGGGGCATCTTGTTGGTATTCACTTTTGTGAAGGTCAGCCAAATGGGATGCCTTTTGCTCGTTCATTTGAACCTTTTCGGGCGGAGTGCTCCTTGCGGGAGTGTGTAACGGAAATGTTTGTGGACGATACGTTGCCTCCGGTTCCGCAGGAACGCCGCAAGCGTATTCGCGCATTTGACACGGGCAATGGCGATACTATCGTAGATCGTGTCGATGATGGCGGATGGCAGTTTATTATTAAGGATATTAAGGGGCGTTCTTGCTGCTTGTTGATAGCCGATGCCAATTTTCAGCGTTGTCGTTGTGCGCTCAATGGCGATGCTATTATGCGTGCATTTGGGCTGAACAATGCGTTGATGTTGGCTTATGCTTATGCTACAGTTGAGCGGCAGACGCTATTGCTCCATGCCTCGCTCGTTCGTTATCAAGATTTTGGTTATGCGTTTATTGCCAAGAGTGGTACGGGTAAAAGTACGCAGGTAGCTATGTGGTTGCGGTGCATTCCAGGGTGTGACTTGATGAACGATGACAATCCAATTGTGCGCATAGTCGATGGAGAAGCGTGGATTTACGGATCGCCTTGGAGCGGGAAAACCCCATGTTATCGAAAAGTGCGAGCGCGTTTAGGTGCCATTACGCGTATAGAGCGCAGTCAGAAGAATTTTGTAGAACGGCTTTTGCCTGTTCAGGCTTTTGCCTCGTTGCTTCCTTCGTGCTCATCCATGAAGTGGGATGCCCTGCGCTATGGAAAACTCTGCGACACAGTGTCAAGGGTAATAGAGGCTACACCCATTTATACTTTACATTGCCTTCCTAATGAGGATGCTGCCAAAATATGTCGTCAAGCAATAGTGAAAGAGTGTTGAGTCAGTTTAGTAACCAGCAACTAATCCCCGAAGTGGTACGTCTGCTTGAAAAAGGTCATACTGTCACGCTCCGTCTAAAAGGTTTTTCTATGCGGCCTTTTTTGGAAGACAATCGCGACAAAGCCTTGCTCATAAAAAGTGTAGCTCCACAAGTTGGCGACCCAGTGCTTGCCGAGGTCGCATCGCAGCACTATGTTTTGCACCGTATTGTCGCTATTGAGGGCGACATGGTAACCTTGCGAGGAGATGGCAATTTGGGCGTAGAGTATTGCAGATTGGCCGATGTGCGTGGAGCTGTTGTTGGGTTCTATCGTAAGGGGCGTACAACACTTGAGCGCACGGATGGTTGGAAGTGGCGTGCATATAGTTGGGTATGGATGCGACTTCTTCCTTTTCGGAAGTACATATTGGCCATTTACAGGAGATTGATACTCAACGAGTGGGGACAGCCGGGATGCAACAGGGAGGAGGGCTGAAGCAAAAGAATATGAACGAACTTAGTGATACTGACTAAAACATAATAATAAAACATAAGATGAAAACAAAGAAAGGTTTTGAGCTTCGAACAGTATGTGGTGAGCGATTACTATTGGCAACAGGTGAGGAGAATATTGACTTCACGGACATTATATCCTTGAATGAGACCGCAGCTTTCTTATGGGAACAAGCGGCTGCTGCAGAGCAGTTTTCCATAGAAGATATGGTTAAGTGGCTTATCAATGAATATGATGTGGATGAGGCTTTAGCTTTGAATGATTGCCGTCAGTTGGTGCAGCAATGGATGGAAGCGGGGATGCTGCAGGGAGAATGATTAGATTATAATAGGCGTAAGGATAGTCAAAGCACCTAAAAACTTGTTGGCATAGCGGCCACGGGTGGGGAACATTGTTTTTATTGCGGGAATCGCGGTGATGGTGTTTATGCTCTTGCTGCCATTGCGCCTCAACTTGCGGCTGACGGTGATATGTTTGCTCAAATGTATTGACCGTATTTCTGCTAACAGTCGTTTAAAATACTCTCACCAACCAATGAGAGTTGTTCTTCATCCTATAATTGAAATTGAGGCTATTGTAAATAAGTCAACTTATTTGCAATAGCCTTTAAACTCTTTCCGTGTCATGGCTATGCCGATAGACGCATTGCGGTCAATTCCGTAAGTGAATGGAGTTGGCAAACTTTTATAGTTGCCGAGTTTCAAGCAGATGCGTATTGGCTTGTCAAATCCGCCATATTTTAGGGCCGTTCCCTTTGCTTCCGCTTTCTCTTTCTCTTTCTTCAATACCCCGCTCATATCCTTCGCTTCTACGGAAAGTACTTGATAATAACCTTTCACCATGTGATTGTCCACAGGTGCAAAGTACTTTATCTTTTGGAAGTCCACGCCCGACAGTATTGATTTGTAGCCAGAGAAGAACACCTCGCTTTGGCCATTCAAAACTAAGTCCTTGGCTGCGTTCACGTGCGCATCTACCATGGAAAGATAGAACGTGCCTTTGTTTACAGGTTCATCAGAGTACTCCAATCCTTTTTGAGGAATACTCTCTTCAAGCAATCTTTCCCGTCCGCTTCCTTCTTCAAGCCAATGGCGTATCTGTTTGCGCAATGCTTGCTCTGAACTGTTGGCTTCGATGATGATGCTTCCGTCTTCTGCGTGTTTTTCCTGGTCGGGGCGCAAAGGGAATGCGCCTATGCCTATCAGGCGGTTCGACTGCTGATAGTAGTAATCGTCATTCTCCATGGCTTCCAATGGTATACGACCAGGAAAGAGCACGTAACCTGCAATGATTTCTTTCTTTAGGTGTTCGCGATCCCGTCCCTCTTCCGTGTAGTAGATGGCATCGCGGTAACGGTGCATCTGGTCTATGGCATCAGCTGGGGGCAAGTCGTAGCGGCTGATATACCTTTTGCCGTTTTCGTCCGTATCGGCTATGCGATACTTGGCATCAAAGAGGTAGGTATATTTCATATTGCCCTCATTCTCTTTGCTCAACCTTAGCACAATGTCTGGGCGTTGCACGGTGGTCAAAGTATTGGTACCGCTAATGGCTGATGTTGTTTGCCCTTTATGCACTTCTGCATTGTAACACACGCTGGCCAGCTCTATGCCATCGTTGTTGATGAAACTCACCGAGCCGCCATACACCAGTTGTGGAATGAAGTCGTTGGTCACATCCCTGCCGTTCACCTTTGGTTTGGCTGTTTTGCCCAACTCCTGCATCACGTCCTGCACAATGTTCTTCACCTTAATGAAGCACCATATCTCATAGAGGTCGCAGATGTCCTTCACCTCCAGCCGTCTCATACCTTCTTCCAGTTCGTAGCCCAGCTGCAGTTCCACCCATTTTTCCATGATGGTTTTGTAGCCCTGTGCCTGTTTCATCACAATGTTGTCCTGCGAAAAGCCCTTGAACTGCCCAACACCTCTAAAGAATGCATTATTGTTGAGTCTCAACAGCTCGTCTTCCATATCTTCAAGCGAGGTGTCAATGTGCTTGGGGTCATCAAGGTGCATGGCTGTCATGATGTGTTCTTTCACCATGGCAAGGCGGTGCGCCATCTCGCCCAAGGCATATTTGAGGAATCGGTTTTCTATAGTGTCGTGGCTTGGTGTCAGTTCTTCCGTGCGGTAGAGATGGGCTGGGTTGTCCTTGTGCGCCAGATATTCATTCTCCAGTTCCCTTGGCATATAAGCCATGCGCTCCGCCCTCTCATACTTAGCCACAGAGCGCAGTCTGCGCTTCGGACGGTCAATAATTTGCCGTGCTGCCGCCATGATGTCGGTATGGCACGCCTTGAATATCTGCCACCATATCAGCGGATTGTTCTCGCCCGAGCCTTGGCGCATGCTGAGGTAGGTGTCTTTCAAGAAAGACGTGCTCAACATGGCGTATTCGTTCTCTATGTCAGAGATGATGGTCTTCAGATCTGAGCGATAGTCAAGTTTATAGCTCAATACCTCGGTCATGAACCTCAGTTCTTTGGCTTCTGCGTCTCCCTCCACCTTGTAGGTGAAGCAGAAGTCCGTTATGCCCACTTGGTTGTGGAAGTTGAGCGAGCCATACAGTTCGTCCCCGCTGCTGATAATGGTGCTCTTGTCTTTGCCGTTGGTGCACAGATGGTTGTTGATGGCGAGAGTCAAATCCTCCACCTTCTTATTCACACCACGCACAATGAGCGGATATTCCGTGTTCTCGAAGAATACAGCTTCATGGCGTATGTCGTTTCCATCTTTCGTTTGCCGGTCAAATGAAAACATCACGCAGTTGTCCTCTGATGTATAACGGCACGTCTTCTTGGCGGCACTGTCGCTGTCGTCAGTGTCGATACACAGGTTGCGCACGGTTTCCGCTATCCTGCGCTCATGGTTAGGGCATGAGAACCTGACCAAAAGGTCACCGTTTGTCACTTCAAAGTTGAACACGCTTGCCATGGTCCGAATGTGTCAGCAAAGTTAGTTCCAGTAAGAAACAAAATGGTCACGTCTAAGCTGGCTGAGCATATTGTCTATCTTCTTGACAGACTGCAGCTTTTCTTTCTTTGCATTCGCGGTAGAAGTGTCTGCTCCTTCTTCCTGCGTTGACTCTTCGGTATTGCCATCTTTCGTTTCTGCATGACAATATTCTCCCAACAACTGCGTGATGATATTCCTCATTGCGGTGAGAATGTTCAAGTCGCCATACATCTTGGCATTGTCAACGTCTACTCCGGCATTGGCTACGCGCTCCTTGTCTACTTCCGAATTGGTTATTCTCAGTTTGGTCTCATCGCCCTCTATGCGTGAGAGTATCTTCATCAGCGTGAAGTTGTCAAGGGCTGTGATGCGATCACCTTGTCCAAACTCTCTTGATGATTGCAGATATATCAAAGCTTCGTTGGCTGCACGATAGCCCAATTTGAATGGCGTTCCTTCAAGCAGGGCATTGATGCGCTTCAGATAGTCGATGACAAAACGGGCGTCCTCGCCCAAATCATCAATAACTTCTTTGGCTTCGATGTGTCGGTCTACTAACAGACCGTTCAGAGTTACGTCCTCGCCATACAGCCCATTCTCAAAGGCTTTCACTATGGTTTTCAATTCATCGTCTGTATTGCCAGTTAGGAAACTGTCGTAATCCACTTCGTTCATCTCCACAGACATGGCACGGTCAAGCACCTTGCGTGAGAAAGAGAATGTGGTCTCGTCCATATTCACTGTGCCTATTACAATGAGGTTCTTGGGCAGCGTCAGGCCTCTTGTGCGGAAATGCTTTATGAATTGTGCTGTCTCGGAGTCTGTATCGCTGGCTTGAAAATTCGGAAACAGCGTGTTCACCATCAGTCCTCCAACATCTATCTTTTCGCCCTTTTCGTTCTTCATCTTGCCGAATGTGTTGAATGGCTTGATGATGAGGTCGGTCATGTATTCACCATCCTCAAAACTACGGCTCTCTATGGCACTCAGAAACTCTGCAAAGTATTCCTCCACGGGTGCAAGGTTCATTTCGTCAAGACACAAGAAGAACGGCACTTCGGGGTGTTGCCATGCTTTCACAATGAATTCAATGAATGGCGTGAAGACATAGTGCGGACTCGGGATGTTCGACAGATAGCCTACCACATCCATCGAGTTGTGCCAGTTCGGTTTCACTTGTATCAACTCAAAGTTGGCTGGCGAATGCAGCTTCCATCGGTCGTTGGCAAAGTCTTTTCCCTCATATCCTTCAGCCCTTTGCAGTTCTTCAGTGACAGTAGCTTGTGCCAACTTGCGCACAATGCGGCTCTTGCCAGTGCCACTGATGCCTGCAAGAAGCATGAATGGCTTGGTGCGGAGGGCGGAGAGGTAATTTGTATATTCATTATCACAGACCTCACCATTTGGAAATTTTGCTTCTTTCGAGGCAAATAGCTCATTAATATCTTCTTCTCTGATTGAATAAAAATTCTCGCTTAAGTTCATGTCGTAACCTAAAAGTTCTGTCTTTGTCAGGCTTTCATCAGCAATAAGGATTGAGATCAAATCAATTGAATAAAGATTCGACAAAGCTTCTTTGATATTGTCCAAGATCTTGTCAGAATTACGTGGAATATCCGTATCCCTTAGAAGCCACACAATTAATGCAACTTTTTCTGATGCAGATGTTACATAGTCGTTGAAGTTCACATACATAGATAGTTCTCTTTGCAATACACCATTTTGTATTTCAAAGAGAGGTTTATGTCCACCTCTTGCAGGGTAGGGATGCACTTTGTTTGGCGCAGAAAGTGAAATCTTTACTTGCCCAGATGAATAGAAATTACTGCCAACATTGCAGTCGCGAGATTCTTTTAGCGGGAAAAAGAAATTTGTCGAATAAAAATCTTTGTAGACAGTGCATATACGGCGAACCCTTTCAACAAAGTTCTTTCTATCTTCCTTGCTTCGTGTGTCGCAATTCCTATGAAATTGACAGAAGAAGCTATCTAATGCAAGAAAGTGTCTGATTATGCTAACTTTTTGTGTTGCACCTTGCAGGGTAGGATCTGCAGATAATTTTGAAAGTCCTTTATAGGCTTTCAAAATGGCGTTCTTATTTAGGAATCCCATAATCAATCGTTTAAGAAATCAACTAATGCTTTGGCTAAAACCCATGACATTACAGGGGGTACGGCATTTCCGATGACTTTGTACCTTGATTGCAATGGTATAGCCCCAAATGTGTAGTCATCAGGGAATGATTGTATTCTTGCACATTCTCTAACAGAATATCTTCTGTTTTCTACAGGATGAGTTACGCCACATTTGTCGGGTTGGGCTGAAGCCGTGATAGTTCCGTTTATCTCGCCGAATGCAAATCTTCTGTAAAACTTAGGAGCATGATATTTCTTGGGATTATCTGCTATATTTTTGAACCGAGGAGTCAGTTTCTCGTATGGAATGTCCTTCCATGAGCGTCCTTCAAAACAAACACTTGGTAAATCTTGCTCTTTATATCCTTCTTTGAAATACTTAAACGCATCCAATCCATGAGCGCAACTTCCGATTAAATTAACTGTCTGTTGCGTGCCAGGGCTGTATTCCCACACATCGTTATCTGGTAAATCCTCAATATTTTGAAGGATACGCCCAAGTAGCAAATCTTCTTTTTCCCCGAAATGCTCAGATGGTATATCGTTTTGTTCTACAACCTTTTGCATTAAGTCGAAGTCGAATCCTCCACGTCCTAAGTGCTCATCAATGCCAACAATGAGAACTCGATAACGTTTTTGTGGCACTCCATAGTCAGAAGCGCACACAAGGTGTAACGTTACAGCATATCCCAACCTATGCATGCGATTTGTAATTTCTTCGGGGACAGTGGTCTTCCCATCTGGCATTTTTGAAGAAAGTATTCCACGAACATTTTCAAAGACAAATGCTTGTGGTCTATGTCCTGCCTCAATCTTTTCGCTGATGATTCTTTCACATTCTGCAAATAATGTTCCTCTTCCATTGTCATCATTTACCCCTTTTCTTTTTCCTGCATTAGAAAAAGGTTGGCATGGGAATCCCGCAAGTAAAATGTCAAAATTAGGAATTTCTTCTGTCTTGATATTTCGTATGTCTTTCAAACGACATTTTGCTCCATCATCTGTCAGCAAATGGTTTGAATTATAGCAATTGTAAGCGTCTTGGTCAAAATCATTTGCAAAAACAATATGAGTGTCAAGTTTCTCATACTGATGACCTTGAAAATTAAATCCTCCAGTAAAGCCGAGGTCAAGTCCTCCACATCCAGAGAACAAAGAAGCTACAATTTTTGGCATATTTTTATTTTGCATCTTTACCCATGTTTTCCTTTTCCTTACCAAACGCCTAAATATCGTCAGTAAGAATGTTTTTATTTATCATTATCTTCTATCTTAGGCAGACTGATGGCCTGGTCTATGCTCTTTTCTGGATCCTGCATCTGTTCCAAACGAGTGCTTGCCACCTGTGCCATCCATACTTTGAATGGTTCTGCCTTCGGTGAAGGAATCGATTGGATGATGCGGAAGGGTTGCTCTGTGTCGGCAACGTCGGTCATGCGCAATTTGCCGTCTGAGGCACGAAGTTTCAACCCGTGACAATTTGTCATGGGTTCATTACCTTCTTTTTTGAGCCTCTGCTTCAACTTTCTCCAATAAGCATTGGCATCTTTGCTATCAGTCAGCACGTTGCATACATCCACTATGGAGAAATACCATTTTTCCTCCTTGTCATCCCACATGGTGCGCACCTTCTTTTCTTCAAACAGTTGAAGCGTTTCCTTCTTTGTCATAGCAGTTTTATTTCCTCATCAACTATATATTCTTTGATGCGTGATAGCGTGGGGACTGACTGTGATAGGTATTAACATTGTCTTCGTTAGATTTGTAAATAATAGTATCTATAAAATAAAGGTTACCATCAATGCCTATAAGAACATTGTTGGGAGAAGCAACGAAAATGTCATGAATGCCATTAGTATAGTATTCGCCTTCCATTTGTGAGTTAAATCCCAAATTTTCAAGTTCTATTTTGATTTCTTCCTCTGTCGCTTCACGACTTGATAGAATATAAGGTTGTCGTATGACAGCACAAGCCTTGCCATTTTTGTTCTTGGCAAAGCCTATCAGTGTATATGCGCAATCAGGGAAATATAGGTTTTGAGCCTTAATACGCTCAAAGAAAGGAGTAAGATTGTCGTCAGAATAACGGAAATCGTTGAGCTTATAGACAACATCGTCACTTTCAGACAAATATACTTCATTCTCAGAACCTCTATCTGCATAGTCTCCAAGAAGAATATTATTTATCCAATGACCATTTTCTTTTGCCCATTCTGTTAAGCGAGTGATTTGGACTCTCTTGCAAGCCGTTGTTCCCGCAATCTTTTGAATTGATTCAAGCACTCCTTGTGCGATAGATTCAGCTTTCTCCAGGATGCTATCGACTGGAGCTTGATTGAGTTTATTTTCTTGTGATAGTCGTTCAAAATCAGTTCCATTCATTCTTCCTTTCTTTATTATTTATTTTGCAAAGATAATAATAAAACATGATAAATGCGCAGAACCCTCGCAAAAAATACGCCTATTTACCAACTTGGTGAGGATGTTTCACTTCAAGTCAAGTTTGCTTTTCACTCTTCGAGGCATGCTCACTCTTGGTACTGTTCTGCTTCTTCGCGTCCCTAATGAAATAAAGAGAACGGTTCTTTCCATATAAAGGTTGATGCCACGAAGATGAGGTTGGGCAAGGTGAAACGTTGCCTTTTGCAAGGTGATATCATAGGTCTTGGCATTCAAAACGTACCCTTTTGCCGCGCAAAAGTGGCTTGTTGGCAAAAGGCTGTTGCTTAGCGTCTTATAAGTTTATAAAGAATGCTTTCAAAAAGGGCAAAAATAAAAGCCCTCTTTCTTGACGAGCTGTGTTGTAGTCAGCTAAAGGAAGAGGGCTTTCTCGTTATGGCGAAGCGTGCTTCGCGCAGGTTACATGATTATTTTACGGGATTGTTCTCTGCAAATATGGCCATGCGGTCGTCAATCAGTTGGTATTGGTCATCACGTATGAATGAAGTGCAAACGCGTAGTCCCTCTTGATGGCTTCCGGTGGTGACAAGGCAGATAGCGGACAGGCCGTAATACATCAGTTCGCGTGCCAGTTCGCCACTCGTCATGCCGGGATAGCCTATGGTGAAATAGAAACCATCGGCGATGGGCTGGTCAAGATCCTTGTCGTAGACAATATAGAAATTGTGACGGCAGAAGATTTCTTTCAGCTTGTGTGCCCGCTCGCCATACACCTTGATTTCGTTGCGGAAATCATATTCACCCTTCGTTGCGGCTTTCAGCATGGCTGCCATGGCGAATTGTGCGCTGTGGCTTGTGCCCGATGAGAGCGCATAAAGCATACGTGTGGAGAACACCGGGCCGAAAGGCAACCCCTCGTAGCGGTTGGCCAAATCGTCATAGTGGCGATGGAAGAGCTTGTTACTGATGCACGTCACGCCAATGCGCTCGCCCGCATAGCTGAACGCCTTCGAACCACTGATAAGCAGAATGTAGTTGTCGGTATAGTTGGCTACAGACGGCTGGTAGGGTGGCTGGAACGGGCGAATGTCGCGACGGAAGTCCATAGCGAAGTAGGCCAAGTCTTCCATGATGATGCAATCGTACTGCGAGGCTAATGTTCCAATCGTGCGCAGCTCCTCATCGGTCATGCAAATCCATGAGGGGTTGTTGGGGTTGGAATAGACAATCGTGCAGATGTTGCCTTTCTTAAGGTAGCTTTCCAGCTTCGGGCCGAGCTTCTCGCCTCGGAAGTCATATACATCGAATGTCTCATACTTGATGCCTTGCACTTGCAGCTGCATCTTTTGCACGGGGAATCCGGGATCGATGAACAAAACGGTGTCTTTTTCCTTCGTTGCTTGCGAGCAGGTGAGGAATGAGGCAAACGTACCTTGCATGGAACCACAAACGGGAATGCATCCTTCGGGATTGATGTTGACACCGATGAATGCTTTGACAAATTCGGATGCAGCCTCTTTCAGTTCCGGCAGTCCTTGAATGTCGGGATAGCTGTGGGCTATGCCTTCTTGCAGGGATTTGATTTGCGCGTCAACGCCAACCTTGGAGGCGGGAAGTCCCGGTATGCCCATTTCCATCTTGACAAACTCCACGCCACTTTCCTTCTCGGCGTGTGCGGCCACTGCCTTTACCTCGCGTATGGTGGCTTTGGCAAAGTCCTGTATGCCGTAACTCCGAATGGTGTCGTCAATGAGATGCTTGTCTATGGGAGTGGCTTTCATTGCTGTGCCTCCTTTCCCAGCTCCAGTGCCTTGAAGTTGTCTTCAATCACGCGATCTCCCTTGCGGCCAAAGATAACCCGAATGGCATCCTTGAGTTTCTCAAATTCAATGCCAAGGGCTTTTTGAGCCGCACCAAGCAAAATCATGTTGGCAGAACGAGGAATGCCATTGTCTTTGGCTACCTGTTCAATGTCGATGCGGATAACGTGAGGCAACTTGGCGTAGTCGGCATCGAGAGTGGCCATCTCCGGATAGTTGGGGATGTTGACAAACGGCGTATTGGAAGTGATAATCCAGCCATCTTTCTTCAGATACGGGATATAGCGCAGGGCCTCCATAGGCTCCATGGAGATGATCACGTCGGCCTGACCCAAAGCGATGCGGTCGCTGCTGATGGGGTCGGAGCTGAGGCGCAGGTTGCTCTGTACGGCTCCGCCGCGCTGCGACATTCCATGCACCTCCGCTTGCTTGATATAAAGGCTTTCGTTCATGGCTGCTTGGCCGATGACCGTGGCGATGGAGAGGATACCTTGTCCGCCCACGCCGCAAAGGATAATATCTGTTTTCATTAGTCTTGGTTGCTTATTGAATTCATTGTTTGAACTGCCAATGAGCATATTGTGCTTCAGCAGTCATTTTATTTGTTCTCTCCCTCTTGCTGCTTCTTTTGCTCGGCAAGTTTCTTTTGCTTGAGGTGACGCTGGAGCGTGTTCATGCACTCACGGCGCGGAATAATGACGGATGTGCCGTGGTATTCGATTTCCTCGCGAATGGTCTGAGTAATCTCTTCCATGTTCTTGGGCATCGGGACGACTACCTTCAAGTGCTCCTCGCTCAGTCCAAGTGCACGGCAAATGGCCTCAAACTTATTAGTTCCTGCGCTATCCTGACCACCAGTCATGGCGGTTGTCAAGTTGTCAGAGAGGATAACCACAATGTCGGAGTTCTCGTTGATGGCATCGAGCAAGCCCGTCATGCCACTATGGGTGAACGTGGAGTCTCCAATAACGGCGACAGCGGGCCATTGACCAGCATCGGATGCGCCTTTGGCCATGCCAATGGATGCACCCATGTCAACGCAGGAGTGGATGGCCTTGAATGGGGGAAGGAATCCGAGGGTGTAGCAACCAATATCGCCAAAGACACGTGCGTTGGGATAGTCGAGCAATACTTGGTTCAGTGCCGTGTAGACATCGCGGTGGCCACAGCCTTTGCAGAATTGGGGCGGACGGTTGGCGAGGTCGGGGCACGGCTCGTACTTTTCGCCAGTAGGAATGCCAAGCGCCTTTTTCAACTCATCGGGAGACAATTCGCCCGTGCGGGGAAGCTCACCGGTGAGGCGCCCCTTGATGACTGCATTGCCTGGCATGACACCGCGCAGTTGCTCCTCGATGAAGGGCTGGCCTTCTTCGGCAACAAGCACTGCATCGCATTCTTCCGTCATGCGGCGTACAAGCTCTTTGGGCAACGGATACTGCGATACTTTCAATACGGGATAGGGAACGCCATCGGGGAAGCACTCGTTGAGATAGTTGAATGCGATACCGCTGGTGATAATACCCAACGAATGGTCTTGACCATCAATGTACTTATTGAAGGGACTGTCGACAGCATCCTGCTCCAATTGTGCTTGCATTCCTGTGACAATCTCATTGCGCTTGCGGGCAAAGGCGGGAAGGAGAACCCAGTCGCTGGCTTGAGCGTTATAGTTCAAAGCGTTTTCCTCGCGGGGGGTGTCTGCAATGTTGACGACCGCACGGGAGTGCGCCATTCGCGTGGTAACGCGCATGAGCACGGGGAGCTTGATTCTTTCGGAGTAATCATAGGCAACAGCCATCATGTCATAGGCTTCTTGCTGGTTGCTCGGCTCGAAAGTGGGAATCATGGCAAACTTTCCATAGGAGCGCGAGTCTTGCTCATCTTGAGAGGAGTGCATGGAGGGATCATCAGCCACGAGGACAATAATACCACCGTTGGCACCCGTAATGGCAGAGTTGACAAACGGATCGGCGGCCACATTCAAACCTACGTGCTTCATGCAGACCAATGTGCGCTTGCCCATGTAGGACATGCCCAAAGCCTGCTCCATGGCCGTCTTCTCATTGGTGGCCCAACGGCGGTGTATGTTGCGCTCTTTGGCCAAAGGAGAGTTTTGAATGTACTCTGTAATTTCGGTGGATGGTGTGCCTGGGTAAGCATAAACTCCACTTAATCCGGCGTCCAACGCTCCTTGAGCAATGGCCTCATCGCCTAAAAGTAGTTTTTTCATAAGTTTTTGGTTTTATAAAGATTGATAGTATGCATTAATAAGGGGAGAAATAGGAATAAATGCTTTTCCTAAATCTCCCTCTTTTTTAAAGATTCTCGCAGAACCACTCCGCTACTTGACGCAATAAATGGTTACGGGTGTTTCCCCCATAGATGCTGTGATTGCGGTTGGTGTAATAATTTTCTTTGAAGTCCTTGTCGGCTTGGATGAGGGCTTCAGAATATTCAAATGCGTTTTGCGGATGCACATTGTCATCGGCCAGACCGTGGCAAATGAGCAGTTTGCCATGCAGGTTTTCCGCGCGCTTGATGGGGTTGATGGCATATCCGTCTGGATTCTCTTGCGGAGTGCGCATGTACCGCTCTGTGTAAACAGTGTCGTAGTAACGCCAGTTGGTTGGTGGGGCGATGGCAACTCCGGCTTTAAAGGCGTTGCGGCCTTCGCTCATGCTCATCAAAGTGCAGAAGCCACCAAAACTCCATCCCCAAATGCCAATACGCGAGGAGTCGACATAAGTCTGTTTTCCGAGCCATAAGGCTGCCTCAACTTGATCCTTGGCCTCAAGTTCGCCAATCTTCAAGTATGTACATTTCTCAAACTCGGAGCCGCGTGCTCCAGTGCCTCGTCCGTCTACACTGACCACGATATAGCCTTTTTGAGCCAAGTAATAGTCGTACATACCACCATTGCCCATAGAGCCAACGTTCCAGTTGTCCACAACCTGCTGGCTACCGGGGCCGCTATATTGGTGCATGATGACAGGATATTTTTGGCTTGGGTCGAAATTGCTGGGCTTGATCATCCAGCCATTGAGTGTTACCCCTTCTGAGGTGGTGAAAGAGAAGAATTCTTTCTTTGTCGGATTATATTTGGCTATATTGGCACGCAAAGAGTCATTGTTGAGCACCTCTCTGATCACCTTGCCTTTGCCATTCAAGATGGTATAGGTGAAGGGGGTGTCGGCATCGCTCCAGCAGTTGAGCAGATAACGATAGTCGCCAGAGAATGTGGCCATATTCCAGCCCTCATTGCCGGCAATGGCCGTGACGCGCCCTTTCTTGTCTGCCACATAAATTTCGCGCTGCATGGGCTGACGCTTAGCGGCTTGGAAATAGGTGTTGCCAGTGCGCTCGTCATAGCCGTAAACAGCTGTAACATCGTAATCTCCTTTTTCTATTTGGCGAATTAGCTTTCCCTCTTTGTCATATAGATAAAGATGCAGATGGCCATCGCGGTCGGAAGGCAACAAAATGTAATCTTTGAGAATGGCAATGTCTGACATCGCTCCCTCTTTAATATACTTGGGGACAGCCTCCTCAATGAGCATACGCGTTTCGCCAGAGAGTGGGGTGGCTGCGTAGAGGCGCAGACAGTCTTGGTGGCGATTCATCGTGTAAATGATTATACGTTGAGGGTCTTCGGTAGTTTTGATGCGTGGTATATATCCATCGGCATCAAGTGGAAGCTGATACTGCTGTGTAGTATTGCTTTCAAGGTTATATACCCATGCGCTTACTTTGGAGTTGTCTTGGCCAGCTTTGGGATACTTATAGCTGTAAAAGCCAGGATAGTCCTTGTATTCTTTGCGTGCGGGACTCATTCCCTCAAAAATCTGCAAAGAGTAGGTCTTAACTTGACTTTCATCATAGCGAATCCAGCTTAACGTCTTGCTGTCGGCACTCCAAGCAAGAGCGTTGTTGAATCCGAACTCCTCCTCGTTTACCCAATCGGGCAAACCATTAATGACTTCGTTGAACTTACCGTCATGCGTTACCTGCTTCTCTGTAACACCATCGGTAATGAAAATGTTGTTTTGTCTGACGAAAGCAATTTTCTTTCCATCGGGTGAGAAAGTCGGTATTTGCTGTGCACCGCCCTTTGACAACTTGCTAAGAACTTTGGCCTGAATGTCATACACGTAAAAATCGGCAGTGTATGAATGACGATAGATGGGCTTGTAATTGGTCTCGATGAGCAAATGGCGACCGTCTGATGCCATTTGGTAGCCATCAAATGCATCTATTTTTTCCCCTTGGGTGTCATTAAGGTCGAAAAGGATGCCCGTTTCTTTGCCTGTGGCAAAGGAATACTTGACTACTTTTTTCTTATCTGCTGAAATTTGGGCATATTCAGCTGTACCATAGATGGGTCTGACGCCAGATATGCGCTTGGCGGCAAATTTCCCACTGGTGATGTCTTTCAACGATATTGGCTCGTCCGCAAGTAAATGTGCGGCGGAGAGCAATAGGGCACACATGAGTAATACGCGTTTCATCTTAATTGTTAAGTTGATTTTACCCGTTTTAGGGTTTCAGTTATTGTAGGGCAAAGTTAAGAATAAATCCCTAAATATACAAAATATTTAAGAAATATTATGTGGGGATGAACTTTTGACCGAGAATGGGCTAAGTTTTGATGAAGCGGGCAAAAGCTAAAGCGAAGAGACTTAGGAAACTTATGATTAAGTGTCCTAAGCCGTTGGTTCGTTTGGCTAAAATCCTTTATTTAACGTTGAATGCGCTGAAGTTGGTTTGCTCTACCAGCTTGTTGTAGCTGGTATGGGAATGGTGACGCATATATTGGTCTATGGCATCAACGTATTTGGAGGCATAAATATGCTTACCTAATATTTGGTTGGTTATCCATTGCAGTTTTCCCATGTGTAAATCACGCTCTAACTGCGGACGAATTTCGAAATTTTCAAGTTGAAATTCGCTAAGCAAAAAGAAAACCAAGCAATCGGGCAAAATGTTCCTGCGATTCATTTGCTGTCGCTGCTGGGGAGTGTAAAAGCGTTTGTAAATGGGGTAGTTCTCGCCAAGGTACTTGTCGAGCGAGATGCCAATCATGCCATTACCAACGATAATGCTTTGATCCAAGGCGGAGATTTGCGTATAAACACGTGGCAATTGTATGTTGGGAAATTCCTTTTTAAGTTTTGTGAATGCCTGATTGAACGAATGTTCAAGATCGTCTATGTTGGCATATTCTGCCTCAACGGCAGCAATGAGAGTTTGCAGTGTGGTGTCTTGATAGAATTTAAGGAACTTCGAGTTGATTTCTGGGTCAGTAGCATCGCCCACTTTCACAACGTCCTCTATGAGAGTTCGTGTTTCGATGGGGTATTCCGTGTTCATTTCTTGCAGGGCGGAGAAGTCGCCAGTGGTAAGATAGCGGTATTCCAGTTGGTCGTAGCGCGCAATGGTTACCAACGGCTGCTTGGTAACGTCATCTTCAGGTGTCAGCTTAAACTGGCATCCAGTGCAGATAGTCAATAGGGCGAGGTATGTGATGAACCTTTTATACAATGTGAGCTGCTGTTTTACTTGTCGCGGCAAAAGTACTAAAAAATATTTCTTCCACCAAACAATCCGCTAAAAAAGATTAATTTTTATGGATGGACAACTTATTTTGGCAGATGTCGCATGAAAGGTGATGGCTTAAAAACGTATGAGCAATGAGGGGGAGGTAGATTAAATAGTAATGACAGGGGGGGGGAGCATCCGCATTGCTCTTGTGCGAGACAATGCGGATGACAACATTTAGTCAATATGCTTGAGTATTGCCAACAAGTGATCCCAAACCATTTGTACAGTGGGAATATGCAAGCATTCGTCCGGAGTGTGGACGTAACGCAAGGTCGGGCCGAAGCTGATCATGTCAAGCCCTGGGTATTTCTCCGAGAACAGACCGCACTCCAATCCTGCATGGATGCCAAGCACTTTCGGTTCTTTGCCAAAAAGAGCCTTATACTCTTCAACGGCAATTCTTTGCAATTCAGAATTGGGGTTCATTTTCCAAGCGGGGTATCCGTCGTTCTGAATTACTTCTGCGCCGGACAGTTCGAGGCAGGCTTTCACAGAGTTGGCCATGTTGCGCAGGTTGCTCATCACGCTGGAACGCTGGCTGGAGACTACGCTCACCTCACTGTCAGTGCTTTGCACGCTGGCGATATTGCTTGAGGTTTCAACCAGCCAAGCCAAAGCCTCGTCCTGACAGTTGGTCAGCGGACCGTTGTCAACAGCTTGGATGGCACGGATAAGGTTGCGCGAGGTCTCTTGGGGCATAACCTTCTGTGCGTCTGTGCTGTTGAGACTCCATACCATGTTGGGATCGGTCACATGATACTCGTCCTCAACTTCTGGCGTGAACTTGTTCCAGTCGGCTTTTACCTCTTCTTTCTTGTCATTGGGCACGCAGAAGATGATTTTGCCATCGCGGGGGATAGCATTGTGCATCTTGCCAGAGTTCCACTGGGCTAAGCGCAGGTCCATCTTGGATTGCTCCATATAAAGGAAACGACCGAGAATCTTGATGGCGTTGGCGCGCTTCTTGTTGATGTCATCGCCAGAGTGGCCGCCAATCAGTCCCTTCAAGCTGCCTTCAAAGAAGAAGTAATCGCTTGGAGCGTCCTCGCGATTGAATTTGTATTTTGCAGAAGTGTTGATACCACCAGCGCAGCTAACAAAGATCTGTCCTTCGTCCTCACTATCGAGGTTGATCAGATACTTACCGCTCATGAAGCCCGGTTGCATACCGAATGCGCCCGTAAGCCCCGTCTCTTCGTCTACAGTAAATACGCACTCCAATGGGCCGTGCTCAATGTCATTGCTGTCAAGGATGGCCAGTTCGATGGCTACGCCGATACCATCGTCTGCGCCCAGTGTGGTACCTTTGGCATGCAGCCATTCTCCGTCAATATATGTTTGGATGGGATCGTTTTGGAAGTCAAACTCTACGTCCACGAGCTTGTCGCAAACCATATCCATGTGGCTTTGGAGGATTACACAAGGCTTGTTCTCCATACCAGGGGTGGCGGGCTTACGGATAATAACATTGCCAGTTGCATCGACTTTGGTCTCCAAACCGTGGTTCTCGCCAAACTTTTTCAAGTACTCAATCATTTTCTCCTCGTGCTTTGACGGACGAGGAATCGCGTTAACTTGGGCGAACTGCTCAAACACGCGGGCGGGCTTTAATTCTACGTTTGCCATAATTTTAGATTGTTTTATTTTGAAGTCTAACCGAATTGTCGTAACTTTGCGGTCGTAATTCGAGTGCAAAAGTAAGAAAAATGGTTGAAACTCTTTTATACACCGTGTTAATAATTGCTATTGCGATGCTCTTGCTGTGTGTTAGGGTGCTTTTTGTGAAGCGAGGAAAGTTTCGCTCTATGCACATCCATGATAACCCTTATTTGCGCAAGAAAGGCATCCATTGTGTTATTGATCAAGACAAAGAGGCGCGCCGGGCGGGAAAAGCCTATTAAATAGTGACTGAATCGGCTATAACAAGGCGCAAGGCTTTATAAAGGAATAAAGATAATTAAATTAAAGAATAGAAGCATGAAAAGAATTTTTAGCACGCTGGCCATGGCTGCGTTTGCGGCAATGGTGATCACATCGTGCAACAATCAGCCCAAGCAAAATGATACGAAGGCTTCCCAAGCACCAGTAGCGGACAACGCAGCTCCTACAGGACAGCAAATTGCCTTTGTAGAGATAGATTCCATCATGACCCAATACACCTATTGGAAAGATGTGGAGAAGATTATGAAGGGCAAGGAGGCAAACATACAGAAGACGCTTTCCAACAAGCAACAACAGTTGCAACAGGCTGCTGCAAATTTCCAGCAGAATCTTCAGTCAAACAAGTACACGCAGGAGCAGGCGCAGCAGATTCAGGCAAGTATCCAAAAGCAAGCGCAGGACGCGGAGGCTTTGCAGCAGCGTTTGGGCACAGAGTATCAAAATGAGGTGGCCAAATACAACAAGGCTCTTTCTGACAGTGTACACAATTATTTGAAGCAATTCAATAAGGATAAGAAGTATGCCATGATTTTGGCTAAGAGTGGTGACAACATTCTCTATGCAGACAAGGCTTTGGACATAACGAATGAGGTTGTTAAAGGACTCAACAAGGCCTATAAAGGTATGAAGAAATAACGGAGTGTGGTTTTTCCTCCGATGCGGAAAGAATCCATCATGTCGGTGCATATTGGTGCATGACATGATGGATTCTTTTTTTTGGTCGTTAATTTGGGGGGCTGTTTGCGGGCATAGGGAAAAACCGACACCGTTTAGGGAAAATCCTTTGTAATCGTGAAAAACTTTTGGTTACTTTGCATCATGACATAAAAGGTTTGTCATGCTTGAATAAAATGTAGAACAATTAAAGAATAAGGAATATGAAAAAGTTACTGTTCTCCTTAGTGGCTCTTTTGGTAGTGGCCTTGCCCTCTTTGGCTATGAGCTATGAGCAAGCGCGTCAGCAGGCATTGTTTCTAACCGACAAGATGGCCTATGAACTGAATCTTTCGGAAGAACAATATGAGGCAGCCTATGAAATCAACCTCGATTATTTGATGAGTGTAAATACGGTGGATGATTTGTATGGTAATTACTGGCGATATCGCAATCTTGACTTGGGCTATGTGTTGCTTGACTGGCAATATCGTGCTTATTGCGAGGCTTCGTATTTTTACAGACCGTTGAGGTGGGATACTGGATGCTGGCATTTCGGAATCTATGCCCGTTACCCTCATCGCGAATACTTCTATTTTGGCCGCCCCACATTCTATGGTGTTTATCGCGGTCATCACGGATGGCGTCATAATGGTGGAAGAAGCTGGTATCGTGGTCGTCGTTTTGAGGGGCCTGGCCCTCGTGGAGGAATGCGTGATGGATTCGGACGAGGCGATTTTGGCCATGGCTTCAATTTTACGAATGGAAGAATGGTGGCTGGAAAGAAAAAAGACCGCCCCAGCTTTGGCAACCAGCAACAGCGCAAGTTGGGTGGGACAAAGTCTTTTGGAAATCAAGAAAAGCAACGGCAAAGTAGTACGCGTAAGACCGTGAAAGGCTCTGGCTTTGGAAACTCACGGCGTACGATCACCACGCGTCCAAAGACCCCTTCGGTGTCTCCTGAGCGTCCTCAAGGAAATAGCTTGCGTTCTTTTGGTGGTTCGCGCTCAACGCAACGCTCAGCACGTCCTTCTGTTAGTAGTTCCTCGAAGTCATTCAATAGTAATTCGCGCGCGAATAGCTCGTTTGGATCAGGATCTCGCAGTGGAAATTCAGGTAATGCGCGTGGTTCTTTTGGAGGACATCGCTAATTTTGAACTGTTAAGGTATGGGGTAGGGGCTTTCGCCTACAGAGGCTCCTCTTTTGGTTAAGTTATTATATAAAGAGAAGTGGCAAAACTGTTTGACAGCGGTTTTACCACTTCTTTGTTTTGTCGATATTTTCTTTATTATGGCGCGAGCTATTTAGAAAAAAGTCTGCAAACTACATTTTTTTGTAGAAAATGGATGTAAAATTTGGTGATGGTACGTAATTTTATTAAATTTGCATCCGAGTAGATAACAAAACAACAATAATTGATATACACAACTATTAGCAAATGAGCGAAAAAAGAGTTTACACCTTCGGCGATGGAAAGGCTGAGGGACGTGCCGACATGCGCAATCTGCTGGGCGGCAAGGGAGCTAATCTCGCGGAGATGAATCTTATAGGCGTGCCTGTTCCGCCAGGCTTCACCATTACCACCGACGTTTGCAATGAGTATTTTGTGAAAGGCAAAGACGCGGTCGTCGCTTTGCTTAAAGAGGAAGTGGAGAAGAGCGTAAAGCACATCGAGGGGCTTATGGGCGCAAAATTTGGCGACCCCATCAATCCGCTGCTTCTCAGTGTACGTTCTGGCGCACGTGCGTCCATGCCGGGAATGATGGATACAATCCTCAACTTGGGATTGAACGACACGGTTGTGTTGGGGCTGGCACAAAAAACGGGCAATGAGCGTTTTGCCTATGACAGCTATCGCCGCTTCGTGCAGATGTATGGCGATGTGGTGATGGGCATGAAGCCTGTCAACAAGGAGGATATTGATCCTTTTGAGGCCATCATCCAAGAGGTAAAGGCGCAGCGTGGTGTTAAGCTTGATAACGAAATGACCGTTGACGAACTTAAGCAGCTGGTTGTTCTTTTCAAACAAGCCATACAAGAGCGCACGGGCAAGAAGTTCCCAACTGACCCTATGGAGCAGTTGTGGGGAGCTGTTTGTGCCGTGTTTGACAGTTGGATGAACGAGCGTGCCATCCTTTATCGCAGAATGGAGGGTATTCCGCAGGAGTGGGGTACAGCTGTAACAGTGATGGCCATGGTGTTTGGTAACATGGGCGACACGTCTGCTACAGGTGTATGTTTCAGTCGTGATGCTGCCACAGGAGAGAACATTTTCAATGGCGAGTATCTTGTAAACGCACAGGGTGAGGACGTTGTGGCTGGTATCCGCACGCCGCAGCAAATTACCAAGGAAGGCTCAATGCGTTGGGCAAAGTTGCAAGGTATCAGCGAGGATGTGCGTGTAGAAAAGTATCCGTCTATGGAGGAGGCCATGCCGGAAATTTTCAAGCAGCTCGATGCGTTGCAGGATAAACTGGAGAAGCATTATCATGATATGCAAGACATGGAGTTCACCGTACAAGAGGGTAAACTGTGGTTCTTGCAAACACGCAATGGCAAGCGAACGGGTACAGCCATGGTGAAGATCGCCATGGATTTGTTGCACGAGGGACAAATTGATGAGAAAACGGCCTTGACTCGTTGTGAGCCAGGGAAATTGGATGAGCTGTTGCACCCCGTCTTCGACAAGGAGGCTTTGGCAGGTGCAAAAGTGCTTACACGCGGTCTCCCTGCCTCTCCGGGTGCGGCTTGTGGGCAAATTGTGTTCTTTGCAGACGATGCTTCCAAATGGCATGAGGCTGGCAACCGCGTAGTGATGGTGCGTATCGAGACAAGTCCAGAGGATCTTGCAGGTATGAATGCTGCAGAGGGCATCCTTACGGCTCGTGGTGGTATGACTTCTCATGCCGCTGTGGTAGCACGTGGTATGGGTAAGTGCTGCGTCAGTGGTGCTGGTGCTATTCAGGTGGACTATAAGGCACGCACCGTAGAGATCGAGGGCACTACGCTGCATGAGGGTGACTATATTTCCATCAATGGTTCTACTGGTGAGGTGTACTATGGTGAGGTGAGTACCCGCCCGGCTGAGGTGACGGGAGACTTTGCCAATTTGATGGAACTTTGCGACAAGTACACAAAGTTGGTAGTGCGTACCAATGCTGATACGCCGCACGATGCAGAGGTTGCTCGCAGTTTTGGTGCTGTAGGTATTGGATTGTGCCGCACGGAGCACATGTTCTTTGAGAATGAGAAGATCAAGGCCATGCGCGAGATGATCCTTGCCGACAACACGGAGGGACGTAAGGCGGCTTTGGCTAAGCTGCTGCCTTTCCAGCGACAAGATTTCTATGGAATCCTTAAGTGCATGGATGGTCAGCCGGTCAACATTCGCTTGCTTGATCCGCCTCTCCATGAATTTGTTCCGCACGATCTGAAGGGTCAGGAGATCATGGCTTCTGACATGGGCGTGAGCGTGCGTTTCATCCAGAATCGTGTTAACTCGCTTTCTGAGCACAATCCTATGTTGGGTCTGCGTGGTTGCCGTTTGGGCAATACGTTCCCCGAGATTACGGCCATGCAAACGCGAGCTATTCTTGGCGCAGCTTGCCAGCTGAAGAAAGAAGGCTTCAATCCGCGTCCCGAGATCATGGTGCCTCTCGTGGGTATTGAGTCGGAGCTTGAGCAGCAGGAAGCCGTTATTCGCAAGACAGCAACGGAACTGTTTGAGAAAGAGGGCGTGGAAGTGCCGTTCAAGATTGGTACAATGATTGAGATTCCGCGTGCAGCTTTGACGGCTGACCTTATCGCCCGCCATGCTGAATACTTCAGCTTCGGTACGAACGACCTTACGCAGATGACCTTTGGCTATAGCCGTGACGATATTGCCAGTTTCCTGCCGTCTTATTTGGAGAAGAAGATCTTGAATGTTGATCCGTTCCAGGTTCTTGATCAGGAAGGTGTAGGACAGCTTATCAAGATGGCTGTGAATAAGGGACGTACCACACGCCCCGAGTTGAAGTGTGGTATTTGCGGTGAGCATGGTGGTGAGCCATCTTCGGTGAAGTTCTGCCATCGTGTTGGACTGAACTATGTGAGCTGCTCTCCGTTCCGTGTTCCTATCGCTCGTCTTGCTGCGGCGCAGGCAGCTGTAGAG